>NZ_BAAAHK010000013.1:227475-867765 GCF_039525325.1 Kribbella koreensis
AGCAGCAGCCGCCGCTGCTGCCGGCTGGGGAGCCGCTGGCGCGGCGGCGGGCGCGGGAGGTGGGGCGGAGGCCGCGCCAAGCGGTGGGCGGGGGCTGGCGTTCAAGGGGGTTGCGTACGACGTCGGTACCGGGTTTCTGGGGGACGACAGTCGGGTGCGATGGAGCCGGGGGCTGATGCGGGGGGAGGTGCGGGCGATCAAGGAGCGGTTGAATGCCAATTGGGTGAGCGTCTATGGGAGCGATGTTCAACGGTTGGGGGAGACCGCGGAGGAGGCGCTCAGGGCTGGGTTGAAGGTTTCCGTGCAGCCTCGGGCGTTTGATCAGCCTCAGGAAGAGGCGTTGGAGCAGTTGCGGGAGACGGCTCGGGTGGTGGAGCGGCTGCGGGGGAAGTACCGGCAGGAGGTGATCTTGGTGGTCGGGTGTGAGTTCATGTTGTTCACGCCGGGGATCGTGCCGGGGGCGGACTTCTTCGAGCGGGTCGAGTACCTGACCAAGGGGGAGTTCGACATGGCCGAGCTGCAGCGGAAGCTCGGTGTGTACGTGGCCAAGGCGGTGAAGGTTGCCAGGAGCAACTTCAAGGGGCGGATCACGTACGGCGCCGCGTCGGATCTGGAGGAGATCGACTGGAGCCTGTTCGACATCGTCGGGCTGGACTACTACTCCTATCACGCGGACCGCACCGGGCACACGAAGGAGCTCGCGCCGTTCAAACGCTGGCAGAAGCCGATCATGATCCTCGAGTTCGGCTGCTGCACCTTCACCGGCGCCCCGCAGCTGGGCGGGATGGGCTGGGACATCGTCGACTTCACCGTCGACCCGGTCCAGATCAAGCCCGGCTACTACCGCGACGAGCAGGAGCAGGCCGACCATCTGCGGCACATGCTCGAGGTGTTCACCGAGGAGGGATTCCTCGGCGCCGCGATGTACACGTTCATCTCACCCGACGCGCCACACCGGAAAGAACGCAAGTACGACGAGGACATCGCCGCGTTCAGTCTCTGCAAGGTGATCCGGCAGACCTCCTCGGACCCAGCGTCGAAGTACCGCTGGGAACCGAAGAAGTCCTTCCATGCCGTCAGTGACTTCTACGCGACCTGCTGACCAGCCTCAGACGACGTTGAAAGTGTCCGGGTCCGGCCCGGTCCGCTCGCCGCGGTCGAGCCCGGCCAGCGAGTCCAGGTCCGCATCCGTCAGGGCGAAGTCGAAGACCGCGAAGTTCTCCCGGACCCGCGCCGGGGTGACCGACTTCGGGATCACGATGTTGCCGAGCTGCAGGTGCCAGCGCAGTACGACCTGGGCGGCGGTCCGGTCGTACTTCGCGGCCAGCGCCGTCACGATCGGCTCGGTCAGCAGCGAGCCGCCCTTGGCCAGCGGGCTCCACGCCTCGGTGGCGATCCCGTGCTCGTTGTCATAGGCCCGTACTTCGGCCTGCTGCAGGTAAGGGTGCAACTCGACCTGGTTGACGGCCGGCACAACCGACGAGCTCGACGCGAGCTGCTCGAGGTGCGCCGGCTGGAAGTTGGAGACACCGATCGCGCGGACGACTCCATCGGCGGCCAGCTTCTCCAGCGCGCGCCAGCTGTCAGCGTACTTGCCGAGCTCGGGGGCCGGCCAGTGGATCAGGTACAGGTCCAGGTAGTCGAGCCCGAGGAGCTTGTGGCTGCGCTCGAAGGCGCTGAGCGTCTGCTCGTAGCCCTGGTCGGCGTTCCACAGCTTGGTGGTGATGAAGAGCTCCTCGCGGGCGATGCCGGAGACGGCGAGCGCCTTCCCGACGGCCGCCTCGTTCTGGTAGGCCGTGGCGGTGTCGATGCTGCGGTAGCCGGCCTCCAGCGCGGTGGTGACGGCGGCCGTGGTCTCGTCGTCCGGCACCTGGAAGACGCCGAATCCGAGCTGCGGCATCTCGACGCCGTTGTTGAGCTTCACGGTGGGAATCATCAGATATCTACCTTCAGAAGTGGTGTTCAGACAGTGGTGAGAGCAGGTTCCGCAGTGGTTGCGGTACGCCGCCGCCGGTCCAGCAGGCCGGAGGTGAGGGCGACCGTGAGGCCGGCGGCAGCCAGCGCGGCGCCGACCCAGTTGGGTGCCGTGTAGCCGAGGCCGTGCTCGATGGTGAGGCCGCCGAGGTAGGCGCCGACAGCGTTTCCGAGGTTGAAGGCCGCGATGTTCGCGGCAGAGGCGAGCGCCGGTGCGCCGGCCGCCTTGTCCATCACCCGCTTCTGCAACGGCGCCACGGTCGCGAAGCCGGCCGCGCCGAACAGCGCGATCGTCACCGCTGCCGGTACCCGTCCATGAGCCGTGAAAACAAAGGCCACCAGTACTACGGCCAGCGCCGCAAGGATCGCGTACAGGCTCGGCATCAACGACCGGTCGGCCAGCTTGCCGCCGAGCAGGTTGCCGACCACGAGCCCGCCGCCGAACAGGACGAGCAGCCAGGTGACCGCGCCGGACGAGAAGCCGGCCACCTCGGTCATCATCGGCGCGATGTAGGTGAAGGACGCGAACACCCCGGCGAACCCGAGCGCCGTCATCGCCAGCGCCAGCCACACCTGCAGACTGCGGAACACGGCCAGCTCGCTCCGCAGTCCCGGCCCCTCGCTGACGCCTTGCCGAGGTACCAGGAAGACGATGCCGAGCAGCCCGATCACGCCGAGCACGGTGACGGCCCAGAACGTCGACCGCCAGCCGAACGCCTGCCCGAGCGCAGTCCCACCCGGTACGCCGAACACGTTGGCGACCGTCAATCCGGTGAACATCAACGCGATCGCGCTCGCCTGCTTGGCCTTCGGCACCAGCGACGCGGCGACCACCGAACCGACGCCGAAGAACGCTCCGTGCGACAGCGCCGCGACGATCCGCCCGGTCATCAGCACGCCGTACGTCGGCGCGAGCGCGGAGATCAGGTTGCCGGCGATGAAGACGCCCATCAGCGCGACCAGCACGGTCTTGCGGGAGATCTTGGATCCGATCGCGGTCAGCAGCGGGGCGCCGACGACGACGCCGAGGGCATAGCCGGAGATCAGCAGGCCGGCCGACGGGATGCTGACGCCGAAGTCGGTGGCGACCTCCGGCAGCAGACCCATGATGACGAACTCGGTGGTGCCGATCCCGAAGGCACCGATGGCCAGCGCCAGTAACGCGGCAGGCATGGCTCTCTTCTCCTCGAATGTAGTCTTATGACTGTTACCGGCGTCCGCGATAGTTGCAGACGCGGGCTATTGCATGAGCCCTATACTGCATCATGCAACGGTCTGGTTCAAGTCGAGGAGGAGTTGTGGGGTATTCAGACGACGCGGCCGAGGCGCGCGCCCAGGGCTGGCGGACGCTGGCGGCCCTCCATGCCCGGATCGAGGACGAGCTGGAGCGCGCGCTGCAGAAGCAGCACGGACTGTCCGTCAGCGAGTACTCCGTACTCGACGCCCTCGCCCGGCAGGACGAGCACCACCTGCGGATGAACCAGCTGTCGAACGCGGTCGTGCTCAGCCAGTCGGCGACCACCCGCCTGGTGAACCGCCTCGAGGACCGCCACCTGCTCGAGCGCTACCTCTGCCCGACCGACCGCCGAGGCATCTACACCGAGGTCACCGAGGCCGGTCGCGCCCTCCTGGCCGAGGCCGAGCCGACGCACGACGAAGTGCTGACCGCTGCCCTGCAGAAGGCCGCCGAGTTCCCGGAGCTAGCCCCGCTGGTCGACGCCCTCGCCCAACTCGCCCTGCCGGCCGGGAAGGTCTAACACCGCCTCGAGGTTAGCTTCCGCGCCTGGTCCGGAAGTTGGCGAGCACAGTCGGCCCGGCCGGGTCGATGACCGCGATCCGGCCGTCCGGGAGCCAGAGCGTGACCAGGCCGTCGCGCTCCCGCAGGCCGGGGTGGACCGGGCAGTCGATGGCGGCGATCTCACGGCCGTCGACCTCGATCGTCAGGTGTCCCTCTTCGGTGAGCAGACCCAGCGCGTTGCCGCTGCTGATCAGCTCGCGGCCTGGCAGTTCGCGCCCAGCCGGGCTCTGCTGTCCCCGGTACGTCGTGAGCTCGTCGCCGGCGATGACAGCCTGACCGGGAAGGGCCGCCTGCGACCAGCCAGGCTCCTCGGGCCGGAGGGTTCGCCGGTTCCGGAGCGTCATCGACGGGAGTTCCCAGCTGAAGAGCTGGAGCTGGGGCTTCACGAAGCGCTCGGCGAAGTTCACCCTGGCGAGCAGGGTCAGGTTCTGAGGTGTGCGGTTGATCGCCAGGATGCCGTGCAGGGGGTCGAGCTCGCGCCACAGGATCTTGGGTCGCGCGGACAGGGTGTCGACGAAGGAGAGGCCGTCCTCGTCGATCACCGTCACGGTGCCGCCGTCGTACGACTCCAGCAGCTGCCAGCTGGGCAGCGTGGTCCACGGCCGGATGGTCCGGGTGGCGAGGTCGAGGCGGTTGATCGTCTGCAGGGATTGGCTTTTCGTCACCAGTAGAGCGGTGCCGCCGTGGTCGGCGACTACCAGCGAGTGCACCGGCAGATCCCATCGCGCGCGGGTCCGGCCGTCGTGCGTGAGTAGACGTGCTCCTTGCTCGCCGTGGGCGACCAGTACTGCGCCCCCTCGCAGCGCGGCCGCGTCGTACACCGGGAGGGCACCAGGCTCGTCCTCCAGGCTGAAGGACACGGACTGGCCGGAGGTGGCTGCCGAGTTGGCTTGCAGGCGAGGGAGGTCTGCGCGGACCAATGGGTCGCAGCGATCTCGCAGTACGGCGACGGCTCGGCGTACGGGCTCCTGGTCGGCTGAGCCGTAACGCAGCAGGGAGCGGAGGGCCGCGGTGGCGAGGCGCTTGTCGTGCATCCGGTCTGTACTACGTAAGCCCACCAAGGCGGAGGTGAAGCGCTGCTTGGCCTCGACATCCTCCGAATCGAGCAAGGCCAGAGCACGGTCGAGGTTCTCGGGCGTTGCGTGCTCGGTCACCAGGTGGGCGAACAGGTAGGCGGCGCGCGGGCCGCCCATCGCCATCCCGGTGGCGATGTCGGTGATGACCGTGGGGCGCAGGGTCGCGTCCGGCCAGGCTGCCTCGACAGCGGCTACCGGGTCACCTGCTTGGCGGCAGTAGTCGACCCAGGCGACGCGTAGGTCGCGGGCAAGGGCGGGGTCGACGGCGTGGAGGCGTTCGATGCCGGAGGCGAAGGCTGCGCGGCTGCGGGCGATCTCAACGGCACGGGTGCGGTCACCGGCTCGCCACCAGAGGCGGACGACGAGGGGTGCTTCCAGGCCTTTGCTCTCGGCGAGTTGGGCGGCGAGGGGTAGGCGGTCGTGGCGTTCCAGGAGGTCGACCGCGGCGCGGGTGTCGTCGAGGAGGTCTGCGTAGACGAAGGCTGCCTCGTCGATTCGGCCGGAAGCCTGCAGGGTGCGGGCCGCTTCGAGGTAGAGGCTCCTGAGGTGCTCGTAGGCGTTGGAGAAATTGCTGAAGCTCGATCCGGTGGCCGGTTGTGAGCTGCCGGGCTTGATGGAGGTTCGAGGGGTTGGCAGGCGCAGGGAGGCGAGCCCGGCCAGCGCCGTGCCGTTGAGGCCGATCGCGTCGCGGAGAGCCTGGTCGAAATCGCGGCGTTCGAATCTCCGGGTCAGCTCCTGGAGGTAGCGCTGCTGCTTGCGTTCGAGGAAACGTCCGGCGGGGGATCGCAGGACGATGGTCGACCAGAGCTGGCGGAGGAGGCCTGGCTCGCCGGGTCGCGGACCGTTCGAGACTGGTGCCCGGCCGGAGTTGGCTTCGTCCTTCGCTATCAGGAAGTGGATCCCGGAGATCGCCGCGGCGACGGCCACGAGGACCTTCAGGTGGTGCCGAGGACCGCCCGAGGTCGCGAACATGCCCACCACGACGGCGGCCAGGAATGCTGCGGTGGCGAGCTTCCGAACGCGGCGCATGACTTTGGCCCACCTACCGTCGGTGGGGCTGGAGGCGGCGGTTTCGGTGAGGCCGCGGCGGAAGGTGGCGGAGTCGGCGGAGGGCGTGCCGAGGCGGGCGGCTTTGCGAAGGTCGGGGGTTGGCGGGGTGGGCGCGGCGATCGGGAGTTGGGGCTGCTCGGGCGCGCGGTCCAGCGGGGTGAGGCGGTGGACGGGGAGGGCGGACAGGTCGATCCAGTCGCGGGTATCGACCTCGGTGGTCGCGGTCACGGGGATCGAGATGACGCGGCCGGCTTGGGGAATCGAGATGTGGTCGGCTGCATGCGCGGTGTCGACTGGTGTGAGGCCGGGGGCGACCCAGCCGGTGGGGTGCTTGACGAGCGGGAGGCCGGCGGCGTACTCGGCTCGTACTGGCAGTGGTTCGGGGAGAGTCAGGAGCCAGGTGCCGTCTGGGAGAGCTCGGAGGGTCGAGTCCGGTTGCCACGTGGCGAGGACTCGCCGGCGGGCCTCGGCGGCGCCGATCGTCGGTACGTCGAGGAGCAGGGCGTGGGCGAGCGTCGTACCGCGGAACGCGGCTCGGTCGGAGTACGAGGTGGTCATTCGTCACCGCGCAGGGTGGCGACCAGGGAGCCGTCGGACAGGTCGACGACATCGATGCGGTCGCCGAGCTCCAGGGCCAGCAACGGGTCGAAGGGGTGCAGCGACGGGGTGCGATGCGCCCGGGGGAGATGGGTCAGGGTGCGGTGGCCGTCGATCGTGCAGAGCTGGGTAGTGCCGTCCGACTTGGTGTGGCAGAGGACCGACGGCTCGTTGTCGAGGGTGAGGACGCCGAAAGGCTCGGCGCCGGTGGGAATCTCGAGCGCGAACTCGGTGGCGTCGGACGCGTGATGAACCTGCCGGAGCCACCAGGAGTCGCCGTCGAAGCGGGCTACGAGGTTGTCCCGGCCGAGGATCACCCGCTCGGTGTTCGCGAGTCTGGCCCAGGCCGGCGACACGACCACATCTTCGCCGTACCGCTCGGCCTGAAGCGGTTCGTCGAGCTTGTCGCCGGTGGCTACGGCGATGACGTCGGCGGGCATGGCCGGATCGCCCGGGAACAGTCGCCACCAGTGGGCGCCGAGGCGGAAGATGACCGCGCCGGAAGCGAA
This sequence comes from Kribbella koreensis, assembly GCF_039525325.1. Lineage (NCBI taxonomy): Bacteria > Bacillati > Actinomycetota > Actinomycetes > Propionibacteriales > Kribbellaceae > Kribbella > Kribbella koreensis. The sequence goes on from NZ_BAAAHK010000013.1 coordinate 234,480, forward strand.
GTACAGAGCCGGCAGGTCGAGTTCTGCCAGGTCGTTGATGTCGGCATCGGTCAGCTCGAGGTCGGACAGCGGGACGGACAGCTGGTTGAGGCGGCCGAGGGTCTTGCCGAACGACCTGATCTGCAGATGGCCGTCTTGCAGGAACAGAGCCATGGTGCGCCGGCTGAAGCAGCCGGCGGCGAGGACCGGGCCGGGGAGTTTGTACTGCTTGGGTCGTGTCTTCGGGTTGCCGGTGAGGGTGAGGGCGACGAGCTCGTCCGATTCGTTGCCTCTGGCAATCAGTCGGCGCGGTGAGCCGGTGAAGGTGCCGAAGCGCGCACCGGTCGGAACGCCTGAGCTGCCTGCCGCCGGTCGCAGAGCGGCCCCACGCAGGGCCCTGATCCCCAGGTCGTGCCGAGGCAGCGCAAGCTCGACCCGATCGCCTGCCAGCCGCACCTCGGCCGCGGTCGCACCGGCTTCATCCCAGGCACACTCCCGAGTCACCAGGACCCGCCGCGTCCCAGGCAACGCCTTGGCCAGCCGCGACCCGGCCAGAACCCACACCTCATCGAAGTTGGTGTCGGTCTCCTCGGCTGGGGCGGTGGTCCAGGCGGCCACTGCGGTCGGGGACGGGTCCGTCGGAGTCCTGGAGGTCAGCCACTTATGGAGTAGGTGTTTGGGATCGCCGGTGAGCCAGGCGCCGGGGGTGGCGGTGAGGACACCCAAGGAGAGGTCCTGGCCGCGGGCAGCAGCCCGGCGGAGGAGGACGATCAGGGTGGCCAGCTGAACGAGCCGGGCGGCGCCGAGTTGGTCTGGACCGGTGTCGACCAGTACTGCCATGGAGGCTCGGGCACGGTCTTGTTGGTAGGACGGCTCGAGGTAGAGGAGCTCCGCGTTGACGGCGCGGCGGAGGAACTCGTCGGGGACGGCGTCGGCCAGTGCCCACTCGGAGATGAGCATCCGGGTTGGCGAGCCCTGGCGGGTGATTCCGTCGTAACCGTCGAGCGGACCATGCGTGCCGGCGCCGAGGTCTTGCCGGGTGATGAGCTGGTCGAGCTGGCGGACGAGCGGGCCGAGTGCGACGGCCAGTTCGGCGTCGAGGACCGACAGTGGTTCGGCCCAGGGCTGCAGGGCAGGAGGTAGCTGCACGCCTCACGCACCCAGCAAGGCCGGGTCGGCAGGTCGTACCGGTGCATCGGACACCAGCACCTGCTCCGGCAGCAACACCACGAGCTGACCGTCAGGCAATGCGCCACGTAGCAACGCGACCGGTGGAGTCGGCTCGGCGGTTGTCGGCACGAGTACGCCGCTGTCCCAGCCGAGGTAGATCGCCCCGTCGGCCCAAGGCAGTTCCTCCCCGAGCACCACCAGCCAACCTTCCCCACTCACTGCCCGGTACTCCCGCTCCGCCAAGCGCGCGATGGTTGCCTCTCGCAACAACTCGGCCACGCTCCCGCCCGCGACGACGCCGGCCACCGGCAACGGCGGTTCCCGTCGTCGCCACACCACCTCGACCGACTGGGTCACGGTTCCAGCTTGGTGATGAGGGTGGTGCGAAGGTCCGCGAGGGCGGGTGGGAGGTCCGTGTGGGCGAAGGTCGCGTCGATCTCCCGGAGGGTGGCTTCCAGCCGGAGGCGGGCGTCCGGGGTGGTGTCGAGGGTTTCGAGCAGTGTGGTGCCGGTCTGGTGGAGTCGCTCGGCGCGGGCCTCGGCACCGCGGGAGAGCTCTTCGGCGGAGTGGACCAGGCTGCTGTTGCGGGACCGGGTCAGCAGGTCGGCGAGGGTTTCCCGGGCCAGGACCTGGGTGTCCGCGGTCGGAGCGATGAGCGGGAGGACCCAGAGGTCTGCTTCGGACGCCACGGATCGGCCGTCGAGCACGGTCGCGGCGGCGATCAGGCGCTGGGCGCGGACCGCCCGGCGATCGCTCAACGCGATTCCGGCGCCGCGCAGGCGTCTGATCGCAGTACCGAGCAGTGGTCGTACTTGAGTGAGGTCGGCCCGTTGAGCGGCGGCGGCGAGGCGGTCGACCGAGCCGAGCAGGTCGTCGGAACCGGGCTTGGCGACCGCGTGGTCTGCGCGCCAGCCGGCCTCGAGCAGCTCCTCCAGGCGTGCGTCGGCGACCGGCTCGACGAAGAGCCGGGCCAGGAAGCGGTCGGCGAAGGCGGCGAGCGTGTGGTCCTCGGGCAGCGTGTTCGCGGCGCCGACGCAGACCCGGAGCGGAACGGTGAGCGACGTGCTGCCGCGGCGGAAGGTGCGCTCGTTGAGCACACCGAGCAGCGTGTTCAGGATCGCGGTCGAGCCGAGGAAGACCTCGTCCAGGAACGCGATCTCCGCCTCGGGCAGCATCCCGGCGGTCTCGATCTCGACGATGCCCTCACGCAGCCGGCGCAGGTCGACCGGGCCGAAGATCTCGTTCGGCTCGGTGAACCGGCCGAGCAGGTACTCGAAGTAGCTGCCGCCGAGCTCTGCCGCGACCCGCCGGACGGCCTCGGACTTCGCCGTCCCGGGAGCGCCGATCACCAGCAGGTGCTCGCCGGCGACCGCGCACAGGACGACCACCTCGGCGATCAGCTCACGATCGACCAGGCCGGCCCGGGCCAGGCCGACTGCTGTGTTGACCGCGCGGGCATCGACTTCGAGTGACATGGCCCGGAGTCTAGGCCGATCGGGTGTCCGGGCTCCGCGAATAATCCACAGGCTGTGGGTTGGCTGAAGATCACCGCTGGAACCTGGTGAGCGGGCGGTGGCGTGGCCAGGATCGGGGGTATGGGTGAGATTTCGGAGCGGGCTGCTGTGCGGCGGTTGCATGATCGGTTCGGGTTCGGTCCTCGGCCGGGGGCGCTGGGTGTCGGGTTCGAGACGACGGTGGCGCGGTTGTTCGGTACCGCGGCCGAGGGTGGGGTGGCACCGCCTGCTTTGCCGGCGCTCGGGGTGGCGGCCAAGGGGGACAAAGAGGCCAAGAAGGCCGCCAACAAGTCTCGGGCCCGGCAGGAACTCGAGGTTTCGGGTTGGTGGCTGGAGCGGATGGTGGCCGGCGAGCGGGCAACTGAGCGGATGGCCTGGTTCTGGCATGGGCACTTTGCGACCAGTAATCAGAAGGTTCGGAGTGCGCAGTTGATGTTGGCGCAGAACCAGGTGTTCCGGGCGCAGGGGCGCGGGAGCTTTACTGGGCTGGCGCGGGCGATGATCGTGGATGCGGCGCTGATCAAGTGGCTCGATGGGAATGACAATCGCAAGGGGTCGCCCAACGAGAATCTGGCGCGGGAGTTCTTGGAGCTCTTCACGCTGGGGATCGGGCACTACGCCGAGGTCGACGTGTTCGAGGGCGCGCGGGCGCTGACGGGATGGACGGTACGCCGTACTTCGGTGAAGCCGGTCTTCCGGGCCAAGCGGCATGACGGGGATCCGAAGACGATCTTCGGCAAGACGGGTGACTTCGATGCGGCGGGCTTTGCCGACTTGGCGCTGGCGAAGCCGGAGTCGGCCGCGTTTGTGGTGGGGCGGATCTGGTTCCGGCTCGTTTCGGCGACGCCGCCTCCGGCCGCGATGGTCGAGCGGTTGGTTGCGGCGTACGGGAGTGGGCGCGATATCCAGGCGGTGCTGACGACGATCGCGGCGGATCCGGCCTTCAGGGACAGTGCTTCGGCGATGGTGAAGCAGCCGGTGGAGTGGGCCGTGGGGCTGATGCGTGCGCTTGGGATCCGGCCGTCGGCGCTTGATGACAAGACGAGGTTGAAGGTGCTTGCTGGGTTGAAGGGGATGGGGCAGGTTCCGTTCCGGCCGCCGAGTGTCGGCGGGTGGCCGTCCGGGGCGAGTTGGCTGACGACGTCGGCCGGGGTGGCGCGGTTGCAGCTTGCTCAACTGCTGGCGAAGCAAGCGGATCTCGGGCAGTTGGAGAAGTCGAGCGCGCGTGTGGACGGCGTACGGGTTCTGCTTGGTGTCGATGCATGGACGGATCGGACGCGGAATGCCCTTGCAGGGTTGACGGATCCCGCGCAGTTGATCGCCGTGGCGGCCTGCGCGCCCGAGTACGTAGTGAGCGGTTGAGGAGAATCATGGACAACCTGACCCGACGCCGGTTCCTGACGATGAGCGGAGTCACCGCGGCCGGAGCGCTCGCCGTGGGGGCGACCCAGGTGAGCTGGTCCGAGCTGATGAGCGCGGCGGTGCAGAATCCCTTGCACAGTGAGGATTCCGTCCTCGTCGTCGTCACTCTCTACGGCGGCAACGACGGGCTCAACACCGTCGTGCCGGCCGACGATCCGGAGTACCATAAGGCCCGGCCCGACCTCGCGTACGAGCCGGACGAAGTGCTCGACCTGGGCGATGGGCTCGGGCTCAACCCGGGGCTCAAGGGCCTGAAGGGGCTGTGGGACGACAAGGCGCTCGCGATCGTGCGCGGGGTCGGTTATCCACAGCCGGACCGGAGTCATTTCCGGTCGATGGCGATCTGGCAGACCGCGTCGCCGAAGACGCCGGTACCGACCGGCTGGCTGGGGCGCTGGCTCGACGTGGCCGGCGCCGATCCGCTGCACGCGGTGTCTGTGGAGCCGACGCTGCCGCCGTTGCTGGCAGGGGCGACGACGGCGGCAGCGTCACTACCCGTCCGGGGCCTGAAACTACCCACCGGCAAGCTCGGTACTGCGTACGCTGCGCTAGCCAAGGCAAGCCCCAACGACGATCACTGGCAAGCCGCCGCGGCAAAGTCGCTGGCCGACCTCCAGAACGCGGTACGCGTACTCGGCGGTGCCGTCCACGACCAGGCCGACCGCGACGACGACGAGGACGAAGCTCGCACCAAGGGAGCCTCGGCCGGTGGCGGCTCCCAACTGGGCGCCCAACTCGACCTCGTCGCCGGACTCGTCGAGGCAGGCGTACCGACCCGGGCGTACTCGGTCTCGCTCGGCGGATTCGACACGCACGCGGACGAACGCGGCACCCAGGAACGGTTGCTCGGCGAACTCGATGGAGCGCTGACGCCGTTCGTGCAACGGATGCGGAAGACCGATCGTGGCAAGCAGGTCGTCGTGCTCGTCTACTCCGAATTCGGCCGGCGGGTGCATGCGAACGGCAGTGACGGCACCGATCACGGGACGGCCGGGCCGCTGTTCATGCTGGGCGACAAGGTCAACGGTGGGTTCTACGGAGCGCAGCCGAGCCTGACCGACTTGTCGAACGGCGACCTGGTGGCGACGACGGACTTCCGCGACGTCTACGGGACGGTGCTGCGCGACGTACTGGGTGCTGATGGCGAGAAGATACTGGACGGGCACAGCGGGAACGTCGATGGCCTGCTCAAGGTGTGAGGGTCAGCAGGAACGCCGCGCCGGGTTTGCCGTCCGGGCGATCGATGGCGATCAGGTCGCCGCCGTGGGCGCGGGCGAAACCTCGGGCGATCGGGAGGCCCAGGCCGGAGCCGCGACTGCGTTCGCCATGGACGAGCCGCTGGAAGATGCGCTCGCGATCCTCCGGCCGGACGCCAGGACCGTTGTCCTGGACGATCAGCCTCACGCCGCCCAAGTGGTTGCTGAGGGCAACTTGACTGTCGCCGGTGGCGTTGCTGAGGACGACCTCGATGAGGCCGTGGTCGCCGGTGGCGTTGCGGGCGTTGTCGAGCAGGTTGGCGAGGATCTGGGTGAGGCGATCGGGGTCCGCCTGGATTTCCAGCTCTGGTCCGGTGACCTGAATGGTGTGGCCGGGGGCCATCAGGCGGACCCGGTCGGCTTGGGTCTGGGCGAGGTGTTTGAGCAGGACGGGTTGGCGGCGTAGTACCAGGCCGGCGTCGATCCGGGCGAGCTCCAGCAGATCGGCGACGAGGGTGCCGGCGCGGCGGGATTCGCGGACCAGGAGGAGTTCGAGTTCCTCGCGGCGTTCGGTCGGGGCGTCGGGGCCGAGTTGGAGCAGGGTCTCGGCGGCGGTTTGCAGGCCGGTGACCGGCGTACGGAGCTCGTGGGCGGCGTCGGCGACGAACTGGCGCATGTACTGCTCCTTGCCTTCGAGCGAGTCGAGCATCTCGTCGAAGGCGGCTGCGGTCCGGCCGAGTTCGGTGTCGCGGCGGGTTGGTTGCAGTCGGCCACCACGGCGGCCGGCGGCGATCGAGCGCGCGAGGGAGGTCATCGCGTCGAGGGGTGCGAGGGCGACGCGCATGCCGAGGATCAGGGCGACGGCGGTGATGAGGAGGGCTGCGGCGCCGGCGATGAAGAGGACGCGTCGCAGGGTTCGGCTTGCGCCTTCGAGCAGTGAGGTGTCGGCGGAGAGGATGAGGGTGGCGCCGCGAGTGCGCTGGCCGGCGGTCAGGGTGGTCTTGACCTGACGGGTGCCCTTGGCGACGTCGAGCGGCGGGGCGCCGATCACTTGGCCGTTGCGGAGGGTGAGGGTGACCCGGATACCGTCGGCGTCGATCCGGCGTACGAGGTTGTTGGGGGCGACGTTCTGCCTGGCGAGTTGCTGGGCGAGCTGGGCACGTCCGTTGAGCAGGGTGTTGAGGTTGCGCTCGGCCTGGGCGTCGAAGATCGCCTTCACGGCGAGGCCGGTGATGGGGAGGACGATCAGCAGGACCAGTAGTGCGGTGATCGTCACGCGCCTGCGGAGTGACATCACGAAGGGGCTCGCAGGATGTAGCCGGCGCCGCGGATGGTGTGGAGCAGGGGAGGCGTGCCGAGTTTGCGGCGCAGGGCGCTGACGTGGACCTCGACGAGGTTGGCGGCGTAGTCGTCGTACCCCCAGACGGCGGCGAGGATCTGCGCCTTGCCGACCACCTTGTCCCGGCGTCCGGCGAGGAAGCTCAGCAGCTTCAGCTCGGTCGCTGTGAGGTCGAGCGGCTTGCCATTGCGGGTCACCGAGCTGGCCTCGACGTCGATGGCCAGGTCGCCGATCTCCAGTACTGTCCGCAGCCGGCCCATCCGGCGTAACACCGCCTCGACGCGGGCGATCAGCTCGGCGAGTACGAACGGTTTGACCACGTAGTCGTCGGCGCCGGTCCGCAGGCCGTGCAACCTGTCCTCGACGGCGTCCCGCGCGGTGAGCAGGACGATCCCGGCATTCGAGACCTCGCGAACGACCTCGAGCAGGGCGAACCCGTCCCGGCCGGGCAGCATCACGTCGAGCAGGACGAGATCGGGGCGGAAGGCGGCGAGGTCGCGTTCGAGCGTCTCGCCGTCGGCGCGGGTCAGTACCTCGCAGCCGGCCTCTTCCAGGGCGATCCCGACGGCGGTCCGGATCGCCTCCGCGTCCTCGACCACGAGGACTCTCGCCACCATCTGCCCATCGTGCCATCGCCGGGCGCTTCGCCCGCACTACGCACGCGCGGCCTTCAGCGCACCTTCAGGTTCGGCGACTTGGTGGGAGACTGGGATCGTGGCGAAGCGGGACAAGCACAAGGTCTACTTCTGGCTGATGGGAACCTGCATCGGCCTGATCGTGCTCGCCTGGTTCGTCGTCCGGCTGTTCTCGATCCCGGCCGCCATCGGCATGAGCGCCGTCGCCGCCGTCATCCCACCCATCGCGGCGATCGTCGGCAACCGTCCCCAGCAGTAGCTAGATCCACGTCTCCTTCAGTACTTCGATGAACGCCGCCGCGAGTGGATCCGGGCTGCCGCGCGTGTAGGCGGTGAGCGTCCGTCGGGTGGGCGGCTCGGTCCGTAGTACCTGACCGTCGAACCCGGGCGGCAGGATGTTGGACGGCACCAACGCCGGCCCCAACCCAGCAGCCGCCAGCGCCGGAGCGGCCGCGGTCTGCTCGGTGTGGACAGCCGCCTTGGGCTCGAACCCGGCCTTCGCGCAGACCTGATTCAGTACGTCGGCCAGCCCGTGACCCGGCGTGTAGTGGACCCAACTGCGATCGGCCAGGTCCTTCAACCGGATCGACTTGCGGCCGGCGACCGGATCGTCCTTGGCGACGACCACGACCAGCTCCTCCTTGCCGAGGACGTGGGTGCTGCCCGCCCAGTCCTTCGGCGTCGGGCCGACCGCGAGATCAGCCTGGCCGGCACTCATCGCCTCGATCAGCTCGTCGGTATGCCGGTGCTCGAAGAGCCGGATGCCGACGTCGGGGTGGGACCGCCGCCAGGCCTTGAGCGCGATCGGGAGGATGCCGAGGCTGATCGAGTAGAGGGTCGCGATCTGCAGCTCGCCGACCTCCGCACCGGCCGCCTGGCGTGCGGCGCAGGTGGCCCGCTCCGCGTCGGCGAGGGCGGCTCTGGCGTGCGGAAGCATCGCGCGGCCGGTCGGGGTCAGCCGGATCGCCCGCGGGAGGCGCTCGAGGAGCGGGCTGCCGGTGGAGCGCTCGAGCGCGCGGATCTGGTGGGAGAGCGCGGGCTGGGTGACGTGCAGCAGGTCGGCGGCCTTGGTGAAGGAGCCCAGGTCGACGACGGCCACCAGATATTCGAGCTGCCGGAGCGTCGCCATGAACAGAGCTTATGGGATCGGTGATAACTATGCGTTGGACTTATCCACAGGGTTAGCCACAGGCTGGGGATATGGAGCAGACGAAGGTCGCGCTGGTGGTCGGTGCGCGCGGAGTGATCGGTACGAACCTGGTCGAGCACCTGGAGTCGCTGCCGGACTGGCGGGTGATCGGGCTGTCCCGGCGAGGTGGCGTCTCGTCCGACCGGGTGAGGCAGGTCGCGGTCGACCTGCTGGACCCCGATGACACCGGCTCGAAGCTGTCCGGGCTGACTGAGGTGACGCATGTCTTCTACGTCGCCTACCAGGACCGCCCGACCTGGGCCGAGCTCGTTCCGCCGAACCTCGCGATGCTGGTGAACGTCGTCGACGCGATCGAGCCGGTCGCCCGTGGATTGCGGCATGTGAGTCTGATGCAGGGGTACAAGGTGTACGGCGCTCATCTCGGGCCGTTCAAGACTCCCGCGCGTGAGGACGATCCGCCGCATCTGCCGCCGGAGTTCAACGTCGACCAACAGCAGTTCCTGGAGTCGCGAGCGGCTGTGGCCGGGTGGGAGTGGTCGGCGCTGCGACCGTCCGTCGTCGGCGGGGCGGCGCTGGGCAATCCGATGAACCTGGCGGTCGCGATCGCTGTCTATGCGTCGATCTCGAAGGCGTCGGGGGTGCCGTTGCGCTTCCCCGGCAAGCCTGGTGCGTACAACAGCCTGCTGGAGATGACCGACGCGGGGTTGTTGGCCAAGGCAACCGTCTGGGCGGCGACCTCGCCCGCGGCGGCGAATCAGGCGTTCAACATCACGAACGGCGATCTGTTCCGGTGGAACGAGCTGTGGCCGAAGCTGGCCGGCTGGTTCGATCTGGAGGTGGCGCCGCCGTTGCACATGTCGCTGTCGACGGTGATGGCGGACAAGGAGCCGCTCTGGAAGGAGCTCCAGGCTGGGCACGGGCCGGCGGGGACGCCGTACGCCGATGTCTCGTCGTGGCCCTTCGCGGACTTCGTGTTCGGGTGGGACTACGACTTCTTCGCTGATGGGTCGAAGGCGCGGCGGGCCGGATTCCACGAGTACGTCGACACCGAGGCGATGTTCTTCGGCATCTTCGAAACCCTCCGCAACACCCGCATCATCCCGTGACCCAATCCCGCCCCGCCCCCGCCTCACCCACCCCCGCCTCTGCCTCACCCCGCCCCCGCCTCACCCGCCCCCGCCTCTGCCTCACCCCGCTCCCGCCCTGGCCGCCGCGCCCCGCCTCGTGTCATTTCGGGGGTTAACCCCTCAGTTGGTGGGTTGCCACCCGGGAATCAGGGGTGACAACCCACCAACTGAGGGGTTAACCCCCGAAATGGGGCGGGGCGGGGAAGGGGGTGGGTGTGGCATGCTCCGGGCTGTGGTGGGTCAACGGGTGGGTCAAGGTTCGGGCCAGGGTGCCGGGCGCGTACTGGGAGCCAACTTGCGGGCGCGGCGGGATGAGCAGGGGATCTCGCTGTCGGAGCTGGCCCGGCGGTCGGGGATCGCGAAGGGGACGCTGTCGCAGCTGGAGTCGGGCGCGGGCAATCCGACGATCGAGACGGTGTTCAGTTTGTCGAACGCTCTCGGGGTGCCGGTGTCGTCGCTGCTGAACGAGCCGCCGGCGTCGGACCTGGTCCACGTGCAGTCGGCGGATGTCGATGTGCTGAGTGGGGAGGCGGTTGATCTGCGGATGCTGCGGCGGTTGGAGCATCCCGGGTCGTTGCTGGAGGTCTACGACCAGCAGATCCGGGCGGGGGCGATCCAGCGGTCGGCCGGGCATCCGGGGACGGAGCACCACGTCGTACTGGCTGGGCGGCTGCGGATCGGGGCGCAGGGGCAGCAGTTCGAGCTGGGCGCCGGGGACTATCTGGCCTTCCGGGCCAATGGGGCGCACGAGTACGAGGCGCTCGACGGGCTGGTCCGGTCGGTGCTGCTGCTCGAGTACCCGCCGGACGTGCAGCCGGCCACGCTGGACGGGCTCCACTTGGACTGAGGTCGACTGGGCCCCTGAGGGGTGCCGTTGACCTGGAGTGGGTGGCGGACGTACGCTCGAATCGTTCATTTTACTGAACGGTTGGGCGAGAGGTGCTGATGGCTGAGGTCGACGTCGTGGTGGTCGGGGCGGGCATCGTGGGTGCCGCTTGCGCCGAGGCCCTGTCGGCTGCCGGGGTCCGGGTGCTCGTGCTGGACCGCGGGGCGCCTGCGTCCGGTACGACGGCTGCGGGCGAGGGCAACATCCTGGTCTCCGACAAGGGGCCGGGGGCTGAGCTCGACCTGGCGATCGCGTCTCGTGCCGAGTGGCTCGCGGTATTGGATCGCCTGCCTCGGCAGGTCGCGGATGTCGAGTGGGAGCCGAAGGGCGGGCTGGTCGTTGCGACGGGCGAGCCGGGGCCGTTGGAGGATTTCGCTGCTGCGCAACGGGCTGCTGGGGTTGATGCGCGGGTGCTCAAGCCGGCAGAGGCTTTTGAGTTGGAGCCGTTGCTGACTCCTTCCGTCACCGTTGCGGTGCATTACCCGGATGACGCTCAGCTGCAGCCGGTGCTTGCGGCGACGGCGTTGCTGGCCGCAGTACGGGCTCGTGGTGGGGTTGTTCTTGGTGGCGTGACGGTTCAGTCGGTACTCCGCTCCGCCGGCGGGCGGGTGTCTGGGGTGTCGACGTCCGCGGGGGACTTTGCGTGTCGGGCCGTGGTGAATGCGTGCGGGCCTTGGGCTGGGGCGTTCAGTGTGTTGGCGGGCGGGCCGGTGGAGATCTTGCCTCGGCGGGGGATGATCCTGGTGACCGCGCCGCTGCCGGAATGCGTACGGCACAAGGTTTATGACGCCGACTACGTCGGGGCTGTTGGTAGCGGGGATGCGGACCTGCAGACGTCGACGGTGGTGGAGTCGACTCGGGCCGGGACGGTGTTGATCGGGTCGAGCCGGGAGCGGATCGGGTTCGACGACTCGGTGCGGGTCCGGGTACTGCGGGAGCTGGCGCGGAAGGCGGTTGGGTTGTTTCCGTTCCTTGGTGAGGTGCCGGTGATGCGGGCGTACGGCGGCTTCCGGCCCTATGCGCCGGACCATCTCCCGGTGATCGGAGCCGATCCGCGTGTCGACGGCCTCTGGCACGCCACCGGCCACGAGGGCGCCGGCATCGGCCTGGCCGCCTCAACCGGTCGCCTGCTCACCGAACTGTTCCTAGGCCTCGCACCCCACGTCGACCCGCTGCCCTTCCGCGTCGATCGCCCAGCCTTGCTGGGTGTCTCATGAGCCCGCACCTGCGCTCGACTGAAGGCGACCCCGCCGAGCCCCGCCCCGGCGAGCCCTTCTCCATCACCCTCGACGGCCAGCCCCTCGAAGCCCTACCAGGCCAAACCGTCGCCGCCGCCCTGATGGCCACCGGCCGCGACTCCTGGCGCACCACCCGAGCCGGCGACAATCCCCGAGGCGTCTTCTGCGGAATCGGCTCCTGCTTCGACTGCCTGGTAGTCGTCAACGGCCTACCCGACGTCCGAGCCTGCCAACGCGTAGTCCGCCCGGACGACGCAATCACCACTCAACCCGGCGCAGCGCTACCAGCGCCCGCACCCCACCCCGACCCCCCGCCGACACCTCCGCCTCCGCTCTCTCCTCCGCCCTCACCCTCACCCTCGGGTCCGGTCGATGGTCACTTTGTGCTCGGTGTGAGTGTTTCGGAGCAGGGCAAACGCTCAGACGGAGCACAAAGTGCCCTGGGCAACGGAGTACAGGCGGTGCCTGTTGTGGTGGTTGGGGCTGGGCCGGCTGGGATGAGCGCTGCCGTGGCCGCGGCCGACGCCGGCGCCTCGGTGCTACTGATCGATGCCGCGCCGAGCGTCGGCGGCCAGTTCAACCGCCAGCTACCCGACGAGTTCCGAGCCCGCCGCCCGGAGAGACTGCAACACGGCTGGTCGTCCTTCACCCGACTACGCGACCGCATCGCCAACGACCCGAGAATCACCCACCTGACAGAAACCTCCGTCTGGTCCCTCGAACGCCCCGCCACCGCCCCGGCGGCTACCACCGCCGCCCCGGCGGGTACCGCCGCTACCAGCTCGGCCGCCGCCACCTCCGCCGCCGCCACCTCCTCCGCCGCCACCTCCTCAGCCGGTACTTCGGCCGCCGGTGCCTCGGCCGCTGGTGCTTCGGCCGCTGGTGTCTCGGCGGTCGGGGCCACTGGCGTCGCGGCTGGGCAGTGGACGCGGGTCTGGCTGCAAACCGGTGCGGCTGACTCGGCTGGACGGCGGGTGTGGGCGGTCGGGACTTCGGCGTTGGTGTTGGCGACGGGTGCGTATGACCGGGTGCTGCCGTTCCCTGGGTGGGATCTGCCGGGCGTCTACAGCGCCGGCGCAGCGCAGGCTCTCGCCAAGGGGCAACGCATCGCGGTCGGCAGCCGAGTACTAGTAGCCGGTACCGGGCCCTTCCTACTGCCGGTCGCCGAGTCCCTGCTCGGCGTCGGCGCCGAGGTCGTCGGCCTCCTGGAAGCCAACAAGCCCTCCACAGTCCTGCGTGGCTGGCTGACCGACCCGTTGGCCGCCTCCACCAAACTCACCGAAGGCCTCGGCTACGCGACCCTATTGGCCCGCCACCGAATCCCCTTCCATCACGGCCGCACCGTCGTAGCCGCCCACGGCACCGACCGCGTCGAGGCCGTAACCACAGCCCGCCTGGGCGCCGACTGGACCCCGATCCCGGGCACAGAAGAGCGCGTCGAAGTCGACGCGGTCTGCCTAGGCTTCGGTTTCACCCCAAACCTCGAGCTCGCGGTATCCGCCCGCTGCACCCTGGGCACTGGCCCAGACGGCGGGCCCGCGGTACTGGTGGACGAGGACCAACAGACCACCACCCCCGGCATCTACGCCGCAGGCGAACTGACCGGAATCGGCGGCGCGAACCTCGCCGCAGCCGAAGGCCACCTGGCCGGCCTCGCCGCCGCCGGGGGCTACCTGGCCGGCCTGCCCGCGGCCGGGGGCTACCTGGCTGGCCTGGCCGCGGCCGGTGCCTCCGACCGGGGAGGAATTTCGCCAGTACCGGGGAGTGGTTTACCCCCGAATGGAGCTATTTCCCTCCCCGGTCGAGCAACAACGGGGCGACGCCGAGTCGCTCGGGGCAAACGGTTGGCGGCGGCGTTGGCTGCTGCTTATCCGGTGCGGGGCGGGTGGTTGGAGTGGAGTGCCGCCGCGACGTTGGTCTGTCGGTGTGAAGAGGTGTCGCGGGGCGAGCTCGAAGAAGCTGTCGGGGAGCGGGACGTGGTGGGGGAGCGGACTTTGAAGCTCAGCTCTCGGGCTGGGTTGGGGATGTGCCAGGGGCGGGTTTGCGGGCGGAATGTGAGCGCGCTCTGTGGAGTGGAGAACGGGTACGGGCGGCCGATTGGGGTGCCTGTGCGGATGAGGGATTTGGCTGCTGCGGACGTACTGGAGGATTTGTGAGCGAGAAGCTTGATGGTGTGATTGTTGCTACCGCATTGCCGTATGCGGAGGACGCGTCGGCGCCGGCGGGGTTGCGGCCGGACTATGAGAGGTATGCGGAGCATTGCCGGTGGTTGGTGGAGAACGGATGCCGGGGAGTCGGGCCCAACGGGTCGTTGGGGGAGTACTCGTCGTTGACGGATGACGAGCGGCGGCAGGTGGCGCGGACGGCGATCGAGGCCGTGGGGGACGACGGGATCGTTGTCGTCGGCGTGCATGGGGCGGGGGCGCATCAGGCGCGGAGTTGGGCTGAGAAGGCCGCAGAGGATGGGGCGGACGGGGTGTTGTGTCTGCCGCCGACCATGTATCGGGCCAACCGGGGCGAGGTGATTCATCACTACACCGAGGTCGCCAAGGCTGGGCTGCCGGTGATGGTTTACAACAACCCGCATGACACGAAGGTGGATCTGACGCCGGACCTGCTGGCTGAGCTGGCGCAGATCGAGAACATCGTTGCGGTGAAGGAGTTCACGGGCGATGTGCGAAGGATTCTGGAGATCCGCGAGGTGGCACCGAGCTTGACGGTTGTGGCCGGGGCGGATGACCTCACGTTGGAAGCGCTGCTGATGGGGGCGACCGGGTGGTTCGCCGGTTTCCCGAATGTGTTTCCGGCGGAGTCGGTCCGGTTGTACGACCTTGCGCTGGCCGGCGACCTCAAGCAGGCACGTGAGCTGTACGAACCGCTGGTCGCGGCCTTCCGGTGGGACTCGCGGGTCGAGTTCGTGCAGGCGATCAAGTACGGGATGGACTACGTCGGCCGGTACGGCGGTCCCTGCCGGCCGCCGCGCGGACCGCTTGTACCGGAGCATCTCGCGCAGTTGGAGCAGGACATGAAGAAGGCCGTGGAGTCGCTGGTATGAGGTCGATCCGGACCCTGAGCGCGATCGACTCGCACACCGAGGGGATGCCGACCCGGGTGATCACCGGTGGCGTCGGCGTCATCCCCGGTACGACGATGGCCGAGCGGCGCGAGTACTTCCTGGCGCACGACGACGACCTGCGGCTGTTCCTGATGAACGAGCCGCGGGGGCATTCGGCGATGAGCGGCGCGATCCTGCAACCGCCGACCCGGCCGGACGCGGACTGGGGTGTCCTCTACATCGAGGTGTCCGGCTGCCTGCCGATGTGCGGGCACGGGACCATCGGCGTCGCGACGGTGCTGGTCGAGTCGGGCATGGTGACGGTGACCGAGCCGCTGACGCAGGTGCGGCTGGATACGCCGGCCGGGCTCGTGGTGGCGGATGTTGCCGTGCGCAACGGTCGGGCCGAGCACGTGACGATTCAGAACGTACCGGCGTACTCGCATGCGCTTGATGCGACGGTGAAGGTGGATGGCCTCGGTGAGGTGACGTACGACCTCGCGTACGGCGGGAACTTCTACGCGATCCTGCCGCTGGAGCAACTCGGCATCCCGTTCGACCGGTCGGAGAAGGACCGGATCCTGCAGGCGGGGCTGGACATCATGGACGCGATCAACGCGACCGACCGGCCGGTGCATCCGCTGGATCCGTCGATCAACGAGTGCAAGCATGTGCAGTTCACCGCGCCTGGTACCGATGGTGCTGACTCGCGCAACGCGATGGCGATCCACCCGGGGTGGTTCGATCGGTCGCCTTGCGGGACCGGTACGTGTGCCCGGATGGCGCAGTTGCATGCTCGCGGCGAGTTGGCGCTGGGCCGGGACTACGTCAACGAGTCGTTCATCGGTACGCGCTTCACCGGCCGGCTGCTGGAGGAGACGACGGTGGGCGACCGGCCTGCCGTCGTACCGACTGTCACTGGACGGGCGTGGATCACTGGAATGGGGCAGTACTTGCTGGATCCCACCGATCCATTTCCTACGGGGTTCGTCCTCTAGCTGGTGAAGCGGAGGGACTGACCAGGGCGGAGCTGGGCGCAGGCGTCCAGATCTGCTCTGGCCACGTAGGCGATGACCGGGTAGCCGCCGGTCACCGGGTGATCGGCGAGGAACAGCACGGGCAGACCCGACGGCGGCATCTGCAGCGCCCCCAGCGTCATCCCCTCGCTCGGCAGCTCACCCTCACGGATTCGCTCGAGCGGGGTGCCTTCGAGGCGTACGCCGATGCGGTTGCTGTTGCTGCTGACCGCGTAGCGTCGCCCGAGCAAGGCGCCGGGAGCGAACCAGTCCTGCCGCGGCCCCGGAATCACCCGTACTACGAGGTCGCCCGCGACCGGATCCGCGACCGCTGCAAGGTCGACTCCGGGCATCGGGCCGTGCTCGCAGCCGACGGGCAGTACATCACCGGCAGTCAGGGGAGCCGGTCCGAGCCCGGACAACAGATCTGTCGCCCGCGACCCGAGCACCGGCTCGACCCCGATGCCACCCCGGACTGCCACATACGTCCGCAGGCCACTGCGTGGAGCTCCCAGTCGCAACACATCACCGGCGCGGAGCGTGCTCGGCGCGTTGAGCGGCGCATCGGGGCAAGGCGCACCCGTCACGGCGACCACCACCTCGGCCTCGGCCCGCAGCGCAAGCCCGCCGAAGGTCACCTCGATCGCGGCGGCCCCCGGCGCGTTGCCGACCAAGCGGTTCGCCAGCTCGTACGACCGCCGATCGCACGCCCCGGACCGCGGCACCCCCAGCGCGGCCTGCCCCGCCCGCCCGCGATCCTGGATCGTTGCCAACGGCCCCGGCTCCAGAACGGTCAGGGCGGCCGCCGTCGCCGCCGGACCTTCGCCCGTCGCGCGACTCATCAGTCGTCCGCCTGCACGAAGCGAACCCGGCGCCCGGGCTGGAACAACGCTGCCGGTTCGCGGCCCTGGTCGAAGATCCTCAAGGTGGTGTGGCCGATCAGTTGCCAGCCGCCAGGGGATTCGCGCGGATAGACACCGCTGAACTCACCGGCCAGGGCGACTGCCCCGGTGGGGACCTTGGTCCGGGGGGACTCGCGGCGCGGGACGTCCCAGGAGCCGGTGCCGGTGAGGTAGCCGAAGCCTGGCGAGAAGCCGCAGAAGGCGACCGTCCAGTCCTCGGCCGTGTGGCGTTTGACGACGTCCTCGGCCGAGCAGCCGAGATAGCCGGCCAGGTCGTCGAGATCCTCGCCGTCGTAGACGACCGGGATCTCCAGCGGCTCACCGCCGAACGACCCGCCGCCGATCGGCCGCACGGCACGCAGGGCCCTGGTCAGCGCGGTCAGGTCGGTGCCGTCGGTGCTGACCAGGACGGTGCGGGCGGCCGGGACGATGTCGACGACCCCGGCGGGTGGCGAGCCGGCCAGCGCGGCGTAGTACCCGAGGACCTCGTCGAGGTTCTCGAGCTCCACCAGTAGGGCGTGGTCGCCGGCGGGCAGAATGCGCATCAGTGGCCGAACGGGCTCACCGTGACGCCCGCTCCCTCCAGTGCTTTCCGGACCTGTTGCGCGATGTCGACCGCGCCCGGGGTGTCGCCGTGCACGCAGATCGAGCCCGGCGTCAGCTGGAGCAAGCCGCCGGAGCTGTCCTCGATCGCCCCGCCGGTCGCCATCGCGGTACAGCGGGCGGCGATCTCGGCGCCGTCGTGAAGGACCGAACCGGCCTCGCGCCTGGACACCAGGGTCCCTTCCGACGTGTAGGCGCGGTCGGCGAAGGCCTCGTGGACGATCGGCAGTCCGGCCTCGGCGGCCAGCCGGAGCCAGGCGGATCCGGGCAGCCCGAGAACCGGCAGCGACGGGTCGTAGTCGACGATCGCGCCGACCACGGCCGCCGCCTGCTCCTCGTGCGTGCCGATCGTGTTGTAGAGCGCGCCGTGCGGTTTCACGTACCGGACGCGATCGCCCGCGATCCGGGCGAACGCGTCCAGCGCGCCGATCTGGTAGACGACCTCGTCACGCAGTACCGCGGGTTCGACGTCGAGGAAGCGGCGGCCGAAGCCGGGCTTGTCGTCGTACCCGACGTGCGCGCCGATCGCGACTCCACGCTCGACCGCGTGCGCGGTCACCCGGCGCATGATCGAGGGGTCGCCGGCATGAAAACCACAGGCGATGTTCGCACTCGTGATGACCTCCAGCAGCGCGAAGTCGTCACCCATCGTCCACGAGCCGAAGCCCTCACCCAGATCGGCATTGAGGTCCATCACACCGCTCCTAACCGAACAACTCGAACACAGGCTTGACCGACCGGACGGCCAGGTAGATCGTCAGCAGCCAGGCCGCGCCGCCGAGCGACAGCAACCACTTGGGGTACCGGTACCCGCGCAGCAGATCCTTGCGCTGCCATGCCACCCAGAGAAGCACACCGATGCCGACCGGCAGCAGCAACCCGTTGAAGGCGCCCGCGAAGACCAGCAACTGCGTCGGCGCCGTGCCGACGGACAGGTAGATCACCGTGCTGACCGCGATGAACGCGACCACCAGGATGGTCCGGGTCTTGTCCGTCGTCTTGGTCCGCGACGTCACGAAGGTGACGGTCGTGTACGACGCGCCGATGACGCTGGTGATCGCGGCCGCCCAGAGCACCACCCCGAAGGCCCTCAGCCCGAACTCGCCGGCCGCGTGCTGGAAGGCCGAGGCGGCCGGGTTCTTCGGGTCCAGCGCCGTGCCGCCCGCGACGACACCGAGCACCGCCAGGAACAGCACGATCCGCATCACGCCGGTGATCAGGATGCCGGTGATCGACCCGCGGCTGATGTCGCGGATGTGCTGCGGGCCGGAGACGCCCGAGTCGAGCAGGCGGTGCGCACCGGCGTACACGATGTAGCCGCCGATCGTGCCGCCGATCAGGGTGGTGATGGACAGGAACTGGATCTGGTCGGGCAGGACGACGTTCTTCAGCGCCGTACCGACCGGTGGGCCGGACGTGATCGCGATGTACGTGGTGAGCAGGATCATCAGGCCGCCGAGCACCAGCACGACCCGGTCCATGGCGACGCCGGCCCGCTTGGACAAGAAGATGCCGATGGCAATCAATGCGGAGAGCGCGCCGCCGAGCTTGGGATCCAGCCCGAGCATCGCGTCCAGCCCGAGCCCGGTGCCGGAGACGTTGCCGATGTTGAAGACCAGGCCGCCGATGAACAGCAGCGCCGCCATCACGTAGCCGAGGCCGGGCACGACCAGGTTGCCGAGCTCCTGGGCCCGCCGGCCGGAGACGCCGATCACCCGCCACACGTTCAGCTGCAGCGCGATGTCGACCAGGATCGAGACGGCGATCGCGAACGCGAAGGCGGCGCCGAGGGAGACCGTGAAGGTCGTCGTCTGGGTGATGAACCCGGGGCCGATGGCCGAGGTGGCCATCAGGAACATCGCGCCGATCAGCGTCGACTTGGTGCTCGCCTTCATCGCGGTGTCGGGCGTCTTCTTGCCTGCGGCCGGTGGCAGCTGCCGGCCGGACGAGTGGCCGGTACTGCGGGTCGGCTGGCGGCGGGCCGGCTTGGAGAGGGGCTTGGTCGGGGGTTTCGGCATGGCGGTGGCTCCTGGATCTTCAGAAAGCTTTCGGTCGGTTCTCCTGCAGACGGTCGGTAGGTGGTTGAACGCCTTGAGTGACTTTGAGAGTAGAGATTGTTCAACAATCCTGCAAGACTCTTGTTGAATCGAAATTTCCCACCGCACCGGGGAGTGAGCGATGATGCAGAGATGTCCATCAGTCAGCGCGGCGACGACGAGGGCCGGCAGGCCTGGCTCCGGGGTGTCGCCGCGGACGTGGCCCGGCAGGATCGCAGCAGCTCCGCCGAGCGCGCGGCGGACATCCTCCGCCGCAGCATCACCGAGGGTGCGCTGCGGCCCGGCGCGCAGCTGTCCGAGATCGAGCTCACCGAGGTCCTCGACGTCAGCCGCAACACCCTGCGCGAGGCGTTCCGGCTGCTCACCCACGAAGGGCTGCTGGTCTACAAGCTGCACCGCGGCGTCTTCGTGCCGGAGCTGGACGAGCAGGACGTGGTCGATCTGTACCGCCTCCGCCGCGTCCTCGAGGTCGACGTCGTCCGTGGCCTGGCGGATCGCGTGCCGGAGCTTCCCGACGAGCGGCTCGAGCCGTTGCTGGCCGAGGTCGAGACGGCCGAGGCCGCCGCGCTCACGGACCGCTGGGCAGCAGTCGGTACTGCGAACATGCAGTTCCACCGGCACCTCATCGGCCTGGCCGACAGCAGTCGCCTCGATGACATCACCGGTCGCCTGCTGGCCGAGCTCCGCCTGCTCTTCCATGTCATCGCGACGCCGCAGGAGCTGCACGAGCCGTACATCGCGCGCAACCGTGGCCTGTTCGAGCTGCTCTCCGAGCACAAGTACGACGAGGCCGCCGAAGCGCTCGACACCTATCTCCGCGACTCCGAGCAAGGACTGCTGGACGCCTTCAAAGCGAGGTGACGCATGCTGACCCCGGCCGCCGCGCGAGCGCAGTACCGGGCTGGGCTGATCGCTCCGACCTCCGGCCACGCGCCCGGCTTCACGCAGGCGAACCTCGTCGTGCTGCCGCGCGACTGGGCGTACGACATGCTGCTGTTCGGCCAGCGCAACCCGAAACCGGTGCCGCTGCTCGACGTCACCGATGCTGGCTCGACGAGCACGGTCTTGGCGCCGGGTGCGGACCTGCGCACCGACCTTCCGAAGTACCGGGTCTGGCGGGACGGGGAGCTGGTGGACGAGCCGGCCGATGTCGTGGACCTGTGGCGGGACGACCTGGTGAGCTTCCTGATCGGCTGCAGCTTCAGCTTCGAACGCGCGCTGCTCGACGCTGGGGTCCCGGTCCGCAATCTCGAGCAGGGCAAGAACGTGTCGATGTACCGAACCGATCGCGAGTGCCGTCCGGCCGGGCGGTTGAGCGGCCCGCTGGTGGTGTCCATGCGGCCCATCCCGGCCGCGTTGGTGGCGACCGCGGTGCAGGTGACAGCGCGGATGCCGAGGGTGCACGGAGCTCCTGTTCACGTGGGTTCGCCCGAGGCGCTGGGGATCGTGGACAACGCGCGACCCGACTTCGGGGACCCGGTAGATGCGGAGCCTGGCGATGTTCCGGTGTATTGGGCTTGCGGAGTGACACCCCAAGCTGCGTTGATGGAAGTCAGGCCCCCGTTTGCGATCACCCACGCCCCTGGGCACATGTTCGTGACCGACGTGCCGGATGCCGTTTATCGCGAGCCCTGAGGGGGAGCAGTAGATGAGTGAAGACCGGACCGAAGAGCAGCGGAAGTCCTACCGGCCGATCGACGCGGCCGGGTTCCGGGCGTCGATCGCGCGGGACTGGGGGCCGGTCGACCGGTCGGTGGTGTTGCCGGAGGGGCTGGCTGATGCGGCCGCTGAGCACCGGCGGAAGCTGAGTGCCGCGCTGCCGGGGCGCCGGATCGCGGTTGCGGCCGGGCGCGCGCCGGTGCGGTCGAACGACACCGACTACCGGTTCCGGGCGGACAGCGACTTCGTCTGGCTGACGGGTTGTCAGGCCGAAGGCTCGGTCCTGGTCATCTCCGGTGATGGCGACGCGACCCTTTATCTGCGCGAGACGGCTGGGCCGGGCGAGGCGGACTTCTTCGCCAACGCGCGCGACGGCGAGCTGTGGATCGGGCCGGTACCAGGGTTGAAGGACTGGTCCGACGCGTTGCAGCTGCCGTGCCGGCCCATTGAGGAGCTGCCTTCGGCCGTGCGCGGCGCAGTACCGGCGATGCTCACGACGTACGGCGTGGAGCCGTTGCTGGACGCGTTCGTCGGAGGTAGCGGCGCGCAGGAGCTTCGGCAGGTGCTGGCCGAGCTGCGGCGGATCAAGGACGACTGGGAGCTCGACCAGCTGCGCGAGGCGGTTGCAGCGAGTGTGCAGGCGTTCGGCGATGTGGCGAGTGAGTTGCCCGAGGCTGTGCGTGGCGGCGGCGAGCGGTGGCTCGAAGGCACCTTCGACCGGCGCGCGCGTACTGCGGGTAACGGGCCGGGCTACGCCTCAATCGTTGCTGCTGGCAACCACGGTCCGGTGCTGCACTGGGTCCGCAACGACGGTGCCGTCCGCGAGGGTGACGTCATCCTGCTCGACGCCGGGGTGGAGACGCGGACGCTCTACACCGCTGACGTGACGCGGACCTTCCCGGTGACTGGTGAGTACACGCCGGCTCAGCGGCAGGTGCACGACCTGGTGCACAAGGCTCAGGTCGCCGCGCTGGCAGAGGTTCGCCCGGGTGCGCCGTACCGGGCCTTCCAGTACGAGGCGATGCGGGTGCTGATCGAGGGCCTGCAGGACTGGGGCGTCCTCGACGTCTCGCTCGACGAGGCGCTCGGCCCGGACGGGCAACAGCACCGCCGGTACGTCGTCTGCGGGCTCGGCCACTACATCGGCCTCGACGTCCACGACTGCGACGCGGCCCGCCCCGAGACCTACTTCGCCGCCGACCTCGACGTCGGCATGGCCCTGGCCGTCGAACCAGGCCTGTACTTCCACCCCAACGACGAAACCATCCCACCCGAACTCCGCGGCATCGGCATCCGGATCGAGGACAACGTGGTCGTCCACTCCGACCGCCTCGAGATCCTCACCGAAGCCCTCCCGATCACCACCGACGGACTGGAGGCGTGGACCCGCAGTCATCTCCCACGGTGACCTACCCGGTGCGTACCGTCAGAGCATGAAGCTGATCGGCTGGGGCATGATCGTCGTCCTCCTGGACTTCCGCTACGACAACTTCGATGTCGTGGTCGATCTGGCCGGCTGGCTGATGCTGTACTTCGGGCTGTGCCGCCTCCGGAAACTCGACAACGCCTTCCGCCTGGCCGCCGGCTTCGCCTTCGTCGGCGCTCTGGCGTCTCTGCCTGAGCTGCTCCCGCTGCTGGGTGGTCGCGCGATCGTCGGTGGCGAGCTCCGGCTGGCGTCGCTGATCGTCATCGGCGGGATGGTGATCGTCCTGACCTGCACCGGACTGATGCGGCTGGCCGACCGGGCCGGCGACCGCTCACTGGAGCAGCGGGCCCGCTGGTTGCGGGGTACCGAGGCGGTCTCGATCGTGATGAGTCTGCTGATCGGGCCGCGGCAGCTCGTCGTCTCGGGCGGCGATCGGATGGGAGACGTCGTGGGCCTGCTGGGCCTGTTGTCGGCCGGGCTGGCGTTCGTGGCGGTGCTCTGGTTCGTGCTGCTGGTGTTCTCGCAGAACGTGGTCGCGGCAACGACTGAGCGTAGTCAAGCAATCACTTAAAATAATTCGGTCACAAGTAGTAACACCGGGCCGTCCAGCACGATGTAAGGAGCGGGGGAGGGTCAATCTCGGCCCGGTGCGCGGTAGTGGGGGGCCGCGGCTGCGCACCGGCCGAGCTGGCCCCGGCTGGGAACCCGGGGGGGATCCCAGGGATTTACGGCACGGGGGGATTTTCGTGATGAACCTGCGAGTGCGGGTGGTGCACTGCACCTGCGCCGGCGACCAGCACTGGTTCGCCGACATCGACGACACCGATGATCCGCAGCCCGACGATCCGTACTGGTTCGTCGACCGCTGCAGGTCCCAGGCCGAGGCTCTCGAGCGCGCGTGCGCCCGGCTCCTCGAGCTGTCCAGCGAGGTGCTCCGCAGCGGATCGCTCACCCGTGTCCAGGAAGCGCACCTCGTCTCCGTCTGACAGCCGGTTGGGAACAATGATGGGGCTCCTCGCCATGCCCGGCGAGGAGCCCCATCGTCATCAGGACGCCGGCGGTACCGCCGGACAGGTCGTGCCGCGTCGCGGAACGGTCAGTGAGATCAGGTAGCTGTCGATTGCTTGCCCTACGCAAGGACTCTTGGTATAGCTGCCGTGTCCCCAGCCCTCGTACGTGAGCAGCACCCCCTGCTCGCCGAGCTGGCGCGCGACACTGGTCGCCCAGCTGTAGCCGGTGGCCGGATCGTGAAGCGCGTTCGCGAGTAGCGCGGGGGTCTTGAGGCCGCGAATCTTCAAGTCCTGTTGGGGATTCACGGCCTTCGGCAGCCCGAGGCAGTTGGTCACCGCGAGCAGCGTCGGCGGGATCTTCAGGTCCTGGTTGTTCCGCGCGAGCCGTCGTACGTGCGCTGAGAACTCACCATACGTGCGGACCGGCAGGCTGAGGTCCCGGCAGAACGGTGCGAGCGTGTTCGGGGCCAGCCCGGTCGGTACCGGGGGTTCGCCCGTCGGTGGGGCGCTCGTCTCCAGCCGCTTCAACAGGTCGGCCAGCGCGGCCCACTGCGGCTCGTAGAGCATCCGGAACACCCCGAAGGTCAGCGTGAACGGCGTCGCCTTCACGCTCGCCTGCCGTGGATCCGGCAGCTCGCCACGACCGGCCCGGGCGAGCAGTTCCGCCCACAGCGCGTGGATGTCGCGCCCGTGTAGCGAGCAGGCGGTCGCCTCTTCGCACCAGTTCACGAACTCGGTGAACGAGTCCTGCGCCGTCGCGGCCTGCGCGTCGAGGAACTCACCGGTTGTCGAGTCGCCGTGGTCGAAGACGCTCTCCAGGACGAGCGCGCGCAGCCGGTGCGGGTACCTCTCGGCGTACAGCTCACCGAGCATGGTCCCGTACGAGCTGCCGTGGAAACTGATCTTGGTCTCACCCAGCGCCGCGCGGATCGCGTCGACATCGCGAACCGTCTGCAGGGTGTCGATGTGGTCGTAGACCGGCCCGGTGTGGGTGCGGCAGTCCTGGTCCAGTTCGCGGTTGTAGCGGATGGTCTGGTCGAACTGCGCGCGGCTGCTGATCTGCGGCGAGGGCTGCTTGGCGAGCAACGCGGCCGAGCAGACGACCGGGTTGCTGCGGGCGATCCCACGGGGGTCGAAGCTGACGATGTCGAACCTGTCCTCCAGGGCGTCGCTGAAGCGGGTCATACCGGTCCGGATCCGGTCGACCCCGGAGTCGCCGGGGCCGCCCGGGCCGAACACCAGGGTGCCGATGCGGGTTGACGGGTCTTTCGCAGTACGGCGGGCTATCGCCAGGCCGAAGGTGGGTCCGTCCGGGTGGTTCCAGTCCACCGGGACCTGGAGGGTCGCGCATTCGGAGCCGGCGACGAGCTTGGGATCCTCTTTGGGTTTGACCTCGCAGTCGGTCCACTGCAAGGACTTCGGTTGTACGGCGGTTGCCGGTGGCGCGACCAGGCCGGCGATGACGACGCCGGCGATCGCACCCCACGTGATGAGCTTCATCCCCCGATCCTGGGCAAACGCCTTCCCGTGCGCATCGGGGACAGACCCGGCCCGAACCCCCGGCTCGCCTTGGGGGACTTGTTAGGGTCACTGATCTGATGACTGAGACGACGACCGCTGTTGAGACTCCGGCCGGATCGAAGCACGCGACGGTGTTCCGTGCCGTGGCGATCGCCGAGGCGATCTCCTGGACCGGGCTGCTGATCGGGATGCTGTTCAAGTACGTGCTGTCCGACAACGAGATCGGCGTGAAGATCTTCGGGCCGGTGCACGGCACGATCTTCATCGCCTACGTGATCACGGTGCTCGCGGTCCGCAAGCAGCTGCGCTGGACGGTCCCGGTCACGCTGGCCGCTCTGGCCGCCAGCATCCCGCCACTGTTCACCTGGTTCTTCGAGCTCTGGGCGCAGCGCACCAACCGGTTGTCCTGAGTTCACCCGCTGCCGGATTGACGCGCGCGGCCGGTCCGCCGTACCGTCGCGGCGAGTAGTGAAATCAGCAGCCGCATGAACCCGTGCGGGAGAGACCCGGGCCTGACCCGGGCGCCGTAGGAGCAACTCTCCCCAAGAATCTCTCAGGCACCTTCACCGTGCGGGCGAGGCACCTCTGGAAGGCACACTGCCTGACAGAGCGGGGAGGCATACCAATCGGTCAATGGCGACCAGGAGGCCTCCAGCATGGCGATCAGCGTGTTCGACCTGTTCAGTATCGGGATCGGCCCGTCGAGCTCCCACACCGTGGGACCGATGCGAGCCGCCCGCACCTTCGCGCTCGGCCTGGCCGCGGACGGGTTACTCGACCGTACAACGGCCGTCGAGTCGCAACTCTTCGGCTCCCTCGGCGCCACCGGCCACGGGCACGGCAGCAACAAGGCGGTCATCCTCGGGCTGGAGGGTGAGGACCCGGAGACGGTCGACACCCGCTCGGTGGAGAGCCGGGTCGCCGCGATCCGCGCGGCCGGCCGGCTCCGGCTCGCCGGTCAGCGGGAGATCGTCTTCGACGAGAACAACCAGCTGATCATGCACCGGCGCAAGGCGCTGCCGTACCACCCGAACGGGATGACCTTCGTGGCCCGGGCCGCTGACGGCACCTGTCTGCGGGAGCGGACGTACTACTCGGTCGGCGGCGGTTTCGTCGTCGACGAGAACGCGGCGGCCGGTGACCGGATCGTCGCGGACCGTACTCCGCTCAAGTACCCGTTCCTGTCCGGCAACGAGCTGCTCGTCCGCTGCCAGGAGTCGGGCCTGCCGATCAGCGAGGTGATGCTCGCCAACGAGCTGGCCTGGCGGACCGAGCCCGAGATCCGCGAGGGCCTGCTGCACATCTGGCAGGTGATGCAGGACTGCGTCGACGAGGGCTGTGAGACCGAGGGCACGCTGCCGGGCGGTCTCAAGGTCCCGCGCCGGGCGGCCGCGCTGCACAAGAAGCTCAGCGGCGACAAGTGGTCGGTCGATCCGCTGAAGGTGATGGACTGGGTCAACCTGTTCGCGCTCGCGGTGAACGAGCAGAACGCGTCCGGCGGCCGGATCGTCACGGCGCCGACGAACGGTGCCGCGGGGATCATTCCGGCCGTGCTGCACTACTACCGTCGCTTCGTGCCGGGGGCATCGGAGGACGGCGTGGTCCGGTTCCTGCTGGCGGCCGCGGCGATCGGCGTTCTGTACAAGGAGAACGCGTCGATCTCCGGCGCCGAGGTCGGATGTCAGGGCGAGGTCGGCTCGGCCTGCTCGATGGCGGCCGCCGGGCTGTGCGAAGTACTGGGTGGTACTCCGGAGCAGGTCGAGAACGCGGCCGAGATCGCGATGGAGCACAACCTCGGCCTGACCTGCGACCCGGTCGGCGGGCTGGTTCAGATCCCCTGTATCGAGCGCAACGCGATGGCGTCGATGAAGGCGATCAACGCCGCCCGGATGGCGATGCACGGCGACGGCGTCCATGTCGTCTCGCTCGACAAGGTGATCAAGACGATGCGCGAGACCGGCGCCGACATGAAGATCAAGTACAAGGAGACCTCACGTGGCGGCCTGGCCGTGAACGTGATCGAGTGCTGACGGATCCTCCACGTGCGCGTTGTGCCCCAACCCGGCCAGCGTGACGACGTGCCCGCCCAGCGCGGTCAGCTCGGCATCCGTGTTCATCGGATCAAGCTCACCGCGCGCCAGCACGACCTCCGCCTGACTAGCCGCGATCAGCTTCTCCATACCCGGCGCACCCACCGCCCAGGTCCCCGGATCCATCGCCAGCCGCCACCGCCCATCGACCTGCTTGATCCCATGCTCAACCGCGCCGCTGTCCGGCTCGACCAGCCCTTGTAACCCAGACACCTTGAGAAACCGGGCAGCCGCCTCGTCCCGACTCTCGAACCACCCGATCGGTTTCTGCGCCAGCGCCCCCGCCCGCCCCAGATCATCCGCCGACCAGCTCACCTTCACCCCCAACGCCACCACCCGATCCACCTGCACGCCGTACCGCCCACTGGCCAACTCCAGCCCAATCACCCCACCGAGCGAATGCCCGACGACCACCAACCCCTCCCGCACCGGCAGCGCCTCCGCAACCGCGCCCGCCATCGACTCGAAGGTGTACCGCGGGAGCGTAGGTGCACTCCCGTGCCCGGGCAGGTCCGGCGCGATCCGCGGCTGCGGCCACCCGTCCCAAACCCGGCCGGTAGCTCCTAGTCCATGCAGCAACACGAGAGATGACATGCGGGCCAGGCTCTCAGACCCGGGCCGCTGTCACCAGGGGACGAGGCCTGTGTTGCGTTGGTAGGTGGCTGTGGGGCCGGTTTTGTCGATGGTGGCCAGGCGGACGATGCTGGCGGCGCCTTCGGGGATGGACTGGTGGCCTCGGTGGCCGTTGAAGTCGGTGGCGGTGTAGCCGGGGTCCACGGCGTTGATGCGCATTTCGGGGTTGAGGTGGGCGTACTGGGCGGTGAGCATGTTGAGGGCGGCCTTGGAGGAGCTGTAGATCGGGGCGGGGATCCAGGCGGCCTCGCGGACCGTGGGGTCGGTGGCCATACCGATGGAGCCCAGGCCGCTGCTGACGTTGACGACTACGGGGTTGTCGCTTGCCTTGAGCAACGGCAGGAAGGCGTTCAGGACGCGGAAGGCGCCGAAGACGTTGACGTTGTAGACGGTCTGGAAGTCGTCGGCGGTGAGCTGGTCGGCGGGCTTGAAGGGGCCGGGGATGCCGGCGTTGTTGACGAGTACGTCGAGGTGGCCGGCCTCTTCCTGCACCTGCTTGACGGCGTTCTGGACCGACTCGTCGTCGGTCACCTCCAGCTGGACGAAGCGGGCACCGAGCTCGTCGGCCGCCTTGCGTCCACGCTCGGGGTCGCGCGCACCGACGTACACGGTGTGGCCGAGGGCAACGAGTTGACGGGCTGTTTCGTAGCCGAGGCTCTTGTTGGCCCCGGTGATGAGTGTTGTTGTCATGGCTCCAATCTCGTCGCTTCGCGACGGTGCAGGTAGTGCACGCTTTGTCCTGGGGATTGGCAGTACCCAGGCTGAAGCGCGGGTTGCGGGAGATACTGGACGGGTGGCTGAACTAGGCAAGACGCTCCACGCGTGGCGGGATCGGGTGACTCCCGCCGAGGCGGGCCTGCCCGCGGGCGGGCGGCGGCGGGCGCCGGGGCTCCGGCGTGAGGAGCTGGCGCTACTGGCCGGGCTGTCGGTCGACTACATCCTCCGGCTCGAGCAGGGGCGGTCGTCCGCGCCGTCGGCCCAGGTACTGACCGCGTTGGCCCGGGCGCTGCGGTTGACTGATTCCGAGCGGGACCACCTGTTCGTGCTGGCCGGTCAGACGCCACCGCGGCCCGGGGCGATCTCGACGTACATCCCGCCCGGGGTGCAACGGCTGATCGGCCAGCTCGAGGGTGCGCCCATCTGCGTGTGCGCCGCCTCCTGGACGATGATCAGCTGGAACCCGCTCTGGTCGGCGCTGATCGGCGACCCGTCCGTCTTCCGGGGCCGCGAGCGCAACATCATCTGGCGGCACTTCATGCGGCCCGGAATCGCGGGCTTCGACCGCGTGGCGCAAACCCCGGAGCAGGCGGCCGCCTTCACCCGGGCCATGGTCACCGACCTCCGCGCCGCCACCGCCCGCTACCCCAACGACGCCGACCTCCGCGACCTCATCAAGGAACTGCGCACCGGTAGCCCCCGTTTCGCGGCGCTATGGGACGACCACGTCGTCGGCTTTCATGAGTCCAACGTCAAAACCATCAACCACCCGGAACTCGGCGAGATGCTCCTCGACTGCGACGTCCTCACCGCCCCTGGCAGTGACCTCCGCCTGGTCATCTACACGGCCGCCCCCGACACAGAAGCCGCCGAAAAACTCCGCCTGCTCTCAGTCCTCGGCCTGCAAGCCCTCAGCTGATGCCGAGGCCGAGGCCGACGTTGAGGCTGACGCCGAGGTGTTGAGGATGGTTCGGGCTACTAGGTCGGGGGCGTCGTTCATGGGGACGTGGCCGCAGCTGTAGAGCGGGATGATCCGGGCCTCGGGGATCTGGAGGTGGGCCCGGGCCGCCTGGCGGGGGAGGAGGATTCGGTCGTGGGTGCCCCAGGCGATGGTGACGGGGAGGTCCGGTACGTCGCCGTCGAAGGTGACTCCGGATTTGCCCAGGCGGGCCACCCGGTCGAAGGCGGTGGCGGTGCGGAGGGCGAAGGTTTCGGCGACCACTGCCTCGGGGGCGCGCTGGGCGGGGTGGTTGTAGATCATGCCGGTCATCACGCGGCGGCCGGCGGCGGTGCGGGCCATCCGGCGGATGGTTGAGTCGGGGGTGCGTTGAGCCACCCGGCGCATGTTGGCCAGGACATTGAGGGCCCAGGAACGTTCGCGAGGAGACCAGAAGCCGGCCGGGGACAGTGCGGTGACCGAGCGGACCGAGCCGAGTTGGCCGAGGCGCAGGGCGACCAGGCCGCCCATCGAGTTGCCGGCGACGTCGGGTTTGCCGAGATCGAGCGCAGTACAGAAGGCTTCGACGGCGTGGGCGAAGGAGTCGACCTCGTCGGGGATGCCGGCCGGTACGTCGGGAGACTCGCCGAAACCGGGGAAGTCGAGCGAGATCACGTCGCGCGACTCGGCCAGCTGCTCGATCACCGGGTCCCATGCCTGCCGGTGGTGACCGATGCCGTGCAGGAGTACCAGCGGCGGACCCGCGCCCTTGCGGTCGTACGCGATCTCCACCCCGGGGACACCGGCCACGGTCACGGTCGCAGTAGCGCTCATGAACTCATGGTCACCCCGGGGTGGCCTCCTGTCATCGTGACATGGCCGATGTCACATACCTGAGAAGATCAGTACGGATCGACCTCGCTCGACGAGGCATTTCCGAGGACCGAGGCCTGGAGCTGGACCTCCCAGCCCTGGTTCTTGCCGAACGGCTGGTCGAACTTCTTGAACGAGCAGTCCGAGCTGAACTGGCGCCGCTTCGGGTTCCAGTCCTTGCCGCTCTTGATGTACAGCTGGTAGCCGCCGCCGATCCGGCGGACCGTGGCGGTCTTCTTGGCCTGGACGTACATCATGATGTGCGGCTTGCCCGGGGCCTTGCCGGTGGGGACGATCGAGACGGCCACGTCGCTGGACGAGCCGTTCTTGACCCGCAGCGCGCCGGACCCGCCGTTGCCGGTACGCACGATGACGTCACCGTTCGACGGGCGGTTGTCGGTCGGCTCGGGGCCGAGGTCCGGCAGCGTCCGGCCGACGATCAGCCCGATGGTCCGCAGCTGGACCACCGCCGGGTTCAGCGTCGCGGTGAGCTGGCGCTGGAGTGCCTGCGAGACGTACGCGAGCCCGCCGCAGCCGATGTCGCTGGTGTCACCGTTGCTCATCGCGGTGGCCGCATTCCTCAAGCGCAGTTGAAGGACCCGGTTCGCGGGGATCGCCCGGGCCGGTGGCTTGATCGATCCCAGCTTGAGCGACTCGGCGTTCAGCGCCTGGGTCAGGTTGTCCAGCGCGGTGTCCAGGCTGTCTTCGGTCTTGACCCGTCCCAGCGCGCCGATCTCGCTGTCCAGCCGCTTGTCGAGCTCGAGCAGCACGCCCTGGTACTGCGCTTGCGTCAACGGCCCCGCGGGCTTCGGCGGCACTGTCGGCGTCGGTGCCGAAGTGGGCGCCGAGGTCGGCGCGGTCGTCGGGTCGGTCGACGACGTACTGGTCGTCGGTTCGACGCTCGACAATGTCTTGTCGTCGTCGGAATCGCCACAGCCCGCCACCAGCGCCAGCATGGCGATGCCGACGGAAATGGACAGAGTTCTGCGCATGAATGCCCCCAGGTCCTCGATGTTCCCCTTGTCAGCAAACCCTAAGTGGCAAAGGGATTCCCCGCGACCCCGAGGCCAGAACCTGTCAGACGCAGCAGAGGTCCGGGCGGTTCCGATCAGATTCGGGGCGCCGGCCGGACGAACGGGAAGGCGAGGGTGGCCCGGATGTTCTGGCCGGTCAGCATCATCATCACCCGGTCGACGCCGATGCCGAGCCCACCGGTCGGCGGCATCGCGTACTCGAGCGCGCTGAGGAAGTCCTCGTCCAGCGACATCGCCTCGGGGTCGCCCGACGCAGCCTTCAGCGACTGCTCGGTGAGCCGTCGCCGTTGCTCGACGGGGTCGACGAGCTCGGAGTACGCCGTACCGATCTCCGCGCCGAAGGCGACCAGGTCCCAGCGCTCGGCCAGCCGCGGGTCGTTGCGATGGGTGCGGGTCAGCGGCGACGTCTCGAGCGGGAAGTCGGTGTAGAAGGTCGGCAGGGTGGTCGTCGGCTCGACCAGTTCGTCGTACAGCTCGAGCACGAGTTCGCCCGCTGTCAGGTCGAAGCCGGCATGCACGCCGTGCTCCGCGCACAGTTCACGCAAACGCTCGATCGAGGTACCGGAGTCGATCGGTACGCCGGTAGCGCGACCGACCGCGTCGTGCACGGTGATCACCGGCCAGTCGCCCGAGATGTCGAGCTCGCCGTCGGGGCGCTTCACGATCGGCTTGCCGTGGACCGCCGTCGCGGCCTCGATCAGCAGCTCGCGGGTGAGCTCGCGCATCACGTTGTAGTCGGCGTACGGCTGGTACGCCTCGACCGAGGTGAACTCCGGGTTGTGGGTGGCGTCCGCGCCCTCGTTGCGGAAGTTGCGATTCAGCTCGAAGACCTTGCCCATCCCGCCGACGCTGAGCCGCTTGAGGAACAGCTCCGGCGCGATCCGCAGGAACAGGTCGGTGTCGTAGGCGTTGATGTGGGTGACGAACGGCCGCGCGTTGGCCCCGCCGTGCACCGCCTGCAGCATCGGCGTCTCGACCTCGATGAAGCCACGCGACTCGAACCCGTTCCGCAACGCCCGGACGGCGGTACTGCGATGCTGCATCATCTGCAGCGACTCGGGGTTCATCACCAGGTCGAGGTGCCGTTGCCGGACCCGCGCCTCCGGGTCGGTGAAGCCCTTTCGCTTGTCCGGCAGGGGATGCAGGCACTTGGCTGCCATCACCCACTCGGTAGCGGCGACCGACAGCTCGCCCCGGCGGCTGGTGACGACCTCGCCGGTGACGCTGACGTGGTCGCCGATGTCGACCAGGCGCCGCCAGTTGTCGACGGATTCCTCACCGGTCGCGCCGGCCGACAGCATCACCTGCAGGCTGGACAGACCGTCCTGCAGCAAGGCGAAGGAGAGCGCGCCATGGTTGCGCATCCGCATCACCCGGCCGGTGACGGAGACCTCGTGGCCGGTGTGGTGATCGGGTGGCAGGTTCTGGTGGAGCGCGCGGATCCGTTCCAGGGTTTCGGTTCGCGGTACCGTGACCGGATACGGATCGATGCCCTTGGCAACGAGTTCGGCGAGTTTGCAGCGCCGGATCTGTTCCTGCTCGGTCAGCCTGCGATCCGGCAGCACCGGCCTGAGCAGCTCCTGCTCCTGCTCCCGTACGGCCGCAGCGAACTGTCCGCCGTCGGCAGCCATGATCGCGTGCCGCTCGGCGGTCTCCGCGCTGTCGACGCGGGTCCATGGCCGAGGCGCCGGGAGGAAGCCTTCCGCGGTACCGGCGGCCAGCAGTACTTGGGCCAGCGACGCGCCGCGGGAGTAGCAGATCAACCGCGGGGACCAGCGCGGCAAGTACTTCTCGTTGGACTGGTACAGGCTCTCCAGCTGCCAGAACCTCGACGCGGCGGTCAGCAGCGCGTTGGTGAGTCGCAGCACCGGCCCGGCGCCGACCCGCTCGGCGTCGCTGAAGATCTCCCGGAACATCGCGAAGTTCAGCGAGATGTGGTGTACGCCGAGATCGCCGCAGGCCTCGACCAGCGCGTTGACCATGAACTCCATCAGGCCGTTCACGGACTCGGGATCGCGCCGCATCAGGTCCAGCGAGACGCCGCGCACACCCCAGGGAGCGAACGAGAGCAGACCCCGTACCGCGCCGTCGGAGTCGCGCGCGATGACCATCACGCACCGTGCGTCGGCGGGGTCGCCGAGCCGGCCGAGCGCCATCGAGAAGCCCCGCTCGGTCTGCGCGCCCCGCCACTTCTCGGCGAGCTTCACGTACTCCGAGAGCGCCTCGGGCGAGAGGTCGCCATGCCGGACGACTTCGGCGTGGTACCCGGCTCGCTGGGCCCTGGTGACGGCTTGCCGCACCGGTCGCATGGTCCGGCCCTCGAGGGTGAAGTCGGCGACGTCGATGATCGCCTCGTCGCCCATCGCGAGCGCGCGCAGACCGGCGTCGACGTACGCGTGCGCGGCCTCTTCGCTCGCCGACAGCACAGCAGGGGACCAGCCGTAGTTCTGCGCCTCGGCCAGCCAGCGCTGGATCGCGCCGGGCCAGGCCGCCGGATCGCCGATCGGGTCGCCGCTGGCGAGACTGACGCCGTTGACGACCCGGTAGGCGATCGCCGCCTGGTTGTCGGGCGCGAAGACGACGGCCTTGTCGCGCCGGGTGGCGAAGTAGCCGAGCGAGTCGCGTTCGCCGTACTCGAGCAGCAGCCGGCGGACCTGGAGCTCCTCGGCCTGGCTGAGGTACCGGACCCGGCGGACCGAGCGGAGGAAGATCGCGAAGGCGACCACCAGCGAGGCCGCCGAGATGGCGCCGACGGTCAGCCCGACCCAGCCGTGGCCCTCGTGTCCCTCGCCCATCTTGCTGCGGCTCTGACCGAGGGCGGCGATCACCGCCCAGCCGATCTTCTCCTTCTGGCCGGTCAGCGTCCGGGGGAAGGCCTGGGTCAGCATGATGCTGACCGTGATCGAGATCAGCAGGCCGCCGATCAGGGCGCCGACCGCGAGCCTGCGAGTACCGGGTGCCAGCCGGGCCGGGAACGAGGCGCGGATCTTCCACAGCAGCAGGACCAGCGCGGCCACCACGATCACCCGGGCGATGGCCAACTCGAGATCCTGTGGCTTGGCCTCGCCGAACTCCTGGATCAGGTCCTGGTCGCGCGGATTGGCCAGCCGGACGCTGGCCAGTCCGACCGCGGCCATCGAGGTCAGCAGCCAGAGCGCCTCGAAGACCCACAGGACCCAGAGCAGTGCGGCCCGCTTGCCGCGCAGCAGCGCGCTGCCGACGACGGCCAGGTAGACGGCCGAGAAGAACGTGTGCCCGGCGGGGATACCGAAGAAGTCGAAGGCCTGGTCGACGCGCTTCACATAGGCCGGTGCGAACAGGTGCAACGGGATGGCGAGGAACGACCAGATCGACGCGAATATGACGACCCGCCCGACCCAGACGGCCGCGCGCTGTTGCCACTGCGGGATGACCTGTTCCGACGACACCCAGCGATCATCCCATCCTCAGGTGTTGACTTTGGTCTCATATGCAACTCTTCGGTCATGATGGTCGTCCCCGCCCTGTTCCCGTACCGGTTGGTCCGGGGCCTGATGGTCGCCGCGGGAGTGCTCTACTGCAGCCTGCTGCTCGAGCTGGCGGCCGGGTTTCCGCTCGATCTGCGGAATTCGATGCTCAGCGAACTGGCGGCGCTGGACCAGCCGACCAGCAGCTATGCCCGGGCGATGGACCTCGCCACCGGGATCCTGCTGGTGGTCGCGGCCGTGCTGGCCCGCTCGGCCGCCCGGATGCACCGCGACGTCGCCGGGTTGCTGGTCAGCACCGCGCTGTTCGGTGTCGGGACGATGTTCACCGTGTTCCTCCCGCTCGACTGTGCGCCGTCGCTGAGCCAGGCCTGCCTGGAGTCGGAGGACAGCGGCCGGGCCGGTCTCGCCTTGTTCCTCCATGCGACGTTGTCGACCATCGCCGGGATCGGCTGCGTCGCGATGGCGGTCTTCATCCTCCTCGTACTGCGGCGTGTCGGCCCGGGCGGGCGATGGGGCTGGACGGCCGGAGTGGCCGCCGGGGCGGCCCTCGCCAGCCAGATCTGGCTCACTGTCGCGATCGGCATCCAGGAGCTGCGCGGCGATGACGCGCACCCGCCCGGCATCCTCCAGCGCGCGTCGGTGGTACTGGTCTGCCTGATGCTGGCGACGGTGATGCCCGGTCTGAAACAGGCGCTCCGCCGATGACCAGCAGCTGGGTGATGGTGCCGGGTCTGGCCGAGGCTCCGGAGGAGTTCGGCGAGGTCCTCTCGTTGCTGCCCGACAGGGACATCCAGGTGCTGGACCCGTGGCTGACGCCGATCACGGCGCCGGTGTCGGAGCTGCGCCGGGGGCTGACGCTGCCGGTCGGGTTGCTCGGGCACTCGATCGGCGGGCTGGCGGTGCTGCGGTGGACGCTCACTCATCCGGAGGAGGTCGAGCGGCTGGTGCTGATCGACACGAGCCTCACGTCGGAGACCGGATGGCGGTGGCTTTACCCAGGGACGGTGGGGGACCGCTTGGTGAGGGCGGTGTTGCGGGGGCTGGGGCGGTTCGGCGTACCGCAGCTGATCGGTACTACGGCCCGGCGGCTGCTCATCCGGGTCGGCAGCATGCGGAACAACGACCTGCTGTCCAGGGCGACAGCTCGACGCCGGTACGGCGCTGCCGGCTCGTGGCTGCTGTTCTGGGACGAGCTGACCGGCAGCTGGGAGCTCGCGGCCGAGGTTGCCCGGCTACTGGAGTCCCCACCGGCCGTACTGCCGCCCACTGTCGTCCTGGTGGCGACCGGCGGCAGCTCTCGCTTCACCGCTCAGGGGTGGCTAGCCGGGCAGCGAGCACTTGCTGACAGGTTGAATGCCACTGTCGAAGTACTGCCCGACTCTGCCCACCTGATCCACCTGGACCGCCCTGACGCCATCGCCAAGGCGCTCGCTGGGTTCTAGGCGGGTGTCGTGAGTGCGGGGGTGGGGAGCTTGCGCTGCCAGACCTCGTCGAGGGCCATCCGCATCGCACCGGTGACTACGGCGTCCTCGGCCAGGGCAGAGAGCTCCAGCTTGGGGTGGTTGAGGGTGAGCAGCCGGAGCTGGTCTGAGATGGCGTCCAGCAGCACTGCGCCGGCCCGGGCGACACCACCACCGATGACGACGGCAGTGGGGTCCAGGACCAGTACTGCGGGCGCCAGCGCTCTGGCGAAGTCGCGGGCGACCTGCTGGACGACTGCCTGGGCAACCGGGTCGCGCTCAGCCGCTGCGGCGAACACGTCAGCTGTGCCGAGTTGGTCTGCACCGAGCTCCGCTAGGCGGGAGTCCGGGTTGGCGAGCGCGGCCTGACGGCCCAGCTCGGCGATCGCCTCGGAGCCGACTGCGCGCTCCAGGGGGCCTCGGCTGTCCTCGGGGTTGATCACGTCGTCCGGAGCGGTGGCGATGAAGCCGATCTCACCGGCCGCGCCCGTACCGCGGTGGAGCCGGCCGTCGATCACGATGCCGGCACCGAGCCGCTCACCCCACTGGACGGCCAGGAGAGTGCCCGTACCGCCGCGGGCCGCCGCGATGGCCAGGGCGGCCAGGTTGGCGTCGTTGTCGAGCATTACCGGGCAGTCGAGCAGGCTGCGGACATGCTTGGTCAGGTCGATCGCGGACCAGCCCGGTACGGACGGGACCAGCTGGACCCGTCCGGTGTGCTCGTCCACGATGCCGGGGCTGGCGGCGACGGCTGCAGCGATGTCCTCGGCGGGGACCTCAGCCTCGGCCAGTGCCTCGGTGATCACCTCGCTGATGACGCCGAGCAGCTCCTGGGCCGTCCAGCCCGGGCCGGACCGGCGTACCAGAGAAAGCTTGCGGCCGGCCAGGTCGGAGACCCCGACGGTGACGCGGTGCGGGCCGACGTCGAGCCCGAGCACCGGCGCCGCGCGCCCGCGCAGAGAGACCCGGATGGCCGGGCGACCCAGCGAACGGTCCGCGGAATCAGGGCCGTGTTGCTGCAGCCAGCCGGCGTCCAGCAGCTCGTCGACGGCCTGGGCCACCGTCGGCCTGGCCAGTCCGGTGCGTTCGACCAGTTCGGCGACTCGCAGCGGTGCCGGTGCCGAGCGGCGGACCGCGTCCAGCACAGCAGCGACGTTGATCCGCCGCAGCATCGTCGTACCGCCGCCGCCGACCGTTCCCTTGCTCATGTCCGACCCCTTGCCTGCCACTCGCCCATCCTATATATAAAGCGAGCGTTCATAAATTATCCGGCCAGTTGCGCGCGTGCCGCCGGAGCTCCAAGGCGGGCGGTCGCCCGGAATTTCCGTGAGTCGACAACTATCACCCGAACGCCCTCCGGGCGCCCAGCACACGCACGGGCCCCGGGATCAGTCCTGCAACTTCAGTCTTGCAGCACCGTCCGCGCAAAGCTGCTCAACGCCTCCCGATCCGGCTGCTGAGTCTTCGTCATCAAGCTCGCGACATGCTTCTCCACCGTCCGCGGCGAGATGTGCAACCGCGACGCGATCGACTTGTTCCCGATCCGGTCCACCAGCAACTGCACAACCTCGAACTCACGCGTAGTGATCCCCAGTTGCCGCAGATGAGCCGGCACCTGATCAGACCCGGTACGCCGCTGCGACACCGTCGCCCCGAGCTGCCGCAACATGCTCCGGCACGCACTCGCCACCGCCGGCACCTCAGCATTATGAAAGTAGTCCTCAGCCTGCCGAAGCCAGACCACCGGCTCGCCCCACCCATCAGCAGCCGCCGGCTCGGCCACCAACCGCAGACCGAGATGTTGGGCCATCGGATAGAGCGCCGAGGTCTCCAAGGCGAGCTCGGCCATCTCGTTCGCCTTCCCGAGCTCCCCATCGCGCCCGAGCAGGATGGCGTGAGCCCACTGCACGAACTGCCGGTTCCACCGCATCCCGCTCACGGCTGTGGCCGTAACGGCCTCGAAGTGCGCCCATCCGTTTCGGCCGGCCATGACCCCGAGCAGCAGGCCGAGGCCGTTCTTGCCGGCCATGTGGAACATGGTCGGGTTCTGGGCGTCGTAGGCGAGGGCCTGGGCCATCTCGGATTCGGCCAGGCTGTGGTTCTCCTCCAGCAGCGCGCAGAAGGTGCGGGCCAGCCCGTAGGACAGCGGTAGCTCGTGAGACGCCCGTTCGCCGTAGGCCGCGAGCTCGCCGAGAGTCTGTTCCATCTCGGATCGTCGGCCCTGGTGGCCTGCAAGAACAGCCTTGGTCACCAGCACGTACGGCGCGCCGCGGCCGAGCTTGAGTCGCCGGGTCACCTCCAGGCACTCCTCGATCATCACCGCGGCCCGGTCGTACTCGCCCCGGAGTACGGCCTGCTGCGCCAGTACGCCGTCGACCTCGTAGGCGTTCGGGATCGCGCCGATCCGCAGGGCCTGGTGTCTGGCCCGCTCCAGTTCGGCGACGCTCCCGTCGGCCAGGCAGATCGAGCCGGCCTGGAAGATGTGGGCGCTGACGCGCTGCAGGCCCATGTTGTTGTCGGTGGCGACCTGCCGGGCGCGCTCGAAGTAGCGGATCGACTGAGCCAGGTCGTGCTCGCGGGCCAGGATGCCGAGGAGCAGCCAGGCGTCGACCTCGACGGCCGGCAGGTTCGCTCGTTGTGCTGCCTCCGCAGCCCGGGTGCCGAGCGTGGCCGCGGACTTGAGCCGGCCGGGACTCGTCTGGGTCATCTCGATGGCGGCGGCGATCGCGTCCACCGGAGCGAGGTCGGCGTCGCCCGCATCCGGTCCGAGGAAGGAGCGCGCCGTGGCCACGTGGGCCATCGCGGCCGACCAGCGTCCGGCCGTGTGCTCGAACTCGGCCAGCCGAACGTGCAGCGCGGCCACCTTGCGGCTTTCCAGCCCGTGGTCGGCCAGCTCGTCGATCATCTCCGGCCGGCTCATCGGGTGCTCGAACTGGCCGGTCTCGCCAAGGGCCAGAAGTAGCGAACAGAGCACCTCGGACCGGTAGCCGATGTCGTCGTCGTCGGCCAGCAGGTGGTAAGCGCGCTCCAGCAGCTTGACCGCGGTCCCCATCGAGCCCTCGTCGAACGACTTGCGTCCGGTCTCGGCGAACAGCCGACCGGCCCGGACCAGATCGCCACCGGTCTGGCACAGCTCCGCCACGATCGGGGACCATTCCCCGGGAAGCCCGGGATGGAGGGACTCGATCGCCTCGGCGCACCGACGCGCCAGGGTCGCGCGTTCGGTCGGGCTCAGGGTGGACAGCAGTGCTTCGGCGGTCAACGGATGCCGGAACGCGTACCAGTCGGGCACCGGTTCGTCCGGCCCGACCAATTGGGCCGCCAGTCCGGCTCGCAACGTGGCCAGCAGCAACCGCTCGTCGATCCCACTGGCACGCCGGACAACACTCAGCGGAAAGCGATGACCGATGACTGCGGCCAGCAGCAGGAGCTCCCGTGACTGCGGTCCGAGCTGGTCAGTGCGGCTGCTGATACTGCGCACGACAGCGGCCGGCACGGTCATCTCCAGGTGGTCGACCACCTGGACAGTGCCGTCCGTGCCGGACAGGAGTTGCCCAGACCTGCTGGCTTCCTGCAGCAGTTCCTCAACGATGAAAGGGATTCCGGCGCTGTCGGCCCACAGTCGCTCGGCGAGCTGATCGGGAACGCTGTCCGGCTTGACGGCCAGCCGGTCGGCGGCCAGGTCGCGAACGTTCTCGCGGTTCAGCGGTCCGAGCTCGATCACAGTCGCCGTACCGCGCTGGGCGGCGAGTTGAGCCAGTTCGCGGGCAGCACAACGCTCTGCCCGGACGGTGGCGACCACCATGACGGGCAGGTCCTCGAGATGGTCGAGCAGGTACTCGATCACGGCCAAGGTCTCCGGATCCGCACCGTGCAGATCCTCGAGCACCAGTAGGCAGCCGCGGTCGCGACCTACCAGTTCGAGCAGCCGGAGCAGTGCTTCTCCGAGCAGTACGGCCGAGGTCGCGGTCTCGGCGCTGTCGCCGTAGTCCCAGTCCGGAACCAGGCGTCCGAGCACCCGCCGGTACGGTCCGAGAAGCTCAGGCGCGGGCATTCCGCCTCGGCGGATGAGGGACAGCAGTGCTTCCGCGAAGGGCCGGAAGGCGACCGTGCTGCCCATCGCGCCGGCTCGTCCGCGCAGGGTGACCATGCCGTGGTCGAGAGCGGTCGTCGTCCCCACCGCGGCCAGCCGGCTCTTGCCGATTCCGGGCTCACCGATCACGAAGACCGCACCGCCGCGACCGTCGCGTGTCGCGATCAGCAGGCGGGTGAGTTGTGCGATCTCCCCGTCCCTGCCGACCACTCCGGGCGCATGGGTCTGCATGCCAGCAAACTCTAATCGGGCGGCGATGCGACCGCAGTGAAACCGGCCCGTCCCGGCCGACCGGCCGGTAAAGTCAAACGCTTGGTTGAATCGGTCGGCCGGAAGCGGGTCAGCCCTGGATCGTCGTGAACGTGCCGCAGGTGTCGACGGCGCCGTAGACGGCCAGCGTGGCAATGCTGGCTGTGCCGATCAGAGCAAGCGCGCGGGCTCCGACCTTGCCCTGCTTCGGAAGGTTGATCGGTCCGAGTGGGTCGGTGTGCTCGGCGTCGGTCGGGATCGGGTTCTCGTGGTTCGGGTTCTGGTGCTGGGCGGTCATGATGTTCCCCTGTCGAATGATGGCCGAGCCGGTGCTGTGCTGGGCGCCGGATCTGCGGCCGCTGGTTCTTGCAGCAGTACGGACGGGATCTGCCCGTGGAAGCCGAGGCGGAGCAAGCCGTAGCCGATACCTGCCAGGCCGGTCAGCAGACCGGGTGAGGGAACGGCTCGCGGCGTGCCACATTGCGGCCCGTGCTGCTGTACTGCGGCGAGCACCAGCCCGGTCCGGCGACGCCGGACCGCCTCAATGGCTGGGTGTTCGCTTTCGTTCAGCCACAGAAGTGGCTCAATCGCTCCGAGCTCGCCATGACAAAGACTCATGTCGGCGAGCACCGGTCGTTGGGTGGTTCGGCGCAGGTAGGCCTCGAGATCTGCCGGAGCCCCAGCAGCGAGTCGAGCCAGTACTGCGCCCGCCTGGCCGGAACACCATCCGGCGCCGGCCGCGGTGTCGTCCAGTTCGAGGTCGATCGCGGCTCGGGCCCCCTCGGTGTTCCCGTACCGCGCCAGCGCCCACGCGACTCCCCCATAGCCGCGGGCAAAGCCACTTGCTCCTCGTGCTCCGTGATCCACGGCGGCAACAAGCTCGTCGGCATAGCGAGCCGCAAGTCGCGCAGCCTCAGGTATTCCCTGTACTGCGGTCAACCCGCCCGCGGCTCCTTCACCGTAAGAAGGGAAGTCCCCAGCCTCCGGGGTGATTCGCTCCATCAGCTGTAGCGAGGTGATGAGCCACTTGGCCAGATCGGAATCGTCGAGCAGAACACTGAGCCGCTTCAGCCCGTAGCTGATGCCACCCAGGCCATGGAGTCCTGGCCCGACGGCTTGCGCGGCATCGGGGTTCGCGGCGAGGACCTCCAGCACCATGGGGAGTTGACGGACCGCGTCACGGGCCAGTTCGCAGTACTTCTCGGCGCCGGTGAGTGCCCCGATCTGCGCCAGGAACAAGGCGGTACCGGTATAGCCGTTGGACAGGCCGGCGCCCATCGGCAGGACGGACCAGTGGTGGTCGTCGAGCAGTTCGAGGCCGAGCCAGTTCGCAGGGCCGCCGTGGTCGCTGTGGACCTGCGCCATGATCTCGTCCGCGATGTCGGTGGCTGCAGCGAGCAGTTGGTCCGGGTCGGCTTCCGCGGAGCCCAGCCCACGCCCGCTGGTGGTACTGACGTGGACGACCGGCTCGGGGCGAGTAGCCAAGCAGGCGGAGATCATCCATTGCTGGCGGTGCTGGTCGATCTCGCCCATCGCCTGGATCTTGCGTTCTACTGCCGCAATTCCCTTGTCGGCAAGGTGGTCCGGCACGCTGGCGCCGTCCGAGGCCCAGACGGTCCGGCTGTCCGGCCTCGCGGTGAACAAGGGAACGTTGCCTGACCACAACTCGGCCAGCTCGTAGGGCACCAGCCGACGCAGGTTCTCGTCGGCTTCCCACAGCAGGTCCAGGAGGCGCCCGCGTCCGCCCGCATCCCGCAGAGCATCCGGATGCGTCGACTCGTCGAGCAGCGTCGCATAAAGCTGCGTCGGCCGTGCCACGTATCGGATCTCGTCCGACGCGCAGCGAGACAGGAGGCCGGCTGCGCCAAGCAGGTCATCGCGGTTCCGGGCGATCGCCTCATACGCGGTCCGGAAACCGGTCAGCAGAGCTACCTCGTGGTCGCGGGGCTCCGTCGGGACGCCGTCCAGGTGGGGACGGTTGTGGCTGACGCGGGTCGGGCGGGGGCGGCGGACGAGGTGCATGGAGTCCAGGCCGGTGTCCTCCCAGTCGACGACGTTGTTGGGAGTCAGGCCGTCCGCATC
This sequence comes from Kribbella koreensis, assembly GCF_039525325.1. NCBI lineage: Bacteria > Bacillati > Actinomycetota > Actinomycetes > Propionibacteriales > Kribbellaceae > Kribbella > Kribbella koreensis. The sequence continues at coordinate 277,020 of NZ_BAAAHK010000013.1, forward strand.
GCCACCCATGCCCGACAGGTCGACCACACCGTGCTCGCCGGTGATCAACATGGGCAGTAGCGCGGTCCGGGAAACCGAACTGAGCAAGGCGGTCTGGGCCGGATCTTGCTTGCGTACGCCACTCATTGCAGCGCTTGGGTGGAACAGTGTCTCGATATCCACCAGAACCGGCTGGTCGCCACTGGCGATGAGGTTCTCGTAGTGCATGTCGGTGCCGTCGAGCACGTACAGCAACGCCAGTAGGGCGCCCTGACGGTGGTAGAAGCGGCGTACTGCGGCCAGGTCGGAGCAAGGTGTGTGGGAGATGAACTCGAGCCAGCCGTAGCCGGGACGCCGTAGTACCTGGGCCGTCTGCAGATCCAGCGTGGTCTTGTCGTTCAGCCAGCCGACGATCTCGTTGAAGTGCTGGTGGAGGTCCAGCGGGCGGGGCTTGTAGACGAGCCTGGTGCCGTCGGCGAAGGTGAGGGTGGCTGTGCAGCGGCCGCCTCGGTGGGGGTCGCCGCTGGGCTCGATGCAGACCAGGGCGCCGGGGTCCTCGCCGTCGAGGAGGTCGGTGATCAGTTGCTCGCGGTCCTCGGCGAGGCGGGCCAGCAGTTCGAGGTGGCCCTCGACCGACTGTCGGCACGCCTCGCCCAGGACCCGGGCCAGCACCGGGTATGCGGCCAGGAACTCCGCCAGCTCGCTCCCTCCGACGAGCCGGTGGGTGAAGTCGAGGAAACGCTCGGCCGGGGTGTCGCCGGCCAGTTCGCCGCGGTTGCGGGCGCGGGAGAGTTCCAGCACCAGGGTCCGCGATGCCAGCCGCACCAGGCGCAGCCCCAGCCGGTCCAGGAACTCCTCGGTCAGTACGCCGTCCTGCCCGGCCGCGGTAAGGTCCTGCCGAGCCGTTGCCAGCAGAGGTTCGAGGCAGCGGACCAGGGCTTGCTGCCAACCCTGTGTCATCGATTCCCTACTGACCGGCATGGCCGTACTGCGTTCGACGTACTCCGCCCAGGCGGGCATGGACAGGCCCTGCTCGTGCGGGCCCATCCCGGCAGACCACCAGGCTGTCGACTGGTCGGTCCGGGAGGTCCCGGCGGTTGCGGAGTTGAGCACGCGCTCAGAGTGCCATCGAGGGACCGGCCCTGCCATGGGTACGGATCCCCCATATTCCGTACGAGCGCGGTAACGAGTTGGTGACGGCTGGACGGAGGTGTGCTGTACCGCGGGATGTCGACTGGGGGTAGCCATCCCGCGGTCCAGCATCGCCTGGGCCGGACGTCCTCTGGTGGAAGGCCGTACGGCACAGGAATCGGTGGATCTTGTCGGTCATTCGGTCACTGGGTGGTGCCGAATTCCCGACGCCATGAACGATGCCGGACGGCCGGCCGGGTCTGGAAGGGCTGCCGGTACCCAATTTCGCGGGCTTTCCGTTGGCCTCGACCGTGGGTGGGGGCCGGCGGAAACATGGGGGCTCAGCCCCCATGTGCAATATCTTCGGGGCTGCGACGGTGAGCGGGTGTACAGCCTCGCGTCGCCCGGACTTCCGGTGTCAGCCCACTCGGTGCTCGATGTGGTGCCGCAGTTGCCTGGGCAGTCTGCGGCGGCTGCGCTTCGGGAGACCGTGGAGGTGGCTCAGACCGCCGATGATCTTGGCTACCGGAGGTTCTGGGTTGCAGAGCAGCATGGCGTCCGAGGGGCCGGTGGCGCAAGCCCTGCCGTGTTGGCGGCTGTACTGGCGGCCAGGACGGACCGGATCCGGCTGGGGTCGGGGAGTGTGCTGCTGACGAATCACCGGCCGCTGGTGGTCGCGGAACAGTTCGCGGCGCTGGCTGCGGCGTACCCGAGCCGGATCGACCTGGGGGTGGGGAAAGCGCCGGCTGTGCCGCCTAGTACGGCCGCGGCGCTTGGGCTTAGCGAGAAGGGGTGGGACACGTTCCCCCAGAGGCTGGACGAGTTGTGCCGGTTCCTGAGGGATGGGTTGCCGGGACGTGCACCGGTTGGCGACGTGCGGCTGGCTTTGGCTGGGTTGCCGCCGCCTGTGTTCGTGATGACGGATAACCCGGCCAGCGCGCAGGTGGCCGCAGTACGGGGGCTGCCGTTGTTCTTGGGGCATCACACTGCGCCGGCAGGGACGCTGGCGTCGGCTGCGGCGTACAGGGACAACTTCGAGCCGACAGGGCCGACGGGGAAGTCGTACGTCGGGGTGACCGTGGCAGTGGTTGCCGCTGACACCGATGAGGAGGCAGTCATCCGGCTGGGGGAGTACGTGCGGGTGAAGTCGCGTCTGAGGACCGCAGCCAACAGGGCGACGCCGGCGGAGCTCATGGAGTTGCTGGAGCCGCCGATCACCGGTCGCGAGCGGAGCAAGGCCGAGCGGCTGCTCGACGAGCCCGGGTACGTCGTGGGGACCCGCGCTGGTGTTGCAGCCGGTCTGGCATCGGTTGCGGCCAGTACGGGCGCCGACGAGCTCATGCTGGTCCCGCTGGCCTTCGACAGCCTCGTCCGGTCGGCCATCCTCCGTACTGTCGCCGCAGGCCTGACCCGGGCCATCCGCAGCGTCCCCCGGCACACCCCGCACTTCGTCGCGACTGCCTGAGCACACCGGCCTAAAGTGGGCGATGTCCACTAGCGAAAGGCGTGCCGATGTCGCGGGAGCAGGAAGTCGTCGAGGCTTGTCCGACCGAACTCTTCATCGCAGGCAAGTGGCGACCGGCCGAGGGCGGTAAGACCCTCGCCGTGGAAGACCCAGCCACCGGTACGACGCTGTGCCAGGTCTCAGACGCAAGCCCTGCCGACGGACTGGCCGCCCTGGACGCCGCCGTCACCGCGCAGGCCGAATGGGCGGCCACGGCCCCCAGGGAGCGCGGCGAGATCCTCCGCCGGACCTATGAGCTGATGACCGAGCGGGTCGACGAACTGGCCCTGCTGATGACCCTCGAGATGGGCAAGCCGGTCGCGGAGTCGAAGGGCGAGATCGCCTACGCCGCCGAATTCTTCCGCTGGTTCGCCGAGGAGGCCGTCCGGATCGAGGGCGGCTACCAGGTCGCCCCGAACGGCAAGGGCCGGCTGCTGGTGATGCGCCAGCCGGTCGGGCCCTGCCTGCTGATCACCCCCTGGAACTTCCCGGCCGCGATGGGCGCCCGCAAGATCGGGCCGGCCGTCGCCGCCGGCTGCACGATGGTGATCAAGCCCGCCTCGCAGACACCCCTGTCGATGCTGAAGCTGGCCGAGTTGATGACCGAGGCGGGCCTGCCGCCCGGCGTACTGAACGTCGTCACCACCCACGACGCCGGTGGCGTGATGGAGCCGCTGATCCGCGACGGCCGCGCCCGCAAGCTGTCCTTCACCGGCTCGACCGGGATCGGCGTGAAGCTCATCGAGCAGGCGGCCGAGAAGGTGCTGAAGACCAGCATGGAGCTCGGCGGCAACGCGCCGTTCCTGGTCTTCGAGGACGCCGACCTGGACAAGGCGGTCGACGGCGCGATGCTGGCCAAGATGCGCAACGGCGGCGAGGCCTGCACGGCGGCCAACCGGATCTACGTGCACTCGTCGGTGCTCGACGAGTTCGCCACCAGGCTGACCGCGCGGATGGCCGGGCTGAAGGTGGGGCGGGGGACCGAGGACGGGGTCGACCTCGGCCCGCTGATCGACGCCAGGCAACGCGACAAGGTGAAGGATCTGGTCGACGACGCCATCGAGCAGGGCGCCGAGGTGCTGACCGGGGGAACGGTTGCCGAGGGCAAGGGATATTTCTATCCGCCGACCGTGCTCACCGGCGTACCGAAGTCCGCCCGGCTGCAGAAGGAGGAGATCTTCGGCCCGGTCGCGCCGCTGACCGCGTTCGAGACCGAGGACGAAGCGGTCGCGATGGCCAACGACACCGACTTCGGGCTGGTCTCCTACCTGTTCACCAACGACATCGGCCGGGCGCTGCGGGTCAGCGAACGACTTGAGACCGGCATGATCGGCCTCAACCAGGGCATCGTCTCCAACCCGGCGGCGCCCTTCGGCGGCGTCAAGCAGTCCGGCCTCGGCCGCGAGGGCGGCACGGTCGGCATCGACGAGTACCTGGAGATCAAGTACGTCGCGGTCGCGGTGGACTGACTACTCCGCGAGCCACTTCTGGATGGTCTCCTCGTCCGGACGAGCCTCGGTGCCGATCGCGTGCGGGACGAACCGCGCGTAGTAGTCGGTGACGGGCCCGTCGGACTCGCGGACCATCATGCCTGCCGCGACGCCGTCGACGACCCAGCTGCCGATCACCGCCCGGTTGCCCTCGTACGACGGGAGCGGACTCCACTCCTGGTAGACCATCGTGTCGGTGTCGTACGGCCCGTCGTGCACATCGTCCTCGGTGGAGGTGATGGTGTGGATCCGGATGTTGCTGCCCTCCCGGCCGTGCAGCGGCTTGGCCACCCACTCGAGCAGGTCGCCTGGCGTACCGAAGTACGCGGGCAGCAGGTTCGGGTGGTCGGGGTAGAGCTCCCAGAGGACCGGGAGGATCGCCTTGGTGGACAGCATCGTCTTCCAGATCGGCTCGATCCAGCGCACCGGCTCACGCTCCAGCCCGGACAGGATGTACTTGCCGAACTCCTCGTCGAGCATGTCCTCCCACGGGTAGAGCTTGAACGCCGTCCGGATCTTCCGCGCGCCGTAGTCGACGAACGCGCGCTGCTCCGACTCCCAGCCGAGGTCCTCGATCTCATGCCCGTACGTCGCCAGGCCGGCCATCGCCGCGGTGTCGCGCATGTACGCGACCGTCATCGCCTCCTCGCCGGTCGTCTCGGCCGCCGAGTTGAAGAAGTGTGCCTCGTTGCCGGGGAACGTACCGGCCGCGCGCTGATCGCTCCACCACTTGACCAGCCGGTCGTGCACCGAGTTCCACTGGTCGGCGTCGGGGAAGACGTCCTCCAGCCAGTTCCACTGGATCACCGCCGACTCCACCAGCCCGGTCGGGGTGTCGCCGTTGATCTCCAGCATCTTCGGCTCGACCCCGTTCCAGACCAGGTCGAACCGGGCGTACACCGACGGGTCGTCGCGCTTCAGTGACTCGCGGACCATCGGCAGCGTGCCGGACGCCAGGCCGAGCTGGGCGTCGCTGAAGCGGTCACCCGACGCCATCACCGAGGCGGCGTGCTTGCACATCTCGTAGAGCTCCTCGGTGACCCGCTCGAGGTGCAGCACCTCGTCCATGGTCACCTCGTACCAGGCGCTCTCGTTCCAGTACGGCGTCTGGGTGCCGTCCGGCAGGTCCGTCATCGGGAAGACCAGCCCCTGCTCGACGACCTTGTCCTTCCAGCCCGGGCGGGGCTTGATCGAGTGCCGCCACATCAGCCGCCGTGACTCCCTTTGCTCGCCTTGCCGAAGCCGCCGCGGGCGATGGTGCCGATGTTGCCGCCCTTGGTGGACAGCCCGCCGCGCTGGATGGTCGCCGTACCACCGGAGGAGTTGCGCAGGTTGGAGCTGGTGTAGCTGCCGTCCCCGGCGTTGTAGCGCCCGCCGACCGGTGGCACCAGGAAGCCGCCCCGGGTGGCCATGTAGAACCAGAAGAAGCCGGCGCCGGAGCCGTGGTACTCGCGGTCGTCCTTGCACTTGTCGTCGTCGGTGCGCTGCTGGGTCTCCGGGTCGACGCAGATCGCGGCGTAGTCCGCCTTCTCGTCGTCCCCGCTGCTGCAGCCGGTCAGCGACGCGGCGACCAGGGCCGTCAGCCCGAGCGTTATGCCCGCGCTGCGCATCCTGCGCCGCGCCTTGTCTGCTGGTGGTTGCGTCATGCCCTGCCTTCCCCCTCGGCCGGCGGCTTCATCGAGAACATGATCAGCGCGCCGACCACCATCGTTACACCCACCACAACCAGAGGCCCGGTACCGACGTCAGAGACAGCCAGGACGAGTACTACGACGAACGACGCCGCCGCGAGTAGGGGGACGACTACCCGCTGCAGTACTCGGCCTTCGATCGCCCCGGTGAAGTACACCGGTACCGCGATCGCAGTGGCCAGATAGTAGATCGACACGAGCACCGAGACGGCCCCGACGGCGTCAGCCAGTACTGCGTCCGAGGTGAGCACCAGCGTCACGTAGATGACCAGGCTGGCGACGGCGAAGACGAAGGTGGAGACGCTGGGGGTGTGGAAGCGAGTGGAGATCCGGGCGAACCGCCCCGGGAACGCGTCGCGCCTGGCCATCGACAGCATCGTCCGCGCGGTCGGCAGGATGGTCGTCTGGGTGGAGGCGAGCGCTGAGACGAGTACTGCGCCGATGAGGAGCTTGCCGCCCGCAGTACCGAGTAGGTCGTTGCTCAGCACGGAGAAGAAGTCGTCGTCGGCTATGTCGGCCAGCGGGCCTACCCCTGCGTAGGCGATGGCTGACCAGGCGACTACGACGTACAGGAGGACCAGGAAGCCGTTGGCGATGAGTGCTGCGATGGCAGGGGTACGCCGGGGGTCACGGGTCTCCTCATTGACGCTGAAGGACGAGTCCCAGCCCCAGTAGAGGAACACTGCGACCAGTACGCCGGTAGCCCACTTACCCTGGCCGGTGTCCGTGGGGAGGCTGAGGGTGCCGGCCTCGTAGAACGCGTTGATGGCGAACCAGAGCAGCGCGACGACCTCTACCGTCAGCAGGATCGCCTGGGTCCACGCTGCGATCTGGATACCGCGGTAGGCGAGCACTGCCATCACCACGATGAACACGGCGCCCAGACCGGCCTGTGCGCCACGGGAGCCGGCAGCGCCGTCCAGGCCGAGCAGCACGTAGGTGTAGATCGAGGCGACCTGGGCCAGGTTGCTCATGACCAGTACGCAGGCCATGACCGTGGTCCAGCCGACCATGCGGCCGACACCCAGCCCGAACGCCTTCTCGGTCCAGGGGAACGTCGTACCGCAGTCCGGCTCGGCCCTGTTCAGCTCGCGGAAGCAGAGCGTGACCAGGACGACCGGCACCGCCGCGAGTGCCAGGACCATGGGAGCCGCCGTACCGACGTACGCGACCAGTAGTCCGACCGCCACGGCCAGCGAGTACGCCGGTGCGGAGGAGGAGATCCCGATCGCGGTGGACGTGCCCAACCCCAGCGCATCCCGTCGCAGGCTCCGCCCACGGGACCGCGAATCAGCTGTCGTCGTCATCGTCCCCCCAGAGTGCCACCCCAGTGGTCCGCTGTCCGTCAGGCGCTGTTGTCAGCCGTTCATCAGTTGGGTCACCGTGACGAACCGGAAGCCTTTGGCCCGCAGCCCGGCGATGATCGGGGTGATCGCTTCGTCGGTGTACGGCGCGTTGTCACCGCCGTGCATGTGGAGGACGACGATCGAGCCGTTCTGGCAGTGGGTGAGCACCTGGTTGACGATCGGCTTCGGGGACTTGGCGAAGCCGTCGGCGCCCGGTACGTCGAGGCCTACAGCGGTGACGCCGGCTGGGGCGAGCTCATGCAGGGCGGTGCCGTCGTAGCAGCCGCCGGGGAAGCGGAACCATCTGGTGGCGTGGCTGTCCAGCTGGTCGAGCATGGTGACCGCTTTGCGTACGTCGCTGAGCATGTCTTTGCGGTCGACGGTGCCGAGTGTGTAGCAGTGCTTGGTGAAGCCCTTGTGGTCGTAGGTGTGGGTGCCGAGCTCGAAGAGGGGGTCTGCGGCCAGTTCGCGGACACGGTCGGGGTACTGCTCCATCCACATGCCAGTGAGGAACAGCGTGGCCGGGACGTGCTGCTGGCGGAGCTTCGTGATCAGGGCTTCGTTGTAGTACGACTTCACCTTGCCGTGCTGTAGGCGCTTGCGCATGAGCGCGGTGAGGTCGGCGTCGAAGGTCAGGGCGACCCACTTCTTGTCGCGCGGCCCGTGCTGGATCACCGGCATCAGGTTGGTCTCGTGCGACTCACCAGGCCGTCCCGTCGCGCCGGGTGTGGTCGCCGGTCCGCTGGGCTGGGTCGGCTGGCTGGCTTTGGGCGGGGTGCTCGCGGCGGTGGTCGGCGTACTCGGAGTACCGGGCGTACTGGGTGGTGTGCTGCTCGGGGTCTGGTGGCTGGGGCCGCCCAGCGTCGGCGTACCGGCTGCTGTGCCCCGCGGTGCCGCGGTGTCGCCACAACCGGCCAGTACGACGGACGCGGCGGCGGCGAGCGCGGCGATCCTGATCCCCCAGTGAACAGTCACGATGCCCGAGTATGCCTCGCGCGCCGGGTCGTCACTTCCAGGGGCGGTGTTCCCAGTCGTCGCGGATCATCGCCCAGACCTGGCTGTCGTGGACCTCGCCGCGGTACGGGAAGTCCTGCCGCAGGGTCCCCTCGAGCGTCATCCCGAGCCGCTTGGCGACCGCCGCGCTGCGCTCGTTGGTGGTGAAACACCGCCACTCGATCCGGTTCATCCCGCGGACCTCGATCGCCCAGTCGATCAACTGCTGCACCGCCCGGGTGATCAGCCCTCGTCCCTCCGCCTCCGCGGACAACCAGGCGCCGATCTCACAACAGCCCGTCCGCACCTCGAAGGTCCGGAACAGCAGCCCGCCGACCAGCTTCCCCTCCAGCCAGATCCCGTAGAGCCGCCCGCTGTCCGCGGCCTGCCGCTCCGCATACCGCTGCAGAAACTCCCGCGCCCCCTGCTCATCGACCACCACATCGACGAACGACACGTAAGGCTCGATATTCGCCCGCGCCTCATCGATATGCGCCAGAAACTCCGCCGCCTGCCACGGCTCGAGTCCCCGCAACTCGGCACCCTCAGCAAGCCTCGAACCGAACAACATGCTGCCTCCCCGGCGTACATATCAACTGTTATGTACCTACTATAGGACGATGCCGGCAAAGCTGGATCACGAGGCCCGACGACGAGACGTCTCCGCCGCCGTCTGGCGAGTCCTGGCCACCGAAGGCTTCGGTGGCCTGACTCTCCGGGCCGTCGCCGCGGAGCTGAACGCGACCACAGGCCTGGTCACCCACTACTTCCCCTCCAAGCAGGCCCTGATCGTCCACGCCCTGGAACTGGCCGAAGCCCGCACCCGGGCCCTGGTCCCCCCGACCGAAAACGCTCGCGGCCTGGAAGCCCTCAAACAAGCCTTGGCCGCGGTACTACCCCTGACCCCCGAAGCCACCGAACTCAACCGAGTCTGGGTCAGCTCCTGGGACGCGGCCCTGGCCGACCCCGAACTCCGCATCATGGAAATGTCCCGCTACACCCGCTGGCGAGCCCGCCTCAAACCCCTCGTACTCCAGGCCCAGCAAGACGGCGACCTACCACCAGGCAACCCCAACGATCTGGTGGCAGGCCTGGCCGCCTTCACCCACGGCCTCGTAGTACAAGCCCTCTTCGATCCCAGAGCGTTCCCGCACAAACGGCTACGGCAGTTGCTGGACGCGCATCTCGAGGCGCTTACTCCACGACGAGGTTGAGGCGTTGGATTCCCCAGTTGTCGGCTGATGGGCCTGGGGGGAACCAGACGTCGACTATGTCGTCCTTGATCCAGCTACCGATGTCGGCGGCGTAGCAGTGGCCGTAGCCGGGGACGTAGAGGCGGGTGCCCCAGGGGATGATGCGGGCGTCGACGGCGCAGATGCCGGTGCCGGCGTTGTAGCCGAGGGCTGTCTGGGCGACGTCGTTGTACGCCGAGACGCGGTAGTTGAACGTGGTGCCGACAGGGATCGTGTACGCCGCGAGCCGGTTGGCCGAGTTGAGCCGGAACGATGTGGTGATCTGGCCGATCGACGACGCCGCTGTGTCCTCCTGCGACATCGCGTAGACCTGGTAGTGCGCGCCGTTGCAGGGCGACGAGTCGGTGACCTGCAGCGTCGCCTGACCCCAGTCGCTGATCCACTGGAGCGCCTGACCGTTCTTGAACGCCCGGTACGCCTTGGCGCCCGTCACCCGGTTGAAGGTGAACGTCACCTTGCCGTCCGTGCCGAGTCCGCCGTTGATCCCGGTCGGCGCCGGCAACCGCCCGGCGAGGCTGTACGCCGGTGCCGTGGTCCCGTTGCCATGGCCACCCGACACGGGCCGGTCAGGGATCGTACCGGTGTAGAAGTGCTGACAGGCGGGAAGCGCGGCCGAGGCCGTCGCCGGGGCGGCCAGCAAGGCCGCGACACTGAGGAAGGCGACCGAAATCGCCTTGAATGCATGGGTTTTGGGCATGACGGACAGACCTCCAGTGGGGGCGGAAGCAGAGCTGTCAGCACCCAGTAGGAGGTCTGTCGATCACTTAGTCAAGATCTCGTCATAAAGCAATCAGGTCGTTGGCCGAGCGCAGTACCGGCTTGCCGATCGGCGTCACAGGAGCTGACGCGTTGGTGACGTGGAAGGTGTGCGACTCACCCGCGTTCAGCGTCACCAGGCAACTGTCGACCTTGGCATCCTTCTCCAGCCGGTCCGGGAACAGCGCGAGATCCTTCGCCAGCGCGGTCGCCGTCACGGTCACGTCATACCCGTCAGCAGTCGCCGCCACCTCGGCCGTGTAGGCGTCGCCGACCACCTGCAGCTGCGTGTCCTCCACGAAGTACCAGTACGCCGTACCGCCACCAGCCGCCCGCACCTCCACATACTCGGCGGCCGCATCACCCGCCACCGCAACCGACTCGGGCAGTGAATTCAGCACCCCGTCCCGCGCCCCGACCTCGAGGACGAAGGTCTCGCTGGCGAGCACCTCGCCACCCTTCGCCGTGCTGCGACGCCGGACTGTCACCTCGGTGCTCCACGCAACATCCGTATCGTTGTGCGCGGCAACAACCAACCCGTCTTCCCGCGGCTGCACCGACAGCAGCCGATCGGAGTACACCCGCTTCAACGTGTGCCACAAGGGCTTCCGCACCCCGTGGCCGTCAACGGCGGCCCATGAAACGACCGGCCAGTTGTCGTTGAGCTGCCAGACGATCGCGCCCGTGTTCAGCGGGAACAGACTGCGGAAGTGCTCGACGCCATAGGCGATCGCCCGCGCCTGGTTGAGCTGCGTCGTCCAGTGCCAGTCATCCATCGTCTTCCACATCGGCAGATGATCGCCGAGCCCCTTCTCCAGCTTGAGGTTGCCCTCGAAAGCCTTCTGGTGCACGAGCATCTGCTCGCCGTACGGGTCGAGCGGCTCGTCGTGCACCACACTCGTCAGCGTCGACCAGGCCGGCGGTCCCTGGAACCCGAACTCGGAGACGAAACGCGGCTTGTACTTGCGGTAGTAGGAGTAGTCGACCTGGTTCCACACATCCCAGATGTGCATCGTGCCGTTGCGCTCGTCGTTCGGATGGATGTAGCGGTCGTACGAGAACGGGCTGCCGGCCGAGTACGGCGTCCGCGGGTCGAGTTCGGCGACGATCCGGGGGAGGAGCTCCATGTAGTAGCCCTCGCCCCACGACCGACCGCCGAGCGGCTCGCGCCAGCCCCACTCGACGTACCCCCAGATGTTCTCGTTGTTGCCGTTCCAGAGCGCGAGGCTGGCGTGGCTGCTGAGCCGGGTGACAGCCTCGCGGGCCTCCGCCTCGACCTCGCTCCACAGGGGTTCCTCCTCGGAGTACGCCGCGCAGGCGAAGAGGAAGTCCTGCCAGACGAGCACGCCCAGCTCGTCGCAGAGGTCGTAGAAGTCTTCGCTCTCGTAGAGACCGCCACCCCAGACCCGGAGCAGGTTCATGTTGGCGTCGACGGCGTCCTGGATGCTGCGCGCGTAGGTCTCCCGGGTCTGCCGGGTGAACAGGGCGTCGTCGGGGATCCAGTTGGCGCCGTGGATGTAGATCGGCTTGCCGTTGACCGACAAGACGAACGGGCCGCCGTCCTTGTCCGGGGCGACGTCCATCGTGACGGTCCGGAAGCCGACGCGAGCTCGCCAAGCGTCGGCGTGGTTGCCTGCAGCAACCGAGATCGTCACGTCGTACAAGGGCTGCTGGCCGTGCCCACGGGGCCACCACCGGTCGACCGCGTCGATGGTCGACGTGACGCCGACCTCTTCGGTGCCCGCGGCAACGGTCATCTCGGTGGTGGTGCCACCGACCTCGACGGTGATCGTGGCGTCGCCCTCAGCGCCCGGAGACCAGGCGAGCGAAACCTTGCTGTCCAGGACGCCGCGGTCGCGATCGAGCCCGGCGAGCGGGCGGACCGCGTCGATCCGTACGCCCGTCCAGGACTCGATCCGCAGCGGCCGCCAGATGCCGGCCGTCGCGACGTCGATGCCCCAGTCCCAGCCGAAGTTGCTCGCCATCTTGCGAATCGCGTTGTAGGGATGAAGATTCGTGTGCGGCCACATCCCCGACTCTTCCCGCAGCCGGTTCGCCGTCGCCACCGGCGAGGCGAACTCGACGACCAGCTCGTTGTGCCCGGCAATCAGCAACCCGGTGACATCGAACCGGTACGACCGGTGCTGGTTGCAGGTCGACCCGATCACGGTCCCGTTGAGCACCACCCGCGCCGCCGTGTCCAGCCCTTCGGCAACGATCTCCTGCACCGCGTGCTCGTCCGGCTCCCAGTCGAAGTCCGTCCGATAGCTCCAGCTGGTCTTCCCGATCCAGTGCAGCTTGCCCTCGTTGTCTCCGTCGAACGGATCGGGAATCACCCCGGCCGCCAGCAGATCGCTGTAGACCTCCCCGGGAACGTTCGCCGCGACCGGCGCGGCGAACAACGCGCTGTTCCCATCGGGCACCGGCCCCTCCACTGCCCGCACGGTCCATGCCACCCCGCCCGCGGTGGTCAGCAAAACAGTCCTGAGCGTCGATGTCACAGCCGGTTCTCTCTTTCGGGACATTCGGAACGATTACTTGACGGACTGAAGAAATCCTACGTGCACGGAACGGAGTGACCTACGCCGTACCGCAAAGGCCGAAGGTTCCCTAATCTGGAGGGCTACCGATGGTTGGGAGACCGCCGTGACGACTGTCGTCCTGATGGGCCCGCCGGGAGCCGGCAAGGGAACGCACGCCGGCCACCTCGCCGAGAGGCTCGGTGTGCCCGTGGTCTCCACCGGCGACATCTTCCGCGCCCAGGTCGCCGCCGCGACCGAGCTCGGCCGGACCGCGAAACGCTTCCTCGATGCCGGTGAGTACGTCCCCGACGAGGTGACCAACGCGATGGTTCGCGAGCGGCTGGCTGCCGGCGACGCCCGCGGCGGCTTCCTCCTCGACGGCTACCCGCGGACGCTCGACCAGGCCGCAGTACTGGACGAGATCCTGGCCGCGCAGGGCCGATCGCTCGACGCGGCCGTCATCCTGCAGGTCGACCCCGAGGACCTGCTTCATCGTCTGCTCCGGCGGGCCGAGATCGAGCACCGCTCGGACGACACCGAGGAGGTCATCCGCCGCCGCTTCCAGGTGTACGACGACCAGACTGCTCCGTTGCTCGCCCTGTACGCCGGCCGCGGCATCCGCCACGAGGTCGACGCGTCCGCGGAGATCGACACGGTCCGCGAACGCATCCGCCAGGTCGCCGACCTGCTCCGCCCAGCCGCCTGACCACGCCCAGCCGCCTGCCCCCGGTCGGCCTCGGCGCACTGTCCTGAGGCTTGACGCCGTCCGGGGGCCGGTCCTGCCTGCTGACGGCCGTGGCGGCTAGCGATCCCGGACCGTCCGGTGCCAGAGCTCGGCCAGCAGCGCATGCCCAGCCGCGGTCGGATGCACTCCGTCGTCGGCCAGACTGGTTGCGCCGACGACCGCGGCCTGCCGGTTGAACTCCACGTCCGCGGGGACGAGAAGGGCGTCGTACTCCGTCGCGAGGCGGCGGACGACCTCGATCTTGGGGTCGAGGTCTTCGCGCCAGGCATGCTGTTCTTCCTTCACCGCCAGGAGAAACGGCTCGATCAGGACGAGTTGCGTGCTCCGGAGCGGCTCCAGCAGTGCGCGGTACGAGTGCTCGAACGACTCGGCCGACGTCGGGTCGTCCTCGTCGTACCGGCGCCAGGTGTCGTTGATCCCAACCAGGATCGAGACGACATCCGGCTCGTACGCGAGGACGTCCGTCTGCCAGCGGGCGGCCAGATCGGCCGCCCGGTGACCGGAGATGCCGGCGTTGACGATCCTTGGGCGGTCCTGGCCCAACTCGTCGTACAGGTTCTTCACGTAGCCGTCGCCGAGGCCGGCCGGGTCGTCCCGGCGGCCGCAGTCGGTGACGGAGTCCCCGGCGAACACGATGGTCCGCCGGGGATCCAGGAGTGCTGTCATCAGATGGTCGAGGCCTGTACGTCCCAGTCGTCCGGCAGGACGGGCGGGACCTCGACGGTGCTGGTGACGTCGACGAAGGAGCCGGTGTCGATCGACTGCGTGATGGACGACATCACGTCGACGACGTGGAACGCGAGCGCTCCGGTGGCCCGGTGCGGGCGGTCCTCGCGGATCGCGCGCGCCATCTCCAGTACGCCGGTGCCGCGCTCGGCCGTCGCCTTGGTGGTCTCGAGGACCTCCCAGTCCTCGGCGCCCCGGCGACGGATCTTGATCTCACCGTCGAACTGGTTCGGATCCGGCAGCGCCAGCGTCGCGTCGGCGCCGGTGATCTCCACGAACCCGCCCCGCGGCAGCGGCGAGTCGAAGCTGAAGATGCTCTGCGACGACTGTCCCGACTCGAACCGCGCGATCGCGCTGACGTGGGTCGGCACGGTCACGTCGAACTGCTGACCCTCCAGCGGCCCGGACCCGATCGTGCGCTTGTCCCGCGACTTCGACCCGATCCCGGCGACCGCCGCGACCGGCCCGAAGAGCTGCACGAGCGTCGTGAGGTAGTACGGACCGATGTCCCACAGCGGCCCCGCGCCTTCCTGGAAAAGGAAAGCCGGGTTCGGGTGCCAGGACTCCGGACCGGGGGACTGCATCAGGGTCAGCGCGGTGAGCGGCTGGCCGATGTCGCCGCGCTCGATGATCCGGCGCGACTGCTGCAGCCCCGGCCCGAGGATCGTGTCGGGCGCACAGCCCAGCCGAAGGCCCGCGTCGGACGCGGTCGCGAGCAGCTTGAGGCCGCTCTCCTGGTCGAGCGAGAACGGCTTCTCACTCCACACGTGCTTGCCTGCGGCAATGGCTGCCAGGGCGACCTCGACGTGCGCGATCGGGATGGTCAGGTTGACCACGATCTCCACGTCCGGGTGGCCGAGCACGGCCTCGGGGCCGCCGTGCGCCTCGATCCCGTACTCCGCTGCCTTCGCCGCCGCGGCCTCCGGGCGCAGGTCGCCGATCGCGACCACCTTGAGGTCGGGGAAGCTCTGCATGCTCTTGATGTAGGCGTCGGAGATCACTCCGGCGCCGATCACGCCTACGCCGACAGCGCTCATTCGACGTCCTCTCCGGTGAGGTAGGCGAAGCTGCCCTCGACCGCGTCGAAGATGTCGCCCTCGAAGTCGTCGAGCTCGACGACGCGCAGCGTGCCCGGCGACGCCTTCAGGATGTCGTTGACCGCGATGGAGCCGGCGCCGACCGCGACCTGCGCCTTGTTGTTCAGGGTGCCGTCGCCGTCCTTGATGTGCAGTGCCTTCACCCGGTCGCCGAGCCGGCCGAGCAGCGCCGGTACGTCGGCGCCGCCGACCGCGGCCCAGTAGGTGTCGAGCTCGAGGACGACGTCGTCGGACAGGTTGTCGGCCAGGATCTCCAGGCCGTGCACCCCGTCGATCACCGACTCCAGCTCGAAGTGGTGGTTGTGGTACCCGACCGTGATGCCGTGGTCGGCCGCGACCTTGGCGGCCTCGTTCAGCGCCGCGGCCGTCGCCAGGATGTCGTCCGCGGACTGCCACCGGGCGGGATCGACGTACGGGTCGATGACGGTGCCGATGCCGAGCTTCTTGGCCACCTCGAAGATCGGGCCGCTCTCGTCGCGGAGCAGGCCGGCGTGCGTGGTGGGGGCCGACAGACCGTACTTGGGCAGCGCCTCGGCCAGCTGGTCGGCCAGGCCGACGACACCGAAGGGCTCGACCTTGCGATACCCGATCTCAGCGATCCGGGCGAGCGTGGCGTCGAAGTCCTCCTCCAGCTTGAATCGGACCGTGTAGAGCTGTAGGGACAGATTGTCCACTGCGACCATGTTTTTCTCTCCTCGTCTTCGGGGTCTCCCGCTGCCCATGAGAGCTCCCGGACTGGACTAGCCGAACCGGTTAAGTAACTCGCCGCAGCCTATCCCAGCCAGCCACCCCCGGACCACCCCATAACCACCAGTCGAGCCGCCTTCACCCGCTGAAGGCAAGCGTTTGCCGAATGGCGTCGCCGAGCGGATCCACAGGCCCGGTAGCCGGTTGACTACGTTTCGTGTCCAGACCGCGGATGTTTGATCAAATGATTGCGGAGGGTGGTGGAGAGCGTTTACCTGGAGACAGGGAGTACACGGTGGTCGCAGAATGGGGGCTTACCGGACCGCCCGTCACGGTTCGGACCGCCCGTTCGAAGGAGGCCATCGTGCCCCGAATCACGATCAAGGAGATTGCCCGACGGGCCGGCGTCTCCAAAGGCGCGGTGTCGTACGCGCTGAACAACCAGCCGGGGGTCAGTGAGGCCACCCGGGCTCGTGTGCTCAAGGTCGCCGAGGAACTGGAGTGGGTGCCCAACCGGGCGGCGCGGCAGTTGTCGGCCGCGCGCAGTGAGACGTTCGGACTGGTGCTGGCCCGCACCGCCAAGACCCTGAGTGAGGAGCCGTTCTACATGGGCTTCGTCGGTGGCGTGGAGTCCGTGCTGAGCGACCGGTCGTACGCGCTCGCTCTCCAGGTCGTACCGGACCTGGCTGACGAGATGGCGACCTACCGCAAGTGGGCCGCCGAGCGCCGGGTCGACGGAGTGCTCGTCGTCGATCTGCGGGTCGACGATCCGCGGATTCCGTTGCTGCGCAAGCTCGAACTGCCCGCGGTGCTGGTCGGGGACCCAGCACTCGCGGACGGGTTGGCGTGCGTGTGGACCGACGGTACGACGGCGATGTACGCCGCCGTCGAACACGTCGCATCGCTCGGCCACCGGTCGATCGCCCGGGTGGCCGGGCCGCCCGAACACGGTCACGTCTGGATCCGCGACCAGGCGTTCGCCGCGGTGAGCCGGCGACTCGGGCTGGAGGAGCACGTCGTACACACCGACTTCTCCGGTGAGGGAGGCGCTGCCGCGACGCGGGAGCTGGTGGCCGGCAAGGACCGTCCGACGGCGATCATCTACGACAACGACCTGATGGCCGTGGCCGGTCTGTCGGTGGTGAACGAGCTCGGGCTGCGTTCGCCGGCCGATGTCACGCTGGTCGCCTGGGACGACTCGACCCTGTGCCGGCTGACCCATCCGACGCTGACCGCGATGAGCCACAACATCGTTGCCTACGGTGCCGAGGTCGCCCATCGCCTGTTCGACCTGCTGGACGGCGCGATGCCGCAGTCGCACCTCTACTCCACCCCCGCGCTGGTCGTGCGCGGCAGCTCGGGGCCGCCACCCGCCTGAAGTTCCGGTACGGAAGTGGTGACCTTGAACACGAAGTGGTGACCGCGGACATCGCATTTCATGTCCGAGGTCACCGGATGGTGTTCAAGGTCGCCGGAGTGGGTCAGTTGGGTGGGGCGGCCGTCACCTTGACCGGTACGCCGTTCAGGGCAGCGGTTCCCGCAACGGGGTCAGTGAGCGCGCTGTCCGTGATGTCGTTGACGCTCGCGCCGGCGACCTGGTTGGCGACGGACAGCTGCGCGCCCTTCCGGCCATGCCCGAAGCCGTGCGGAAGGCTGACCACGCCCGGCATCATGTCGTTGCTAGAGGCAACTTCGACCGAGATGGTGCCGGCGGCCGAGGTGATGTCCACCAGCTGCCCGTCCGACAGTTGGCGGGCCTTCAGATCCGACGGGTTCATCAGCAGTTGGTGGCGCGGCTTGCCCTTCACCAGGCGGGCCGAGTTGTGCATCCAGGAGTTGTTGCTGCGCAGGTGCCGCCGCCCGATCAGCAGCAGCCCGTCGTCCAGGGCATCCGAGAACAGCGCGGTGAAAGCGCGTGGCAGATCATCGAGGATCATCGCCGGGGCCAGGTCGATGCGTTTGGTCTTCGTATAGAGCCGACCAGGCAGCGCCGGTTGCAGCGGCCCGAGATCCACCCCGCCGACGGACTTTCGCAGCTTGCGTACGGACAACCGGTAAGGCCCGATCCGCAATCCAAGATCGACGATGCGCCGCGGCGACAGGCGCAGTCGCGCGGCCGCGAGCAGCTTCTGCCGGTTGAGCCCGGGGGGACCCAGCAACGCAAGCCCCAGCCCCCGGAAGATCTCCCAGTCGTGCCGGGACTCCGACGGCCGCGGCAGCACGGCGTCGTTCCACCGCGCAGTGTTCCGTACTGCGAGTTGGTGGAACGCCAAGTCGTATTGCTCCCGCTCGAGTGGCGGCGTCGGCGGCAGGATCACGTCGGCGTGCCGTGTCGTCTCGTTGATGTACGGATCGATCGACACCATGAAGTCCAGCGTCGGCAACGCCTCGTCCAGCCGCCGTCCGTTGGGAGTCGACAGCACCGGGTTGCCGGCGATCGTCACCATCGCGCGGATCTGCCCGTCGCCCGGCGTCAGGATCTCCTCGGCCATCGCCGACGCCGGCAGCTCGCCACCGAACTCCGGCAGCGACCGCACCCGGCTCCTCCAGACACCAATGTGCCCGCGCCCGATCCCACGCAACGTATCGACCGCCGGCCGCGGGAACATCGACCCACCCGGCCGATCGAGGTTGCCGGTGATGATGTTGAGCACCTGCACGGCCCACTGACAGATCGCCCCGAACTGCTGCGTCGACACCCCGAGGCGCCCGTAACAAGCAGCCTTGTCAGCGGCCGCGAACTCCCGTGCCAGCCGCCGGATATCCTCCGCCGCAATCCCCGTCACCCCAGCTGCCCGCTCCGGCGTCCACTCCCGCGTCACCTCTTCGACGGTCTCGAGACCATCGACGTACGGAGCCACCTCAGTAACCCCGTCGGCCAGGATGACGTGAATCAACGCCAGCAGAAAAGCAGCATCCGTACCCGGCCGGACGAACTGATGTTCATCGGCCACCGCCGCCGTCTCGGTCCGTCGTGGATCGATCACCACGACCCGCCCGCCCCGCTTCTGTACCTCCTTGAGCCGCCGCCCGAAGCCGGGCGCCGTCATCATGCTGCCGTTGGACGCGAGCGGATTCGCGCCGAGCATCAGCAGGTACGACGTCCGGTCGATGTCGGCGACCGGGACCATCAGTTGATGCCCGTAGAGCAGATGGACCGCGAGCATGTGCGGCAGTTGGTCGACCGACGTCGCGCTGAACCGGTTGCGCGTCTTCAGCAGCCGGACCACGGTCGGCATGTGGGTCATCGCGCCGACGCTGTGCACGTTCGGGTTGCCGAGATAGACGCCGATCGAGTTCCGGCCGGATTCCTGCTGGACCTCTCGCAGCCGGGTCGCGACGAGCGTGTACGCCTCGTCCCAGCTGAGCTCTTGCCAGCCGGTGGCGGTCCGGCGTACCGGCTGGGTGAGGCGGTCGGGGTCGTCCTGGAGGTCGCGCAGCGCGACGGCCTTCGGGCAGATGTGTCCGCGGGACAGCGGATCCGCCTCGTCGCCGCGGATGTCGGTGACACGGCCGCTCTCGACGGTCACGAGCACACCGCAGATGGCCTCACACAGGTTGCACGAAGTACGCCGGACGGTCGCCATCCAGCCAAACTACCCCCGGGTAGCGTCGCCGACTACTCGAACTTGGCCTCGTCGAGCCGTCCAAGGATGGCATCGACGGTCTCGTGCGGAGAGAGGTCGGAGTTGTCCAGCCAGAGGCCGCGGCGCGGGCTGAAGGCGTGCAGTTCGTAGTCGAGCTCGTCGACCGAATGCTCGTGCCCGTAGCCGAGCCGGTCGTGGATCACGTCGGGGCGCGGAGTGAGGACGACCAGATAGCGCGGCCGGGTCTCGATACCGTCGAGGAACTCGCGCAGCAGCTCGCCGATCACGACATCCTCGAGTACCACCGTGAAGCCGCCCTGCGCATAGCTGTCGGCGACTTGGCAGGCGATCCGGTAGCGCAGCTTGAGTTGCTTCTGCGCTTCCTCGCCGTTGTCGGTCGCGGCCGAGGCCCGGCCGCTGACGATCATCCGGCGGAAGACATCACCGTGCAGATGGACGCCGTACTGGAATCGTTCGGCGAGCAGTTGGGAGACAGTGGATTTCCCTGCCGCCATGATCCCGCTGACGACGATCACCCCCTCGGTCTCCATGTAGGGGATCGTGCCACGCAGGACAACCTTTTAGTCAGGGTTCAGCGAATCTTCTCGGCACCCGGCCGATCACCGAACGAGACACTCCGGCAGGTACTCCGACCTGACGGCGAAGGCGATCCCACGTTGCCGCGCGATGGCCGCCAGGCAGACCGGCCCGAACGCGACGAACCCGAGCGGGTCCCGCGCGTTGGATTCACCCGGGTTGGCCTCGCAGTTCTCGTACCAATGCCGGTGCGACCCAAGTGTCGCGACGAGCTGCTCCTCGAACCCTCCGTCGAGCACTGCCTGGGCGAGTTTCAGCAGCGGCAACTCGATGTGCTCGTTCCACGGACCGAGCAGACAGTGGCTGAGGTCGAGCTCCTCGATCGCCGACCGCAGCAGCTCACCCGCATGCGGGTCGCCGGTGACCAGCGCATGAAAGGCGTGCAGCGCCGTCGAGTGGCCGAGGCCGGCGGCGGTCAGCTCCAGCGACTGCTGATCGTCGAATGCTGCTGCTCCCAGCGCCGCGAGCTTCTCCAGGAAGCCGGGATCGCGTCGTTCGGTTGCGCGGCCGAGCTCCATCTCCTGGCCGGCGAGAGTGACCGTGAAGGTGCCGGGTCCGGCCGCTTGTCTGGCCAGGGTGGCGGCACCGCTACGGACGTACAGCTCGAAGAGATCAGTCAGCCGCTCGTCGTTCGGGGTGAGCAGCTGGCGCAAGCCCAGCTCCTTGGCGGCGTCGGTCATGACGAGCTTCACGTGCTGGGGCCGGGTGCCCAATGCTTCGATCTGCCACTCGAGTGGGTCCAGGTCGTCCAGGTACTCCTGGAACCAGGTTAGGTCGTCGCGTGGGCCGTGGCGGTCGATGGTGGCGGTCACGGCTGGAGTTCTATCAGGTGTCTGCGGAGGATCTCCCGGATGCGGTCGGGGGTGCTGGCGGTGGGGTCGACCGCTGCGTGCAGGGAGAGGCCGTCGATCAGGGCGTGGAGGCGGTCGGTCTCCAGGTCGACGTGGAGGTCGGGGCGCAGGACGCCGGCCTGGGACAGGGAAGTCAGTAGAGAGGCGCAGAGGTCGCGGAGGCCTTGGTGGACCGGGGCCAGTACTTCGCGCAGGCCGCCGGCGCCGGACTCGGCTTGGGCCTGGGCGATGAAGGAGAGCCAGATGTCGAACTCGGCCTGCCGTTCGGGGTCGAGCGGGATCACCTCCTCCAGGAAGCGCAGTACGACGTCGGTCAGCGGGCCGGTCGTGTCGAGCGCCCTGATCCGGTCGCCGACCCGGCGGGAGACCAGGTCCATCGCGAACGCGATCAGGCCGGCCTGGTCGGGGAAGTAGTAGCGGACCGCGCCGGCGGACCAGCCGGCCTCGGCGGCGACGGAGCGCACCGACGCCGCGCGGATCCCGTCGCGGCGGACCACCCGCCAGAGCGCCTGGGCGATCTCCTCGCGGCGGGTGTCGTGGTCGACGATCTTCGGCATCTGCCCTTTTTAGCACAGCCGTGTTAGAGTCGATCATATAAACACAAGCGTACGAAATAAACGGAGGGGTGAATCCTTGTGCTGCTCGCTGTGATCGCCGGCTGTGAGATCGGCTTCTGGGTCCTGCTCGCCGCCGGGATGACGTCGCGCTATCTGCTGCGCCTGCCGCGGCTGGGCATGGTGCTGCTCGCGATGGTCCCGCTGGTGGACGTGGTGATGCTGGTCGCGAGCGTGATCGACATCCGGTCCGGTGGGGAGCCGGCGTTCAAGCACTCGCTGGCCGCGATCTTCATCGGGGTCAGCGTCGGCTTCGGTCATCGGAGCCTGAAGTGGGCGGACGGCTGGGCGGCGTACAAGTTCGCCGGCGGGCCGCGGCCGCTCAAGCCGAAGAAGGGGACCCGCGAGAAGGCGCGACACGAGCGTTCCGGCTGGTACCACCACCTGCTCGCGTACGTTGTCGGAGTCGGCGTGATGATCGCGCTCGGCCTGCTGTCCGGCAAGGGGTTCGACGCGCTGCTCGGCCCGGCCTGGACCTGGACGATCGTGCTGGTGATCGACGGCTTCGTCTCGTTCAGCTACAGCGGTGCGACCTCCCCGTCTGACCCACCTGCAAGCCGTACATTGCCACCATGCGAAAGCAAGGACGGATCTGGTCCGGAGTCACGGCACTCATCGTCTTCCTCGGTGTCCTGATCCAGTTGCTGGTCACCGCGACTTCGAGCGGGGACGGCTTCTACAAAGAGAATCCCGAGCGGGTTCTGAATGTCTTCGCCTACTTCACGATCCAGTCCAACCTGTTGCTCGGCGGGACGTGCCTGCTGCTCGCGCTCGGCCGCGGCGGCGACGGCACGCTGTTCAAGACGCTGCGGCTCAACGGCGTGCTCTGCATCGCGGTGACCGGGATCGTGTACCACCTGGTGCTCGCCGGCAGCGACAGCTTGTCCGGCTGGGCGTGGGTCGCGAACCTGCTGGTCCATACGGCCACTCCGCTGCTCGGCGTACTGGGGTGGTTGCTGACCGGCCCGCGCGGGCAGACCGACGGCCGGATCGTGGCGTGGTCGATCGTCTATCCGCTGCTCTGGGTGGCGTTCACGCTGATCCGCGGCGAGGGGACGGGCTTCTATCCGTACCCGTTCATCGACGTCGGCCTGCACGGCTACGGCAGGGTCCTGCTGAACTGTCTGTTCGTCGCGCTACTGTTCCTCGCTCTGGCAGCCGGGGCCACCCTTCTCGACCGCCGGCTCAGCAGGCAATCCGTCGAGAGGTAGTGCCCACGTGTTGGTGACATCTCGCTCGTACGCCGAGTACGAGGCGATGTTCGATTTGACCGAGTTACCCGATTCGATCCTGGACTGTTGCGCGGGCGGTTCGAGTTTCACCGCCGAGGCGGCCGCCCGGGGCGTCGACGCCGTCGCGGTCGATCAGGCCTACGAGCTGCCGACGCCGGAGCTCGTCGACACGGTACGCCGCAGCCTGCCGCAGGGCGCGCAGATCGTCGACCAGCACGCGGCCAGCTTCGTCTGGCATTGGTACGGCGATCCGGGCCGCAAGGACGATCTGCGGATCGAGGCCGCGGACCGGTTCCTGCAGGACGTGACCACGGCGCCCGAGCGGTACGTCGCGGGCAGCTTGCCGGAGTTGCCGTTCGAGGACGGGCGGTTCGATCTGGTGCTGTGCTCGCACCTGCTCTTCACCTGGGCCGACAAGTACGACCGCGACTGGCATCTCGCCGCGTTGAAGGAACTCGTCCGGGTCAGCCGTTCCGAAGTACGGATCTTCCCGCTCGTCCAGCAGGGTGCCGGCGATGCGGTCCCGTACTTGCCCGACCTGCTGGACGACTTGCGGCCGGTGCGATCGGAGATCCGCAAGGTGCCGTACGAGTTCCAGGTCGGCGCGGACCAGATGCTGGTCCTGAACCGCTGATTCCGAACCGCTGGTTCCGAACCGCTGAGAGGACTGCGGCCGCGGGCGAGGGTTGGGGTCTGCCCGCGGGCCGCAGTAGCTCAGAGGGTCAGCGCAGGTACTTCCCGCAGACCGGCCACGGGGAGGCGCCACGCTGGGCGTAGAGCTTCTTGGCACGCATCAGCTGCTCGGCCGCCGACGCCTTGGTCGGGTTGCCGGTGCCGCCGACGCTGCGCCAGGTCTGCAGGTCGAACTGGAACAGGCCGTAGTAGCCCGCCGGGTTCACGGCCTTGGGGTTGCCGCTGGACTCGCAGTTGGCCACCTTGGCCCAGGCGCCACTGAGGTTCGCATTGCCGCTGCCGGTCGAGGGGCGATCGTTCGAGCGGGTCGGGCGAGCCTTGTACTTCTTCTTGTGGATCGTGGACTTCTTGACCGTCCGGGTCTTGTGCACGACCCGCTTCTTCTCGGTCTGCCGGACGGCGGTCGCGGTCACGCCGTCGAGCTTGAGGGTCTGACCGATCAGGATCAGGTCCGGGTTCTTCAGATTGTTGAGCTTGGCGAGCTGGTGCCAGTCGGCGCCGTTGGCCTGGGCGATCTCCGACAGCGTGTCACCGGCCTTCACCTTGTAGTCGGCGGCGAACGCGCCACCCGCTCCTGCGGCGGTGATCCCGGCGCCGAGGCCGGCGATCGAGAGGGTCCGGACTACCCGGCGGGTACTTCGCCGGGGGCGGGCATGTCGTGCTTTGGACATCAGGGTTCTGCTCCTCATGAGCTGGGCATGGTGGATTTCTCAGCCCGGATGATTCAGCCGCGTTGCGCACTTGCCCCGAGAACCAGCGCTCCGGGCAAGTGCGGCCGGAGTGAGGTGAAGGTGGACGTCACCTGGGTGCGTGAGGCTCGGATCGCCGGCCGCTCGAACAGCTACGGCCGTACCGGGCTCCGCAGTCTGGTGAGGTACCACTCCCTTCGGGGGTGCAGGGGACGGGCATCCGGGCAGATCACGAGACAGCGTCCGAATGATCACGCATCGGTAACGGTGATCGGCCCATCGTGCTCGAAGCAGCGCCGGAGCGCAAGAGGGATCAGCATTTCCGCAGAAGATTTCGCAGACTTCGAAGATCCCGAAAACCCAACAACAGAACGGTTTCCCGCCGGAGAACGACCTGTTTCAGCAACCTGCCCGCCCCCGAGCGGCGACCTTGAACACCATCCGGTGACCTTGAACACGCTATTTCTTGTCCAAGCCCACCGCCAGCTGTCCAAGCCCACCGCCGGCTGTCCAAGCCCACCGCCGGCTGTTCAAGCCCACCGCCGGCTGTTCAAGCCCACCGCCGGCTGTTCAAGCCCACCGCCGGGTGTTCGAGCCCACCAGTGGTGGGCTTGCTCGGCATCCGGCGACTGTGAACAGGAGTTGGTGGGCTTGAACACGCTATTTCTTGTTCAAGGTCGCCGCTTGGTGTTCAAGGTCGCCGCTTGGGGGGCGAGGCTGCCGCTTGGTGTTCAAGGTCGCCGGTTGGGGTTCAAAGTCGCCGGTTGGGGGGGGCGAGGTTGCCGGTTGGGGTGAGGGTGCCGGTGGTGGGGGTGGGCGGGTTGTGAGGGGCGTTCTCGGTGGGTGGACAAGCGCTTGCTTTGGGGGTGGGGGCGGATTTGTGCGTGCCCTCTGCCGTGTTCGCTCGTTGACCCAGGGACGGGACCGGGCCGACGCCTGGGCGGTGCCGTGCTGAGGCAATCGACGTGATGGGGGCGTGCGGTGATCCGAGTAGTCCTCGGCCACCGCGGCACGATGGTGCGAGGTGCACTGGCCGCGGTGTTGGCCCGAGAGAACGACCTGGACGTGGTGGCCGAGGTGGAGTCCTCGGACGAGGTGATGGTCGCGATCGGACGGCGACCGCATGTGGTGCTGCTCGATCCGCAACTGCCCGGCAAGCTCGGGATCGAGGACTTGTGCCGCAAGCTGACCGGGCCCGGCGTGCTGGTGCTGATCGACCACGAGGCGATCGCCGCGACCAGCCTCGCGCTGGTCAAGCAGGCGCCGCGGATCGGGCTGATCGCGACGGACTCGTCGACCGACCAGCTGGCCGAGGCGGTTCGCGATGTGGCCAAGGGGTTGCCGGTGGTCGATGTCCGGCTGGCGGTCGCCGCGCTGAAGGCGGGTGACAATCCGCTCACCGACCGCGAGTGCGAAGTGCTCCGGCAGGTGACGACCGGCGCGACCGCGCAGGAGATCGCGCGGACGCTCAGCCTGAGCGCCGGCACCGTGCGGAACTACTTGTCCCGCATCCTCGCCAAGACGGGCGCGCGCAGCCGGATCGAGGCGATCCGCAAGGCCCAGGACGCCGGCTGGATCTGACACCCAAGACGCAGGCTGGATCTGGCGGCTCGACGCCGGCTGGATTTGACGGCTCAGGACGCAGGCTGGATCTGGCGGCTCGAGACGTCGGCTGGATTTGGCGGCTCAGGATGCCGGCTGGATCTGGTCGGAAGCGGGCTGCCAGTGGCCGAGGAGTTCGCGGTAGAGCGGTGAGGTCCGCAGCAGCGTCTGGTGGGTGCCGATCGCGGCCTTGTTACCGTCCAGGACGAGGATGCGGCGAGCGCGCAACGCGGAACTGATCCGGTGCGCGATCACGATCAACGTGCCACCCCGCTTGGCGAAAGCCTCTTCCGCACGCCGCTCGGCCTCCGGATCGAGGAAACACGTCGCCTCGTCGAGGACGACCAACGGCGCGGGCGAGAGGTAGGCGCGAGCGAGCGCGATCAACTGCCGTTCGCCCGGCGACAGTTCGCCCGGTCGTACCCGGGCGCCGAAGCCGCCGAGCCGATCGACCAGCCGCCCGGCGCCGACGGCCTCGACGGCCTGCATGACCTCGGAGATCGTCGCGTCGGGCAGCAGGTAGGTGAGGTTCTCCATCAACGGTCCGCTGAAGACGTACGCCTCTTGCGGAATCAGTACCCGCGTCGCCGCCAGCCGCCCCACCGGTACTTCGCTGGGCGGTACGTCGCCGAGCGACACCCGGCCACTCGTCGGCGCGAGCATCCCGCAGACGAGTCCGGCCAGAGTCGACTTGCCGATGCCGCTCGGCCCCACCACGGCCAGATGCTCTCCCTCGGCCACGGTCAGGTCGAGCTCTTCGAGCACGGGATCCGCCGACGGTCCGTACGCGAAGGTCAAACCACGCAGGCGAAGCTGGTACCCGTTCACCTCATCGACTGGCCGCGGCTCGGGCGTCGGCGCCGCCGAATCGAGGATGCGGCCGAGCGTGATGACATACCGCAGCCCGCTCTCGCCAAGCGCACCCATCACGGTGCTCAACGCGGGTTGCAGGCCGACGAGCACGTAGGTGAGCCCACCGAGCAGCGTGCCGGTACTGATCCCGCGGCCGACCAGCCAAGGACCTGCGGCCATCAGGATCAGCAGCGGTGCCCAACCGCCGACCGCGAAGCACAAGGTCCGCAGCGCGGCCACCTTCGCAAGGGACCGCTCGGCAGCCGCCTGTGCCTCGATCGGCTTCCCTACAAGGGCTTCGGCGAACTCTTCAGCCCCCGTGGCAGTGATGTCCCGTACGCCGCTGAACGCCATCCCCGCCGCCGTCGCCAACTCCTCATCGGCCTGCAACGACGCCCGCACCCGATCGGCCGCCATCCCGAGCACCGCCAGCGACAACGCAAAACCGATCAGGAACGGCGGTACGACGAACGCCGCGACCAATGGCGCCAAAGACAGCAGCCCGACCAGTACTCCGAGCAGCGTGACGGCGAAGTTGCGGATCACCAGCACCAGGCCGGCGAAGGTGTCGCGGACGATCTCGACCTGGCGGTTGAGCCGGGCCACCGCTGCCTCGTCACCGGTTCGCAGGGCGCCGCCGACGACGCGGCATACGAGGTCGTCTCGGAGCGGCTCGACGAGGTGGCCGAGGCGGCCGTAGACCTGGTGGGAGCCGGCGGCGCCGAAGCAGGCCGCTGCGATCAGGCCGCCGAGCCAGGCGATCCCTTGCCAGGCACGGCCGTCGAGGAAGTTGTCGGTGGCGTGGGCGACCGCGACACCGTAGACGGCCGTCGGGAGGATGTCGGGGATCGACCAGAGTGCGAGCTTGATCGTGGACCGCTTGCGGAGGGCCGCGGCGCCGTAGCGGAGCTCTCGGTTCATCCGAAGACCTCGCGATAGTCGGCGTGCTGCCACAGCTCCTGGTGGGTGTCGACCGCGCGGACTCGACCGTTCTCGAGCCAGACGACGAGGTCGGCACGGGCGGCGGTCGCTGTGCGGTGGGTGACGATCAGGCGGGTTCGGCGGTGGCGGTCCTCGGTGAGGGTCTTGCTGATCTGCATCTCGGTCGCGGTGTCGAGGCTCGAGGTCGCGTCGTCGAGCACCAGTAGGCGGCTTGCGGGCCAGGCCCGGGCAAGGCCGAGGCGTTGGCGTTCACCGCCGGACATAGGGGCCTTGGGCAACGGAGTGAAGTAGCCCTCGGGGAGGCGGCTGACGAAGTCGTGCGCATGGGTGGCGCGGGCCGCGGCCAAGGTCCGGACCGGGCCGACGGCGTCGTGCGAGATGGCATCCCCGACGGTCGTGCCGACCAGGGTCGGCCGCTCGAAGGCGCAGCCGACGGCAGTACGGAGGGCTTGCCGGTTGAGGGCCTGGATCGGTACGCCGTCCAGCAGGACCTGACCGAAATGGGGGTCGCGCAGGCGGGCGGCCAGCCCGGCCAGGATGGACTTGCCTGCGCCGCTGGGGCCGACCACTGCGACGGTCGCGCCGCCGGGGAGGTCGAGGTGGACATCCTGCAAGAGGGCTGACTCTTCGCCGAAGACGGTGACGCCGTCGAAGGTCAGGCGGCCGGGGCCGGGCGGTAGTTGGAGTAGCCCGTGGGTGACGGGGGTGATGGCGAAGACCTCGGCTGCGCGCTGGATGCCCGCGCGGGCTCGGGCGATCTCGCCGATCACGCCGGTGAGGCTGCCGAGTCCGGCGCCGAGTACGGCGTACTGGCTGGCGGCGAAGAGTTCGCCTGCGGTGATGTGGCCGTCGACGAGTTGGAGGCCACCGACGGCTAGGACGGCGACCAGGACGAGCGGGCCGACGATGGCGGCTTGGGCGCCGGAGCGGGCGAGGACCTTCCAGGTCTCGAGGCCGTGCTTGTGGAGATCAGGGAGGAAACCGAGGATGCGGCGTTCTTCGCGGGCTGTGGTGCCGGCGGAGCTGATGGTGCGAAGGCCGGCTACTGCTTCGGTGAGGAGTGCGGAGATGCGGCCCTGGGTTTCCTGGTAGGCGAGGCTGAGCTCGGCGGTACGGCGGGCGAAGACGAAGAGGACGCCGATGACGAGGATGACGCCACCGAAGAAGGCCACGGCCAGCCAGGGGTCGATGAGGGCGAGGAGGACGAGGCTGCCGATCGGGGGTGCCATTGCGGCGACCGTGGTGACGGCGGCCGGGCCTGCTTGGGCGGCGTCGGAGGCATTGCCGGAGACGCGGCTGACGAGGTCGCCGGGGTCGAATTCGCGGGTGCCTTCGGGGCCGCCGTTGACGACCTGGCTGACGAGTCTGTGCCGGAGCCAGGCGGTGGTACCGGCGACGCAGGCGGTACCGGCGAAGGCGTCGATCAAGCTGCAGAAGATGCCGGTGGTGATGAGCGCGGCGGCGATAGTGAACCACTTGCCGTAGTTGTCGCCAGCAACGATCGCGTCCACCGAATGCCCAAGCACAGAAGGCAAAGCAAGCGCCACGCCGCTACCAGCGAGAGCCGTCAGGCCGATCAGCGGCAACCACCCCCGCGCGTGCCGGGCGACAGCACCAAAGCTGGCGGGGCCGTTCCCATATGCCACGGGGCCACTGCGGAGTGACGTGGTCATCGGAGCAGTCCGCTGGGGTGGGTGGCGATCATCGGGTCAGCCCGGTGTGGTGGCCTAGGAAAGCGAGCATGTCTGCGGCTAGGCCTATGCCCTTGGAGGCGGAGCCCCCGGCGTGGCCGGTGTCCTGTTCGAAGCGGAGGAGGACGGGGTGGGTGCCTTCGGTGGCGTGTTGGAGGGCGGCGCACATCTTCCTTGCATGCAAGGGATCTACGCGGGTGTCGCCGCCGAAGACGGTGAAGAGGACGGCGGGGTACTTCACGCCGGGCCGCACTCGGTGGTACGGCGAGTAGGACAGCAGGTTCGCCAGCGCCGCGGGATCGGCGGCTGAGCCGAACTCCGGCACCCAACTTGCGCCGAGGCCGGAGTGTTCGTAGCGGACCATGTCGAGCAAGGGGGCAGAGAGGACCGCGGCGGCGAAGAGTTCTGGGCGCTGGGTGATGGCGGCGCCGACCAGGAGACCGCCGTTGGACTCGCCGCAGAGGGCCAGTTGATCGGGAGTGGTCCAGCCTTCGGCAATCAGCGTCTCGGCAGCGGCGAGGTAGTCGTCGAAGACGTTCTGCTTCTGGTCGAGCATGCCGGCCTTGTGCCAGTCATCGCCGCGTTCGCCGCCCCCGCGCAGCGTCGCCGTGACGAAGATGCCACCGGCCGCCACCCAGGCGAGCGCGAAGGCCGAGTACGTCGGGGTCAACGACTGCCCGAAACCGCCATATCCGTAGAGGATTGCGGGCCGTGGGCCGTGCTCGCCAGGCTTGCCGACGATGAGCATCTGCAGCTCGGTACCGTCCGGTGAAGTGAAGTCGACCTGCCGCGAGTCCGCGTCGGCGACACCGATCGCACCGGGCGGTGGCGACCAGAGAGTCGTCTGGTGCGAGGTCGCGTCGTACTGGTAGACGGCTGACGGCGTGACGCTGTCGGTGTAGGAGAACCAGACCTGGTTGTCGCCCTCCGGACGGCTGGCCAGCGAGCCGACCGAGCCGACGCCGGGCAACGGGACATCATCCAGGTACCGCCCGGTGACCAGGTCGTGGATCGCGATCTCACCAATGGCGTTCCGGGTCCGCCCGACCAGCACCACCTTGTCGAGGATGGCCAGACTGCTCAACGGCGCGTCCGGATCGGCGGGGACGAAGTCGTGCCAGACGGCCGGATCCTCGGGATCGCCGACGCAGATCTTCCCGGTCGGCGCATCGCGGGTCGTCACGACGTACAAGCGCCCCTCGCGGCCCACCGACATCACGGTGATCGCGTCGACGCCCTGCTGGACGACCGCCGGAGGACGGTCCGTGGTGAGGTCGGCGAGCCAGAGATCGTTCGCGGTCCCACGCGCGGCCGAGATCGTCAGCCATCGCCCATCGGCACTCAGATCCAGCCCGTACGCCGCTTCGCCGGGAAGTACCCGCTCGTCGTCGGACCGGCCGACCTCACGCCGTAGTACCTGCCGGAATCGTACGTAGTAGAAGGACTTCCCATCCGGCAGCCAAGCGACAGGGGAGTAGCGGCAGCCATCGATCGGACCGTCGACGACCATGCCGGTGGCGACGTCGAGGACGTGCAGAATCGACTGTTCGTCGCCACCTTGGGAGATCTGGAAAGCGAGGAGGGATCCGTCAGGAGACGGCTGCCAGCTGTCCAGCGTGGTGCGGCCGGTCGGGTCGAGCTGCTGCGGGTCGAGCAGGACCGCGTCATCGACGTACAGGACCGGATGTTCCTGCGCGGCGGAGCGGCGAACGACGAAGCAGTGGTCGCCTCGCCAGACAGGAGTGGAGACGGAACCGACGCTGGACAGGGCTCGGACCCGGTTGCGGAGCTTGTACCGCCCGGGGAGCGTGGTCGCGTGGTTCAGCCAGAGCTGGTCCTGGATCGCCTGCCAGGCCTTGGTTTGCGGCGTAGCGGCGTCCTCCAGCCAGCGATACGGATCAGGGATCGCGTGGCCGTGCAGGTGATCGACGAGCGGCAGCCGCTCGGCATCGGGGTAGCTGAGGTCGAGGTCGTGCACGGTGCCTCCTCCCGTCGCGGGCAGACCTGGGGGTAACGCAGGTTCGGCCCTGGGTGGGAATGCTGCCCACCCAGGGCCCCCGGAACCTGAGGTTCACGCCGCCTTGGTCATCACTCACCGACGTCCGGCGGCGCTGCCTCGTTGCCCGAATCAGTGGCAGAGCAGAAGGCTCAGGTTGCTCGGACGCTGGGAACCGCAGCCGAGAACGGTCAGCGTGGAACCACCGTGGTGGTGGCCGCCGTGGCCGTAGCCGGGGGTCTCCAGACCCTGAAGGTCGAGAAGTGCCATTTGTTTACACCTCCTTCGAGGTGAGTAGGGATGGGGACTCGGACCACTGGGGAGGTCCGAGGAACGGGAGGGTGACGCGCTGCTCGTGCAGCGCCGCACCCAGGGCCAGCAGGACGCCGGCCGATCCGGTCGCCAGGTCCATCGAGAGACGGAGCAACTGGTTGCCGGGGAACGCGAGACCGCCTTCGAACGGCATCGCGTGCCAGCCGAGTCCGCGCACTAGGTCGGTGGTCTCGACCCCGAGCGCCGGAGCGGCGAGGAGAAGACCGGCGCGACCCATGAACAGGCCTGGCTGGACGTAGTAGGAGCAGCGGGTGACCCGCCGCAGAGGATCGAGCTGCGCGGCCAGCTCCGACTCGGGCCGGAGCTCGAGGAACCTTCGCAGGACGAGCGCGATACCGGCCGAACCCTCCTCCAGATAAGGAAGAGTGCGCCAGCCCTGGTTCACCTGGACGGTTCCGTCGGGAGTCTGAACACAGCGCCGGAGGTCCTGCCCGAGGGCGATCTCCGCGAGGTCGAGGAGGCCGGTGTCACCGGTCAGCTCGTAGGCCTCGAGGAAGAGCAGGGCCGGTCCGGACGAGCCGTACATCAGCCCGGCCCGAGGCTTGTCGCCGCCACTGGTCTCCGGTACGTCGGCGACCTCGCCGAGCCGGTCTGCGACCAGGTCGACCACGTGGATCGCCTTCGCCCGCAGTACTGGCTCGCCGGTGAAGTGCAGCAGGTTGAGGCCGATGCCGGCCAGGCCGCTGTGCAGGCCGAGCTCACGCGTCTCGAGCTGGTCGGACAGCGTTCGCTCGACGAGGTCCAGGGCGTCCTGCTCATGACCCAGACTGTTGAGGACATGCGAGACGCCGTGCAGCCCGTCGTACAGGCCGGGGCCGATCTCGCTGGTGAGGGCGTGCTTGCGCAGCCAGTCCTCGTACTCCGGGAAGCGCCCGGCTCCGGTTTGGTCGAGGGCGTAAAGGACGCCGGCCGCGCCGGTCGCGAAGTTGGTGCCACCGCCGGGCTGGAACTGGGCGATGTCGCCGGGGAACAGCCGGTCGTCGCGCTCGGGAGTCGCGCTGGCCACGATCGCCTTGGTGAGCGCCGCTCGTACGTCGGTCCACTCCGCCTGCCCCGGCAGCGCGAGCGACTCCATCTCCGGGTCGCTGGTCAGCTCGGGCCCGACGATCGTGCGGACTGCCTGGTCGAGCGTCTGGCGCGGTACCGGGAAGGTCTCGGCGATCATGTCGGCGAGCTGGAAAGCCTTGCCGGGGTGGAGATTCAGCAACATCGTCGTCTGCGGCGCGAACAGGCCGAGGGTGATGCAGGCCAGCGCGTAGAGGTCGACGTCCGGGCCTTGCCGGTCGCCGGGAGCGGCGTATCCGGGGTGCGCGAGGGCCGATCGCGCCTGGTCCTCGACGAGTGTCGCGACCTCGAAGTCGATCAGCACCATCCGGTCACCCCCGACCGGGGCGGTGGGGTGGGGGTCGGCAATTGCACTGCTGAGCAGCACGTTATCCGGATGAAGGTCGCAGAAGACCACACCTCGGCCATGCAGCTGAGCCACCGCTGCCTGTACGTCGGTGACCATCCGCGCGGCCCATTCGGCGTACTCGGCCAGCTCGGCCTCGGTCGCGTCCGGGTGGGTCAGCGGGTAGCGGCTGACGAGTTCGCGCTGGAGCGGATTCGCGTCGACGAACTCCTGGACCAGGAAGTGGTGTTCGCCCAGCTCGAAGTAGTCGTGCACCTTCGGGACCACGTCGAGGCCGTCGAGGCGCTGCAGGATGTCGCGTTCGTGGCCGACCCGGGCGACCGCGTCGCGGCCGCTCATGTCCAGCCCGGCGAGCGGCCGGCCTTCCTTCAGGACGACCTTGGCGCCGGTCTCGTTGTGGTGGCCGAGGTACACGCCGCCGCCGTTGGAGAACTGGATGACGCCTTCGATCGTGTAGGCCAGCTCGTTCGTGGTGACCGCGTTGCGGGCGTCCAGATGCTCTTGCAGGAAAGGCGGCAGGGCGATCCACGGCGGCATCGAGAAGGTCGGGCCGCGATGGTCCGGAACGAGCCGGCCGCTGTCGTCGGCGAGGGCGAGCACGCGCTCGCCACCTTCGTTGAGGCAGTACCGGCTGATGAAGGCGCCGTACCGGACGAAGAGCGGGCCTTCGGCGTACCGGAGGTCGCTGAGGATGTACGGCCCGCGGACCCCTTGCAGGAGATCGTCGAGCTCCTTGAGGACGAGCTCCAGCTGGGCCTCGTCGGCCGGGTAGATGGTGACGAGCTTGCCGCTCGAACCGCGCGGGGCGGACTTCGAGTTGACCATCAGCATCACGGGCTCGTTGCGCAGGAACTTGAACGCGATGCCGCGGGGGACGCAGTAGTCCCACACCACGGCCAGCGTCTTCTCCGCGTCCTCGAGCCCGGAGGAGACATGGATCTTCCAGCCCTGGGCCGGCAGCTCGAGACCGTCCGGCGCGTAGTGCATCCAGGTCTCGCCGGGGACGTGGCTCCAGCCGTCCGGGACCGGTCGCGAACAGAGCGCGAAGTCCGGGTGCTCGGCACCGCGGTTGGTCGGGGAGTCGTAGAACCGCCGGTCGGCCAGGCAGTAGAGCTCGTAACTTTCCATGGCGATTCGTCCCCCCTCTCATCGGTGTGCCCGGCACATCTTGGGCAACGGGAGGAGGGCTGGCGTAGTGCATGACGTCACGACTAGGCCGTGAAGAACTCACATCCTACGGATGGGTATATAACCACTCTTTGTTACGTCGCGATCACTTTGAGCGGTGAAACTCCTGTTACATCATGCCAGTTCGTGGCGGTGACGTAACAGGGCGTAACTTGTCGGCGCAATCCTCGTAGGACCACTATTCGGCCGAGCGGTGCTGCTGGCTGGCGAAGTAGGCGACCTTGCGGGCGCGCATCACCTCACCCAGCGGGCGGTGCTCGACGAGCGCGTTCCAGGGGTCGAACTTGGCCGACTCGACCTCCTTGTCGAAGGCCGGCTCGGGGTGCTGACGGGGGACGGTCAGCTTGCCGACGGTCAGGTACGGCGCGTCCCAGATCCGGGCGGCGTCCTCGATCGGGGTCCGCTCCTCGTCGGTGAAGAACTGCACCTGGAAGTCGTAGACGAGCGGGCCTTGGTCGAGTCGTCGGTAGATGTCGGCGGCCCAGTCCTCGCTCGCCTTGGCATCGACCTGGTCGGAAGCGGCTGCGAGCTTCACGCGGACGGCGTACGGGCCGAAGGCGACCGGGGCGGCGCTGAAGAAGTCGTGCGTGGCGAAGCCGCTGAAGGGCTCCTTGAGCGCGGCCTGCACGAGTTTGAGCTGGGGGATCATTCCCGGGTTCTTGAGCACCCGCAGCAGCAGCTTGCCCGGTGTGCTGCCGCCGGTGGTGACGACCTTGGCGAAGTCCTCGCTGGTCGCCGAGCTGAACCGTTCGTGGTTGATCAGCGCGAAGTCCTGCGAGGCCGCCTCGCCGCCGAGCGCGCCCTTGCCGCTGACGCCGAGCACCTTGATGGAGAAGCCGCGGATGTCCGGAGTACTGTCCGGCGCCCGGTTGAAGCCGCCGTTGGAGAGCCGGAGCCAGGTGTCGTACTTGTTCGGGATCGCGAAGATGCCCTGCTTGGCGTGCGCCGGCAGGTCGCCCGGTACGTCCAACGTCGCCCGCAACGCCGCCACCTGCTTGCGGTGCAACGCCCGCCCGGTCCCGAACTTCTCGTCCTTCCGCCCCTGCATCTCGGCAAAGGCCTTCCCCTGCGCCTCGTGCCGCTCAGCCTCCCCGGCCTCGATCACTTCACGCCATTCGGTACTCGGCTCGGCCACGACGTCTCCCATCACCGGATCCAGCGGTCGGACCCAGTATCCGCCCTCCCAACCGTTGCGCCAGGCAACCGACCGCCCCTTGGCCCGGCCCGTGCTCCGTGGGCCCGGCATGATCGGAGGATGACAGCGGAGCTGGAAGCGGCTGAACAGCGGGTACGAATCTTCGAGGGCATCCTGGTGGCGGTCGATCGCCGCGTCGAACTGCTCGACATCGTGGCGAACGCCGCCTCGACGGACGTCGCGCTGCAGGCGCTGTCCCGGCACCTCGGCCTGGACGAGATCCAGGCCCAGGCAGTTCTCGACCTTCAGGTCCGCCGCTTCTCGACCGGCGAGCGGGCCAAGATCGTCGAGATCCTGGCGTCTGCCAAGGAGTACGTCGCCGACCTGCGGGGGTGATGCCCACTACCCGTGCGTCAGGCGGGGTACGTCTGGACCTCGGTGGCTTTGAGGGTGGCGTGGAGGTTTTGGCCGGGGGTGAGGTGGAGGTCGGCTACTGCTGCGGTGGTGATGTCGGCCAGGAGCGTTGCGGGGGCGGGGGAGCGGCCGGGGGAGCGGCCGGGGGTCAGGCGGACCCGGACTGTGTGGGCGTGTTGTTCGATGCCGGCTACCTGCATCGGCCAGGTGTTGCGTGGGGTGCCGGTGGGGGGCTCGGGGTAGAGGCTGACGGCTGAGGGTGGGAAGGCTACGAAGACCTTGCCTTCTGACGGGGTGGCGATGGTCAGCTTGCCGCCGTCTGTGAGGTTGACGGTCGTGCCGGTAGCGGTGCCTCGGTACAGGTTGAGGCCTACCAGTTGGGCGACGTACTCCGTGCGCGGGCGGCGGGCGATCTCGGTGGGCGGGCCCTCCTGGACGACCTTGCCGTTTTCGACGATGACCAGCCGGTCGGCGAGGACCATCGCGTCCAGTGGGTCGTGGGTGACGAGGAGGGTGCGGCCGTCGTACCGCTGGAGATGCTGGCCGAGTTCGGCGCGGATGTGGAGGGTGGTGCTCGCGTCGAGGGCGGCTAGGGGCTCGTCGAGTAGGAGTAGGTCGGGGGAGGTGGCCAGGGCGCGGGCCAGTGCGACGCGTTGGGCTTGGCCGCCGGAGAGGGAGCGGGGGCGGGTTCTCGCGTACTCCGCCAGGCCGACTGTTTCGAGCCAGCGGGCGGCGGTGGCGCGGGCCGTGCGTTTGTCGGTGCCGCGGGCGCGGAGGCCGAAGGCGACGTTCTCGAGGGCGCTCAGGTGGTCGAAGAGCAGGTAGTCCTGGAAGACGACTCCGATCGGGCGATGGTCGGCCGAGCGGAAGGTTTTCGGTGGCTCGTCCCAGAGGATGTCGCCGAGGCGGATGCTGCCGTCGGTGATCGGGAGGAGGCCGGCGATGGCTCGGAGGGCGGTGGTCTTGCCGGCGCCGTTCGGGCCGAGCAGGGCGACTACCTCGCCTGGCTCGACGGTGAGGTCGAGGTCGAGCCGGAAGGCGTCACGGGTCACGTGCAGGTCGGCGTACAGGGTCATCGGAGCCCGCTGATCCAACGCTCACGCAGGCAGGCGAGCACGACGACCGACACGGCGAGGAGAACGATGCTGAGTACTACGGCGACGTCCGGGTCGGACTCCAACGCGAGATAGACGGCGAGCGGCATCGTCGTAGTACGCCCCGGAAGGTTGCCCGCGAAGGTGATCGTCGCCCCGAACTCACCCAGCGCCCGGGCCCAGCACAGTACTGCGCCCGCCACGATCCCCGGCGCGATCGAAGGCAAGGTCACCCGCCTGAACGTCAACCACCGCCCAGCTCCCAGCGTCGCGGCCGCTTCCTCATACCGAGGATCCGCTGCTCTCAGTGCGCCCTCCACCGAGATCACCAAGAACGGCATAGCCACAAACGCCTCAGCCACGATCACCCCCGCCGTCGTGAACGGCAAACTGAACCCGAACCAAAGATCCAGCTGCTCACCCACCAGCCCCCGCCGCCCCAACACCAGCAGCAACGCCACCCCACCCACCACCGGCGGCAGCACGAGCGGCACGGTGACCAACGCGCGGATGATCCCCCGCCCAGGCAGCTCCGCCCGCGCCAGCAACCAAGCCAACGGCACCCCGAGCACCAGACAGATCACCGTCGCCGACGTCGCACAAATCAGCGAAAGCTTCAACGCCTCCCCAACAGCAACACTGAACAACCGCTCCGGCAAGGTCGACCAGGGCGCCTGAGCCAACAGCCCGATGAGCGGGACGAGCAGGAAGGCGAGCCCGAGGAGGGCGGGCAGCAGCAGTACAGCAGGCAACCGCCCGCCGACCCGCTGCCGCCGCCTCTTCACCTGGGTCAAGCTATTACGGACCTTCGAAGCCGGCGTCGGTGAGGACCTCGGTGCCGGCGGGTGAGAGGACGTAGTCGACGAACGCCTTGGCTCCGTCGGCGTTCTTTGCCTTCGTCAGGGTGGCGATGGGGTAGTCGTTGATTGCTGCGGAGGCTTCGGGGAATTCGATGCCTTCTACCTTGTCCTTGGCGGAGAGGACGTCTGTTTTGTAGACGAGGGCGGCGTCCACCTCGCCGAGGCTGACCTTGGTGAGGGCTGCCTTGACATCCTTTTCGAGGGTGTCGGGGGCGGGGGTCAGGTCGGCGGCCTCGAAGACCTTGCCGGCGGCGGCGCCGCAGGGGACCTCGGCGGCGCAGAGGGCGATCTTGCGGTTCTTGTCGGTGAAGTCCTTGAGGCCGGTGATCCTGCCGGGATTGCCCTTGGGGACGGCGATCTCCAACTCGTTCTTCACGAAGGTGGTGGGGGTGCCCTTGTCGGTGACCTGGTCCATGTTCTTGGGGGCGGCCGAGGCGAAGACGTCGGCGGGGGCGCCCTGGTTGATCTGCTCGGCGAGGGCGGAGCTGCCGGCGAAGTTGAAGACGACCTTGACGCCGGGGTGCGCGGCCTCGAAGTCCTTGCCGAGCTGGGTGAAGGTACCGGTCAGCGACGCCGCCGCGAACACGTTGATCGTGCCCGAGAGGTTCGCGGTACTGCTGGAGCTGCTGCTCGGAGACGAGGCCGCCGGGGTGTCGTCACCGCAGCTCACCACGGTCAGGGCGGCTATGGCGGTGACGGCGGTTGCAAGGGTACGGCGGAACATCAGGCCTCCGGGATCTCGACGACGACATGGGTGGACTTGATCGACGCGACGGCGATCACGCCCGGCTCCAGGCCGAGCTCGTCCGCCGCCTCCCGGCTCATCAGCGAGACGACCCGGAACGGACCGGCCTGCAGCTCCACCTGAGCCATCACGCCGTCCTTGACGACGCGCGTGACGATGCCGCGCAGGCGATTGCGGGCCGACGCGGCCGTGGTGTTGCCCGGCTCCGGCGACTCGGCCAGCTCCTGCGCGAAGGCCGCGAGCGCCGCCCCTTCGACAGCCATCCGGCCGCTCTCCTGTACTACCGGCAACCGCCCCTGATCGACCCACCGGCGCAAGGTGTCATCACTGACTCCGAGCAGCGCAGCAGCCTCACTGATCCGCAAATTCGGCACGAACCGCATCTTATCGCCGCATCTGCGCAGTCTGTGTGCCATTTTCGCTTACCGCCTGCCAACGTGAGCGTCGTTACGGACCCTGCAGCGCGACCGGCATACGTTTGGTCTATGACGGGGTTGCGCGAGTATCTGGACGGACCGCACAAAGCGGCACGGGATCTGGTCCGCGACGGGCTGGCGGCGAACGCCGGTCTGCTCGACGCCGGACTGGAGCTGAGCAGAGCGGAGTACCGAGACAAGGTGCTCGAGGTGATGCAGCAGATCACCGCCGAGGGGCACACCGGCCGCGGCTTCCCCAAGGAGTTCGGCGGCCAGGGCGACCTGGGCGGTTTCATCGCCGGCTTCGAGACGCTCGCGTTCGGCGACCTGTCCTTGATGGTGAAGGCGGGCGTCCAGTTCGGCCTGTTCGCCGGCGCGATCCTGCACCTCGGCACGAGCCGGCATCACGACGAGTACCTCACCGACGCGATCGAGGGCCGCCTGCTCGGCTGCTTCGCGATGACCGAGACCGGCCACGGCTCCAACGTCCAGGCACTCGGTACGACGGCGACGTACGACCCGGCCACCGAAGAATTCGTCATCCACACCCCAACCCCCGCCGCCCGCAAGGACTACATCGGCAACGCGGCGCGCCACGGCCGGATGGCCGCCGTCTTCGCCCAACTCGTCGTCGGCGGCGAGACCCATGGCGTGCACTGCCTGCTCGTCCCGATCAGGACCAAGGACGGCGACCCGCTCCCCGGCGTCACCCTCTCCGACTGCGGCGCCAAGCTGGGCCTGAACGGCGTCGACAACGGCCGGATCGTCTTCGACCAGGTCCGGGTCCCGCGGACCGCCCTGCTCGACCGCTACGCGCAGGTCGATGCGGAAGGCAACTACAGCAGCGAGATCGAGAACCCGGACCGGCGCTTCTTCACCATGCTCGGCACCCTCGTCCAGGGCCGCGTCTCGGTCGGCGGCGCCGCGATCAACGCGAGCAAGGTCGCGCTGACGATCGCCATCCGGTACGCCGACCGCCGCCGCCAGTTCGGCGCGCCCGGCAGTGCGGACGAGGCGTTGCTCCTCGATTACCGCATGCATCAGCGCCGGCTCCTGCCGCTGCTCGCGCGGACGTACGCGCTGCATTTCGCGCAGGCCGAGCTGGTGGAGGAGTTCGTCCGGCTGTTCGGTGGCGACGGTGTGAAGGACGACCACGACCAGCGCGCGCTGGAGGCGCAGGCGGCCGGTACGAAGGCGCTGGGCACCTGGCACGCGACCGAGACGATCCAGATGTGCCGCGAGGCGTGCGGTGGCGCGGGATACCTGGCGGAGAACCGGCTGGCGACGCTCAAGGCGGACACCGATGTGTTCACCACCTTCGAGGGCGACAACACGGTGTTGATGCAGCTCGTTGCCAAGGGGCTGCTGACCAACTACCGGGAGTCGTTCGGCAAGCTCGACCCGCTCGGGACGGCTCGGTTCATCGCGGCGCAGGCGGTCGAGATCGCGGTGGAGAAGACGGCGCTGCGGACGCTGATCGAGCGGCTGCGCGACGTGGTGCCGAATCGCAACGACGCGGCCGACCCCGACGCCGGGCTGCGGGACGATGCCTACCACTCCGGCATGCTGCGCTTCCGGGAGGAGCACATGCTGGCGGGGGTGGCTCGCCGGCTCAAGCGCGGGATCGATGATGGAGTCGAACCGTTCGAGGCGTTCAACCGGTGCCAGGATCACGTCATCGCGGCCGGCCGGGCGCATGTGGAGCGGGTGGTGGCGGAGGCGTTCCTGGCCGCAGTACAGGCTGCGCCGGAAGGTGCCGCGCGGGAACGGCTGCGGGATCTCTACGATCTGCACGCGCTGGTGACGATCGAGTCGGAGCGGGCCTGGTACATCGAGCACGGGCGGTTGTCGGGGGCCCGGTCGAAGGCGATCACGGCCCTGGTGAACGAACTTTGCGCGGTCGTCCGGCCGTACGCCGGGGAGCTGGTGGACGCTTTCGGCGTACCGGGCGCGGCGGTCGATGTGCCGATGGTTGTACCGTCTCAGCATGAGTGAGCCGATTGAGCCCGCATCGGCCGCCGAGGCCGCCCGCGAACTGGCGAAGGTGCTGCTGGCGCAAGCCGACGCCCTGGACCTGCACGACCTGCGGGCCACCACGGCGATCGAGAACGTCCGGGTCCAGGCCCGGGTCCTCGCCGACGCGGTCCACGAGCGCGGCTGGGGAGACATCTTCCTCGGCATCGACTCCTACGACCCCGACGAGCTCGACGACCTGCCGCTGGGGCCGGACGACTTCGACGACCCCGACGACTACCGCGAGATGGTCGAGCGCGGCGACCTGGACGACCTGGACGAGGCGATCGTCCCGGAGAACGGGATCCGGCTCAGCTACCAGGCCCGCTACGACTTCGTGGTGACCGATCCCGAGGCGTTCGTCGCCTACGTCCGCAGCCGCGCGGACGAGGCCCAGAACGACGAGGTGATCGACGACATCGAGGACGCTCGTTCAGCCTTCGAACTCCTCGGCTACCTCGACGGCCTCGGCTCCAAGGACTACGACAACTTCGGCCTCACCCCCGCCGGCGGCGAAGAATCCCACAAGGTGGTCCAGTTCTCCCTCTGGGACCTGGACCCAACCCGCCGCGACGACACCTACCCGTACTGATCGTTGCTCCCACCCCCTAACCGGACTGGACCGGTCGGGAGTGGTTGAGCGTTGGATTGTTGTTGCGGTAGGCAACTTGTCTACTGGCGGGTACGGAAAGCGACGGCGGGTATACGGAGCGTCGCTCTGCGCTAGATCAATGCAAATGTTTGACCGCGCTCATGGCGGCGGTCAGCTACCCCGTGACAACGTTCAGTTGTCGGCGACGGACGGGTCGCTGGCGAAAGGCTCAGGCGGTACCGCGATTCCCGTCCGCGACCGGACTGTACCTCCCCTGCCGGTCACGGAATGAGTCAGCGGTCCTCCCTCCTTCGGGCCGAACCGCCCTCTCGGGGCAAAGCAGGACGCCGGCCGTGTCGCCGGGGCGCCGGTCGCCAGTGAGGTGGTGACCGACGCCCGACACGGTCGGCGTTTCTTTTTCCCGAAGTACTGGTTGAGAACTGGGGACCAGTACTTCGGGAAAAGCTTCAGGCGGTGAGATGGGTGAGGACCGCGAGCACCCGACGATGGCTGTCGGGATGGTCGTCGATGCGGAGCTTCTGGAAGATGCTGCGCATGTGGGTTTCGACCGTGCGCTCGGCGAGGACCAGCCGGGCGGCGATGGCGGCGTTGGAGAGGCCTTCGGCCACCAGGGTGAGGACTTCGCGTTCGCGGGCCGACAAAGCGGCGAGTGGGTCGTTCGCGCGGGTCGGCGTCATCAGGGCGGCCACGATCGCGGGGTCGAGTGCTGAGCCGCCGTCGGCGACGCGTCGCATCGCGTCGAGGAAGTCGGCGACTCGTAGTACGCGGTCCTTGAGCAGGTAGCCGAAGCCGGCGGTGGCGACCAGATCGACCACGTGCCTGGTCTCGATGTGCTGCGACAGCATCAGGATCGGCCGGTCGGGCGCCTCGGATCGCAGTACGCCGGCCGCGCGGGCGCCGTCGTCCGTCATCGTCGGCGGCATCCGGACGTCGATGATCGTGAGGTCGGGCTCGTCCGCCCGGACTGCCTCGACCAGCTCGTCCGCGGTCGCCACGGCGCTCACCACCTGGTGCCCGTTCTCGGTCAGCAACCCGCGCAGACCCTCACGAAACAAGGCGGAATCCTCACCGATCACGACGCGCACGGGATCTCCGCCCTGATCGACGTGCCCGCACCCGGCGGACTGTCCAGCGTCAGCGAGCCACCGACCGATGCCACCCGGTCCCGCAACGAGGTCAGCCCGAATCCTTCCCTCGCGCCGCCGATGCCGTCGTCTCGCACGACGACGCACAACCGCTGCGCGGCGACGGCGACCTCGATCGAGATCCTCGTCGCTTCAGCATGCTTGAGCGCGTTGGCGATCGCCTCGCCGACCGTGAAGTACACCGCCGTCGCCACCCCTTCGCCGACCTCCAGCTCCGGTACTACGAGATCGACCGGCACCGAACTCTCCTGTACCAACCGCCGCAACGCCACCGCCAGCCCGTCGTCAAGCCGACTCGGCCGGACCCCGTGCGCGATCCGCCGCAACTCACCCACCGTCTGCTCCAGTGTCCCGACCAGCTCGTCGATCTCGTCGTCATGGGTCCCGCCGAGCCGATGCTGCAACGACCGCAAACGCATGCCCAGGGCAATCAATTGCTGCTGGGCGCCGTCATGCAGATCCCGCTCGAGGCGCTGGCGCTCGGCGTTCACCTCGGACATCAACCGCGACCGGCTGGCCCGCACTTCGGCCAGCGCGTCCTGCAGTTCCAGCCGCAACCGGCTCACCTCGATCGGCAGCCGCGCCTCGACGGCCGCCTCGCGGGCCCGGCGTACGCGGCGGGCCGAGGTGCTCCCCAGGACGAGCGCTCCGACGGTCGAATCGCCTGTCTGCAAGGGAATCGCGGTCTCTGGGAGGGGGAGCTGATCCCCGGGTCGCTGCAGCAGGAGCTGGAGCGAAGGGTCGTCAAGGGCTTTGCGGAGCACCTGCTCGACCTGCTCCGGCTCGGCCTGACCGTCCCGGACCTGGCGGACGAAGTCCCGGATCTGGGCCAACGCGACGGAGCGGTCAGGATCGACGAGCCGCCCGACCGCCCGGTGCAGCCACTGGTGCAGCGGTACCAGGACCAGCGCCGTGACGAAGGCGGCGCCGGCGATTCCCGCGCGCTGTCGCCCCGGAAACAAGTTGTCCACGGCAACGACGATGCCGGCGAAGATCACCGCTGAGGTGATCGTGGTGATCAGCCAGCTGACCGTA
Organism: Kribbella koreensis; assembly: GCF_039525325.1. Taxonomy (NCBI): domain Bacteria; kingdom Bacillati; phylum Actinomycetota; class Actinomycetes; order Propionibacteriales; family Kribbellaceae; genus Kribbella; species Kribbella koreensis. Next base: position 320,688 of record NZ_BAAAHK010000013.1, read on the forward strand.
CTGCCCAGCAGCCGATCGATATCGAACAGATCGTGCCGCAGGATGGCCAGCGCGATCGCCGCGGGGATGAGGATCAGCATCGCGACCAGGAAGAACGTGTAGGCGAACGTGTCCGGAGCGCCCAGGGCGATGGCGGCCCAGCTCCCGCCGAGCAGCAGCGGCACGCTCAGGGCCGCCAGCATCAGCCATCGCAACCGGAGCCGGGTGACCTCGTCGCCACGCCGGAAGCGCACCACCAACCCTGACGCCGCTGCCAGCAGAACGGCCAGGAACGAGCTGAACGCCACGACGATCAAGGCGACTCGCAGCGGCCCGGGCAGGACGAACGGCGGCTTGCCCAGGTTGGCCTCGCTGAACGTCCCGCTGTCAGTGGAGACGGTGAAGTTCACCAGCAAGGCGGTCACTGGTACTGCGACGGCCACCGCTCGCCACCAGCGGCCTGGCAGCAGTCCGTCCGGAAAGAGCAGCACCACTGCGGCGAACCCGATGAACAGCCAGGTCCACGCGCCGGCGCCGACGACCGAGACGAGTCGGGCGCCCGGCCAAGGGTTGCTCGTGGTGTAGGTCGCGCCCCAGTCCTCGACGGCGAAGACGAGCGCCGGTATGGCGGAGGTCAGGGCCAGGGCCGGGCCGAGCGGGTTGCCGGGTGCCCTGATGGCCACCAGCCAGCCGAGGGCCAGCGACGGGAGCAGTAGTGCCGTCGTGGCCAGTACTTCCGTAGTACCGACCGAGGCGGGACCGAGGGCCAGCAGCTCGCGCAGGACCAGCGCTGCGGCGTACAGGATCGTCGCGAGCACTACTAGCCGTCTGGCGCGGGACACCTCTTCATGATGGCGGCGGCTGGTCGCGAGCGCACCCGTGCCAGCACTTAAGGGCCCGGGACGAGCGGAGTCCGGCGATGGCACCGATGTGGTGAGGGTGGTCCGGGCGGCACCTTGAGGGAGTCAGCACAACGCTTTGGAGGGGGATCCCCATGGTTGCCATCGTCACCGTTCTGTTCGCGTTCCCGCTCGGCTTCTTCGTGAAGAACCGGCTGGCGGCGTACGTCGCCTACATCGCGATCTTCGGCTACTCGTTCACGTTCCAGACCCTGTACCTGCTCAGATCGTGGGTGGGCGACAACACCGCGGCCTTCTCGGCCGATCCGGACAAGGTGCCGCTCGACTACCTGGCTGTGACGGCCGGTATCTACCTGATCGGCTTCGGGCTGATCACTCTCGGCCATCGGGTCGGCGCCAAGCGACGGAACCGTACCGCCGTCGATCTCGACGCCGCCCGATGAGCGGGAGCTACCGCAAGCTGTCAGGCCAAGTCTCTTCAGGCCAGTTCGAGCGCCGTGTGCGAGGTCTGGGGGACCTCGCCGTAGGTGGTGGTGCGCTGGCGGGCGGGGCGGCCGGCGGCGGTGGCCATCTGGGTCAGCTCCTCGATGGACTTGCGGGAGCCGTGCTTGGAGCCGGCCATCCGGCTGATGGTCTCCTCCATCAGGGTGCCGCCGATGTCGTTGACGCCGCCGTTCAGCACGTCGACGCAGCCGTCGGTGCCGAGCTTCACCCAGGAGCACTGGATGTTGTCGATCCGGCCGTGCAGCATGATCCGCGCCATCGCGTGCACCGCGCGGTTCTCGTCGTACGTCGGACCGGGACGCGCCACGCCGGCCAGGTAGATCGGCGAGTTGGTGTGGATGAACGGCAGCAGCACGAACTCGGTGAAGCCACCGGTCTGGTCCTGGACCGCCGCGATCGTCCGCAGGTGCTGGACCCAGTGGTGCGGGGCGTCGACGTGGCCGTACATCATCGTCGAGCTGGACGGCAGGCCGACCTTGTGCGCGGTGCTGATCACCTCGATCCAGCTTGCCGTCGGCAACTTTCCCTTGGTGAGGATCCAGCGCACGTCGTCGTCGAGGATCTCGGCGGCGGTGCCGGGGATGCTGCCCAGGCCGGCCTCCTTGACGGAGATCAGGAAGTCCTCGATCGACAGGCCGGTACGGACCGAGCCGTTGACGATCTCCATCGGGGAGTAGGCGTGCACGTGCATCTCGGGGACACGGTCCTTGACGGCCTTCACGAGGTCCGCGTACGCCGTACCGGGCAGGTCGGGGTGGATGCCGCCCTGCATGCAGACCTCGGTCGCGCCGATCACCCAGGCCTCTTCGGCGCGCTGGGCGACCTCGTCCATCGAGAGTGAGTAGGCGTCGGCATCCGTCCGCCGCTGAGCGAACGCGCAGAACCGGCAGCCGGTGTAGCAAACGTTGGTGAAGTTGATGTTCCGGTTCACCACGTAGGTGACATCGTCCCCGACCACAGCCTTCCGCAGATCATCCGCAATCTTCGCCAGCTGATCCAACGCCGGCCCGGTCGCAGTCATCAACGTCAGAGCCTGCGCATCGGACAACCCCGCCGGATCCCGCTCAGCAGCAGCAAGCGCCGCTTTCGTCTCAGCTGCAATCCGCTCCGGTGCACTCACACCGCTCGCGGATTCACCGGCCCGACGGGCTGCGACGTCTTCACGGAGTACGTCCCAGTCGCCGTAGGCGGCGTCGAAGTCGGAACGGGTTTCGGTGCGGCGGCCTTCGGTGTCGATGGCGGTGTGGAGGTCGGTACGGCCGACACTGTCCCAGCCGCCGTCGGGCTCCTGCCACGGGAGGCCCTTGGGGAAGGCGTCCTCGTTGGCCAGGCCGGTCTCGGGGTCGACCAGTGCTTCGACATGGGAGATCAAGCGCGGGTCGAGCCAAGGTTCACGCAGGTACTCCGGGTGCGCGGTGAGCCTCTCGCGCAAGGTGAAACCGGCGTCGGCGGTGACCTTGGCCAGGTCGTCGATCTGCGGCCAGGGACGCTCGGGGTTCACGTGATCGGGGGTCAGCGGCGAAACACCACCGAAGTCGTCGACACCCGCGTCGAGGAGCAACCGCGCCTCGGCCAGGTCGACCAGGTTCGGCGGCGCCTGGACCCGCATCCGCGGCCCGAGCACGATCCGGGTGGCCGCGATCGCCGCCAGCCACTCGTCCAGCGGTACGTCGGCGTCGTTGCGCATCGCCGTATCCGGCTTCACCCGGAACCCCTGGATGATGACCTCCTGGATCCCGCCGTACTGCCGGGCGATCTTGCGCAGCGCGAAGATCGAGTCGGCCCGCTCCTCGAGGTTCTCCCCGATGCCGATCAGCAGCCCGGTGGTGAACGGTACGTTCGAACGACCGGCATCCTCCAGCACCCGCAGCCGGATCGCCGGGTCCTTGTCGGGCGACCCGAAGTGCGGCTGACCCTTCTCCTCGAACAGCCGCCGCGAGGTGGTCTCGAGCATCATCCCCATGCTCGGCGCGACCGGCTTCAGCCGCTGCAGGTTCTGCCACGACATGACACCGGGGTTGAGGTGCGGCAGCAGGCCGGTCTCCTCGAGCACCCGGATCGACATCGCCCGCACGTAGTCGAGGGTGCTGTCGTAGCCGGCCTCCTCGAGCCAGGTCTTGGCGGCGTCCCAGCGGTCCTCGGGAGCGTCGCCGAGCGTGAAGAGCGCTTCCTTGCAACCGAGTTCCGCGCCTTGGCGGGCGATCTCCAGCACCTCGTCGGGACTCAGGTACGGCGAATGAACGCGCCCCGGCGTCGTCGCGAACGTGCAGTAGTGGCACCGGTCCCGGCACAACCGGGTCAGCGGGATGAACACCTTCTTGGAGTAGGTGATGATCCCACTCCGGCCCGCGTCGGCCAGTCCTTGGTCACGTACCCGCGCGGCGGTCGACATCAACTGCTCGAGCGCGGGGCCGGAGGCGGACAGCAGTACCTCGACCTCTGCCGGGTCGAGCGTCTTGCCGTCGTCGGCCCGCTTCAGCGCACGCCGCATGGCGGTGCTGATCGGGGCGTTCGGGGGAGTGGCTGTGGGCTGCTGGGGGTCAGTCACGACAAGAAGCGTAGGCCGCCTCCGGAGCGGATCCAGCCGATTCCGGGGGTCAAAAACAATCAGTACGTCTGTCCTGGTACTTTGCGATTCGTGCAGGTCGGGAGCGTTGATGGACGCCGCGTACGCGGGCAAGCGCGGCGAGTGGAGTTGCTGACGGCGACGCTGGCGGTGATCGAGCGGGACGGCGTTGCCGGGGTCAGCCATCGGGCGGTCGCCGCCGAGGCCGGGGTCTCGCTGGCCTCGACGACGTACCACTTCACCTCGCTCGACGACTTGCTGGTGGCAGCGCTGACCTGGGCGGCCGACGACCTGGCAGCCGAGCTCCACGAGCGCGTCAACGAAATGGGTGCCCGCCCCGCCGACGAGCTTGCGCGACTGATCGAGCACTGCCTGGTCTATCGGCGAGGCCGCACGCTGGCGGAGTACGAGCTGTACCTCCTCGCAGCCCGCCGCCCGGCGCTCCGCGACGCCGCTGCTGCCTGGCTCGAGCCCCTGACCCAGATCGCCCGCAACTTCACCACGAACCCCCAAAAGGCAAGCCTCCTGGTAGCAGCCCTCGACGGCATCCTGCTCCAGTCCCTCATCGGCGCCCGCCCCTATAACCAAGCCGACTTCACGGCCCTACTGACTCACTTGCGATAGTTGACGCCCGAGCGGCACATGAAGCGGATTGCGACATGGTGGAAGGGGCGGATCAGGTTGAAGTAGAGGCGGCCGGCGGTGCGGAGGTAGTGGACGAGGGTTACCACCTTGAACGCGCGGACGGGGCCGGAGTCGTCGACGATGATCGCCAGGTAGGCGAAGAGGTGGTTGTCGGTGACTTTCAGCAGGAGGTAGTGCTCTTCTTCGCCGCGATCGACCGTGAAGAACGCGAGCTGGTCGCCGGGGGTGAAGCTGACGTCCTCGGGGCGGAGCCTTGTTCTGGAAGGCATTCCGGTCATCTCGAGTCGGAGCAGTTTGGCGACGGGGACGCGGAGCGCGAAGAGCGCCTGGCCGGCGCGGGACTCGAGGCTCAGGGCGCCGGCGGTGAACTCGCGCAGCGTCACCGATCCGGTCGCCGTCTTCACGTCGATGACGTCGGCTTCGGGCAGGAGCTCGGCTAGCTCAGGGAGATCGGTGTACGTCGGCATGGCGGGCTCCTTCTCAGGTGAGGAACGGTTTGCCGGTCGCCAGGGTCAGCGTGGTCGCGTACAGCGCGCGCAACTCGGTCGCCGGTACCGGTGGTACGACCTGCTCGGCGCCGATCAGGATCAGGTAGAGCAACCGGGCGAGGTGCTCGGGCTCCTCGACGCTATCGATCCCGCGGCAAAGCTCTTGTAGATAAGCGGTTCTGGCGTGATCGACCCGCTCCTGCGCGGCCCTCGCCTCGGGATCCTGCAGGGCCCATGCCCGTACTGCGATCTCGAGCCGGACGTGGTCCGCATCGGCCAGCACCAGCTCCATCAACTGGGTCAGCTTGCTCGCCGCATCAGCGTCGGGGTGCTCTTCGACGGTGTCGATCAGTCGCGTGGTGAACCGCCTCTCGAAGTACTCGAGCAGGGCGGTCCGGAATCCGCCTGCCCCTTTGAAATGGTGGTAATACGACCCTTTGCTCAAGCCCAGTTCGCCGGTGAGCCGCTCGATCGTCAACGCCGGCGAGCCCTCGGCCGCCAGCACCTTCAACCCGGCCTCGAGCCAGTCCTTCTGTGCCACCATGCCGCTGACCATACCATACTGTTTGGTATGGCCAGCAAGGATGGCGGTGCCTGACTGGTGCCAGGGGCCGACTCAGAGGGCGGCGTCGACGATCGCGTTGAAGGCCGTGGTCAGCCGGTCTCCGACCCGGGTGGGGTCGCCCAGGTAGCCGGCGACCAGGGCGCCGTCGCGGAGCATCATCATCTGGTCCGCTACGGCGTACGACGGCTTGCCCGCCGGGGTGCCCAGCCGGGTCGCCAGGCCCCGGAAAAAGGTCCACCACCAACTGCGCTGATCCTCGACCAGGCGGCGGATCGGATGCGTGGGATCGGCGTACTCGGCGCCGGCGTTGATGAACGGGCAACCGCGGAAGCCAGGCTGGCAACTGGAGTCGGCCAGCAGTTTGGCGACCGCTTGCAGTGCCCGGCGTGGGTCGTCGTCCTGGGCGGCGGTCGTCACCGCGATCCGTTCCCAGTCGGCCCGGCGCTCGAGGTACGCGAGAACGAGGTCGTCCTTGGTGGGGAAGTGCCGGTAGAACGTCGCCTTGGTGGTGCCGACGGCCGCGATGATCCGGTCGGCGCTGATCGCCCGGATGCCTTCGCCGTAGAACAGTTCGCTGGCGCACTCGATCAACCGGTCCCGCACGGGGACGGTGCGGTCGGGGGCGCTGGTGTGCTCTGTCATCTCCGTCACTATCCCATCCTCGGCGCTCTCGCTTGGTTGACGACTGCAAGAGTGACTAGTTAGTCTACCTGTATTCGCGGTTGACTTTCTAGGGAGACAGATATGCCTACTCGTACCGCTCGCACCGCCTGGAACGGCACCCTGCAAGACGGTTCCGGCCAGGTCGAGCTGACCAGCTCCAAGATCGGCACCTACGAGGTCTCCTTCCCCAAGCGGGCGGCCGAGGACGCGAACGGCACCACCAGCCCGGAGGAACTGATCGCCGCGGCCCACTCGGCCTGCTTCGCGATGCAGTTCTCCGCGCTGATCGCGGAGGCCGGCGGCACTCCGATCGCCCTGGAGATCCAGGACGACGTCACGCTCGGCCCGGACCCGGACGGCGGCTTCAAGCTGACCGGCATCAAGCTCACGGTCCGCGGCGAGGTCGACGGCCTCGACGCCGACGGCTTCGCCAAGGCAGCCGCGGACGCAAAGGCCACCTGCCCCATCAGCAAGGCCCTGACCGGCGTCGAAATCACCCTGGACGTCGCCCTCGAGCAGTAGCTCACACCCGCGCACCGCACCCGTGTATTGCGTGGGCTCCGGTCTTCCCCGTCCCCGGTAGCGCTTGCGCTACCGGGGACGGGCGTTTGGGGGAGGGTGTGCGAGCGCGCTGGGCGGTTGAGTGGTGGTGTGCTGAGGATTTCGGTGGGTGCGGTTCGGGACCGGTGGCAGTTGTTCGCCGGGGCGGTGGTTGCGGTGGCGCTCGGGGTGGGGCTGGTGCAGTCGGCGCTGCAGGTGATGGCGGCGACCGACCGGCCCGTACTACCGGCAGGGCTGACGGGAATCGAGCGGGCGCACATCCGCGACGGGTACGCGGGTGCGGCGACGTTGCTCGGGATGACGGTGATGCTGGCGGTCTTCCTGACCGTGTTCATCGTCAGTACGACCTTCGGCTTCACCGTCGTACAGCGGCGGCGAGAGCTCGCGTTGCTGCGACTGGTCGGCGCGCAACGCGGCAGCCTCCGACTGATGTTGCTCGGCGAGGCGGTGTTGCTCGGCCTGGTGGGGACGGCGGTCGGCGTACCGGTCGGCCTGCTCGGCACCTTCGCGCAATCGAAACTCCTTGTTTCCTTGGGGATGCTGCCACAGTGGTTCACTGCGCCTTGGGATCCAGGCGCCCTGTACGCCGCCGCGATCGTCGGCGTGAGCACCGCCGTGGTCGGTGTCTTCGCCGCAGCCTGGCGGGCATCGCGGATCAGCGCATTGGAGGCTTTGTCGGACCTCCCAGAGGGCCGACCGGTGATGACCGGCTGGCGCTGGTTCTGGGGGTTGTCGGCCGCAGTGTCGACGGCCGCGCTGGTCGCCATCGCGCAGGCAGCCGGTGATCTGGTCGCCGGACTGACTATCGCCTTGCTGGTGATGGTCAGCGGCTCAGTCGCGCTGAGCCAACTGAGCCCGGTCGTCGTACCGTGGGTCGGCCGCCTCCCCGCGCTCGTACTCCGCGGCAGCGTCGTCGCAGACCTGGCCCGCGCCAACGTCCTCCACGCGGTACGCCGAAGCGCCGCCACCGCCGCCCCGCTGATCGTCCTGGCCGGCTTGCTGCTCGGCCTCTGGGGCACTTTCGGCTCACTCGCCAAGGCCGTCGGCGAGGAACAGCGCCAACTCATCACCGCCGACCTCGTCGTACCCGGCGAAGTCGCCTCCACCGCAGGAATCGCCGTCGCCTCACCGCAGACCATCGTGCCGATCACCATCCGCCACAACCGCCGGACCACGTACTCCGAGGCGATCGGCATCGACCCGACTGCCTGGCAGCAGACCCACAAACTCCGCCCCCGCAAGGGCTCGCTGGCCCGCCTGACCGGCGCGGTGATCGCCATCGGCCCAGGAATGAGTGCCGAGGGCTACAAACTCAATTCGGTGCTGGCGGCAACCATCGACGGCCGGACGGTCAAGCTGAAGGTGGTTGCGATCCTGCCCGAGACGCTGGACGTCGGTGACAACTTCTTCGTCCCGCGCGCGCTGACGCCGGCCGGCCGGACGGAGACGCTGGTGAAACTCGCCGACGGCGCCGACCTGACGGCGGCAGCACACCGGCTGGCTGGGCGTACGGTGGCCGACTGGGCGCAGAGCCGGGGCGAAGCGCAGCAGCGCGGCAACACGGCCATCTTCGCGGTACTGATGGGCTTGTCCGGTGTCTACGCCGCGGTCGCCGTAGTCAACGCGATCGTCATGTCCACCGCCGACCGCCGCCGAGAATTCGCCCAAGCCAGAATGGCCGGCCTCACCAGACCTCAGGTCCTCCTGATAGCCCTACTCGAGTCCCTGACCGTCGTCCTCGTCGGCGTCCTCCTCGGCTGCATCGTGGCAGCCGCAGCCCTGGCCGGCATAGCCACCGGCACCGCGAGCACCTACGGCGTCGTAGTCGTAGCAATCCCTTGGCGCCTACTCGCCCTGATCCTGGGAGGCTCCCTCATCGTCGTCGGATCCACCGCAGCCACCACCGCCTGGCTAGCAACCAAGCCGCAACCCATCACCTTGCTCAGCGGCCGCGAGTAGCCCGGCGCGGCAGCTCATACAGACGACGATGTGGTGGACTTCCGTCAGCTGAGACGGCCATGCGTCGGTCGCCGGCAGGAAAGAGTCTGGCTGAGAACGCGCCTGGATGGTGGGATGGCGGTACGGTGGAGGTATCACGCCGATTCTGTTCGGTGTGACTGGCTGCCCAAGACCCCGGCGTCGCTCTGCTCGAGTGGAAATTGCATAGGGAGTTGGGCCGATGGCGCTCATCCGTACTCGCCTCCGGCGATCGGTGACTGCTTCCGCGACGGCGATCGCAGGGCCGCGTCCCGAATCCAGCGATGCAGTGGTGTCGGCCGGTGAGGTGGCGCGCTGGGCCCAGCTCTACGACGCAGCCGGGATCACCGAGACGCTGGGACTGGTACAAGACTCTGTACTACGTATCGCCGGCGGTGACTGCGCAGGAGTGATTCTCCGCCGCCACGGACTCGCCTCGGCGAGCGCGATCGATCCACGGGCAGAGCTGGCCGATCAACTGCAACTGGACCAGGGAAGCGGGCCGTCCGTGCCACTGAGGGGCGCGCACGGCAGCGTGCTGATCGCCGACACCGCCACCGATCAACGCTGGCCACGTTGGAGCCGGCAGGTGGCTGACCTCGGGCTGCGAAGCGTGCTCACCGTCCCACTCGCGACCAGTGCCTCGGCTGTGGGTGCGCTGACTGTCTACGCGGTTGCGCCGAACCAGTTCACGACCGGCGACGAGGCCGCGGCGCTGCTGCTGGCGAGGCACGCTGCTGTGGCGCTGTCGAACGTGGTGCAGATCGCGGACCTGGCCAAGGCTGTCGAGGCCCGGCATCGCATCGGCCAGGCGCAGGGAGTGCTGATGGAACGGTTCGCGATCGACGCCGACCAGGCGTTCGCAGTACTGCGCCGGTACTCCCAGGACGGCAACGTCAAGCTCCGGGTGGTCGCTGCCCGGCTGGTCGCCACCCGCATACTCCCGGACGGGCCGGCGGATGGCGACAGCTGACTAGGCGTCTGCTGCTGTGAGGGCGGTTGCTTCGGTCTCGGAGTGGACGACCGGGGTACGAAGGTGGGCCAGGGGCTTCCATCCGGTGGCCAGTACGCAGACCGCCAGCAGTACTGCGAAAGCGCCTACCCAGAAGGGGATCTGGACGTTGATCTCCTCGCCTAGTTTGCCTGCGAGCCAGGGGGCGACGGCGCCGCCGGAGAAGCGGACGAAGCTGTAGGCGGCGGAGGCGGTGCCTCGTTCTACGGGGGCGGCGGCCATGACGGCTTCGGTGATGAGGGTGTTGTTCACGCCGAGGAAGAGGCCGGCGACGATCACGCCTACGGCCAGTACCGGCGGGTGGTGGGCGTAGAGGCCCATGAGGGCCAGGTCTGCTGCGAAGAGGAGCAGGGACGTCATCACGACGGGGAGAGTTCCGAAGCGGCGTTGCAGGCGGGGGGCGGCGAAGACCGAGGTGAGTGCGAGGCCGATGCCCCAGCCGAAGAAGATCAGGCCGATCTGGCGGGCCGACATGCCCAGCGGGAACGGGGTGAAGGCGAGGAGGGTGAAGAAGCCGAAGTTGTAGAGGAGGGCGGTGACGGCGACGGTGGCGAGCGACCGGTGCCGGAGTGCCTTCAGGGGTTCGATGATCGACGTACGCCGGGGAGCGGGCGGCGACGCGGGGAGCAGGAACGCGGTGGCGGCCAGCGCGATCGTCATCAGGACCGCGACGCCGAAGAACGGGCCGCGCCAGGAGATCGTGCCGAGCTCACCGCCGACGAGCGGACCGGCCGCGATGCCGACGCCGAGCGCCGCTTCGTACAGGATGATCGCCTGGGCGACGGAACCGCTGGCGGAGTTGACGATCGTCGCCAATGCGGTGGCGATGAAGAGGGCGTTGCCCAGACCCCAGCCGGCCCGGAAGGCGACGATCATGCCGATCGAGTTGGACAGGCCGGCCAGCGCGCTGAAGACGACGATGATGGCCAGACCGATCAGCAGGGTGCGCTTGGCGCCGATCCGGCTGGAGACCGCGCCGGTGATCAGCATCGCGACGCCGATCACGGCCATGTAGCTGGTGAACAGCAGCGACACCTGGGACGGGCTCGCGTGCAGTTGCTCGGCGATCGGCTTGAGGATCGGGTCGACCAGGCCGATGCCCATGAACGCGATCACGCACGCGAACGCGACGGCCCAGACGGACTTGGGTTGCTTCAGGAACGAGTTGCTGCTCACCGGTTGCTCTCCTCCAGAGGCTTGAGAATTCGGTGCATGACGGTGACCGCGGCCTGAAGGGTTTCGAGGTCGGATTGCGGCAGGTGCTTCAGCCGGGCGGCGATGGCCTCACCGGCTTCGTGCCGGGCGCGGTCGAGCTCGGCACGGCCGGCCGGGGTGAGGCTGATCAGGCTGGCGCGGGAGTCGGCGGGGTCGGGCTCACGGCGTACCCAGCCGTTCTCCTCCTGGCGCTGGACCAGGTTGGACATCGTCGGCTGCGAACACCGGTCCGCCTTGGCGAGCTCGCTGATCCGGGTCGGCCCGAGCTCGTCGAGCCGGCCCATCAGCCGCATCGCCGCATGCGGCAACGCGCTCACATCCCGGCTGGCCAGCCGGGTCAACCGCGCCGAGGCGACGACGACGTCGACCCCGAGCTGAGAAAGATCTGTCGAAGCGATCACGTGAGACAACTATACATAGGAATGCTATGTATATCCAGAGCGGGTGAGTCAGATCGGTGGCTGAAGCCCTGGGCAGCCCCGGTCGATGCGGCCGGTGTCGAAGTAGGTGACGACCTCTGCCGCACAGGCCGGGACTCTCGTGGTGGAGACGTGGGCGTCGTCGGCGACCGTGTAGATGGTGCCGCCGATGGCCTTTCGGGTTTGGCGGGCCCAGTCGTAGACGGACATGAACTCGTAGAGATGAGCGGCGAGGATCAAGGAGCCGTTGGTCGGGCGGAGGGTGGCTTGCTGTGCTGGGAGCGGCCAGCCGGAGCAGAGGGCGGTGGTGCCCCAGCCCCGGCCGGTCACCGGGAGGCGCTTCTGGAGTTTCTGATAGTCGTGCCAAGCCTTCGCGAAGGTCGGACGGCTGCTGTCCTCGTTGCAGGTGACAGCCAGGTTCATGGTCATGCTCTGCATCTCGGGTGCGCCGGGGAGCGGTGCGGGCGGCGGCCCACCGAGTAGCTGCTTGACGGCCCGCGGTGCGGTCGGACCTGTGGCGGTGGCCAGTTCGGACAGGGCTTGGCCCACGCGGGTCCACTCGGCCGAGGTGCGGCCGGCCAAGTTGGCGATCACCGAGCCGTCGATCGGTCGCGGCAGGTCGGAGTACAGCTTGGGGCTGGTGTCGTACGCCTTGACCAGCTGCAGCACCTGCTCACGTACCTGGCGGGCAGTAGTGCCGAGGTCGTACGCCGTATGCCGATCGGCCAGCCATGCCGCGAAGCGCCCGAAGTTCCGCTCCATCGCCGCCGCACTCTCCTCGATGTGCCGGTCGAAATCGGTCCACGGCGGTGCCGGGCTGTCCAGGAAGACCCGGCCGGTGTACGTCGGGAACAAGCTCCTGTACGCCGCCCCGAGGTAGGTGCCCCAGGAGAGGCCGAGCAGGTTCAGCCTGTGATCGCCGAGCGCGGCCCGTACCTGGTTGACGTCCTTCGCGACGGTGTCGGTGGTGAGTTGCCCGATGAACTCCGGATCCGAGTTCGCGCAGCGCTGATTGACCGCCACCTGGGTCTCGTAGATCTTGCGCGCCATGGCTTCGGTCAGCGGACCCGGTTTGTCCGGGCCGTTCATCGGGAGCTCGCAGGCGACCTTGGTGCTGTAGCCGACGCCGCGGGGATCGAAGCCGATGAGGTCGTACTGCTCGTTCAGCGAAGCCATTTCCTGGTTGCGGAGCATGACGCGCAGGATCGGGTCGAGGTATCCGCTGCCACCGGGACCGCCGGGCAGTACCGCGACGCTGCCCTTGCGATGACCCGTGGCGGCGAGCCGCGTGACCGCGATGTCGATCTTCCGTCCGCCGGGATCGGCGTAGTCCAGCGGCACGCTGACCGTGCCGCAGTCGAGGCGGTCCATCAAAGTACGGAACGTCGCGAGCTGATCCGGAGCGACGCCCAGGTTCCGGATCACGTCGTCGGAATAGCTGGGGCACGCCTTCCACGAGATAGGCGGTGGCGCGGCTCCGGCCGGAGACAAGTGCGCGGCAGGCATCGCCACGGCCATCGTCGCGGCGGCGAGCAAGGGTCGGATTCTCATAAGGTCATCCGACCGGTCCCGGCGTTTCCTTGCCGTTTCCTCAGAACGAGGCGATGAGTTCGGCGGCCTCGGCTGGGCCGTCGGCGGCGGCGTACAGCTTCTGGATGTGTTCGGCCGCGGCTTTGGGGGAGTTGCTGCCGAGTAGTTGGGCTGCGAGGGTGGCGAGGTTGTCGGTTGGGGTTGCGGCACGGGCGGCGCCCAGGCGTTCGACCAGGGCCAGGTTGAGTGCCTGTTCAGGATGCAGTGGGATGCCGAGGAGGGGTGTGCCGCTGGCCATCGCGGTTTGGACGCTGCCTTGGCCGCCGGTGGTGACGGCGAGGTCGACCTGGGGCATGACGAGGTGGCTGGGGAGGATGCCTTCGATCAGGATCCGGTCGGTCGCGAGGTCGACCATGTCGTGGATCGTCCCGGCGACGAGGATGCGGGCGTCGAGTGCGCTGAGTGAAGCGATGGCGGCGCGGACCTGGGCGGGCGGGGTCGAGGTCATCGCCAGGTAGATGGTCGGGCCGGGCTGGTGGAGGAACTTCTGGACTCGGTCGGGGAGTGGGACGTCGAGGTGTGCGAAGAGAGGACCTACGGCGGCCAGTCGCGAGCCGGGGCGGTAGCCGGGGTCGCCGTCCGGATTCCAGCCGGCGAGTTCGGTGGCGGAGACGCCTAGAACTTCGGCGACCTCCGGTACCAGCGAGAGATCGCCCAGCAGCAACGCCGCGAGGCTCGGAATGCCTTGTACGCCGAGAGAATCGGCCACCCGGTTGAAGCCCGAGGTGTAGGCATCCATCTCGGCAGGCTTCCGGTCCGGCGGAAGGTACCGCTCGAACACCGGCGGTACGAAGCTCCCCGCATGCTCCGTCACAACCCGTACGCCGGCCAGCCGCGACGACAGCAACGAGGTCAGCGTAAAGCCGGTGACCGCCACGCTGACCCCATGTGCCCGGAAGTACTCAGCCTCCAACTGCACGTACGACCGGATCTCGTCATCCTCGTACATGCTCTGCCCCGGATCCCCAAGCCCCACAGCCGATCCGACGAAGCGCGCCGCCCGCGCCGGCGACAGGCCAGGACCCAGTACGTCGTACGGGATCCCTGCGAGCAGGCGTTCGTGCGGGCCGCCATGGGTGGTGACACGGACCGGGACGCCGAGCTCGGTCAGGGCGCGGTGGAGCTCGAGCATCCGCGAGGTCTCGGACAGGTAGGCGCAGTGTGGCAGTAAACAGATCACGGTCTTGCCCCCTTCGATGATGATAGGTAATATATTGCCTATGTCACCGCGAGACAAGACCGAAGACCTGCTCGGGATCGGCCCGGCCTCGGCGCTCGAGCCGTCGATCCGGGCCTTCCGGACCACGCTCGCCCTGGCGCAGCGACTGCGGTACGCGATGGACGAGCGACTGCGCGAGGACGGTCTGACCACCCAGCAGGCCGCGTTGATCACAGTCGTCGTGGCAGCCGGCAAGCCGTCCCTGGCCGAAGCCGCGGCCGCGCTCGGCAGCACTCATCAGAACGTCGCCCAGATCGTCGCCGCCCTGGTCCGCAAGGACCTCCTGCAGGTCGAGCCCGACCCGGCCGACAAGCGCCGCAAGTTGCTCTCAGCAACGAATCACAGCGCGGCCTTCTGGAAGGAAAGGGACGCGGGCGACTTCGCGGCGGTCGCCGGCTGGTTCGCCGATCTCACCCCGGCCGAGCTGCAGACCTTCTGCGAGCTGTCCGATCGCGTCATCGCGAGGCTCACCAATGATTAAGGCAGCCCTCGGCAGCACGGTCTTCTTCTTCGCCGCACCCTGCGTGGTCGCCGGGCTGATCCCGTGGGGGATCAATGGCTGGGACGACCCGAGGTTCTGGCCGGCAATGTTCTTGATCATCGCCGGTGTGCTCGTCGTGGTGCGCGCCTTCATCCGCTTCGTCCGCGAGGGCCGCGGCACCCCCGCGCCGATCGCCCCGACCGAGCGCCTGGTGATCGGCGGCGACTTCCGTTTCGTCCGCAACCCCATGTACGTCGGCGTCGTGACAACCATCCTCGGCCAGGCCCTGCTCTTCCTCGACCCAGCCCTACTCCTCTACGGCATCGGAGCGTGGGCGGTGATGGCGTCCTTCGTGCGCTGGTACGAAGAGCCAGTACTACGCCAGCGCTACGGCAGCCAATACGACGACTACCGCAAGGCCGTCCCCGCGTGGATCCCTAGGGTGCGACCGTGGCGTCGGACTGTCCCGCCCGCTTGAGCGATTCCGCCACAAACCCGCTCGCCTTCAACTCCTCGACCACCTCACGCAGGAACTCAACGGTCTCCGGCTGCCGATCCTTCGTCGTACCGACCGCTTGCTGGATCTGCATGAAGCGCTCGTCGATCAGCCGGACATCGTCATTCGCCGCGACGAAGGCCGTGATCGGCTGCCGAATACCCGCGGCCGCCTCCAGCGACTCCGCGCGGAAAGCATCCGTGCCCTCAGCACCCCGAACCACAGTGGCGTTCTGCAGCGTGCGAGTCAGGAACAGGTCGTACGCCGACCCCTGCTTCACGCCGATCCGCACCCCCGGGCTGTCCACCGATGCGACAGTCGTGAGCGGCGAGTCCTGCGGCACCGCGTAGACGCCTTCGATCACGACGTACGGGGCAGTGAAGGCGACCTCCGCCTCCCGCGCCGGATCGATGGCGAGGAAGCAGAGGTCGGCCGCACCCGACGTCATCGCCTCGAACGACTTCCGCGCCGCGTCGAAGCAGAGGAACTCCACCGGTACGCCGAGGCGCGCCGCGATCTCCCGGGCGAGGTCGACCGTGATGCCGGTCGGCTCGTCCGGGGTGCCCTGGGCGAGCACCGGATTGCCCAGGTTGATCGAGGCACGCAGGACGCCGGTGGGAGCCAGATCGGTTGCGAAAGAAGAAGTCACGAGGCCCGAGCGTATAACCCGCCAGGGCCGTCGCTCGGCGGCGATCTCGTCAGGTTCGCAGGTCGGTGGCGAGCACGCGGGCGATGTTGCGTTCGGCAAGGGCCGTGATGGTGACGAACGGGTTGACGCCGATCGAGCCCGGGATGAGCGAACCGTCCGTCACATAGAGGTTGCGGTAGCCGCGGACCCGGCCGTAGTCGTCGGTCGCCTTGCCCAGCACGCAACCACCGAGCGGGTGATAGCAGAAGTCGGCCGCGAACTCCCGGTTGCCGCCGAACAGATCGTGCCGGTACGTCGTACCGATCGCGCGGTTGATCCGGTCGAAAAGCGCCCGCGCGGTCGCGATCGACGGGTTGCTCTGCGTCGCGCCCCAATGGAGTTCGGCTCGATCGGTCGACGGGTTGTAGCTGAAGCGGCCGCGCTCGGGGCTGGCCGTGATCGCCAGGTAGAGGCTGGCCCAGGTCTCGATGCCGATCGGCAGCGGCGCGATCTCCGCGAAGGCCGGGTGGATCGGGTCGTTCCAGTTGTCGATGGCCAGCGTCGGGATCGTCGACTGAAGGAAACCGGTCGGGTCCCACAGATGGTTGGCGCGCGACGTCATCACGTTGCCGTTGCTGCCCCAGCCGGTGCCGATCGCCGCGGAGAGGTTGGGCAGGGCATCGGTTTCGCGGGCCCTGAGCAACAGTTCGGTGGTACCGACACTGCCGGCGCCGAGGAAGAGGTGTTCGCAGCCCAGCTCGCTGCGGCGGAGAACTTTGCCTGAGGCATCGATCTTCTCGAGGGTCAGCACATAGCCGGTCTTGTCCTGGCGGATCGCGGTGACCCGGGTGAGGGTCTGGATCGTCACCTTGCCGGTGCCGACCGCATCTGCGAGATAGGTCTTGTCGAGGCTCTGTTTGCCGTGGTTGTTGCCGTAGATGACCTCACCGGCCAGCGCTGACCGAGGGACCTGGTTGCGCTCTTCCCGTTGCAGATAACGGAAGTCGTAGACGTTCGGGATCACGGTCGTCTTGAAGCCGGCTTGATGCGCGTGCCGGCGGGACACGCGCGCGTAGCGGTAGACCGGGGTCTGCTCGAGGTAGCGCGGGTCGATCGTGTTGACGCCGAGCATCTTGTTGGCGAGCGGGAAGTACCGCCGGTACATCTGGTCGGCGTCGACGCGCGGCAGCATCTTCTCGAAGTACGCGCGCTTCGGGGTCGGCGCCATGCCGCCGTTGACGAGTGAGCCGCCGCCGACGCCGCGGCCGACGTAGACGCCCATGTTGGGGAAGTCGATCCGGTCGAGCACACCGGCGTACGGCGTACCGATGTCGCGGTTGACCACGTCGAGCCACAGGAACGTGTCGAGCGGTGCCTTGGTGCGGCGGCTGAACCACATCGAGCGGGAGTCCGGGTTCAGGGTCGAGCAGAAGATCTTGCCGTCCTTACCGGGCTTGTTCCACAACTGGCCCAGCTCGAGCATCGTCGTGGTGATGCCGGCCTCGCCGAGGCGCAGGGCGGTGACGGCGGACCCGTAGCCGGTGCCGACCACGACGGCGGGGACGAAGGTTCGCTTCTGAACAGCAGAGGCGGTGCTGATCTGGGTGAGGCCGAGGGCGGCCGCGGAGGTGAAGGCGGTCAGGCCGGCGAACCGGCGGCGGGACATAACGGACGGGTCAGTCTCCAAAAGGCGCATCGACGCACCGTAGCCGCTCGGATGCCTTCGGTAGCAACCCAGGTGATCAGCGTCACGTGCCCCATCGTGCAGTTCTGCAAAGTTGCAGCAATAAGAATTTGCACTGACTGCAAGTTTTAGTACCGTGGAGGCGTGATGGAGATCGAGGAGACCGCCGCCGCGCCTGGCCGGCGGGAGCGCAAGAAGCGGGAGACCCGCGCGGCACTGACCGCCGCGGCGCTCCGGCTGGCGCTGGAGAAGGGGCCGGACAACGTCACGGTCGAGGAGATCAGCGAGGCGGCCGACGTCTCGGTGCGGACCTTCTTCAACTACTTCTCGCACAAGGAGCACGCCATCCTCGGCCGCGACCCGGACGACCTCGAGCTGGCCCTGCGCCGGATCCGCGAGGCGCCGGCCGGTGAGTCGCCGTTCGCCACGATGCGGGCGATCGTGGCCCGGGTGCTCGACGACCTGGAGTCGATCGAGGACCAGGAGACCGCGCTGGCGCAGCGGATCCGGCTGATCACCGAGTCGCCCAACCTGCTGGCCCAGTTCGTGGTGCTCGGCAGTGAGGACGAGCGCGACCTCGCGGCGGCCCTGGGCGACCAGATGGGCGAGCCGCTCGGCTCGCCGCTCCCGGCCTTGATCGTCAGCGCGACCTCGATGGCCGTCCGGGTGGCGGTCGAGCAGCGCAAGGCCGGCTCGGACCGCTCGATCAGAAGCCTCGTCGACGAGGGCTTCAGCCTGCTGGCGACCGGCCTCGATCCGCACTACGACCCGACCCTGGAATCCCGTACCGATCAGAAAGGTCAAGCATGACTACGACCTCTTCGTCCTCGCCGGAGCCGGCGGGGACGGTTGAGTCCGCTGGGGTAGGCATCGCGACCGAAGCACCCGCTCAACTCACCCCGAGGCAGACGATCCAGGCCATCTCCGGCCTGATGATGGGCATGTTCGTCGCGATCCTGGCCGGCACGGTCGTCTCGACCGCGCTGCCGCGGATCATCCACGACCTCGGCGCGAGCCAGTCGTCGTACACGTGGGTGGTCACCCTCGAGTTGCTGACGATGACGGCCACCGTGCCGTTGTGGGGCAAGCTCGCCGACCTCTACAACAACAAGCTGCTGGTCCAGCTGTCGCTGAGCTTCTTCGTGGTCGGCTCGCTGGTGGCCGGCTTCGCGCCGAACATCGAAGTACTGCTGGGCAGCCGGGTGCTGCAGGGACTCGGCGCCGGCGGTCTGACCGCGCTGGTGCAGATCGTGATGGCGGCGATCATCCCGCCGCGTGAGCTCGGCCGGTACTCCGGAATCTTCGGCGCCATCTTCGCGTCGGCGACTGTCGGCGGCCCGCTCCTGGGTGGCTTCCTGGTCGATTCGCCGCTGGGCTGGCGGGCCTGCTTCCTGGTTGGCGTGCCGTTCGTGCTGGCCGCGATCGTCTTGCTGCAAAGGACGTTGAAGCTGCCGACCGTACGGCGTGAGGTGAAGATCGACTGGTGGGGCGCGTTCCTGATCACGGCCGGCGTGAGCACGCTGCTGGTCTGGTCGTCGTTCGCCGGCAACAAGTTCGAGTGGGCCTCCGGCTGGAGCTTCCTGCTGGTGGGTGCGGCGGTCGCGGCCTTGGTGGCGGCCGTTCTGGTCGAGCGCCGGCACCCGGAGCCGATCATTCCGATGGACCTGTTCCGCAACCGCACGGTGACCCTGTCGATCATCGCTAGCGCGCTGGTCGGTCTGGCGATGTTCGGCGGGTCGGTGTTCCTGGCGCAGTACTTCCAGATCGCGCAGGGCTATTCGCCCACCAAGGCCGGGCTGATGAGCCTGCCGTTGATTCTCGGCATGATGGTCGCCTCGACGATCGCCGGTGGGCTGATCACGAAGTACGGCAAGTGGAAGATCTACCTGGTGATCGGCAGCGTGCTGTTGCCGATCGGGCTGGCGCTGTTCGGCACGATCGAGGCGCACACGTCGAAGTACATGCTGTGGGCCTTCATGGTGGTGCTCGGCGTCGGCATCGGCCTGGTGATGCAGAACCTGGTGCTCGCCGCGCAGAACGACGTACCGGCTCGTGAGCTGGGCGCTGCGACGTCGGCGGTGAGCTTCTTCCGCAGCATGGGCGGCACGATCGGCGTCAGCGTGCTCGGCGCGATCCTGGCCAACAAGGTGACCGAGACCCTCAACCCCGGCGGCTCGTCATCCGGTGGCAGCGGCACGGTGCCGAACATCGCTGACCTGCCCGAGCAGGCGCGGGCGGTCGTCGAGAACGCGTACGGCGATGCGACGGCCGATTTGTTCATGATGTCGGTGCCGTTCGCGGTGCTCGCGTTGATCGCCGTCCTGTTCATCAAGGAGAAGGTGCTGCTGACCACGACGGGCGCCGAGCGCCGGGCCGAGGAAGAAGCAGCAGGCAGGTTGCAGGACGACATCTAGGCTGGCTGCATGATCGTTGCATTCAGCATCAGCCCGGCTGCCGGGGACGAGACCGGTGGCGTGAGCGAGGCGGTCGCCGAGGCGGTCCGGATCGTTCGCGCCTCCGGCCTGCCGAACGAGACCAACGCGATGTTCACCAACATCGAGGGGGAGTGGGACGAGGTGATGGCGGTGGTGAAGCAGGCCGTCGAGGCTGTCACCGCCGTCTCGCCCCGGGTCAGCCTGGTGTTGAAGGCCGACATCCGCCCCGGCTACACCGGCCAGCTCACCGCCAAGGTGGAGCGGATCGAGCAGGCGCTCGCCGACTAGTACGCAGCCGCTCGGTCAGTGGCTGTTGAGGGCCGCGATCGCTTCCGGCAGGCGGTTCTCACGCTCGGCGTCGCGGAGGAAACCGACTCGCTGGACGGTGACCTCTTCGACGTCGGGCCGGTCGTGCAGGATGGCCATCGTCTCGGTCAGGAAGTCCTCGACCGGCATCGCCGACGGCGCGTCCTGCATGCCCATCAAGGTGGTCGCGACGTGTGGCGGGACCAGTTCGATCACCTGGACTCCGGTGCCGGCCAGTTGCAGTCGCAGGCTCTGCGTGTAGCTGTGAACGGCGGCCTTGGTGGCGTTGTACGTCGCGGTGAGCGCGAGCGGCGTGAACGCGAGGCCCGACGACACCGTGAGGATCGTGGCGTCCGGCCTCGTTACCAGGTACGGCGTGAAGGCCGCGATCGTGCGGATCGTGCCGAGCAGGTTCGTGGTGATGGTCGCCTCGGCCGTGTCCAGATGGCCGGGGTCGAGCAGGTTCTCCGGGCGCATGATGCCCGACATGGTCAGCAGGGCGTTGAGGTCGGGGAAGCGGGTGGTGACCTCGTCGTACGCCGTCTGGATCGAGGCCGGGTCGTCGACGTCGAGGACGACCGTGTCGATGCCGGGGTGCTCCGTCGCGATCTGGTCGAGCAGTTCCTTGCGGCGGCCACCGATGATCACGTGGTTACCGAGAGCGTGCCAGCGCAACGCCAGGCCCAGCCCGAGTCCCGAAGTACCGCCGGTGATGAAGATCGTGTTCCCTGTCGTTTTCATGTCTCCAGCCTTGAGCGGATCCCGGTGGGCAACCAGGCCCGGTTCAGCCACTGCTCGGCAGGCAGTGGATAACTCCGGTGAGTTCGCCACACTGGAGACATGGAGTACGCCGATCTGTCCGATTTCCTGCGCAAACGCCGGGAGGCGCTGCAGCCCGAGGATGTCGGGATGCCGCGCGGCCGACGGCGCCGTACGCCGGGGCTGCGCCGCGAAGAGGTAGCGTCACTCGCCTCCATGTCGACCGACTACTACAGCCGGCTCGAAGGCGGCCGTGGTCCACAACCCTCGGTCGAAATGCTCGGCGCGATCGCCCGCGCGCTCCGGCTCACGCTCGACGAGCGCGACCACCTCTTCGTGCTGGCCGGCCACGGTACGCCGCCGCGCACGACCCGTGCCTGCCACGTCGACCCAGGAATGCTGCGGATCATGGACCGGCTGCACGACACCCCGGCGTTGCTGCTGAATCGCTGCGGCGAGACAGTCGCCCAGACTCCCGCCCACGTCGCCTTCGCGGGCGAGCAGACGAACTACGACGGTATGGAGCGCAGCGAGGCCTACCGCTGGTTCGTCCACCCGGAGTCGCGAGCGCTCTACCGGGACCCCGAGCTGAGCAAGCACAGCCGGCTCCTGGTCTCGATGTTGCGGGCGGTCGTCACGGCCGACGGGCCGAAGTCGTACGCCGCCTCGATCGCGCGCACCCTGCAGGAGCTGAGCCCGGAGTTCGCGGCGATCTGGGACACCCATGAGGTCGTCCCGCCGCACAGCCAGACCAAGCGCTTCCAGCACCCGGTGGTCGGTGAGCTCGAGCTGTACTGCGAGGTCATCGACAACCGGGACCAGCAGCAGACGCTGATCATTTTCACCGCGGAGCCGGGCAGCGAGAGCGCCGAGCGCCTCGAACTGCTCGCCGTCCTCGGCAGCCAGCAGCTGCTCACCGCGGAAAACTGAGGATCTTTCGGAAAAGGCTTGCCGAAGTCTTTACGGGGGTTCGGTCGTGGGTTAATTTAAGCCCTGAATTTCTGAACCCTACGTAACACCACGCTCACTGAGGGGATCCGCCCAATGCTCGCTCGGAAGCTGTTGCCTGCCCTCGTCGGAGTCCTGACAGGTGCTCTGGTGCTGGCCGTTCCCGCGCCTGCGCCGGCCTCGCCGGTTCCGGATGAGGTACCGGCCTACAAGGACGCGAGTCAGCCGGTGAAGGTGCGCGTGCAGGACCTGATGGCGCGGATGACCCTGGACGACAAGCTCGGCCAGATGATCCAGGCCGAGCGGCTGGGGATCACCAACCCGGCCGACGTGGCGACGTACGGGCTCGGGTCGTTGCTGTCCGGCGGCAGCTCGCAGCCGACGCCGAACACGCCGGAGGCCTGGGCGGACATGTACGACGGGTTCCAGCGAACCGCGTTGTCGTCGCCGCTCGGGATCCCGTTGATCTACGGGGTCGACGCGGTGCACGGGCACAACGGTGTCAAGGGCGCGACGATCTTCCCGCACAACATCGGGCTCGGCGCGACCCGGGACGGAGCGCTCGCCGAGAAGATCGGCCGGGCGACGGCCGAGGAGGTCTCCGGTACCGGCATCGACTGGAACTTCGCGCCGTGCCTGTGTGTGGCGCGCAACGACCGGTGGGGGCGGACGTACGAGTCGTTCGGCGAACTGCCGATGCTGGCCCGGACGATGGCGCCGATCATCAACGGTATGCAGGGCAAGTCCCTGTCCGATCCGGGCTCGGTGCTCGCGACCGCCAAGCACTACGTCGGCGACGGGGGCACGGTTGGCGGCAAGGACCAGGGCGAGACGAACATCAGTGAGGCCGAGCTGCGAGCGATCCACCTGCCGCCGTTCAAGGAGGCCGTCCGCCGCGGCGTCGGCTCGGTGATGATCTCCTACAGCAGCTTCAACTCGGTCAAGATGCACGCCAACAGCTACCTGATCAACGACGTGCTGAAGGGCGAGCTGGGCTTCGACGGGATCGTCGTCTCGGACTACAACGGGATCGACAAGATCGACGGCCAGGCCGGGTTCACGCCGGCCGAGGTGACCGCGTCGATCAACGCCGGCATGGACATGGTGATGGTGCCGTTCGCGTGGAAGCAGTTCATCGACACGCTGCGCGCCGAAGTACAGGCCGGCCGGATCCCGCAGGCCCGGATCGACGACGCGAACCGGCGGATCCTGACCAAGAAGTTCGAGCTCGGGCTGTTCGAGCACCCGTACACCGATCGGACCTTCCTCGACACCATCGGCAGCAAGGAACACCGCGACCTGGCCCGCCAGGCGGTCCGCGAATCGCAGGTCCTGCTGAAGAATGCCGGGCGGGTGCTGCCGCTGGCGAAGGACAACCAGAAGATCTTCGTGGCCGGCAAGAACGCCGACGACATCGGCAACCAGTCCGGCGGCTGGACCGTCGGCTGGCAGGGCGCGAGCGGCCCGGTCACGCCGGGAACCACCATCCTGGAAGGCATCCGGCACTCGGCGGCACCGTCGACGACCGTTGCCTACAGCAAGGACGCGACCGGGATCGACGACTCGTACGACGTCGCTGTCGCGGTGATCGGCGAGACCCCGTACGCCGAGGGCAAGGGTGACCGGCCCGGCTCGATGGGACTCGACCAGGCCGACCTGGACACGCTGGCCCGGTTGAAGGCGACCGGCGTACCGGTGGTCGTCGTGCTGGTCTCCGGGCGGCCGCTCGACATCACAGCACAGCTGCCGGACTGGGCCGGGCTGATCGCCGCCTGGCTGCCCGGCACCGAGGGGCAGGGCGTCGCGGACGTCCTGTTCGGCGACTACAACCCGACCGGCCAGCTGCCGGTGACGTGGATGAAGAGCGCCGCGCAACAACCCATCAACGTCGGCGACGGGCAGGCGCCGCTGTTTCCGTTCGGATACGGACTCCGTTATCGCCCACAGCAGTAATTCACGGAAGGACCCGCCCCCATGCATCTGGTCCGCAAGAGCACTATCGCCCGACTACTGGCGCTCCTGGTGGTCGCCTGCCTGAGCCTGACCTCAGCCAGCGCGTTCGCCCGGGTCACCGCACCCGACAAGGTCACTGGGTCCAATCAGATCCAGGCGACCTTCAAGGTGCTCGCGTTCTACAGCGGCACGTTCGACGCCGCGCACATCGACTTCGAGAAGGAGGCGGCGGTCCGGTTCCCGCAGTTCGGTGCCGCGAACGGCTTCACCTACGAGCAGACGAACAACTGGGACCGGCTGAACACCCTGACCACCACGCAGGCCGCGGTGGTGATGTTCCTGGACGACTCCCCGCACAGCGACGCGCAGCGGACCGGATTCCAGCGCTACATCGAGAACGGTGGTGGCTTCCTCGGCTTCCATGTCTCGAACTACAACGACTCCAGCGGTGGCTGGCCGTGGTTCAACAACACCCTGCTGGGCACCGGCCGGTTCGTCAGCAACACCTGGCTGCCGACCGCGGTCACGCTGAAGGCCGAGAACCGCTCGCACCCGGCGCTGGCGAACACCCCGGCGACGTTCCGCTCGTCGGTCAGTGAGTGGTACAGCTGGCAGAACGACCTGCGCAACAACCCGAACATCCAGGTGCTGGCGTCGATCGACCCGTCCAGCTTCCCGGTCGGCACCACGCAGGTCTGGACCAGCGGCTACTACCCGATCGTCTGGACGAACAAGAACTACAAGGTGATCTACGCCAACTTCGGGCACAACGCGATGAACTACGAGACCAACACCAGGACCTCGTCGACCTTCGACAGCCCGGCGCAGAACCAGTTCCTGATGGACGCCATCAAGTGGCTCGGTGGCGGCGGTACCACCGTCCCGCCGGTCGACCAGCCGGACCCCAATGCCTGGTACACCGCTGTCAACAAGGGCAACGGCAAGTGCATCGACGCCCGCGCGGCCGGTACCGCCAACGGCACCGTCATCCAGCAGTACACCTGCAACGGCACGCTGGCCCAGCAGTTCCAGTTCCAGCCGACCTCGGGCGGCTTCACCCGGGTCAACAACCACAACGACGCCACCAAGGTGATCGACGTGACGGACGTGTCGTCGGCCGACAACGCGGGCCTGCAGCTGTGGACGTACAGCAGCGGCAACAACCAGCAGTGGCAGGCGGTCTCGGAAGGCAGCGGCTACTTCCACTTCGTCAGCCGCCTCAGCAGCAAGTGCCTGACCGTCCCCGGAGGCTCCACCGCCGACAGCACCCAACTCGTCCAGCTGACCTGCAACGGAGGCGCCACGCAGTCCTTCAAACTGAGCTGACCGACTACGCACTGCGTTCGAAGTACCAGAGCTCTCCGGTACTTCGGGCGCAGTGCTTCTGTTCTGGAATCGGGGTCGCTGCTGGTGAGGACCGTGGATCGCGTCGCCCGACGACACCGCCCTGAACCGTTTCGGGGAGGATCCTGCCCGAGGCTGGGGAGGCAATTCGCCTGATTCGGGGGTAAAACCCACCCCAACCCCATGCCACCGTTCCCCCGCGACTCGACCGGCTTCGCCAAGGTGGCTCAGTGGCCAATACCCTCCGCGGGATCAGCGGAGACCGCGAACCACGGTCACCTCGGCAACCTCCCCCAAACACCAGGGTTTCGTGACGAACCGTCGGCCCCTGGCGACCGACAGCCACTGAAACGTCGTTCGCAAGGCCGGTCCTTCTGTTCTGTCGGGTCGGTGTATTACGTTTCCCGGCATGAAGACCCTGCGCATCGCCGCGCTTGCGGCCGGAGTCCTGCTCGCGATGTCCCCCTTGGTGCCGGCGCAAGCCGTCGGGCAGCACGGGGTGAAGTACACGTGGGATCTGAAACCGACGGGGAGTACGGCGCAGTTCCGCGGGCTGGCAGCGGTGAACAAGGACGTCGCGTGGGTCGCGGGGAGTGCGGGGCAGGTGCTTCGTACTCTCGACGGCGGGCGCCATTGGCAGAACGTGAGCCCGCCTGGACAGACGCTGTTGTTCCGGGACGTCGAGGCGTTCGATGCGCAGCATGCGGTCGTACTGGCGATCGGGCTTGGTGAGGACTCTCGGATCTTCCGGACCGCGGATGGTGGCAAGCACTGGGCGGAGACGTTCCGCAACGCGGAGCCGACCGGGTTCTACGACTGCCTGGACTTCAACAACTCCCGCGACGGACTCGCGTTGAGCGACCCGGTGAACGGAAAGTTCCAGATCGCGGCGACCTCCGACGGTGGCAAGTCGTGGAAGGTCCAGTCGGGCAAGGGCATGCCGGCGGCCTTGCCCGGTGAGTTCGCCTTCGCGGCGAGCGGGACCTGCTTGGTGGCGGGCGCCGGTCGGACGGCGTGGTTCGCGACCGGTGGAGGTGCGGTGCCGCGGGTGTTCCGGACCGTCAACGGTGGGCGGACCTGGAAGGTCAGCGACTCGCCGATGGCCAGTGGCGAGGCGGCCGGCATCTTCAGCCTGTCCTTCCGCAACCAGGTGCACGGGGTAGCGGTCGGTGGCGACTTCGGGACGACCGGCGACGCGGTGAAGGCGGCGTCGTACACGACCGACGGTGGCCGGAGCTGGAAGCTGGTGCCGGCGGACAAGGCGCCGAAGAAGTACCGCAGCGGCTCCGCCTTCGTGCCGTGGTCGGCGGCGACCTTCGTCGCGGTCGGACCGACCGGGAGTGACGTGAGCCTGGACGGCGGGCGGAGCTGGACGCAGTTCGACGACGGGTACTTCGACAGCGTGGAGTGCGCGGGTCACGGCTACAAGGCCGGCTGCTGGGGCTCCGGCAAGGACGGCCGGGTCGCCCGGCTGTCCGTCGGTCGCTGACCGTCACTCGCTATTTCAGCGTGGCGACACCCGTACTTCGCGCGGGTGTCGCCTGGTGACGGCCAGGATGGGCTCATGCGAAAACTTCCTACCCGGTTGCTCGCCACGTTCGCGGGACTGCTGATGGTGCTGCCGACGGCCGCCGACGCCAGCTCGCGCGGCAGTGACCGGACGGACAAGCCCGGCCAGCCGTTGAAGGTGCTGACCTACAACATCCACCACGGCGCCGGGACGGACGGCGTCCTGGATCTCGAGCGGATCGCCAAGGTGATCGAGAACTCCGGCGCCGACCTGGTCGGGCTGCAGGAGGTCGACAACCACTGGAGCGAGCGCAGCAACTGGGTGAACCAGCCGGCGTGGTTCGCGGCCCGGCTCAACATGCACTACGCGTATGCGGCGAACCTCGATCTGCCGCCGTTGCATCCGGGGGAGCCGCGCCGGCAGTACGGGACCGCGGTGTTCTCGAAGAACCCGATCAAGGACTTCAAGAACACGCTGCTGCCGCTCTACCCGACCGGTGAGCAGCGCGGGCTGTCGGTGGCGGCGATCAAGATCCGTGGCGTCTACCTGCGGCTCGCGAACACCCACCTGACCTCGAACAACAACGCCGAGCGGCTCGAGCAGGCGAAGAAGGTCGTCGAGTTGCTGGACGACTCGAAGATCCCGACCATCCTGGTCGGCGATCTGAACGCGCGGCCGACCGCGCCGGAGATGGCCACGCTGACCAAGGTCTGGCGCGACACCTGGGCCGAGGTGGGCGTCGGACCGGGCTACACGATCGAGGCGGACAACCCGACCGGACGGATCGACTATCTGCTGCACACCCGCCAGGGAGTAGAGCCCCTGTCGTCCGCGGTGATCACCACGAACGGGTCCGATCACCTGCCGGTCGTCGCGACTTTCACGCTCAACTAGCTTTCGGCTCAGCAATCGGCGTCCACCGGTCTCGGTGGGCGCCGATTTTGCTGCGCGGGAATTACAAGCTTGTAGTTTGTCAAGCCGACACGCAGGTGCAACAAAGTTATTAGTGGGATTAGTGTTCCCAATGGGGCTAGAGGCAACTAGTGTCACGTATTGGGTCCAGATGGACCAAAAGGGCTCGGCGGAAGGAAGACCCGATGCGGACGATCTCGGGGGTGCTGGCGGTCTCCCTGGTGGGAACCATGGGTTTGATCGCCGTCCCGGCGCAGGCTGATCCCAAGCCGCCGGTCATTCCGTCCCAGTCCACCGTCGACGCGGCCAAGAAGGCAGCCGCTGCGAAGGCCGCGCAGGTCAATGCCATCGAGCAGCAGCTCGCCAGTGCGGGAGCCCGGCTCGAGCAGCTCGGCGTACAGGCGGCCAAGGCCGGCGAGGTCTACAACGGCGCGATGTACCGGCTGCAGCAGGCGCAGGCCGAGGCGAAGGCCGCTGGGGACCGCGCTGACCGGGCCGAGAAGACGCTGGCGGCTCAGCGGCAGCAGATCGGCCGGTTCGCGGCAGCGTCGTACCAAGGTGGTGGTGACCTGGCCAAGATCGGGCCGCTGTTCACCGCGAACGGTCCGCAGGAGCTGCTCGACTCGGCAGGTGCCGCCCGTTCGGTGTCGCAGGCGATGCAGGGCTCGTACCTCCGGTACACCGCGAGCCAGGTCGTCACCAACGCGTTCAAGCTGCAGAAGGACCAGGCCGTCACCAAGGTGCAGGCGGCGACCGACGAAGCGGCGAAGGCCAAGCAGGCGGCCGAGGCGGCTGAGGCCGAGCAGCGGTCGGCTGTCGCGGCCATCGGCGTACAGCGTCGGCAGCAGATCGCTCAGCTCGCCGTACTGCGGAACACCTCGGTGCAGGTGGCCACGCAGCGGCAGCGTGGGCTGGAGGAACTGGCCCGGCAGCGGGCCGCGGCGCTGGCCGCGAAGAAGGCCGAGGAACTGCGCCGGCGGATCGCCGCCCGGGAAGCGGCCGAGGCTCGCGCGGCTCGTGAAGAGGCCGCGCGGAAGGCTCGCGAAGAGCGGAACAACGACAAGCACCAGGGCTCGAAGAAGAAGCCGAAGAAGCACAGGCCCAGCAAGGGCGGCGGTGGCAACGATGGTGGCTCCGGGCACAACTCGCGCGGTGCCCGAGCCGCTATCGACTTCGCGCTCGCGCAGCTGGGCGAGCCGTACATCTGGGCCGCCGCCGGCCCGAGCTCGTGGGACTGCTCGGGCCTGACGATGGGCGCCTGGAAGAAGGCCGGCGTGCAACTGCCGCACTACAGCGTCGCGCAGTACGAGCAGATCAAGCACATCTCCGAGGACGACCTGCGGCCCGGCGACCTGATCTTCTGGGCCGAGGACTCCGGCGATCCCGGCACGATCTTCCATGTGGCCATGTATCTCGGTGGTGGCCGCATGATCCACGCGCCGCGGCCCGGCCGGCCGGTGACGACGGACAGCATTTACTACTGGGAGGCGCCCGACTTCTTCGGCCGGCCCTGACTTGTGGCCGGTACTGCGTGAGGCAGTTCAGCTCGAATCCACTAGACCAGCCGGTTTCCGCCGTCGGCGTGCAGGACGGTACCAGTGATGAATCCCTTGCGTGGCAAGACGATGCTCGCCTCCGCGATGTCCATGATGGTCCGGCCCACCGGCCGCCGTCGGCCCGTCGCGGCTCCCGCGTCGGCGGTGCAGACCGGTACGCCGGCCTTCGGCCCCGCCGAGGCGAGCTGTGCGAGCGCCGACGACACCACCGACTCGAGGGCGTCGTTGAACCCGGCGCCGATGTCGTACTCGCTGATCGGCTGGTAGGCGTCGCCGACAGCAGCGGCCGTGCTGACGAGGTGGCAGCCGCTCCACGGTGCCCGGGTGGATGGTCGCGACCGGACCTAGATGGTCGCGATCAGCCGGCCGAGGTTTGTGCGGGCGTCGAGGGTTTCGTGGAGTCGGCGGGTCTCGGTGAGCGGGTAGTGGGTGCTGGTGACCGGGTGGAGGTCTCCGGACTTCAGGAGGCGGGTGACCTCGGTGATGTCGGCTCGTGCTTCGGCCGGGCGGGCGGAGCGCCAGGCGAGCATCGAGATGCCGGTGACGGAGATCAGGCTGAAAAGGCTGGTGGCGTTGACGGTTGGGAGTTCGCCGCTGATCGCGCCGTAGGTCACCATCCGGCCGAGTGGGGCCAGGGCCTCGAGGCCTTGGTCGAAGACCTTGCCGCCCACCGAGTCCAAGACGAGGTCGACCGGTGGCAGCTGTTTTGTCCAGTCGCCGTCGCTCAGGTCGATGGCGAGGTCGGCGCCCTGCTCGCGGATGAAGTCGAGTTTGGCGGCGGAGGACGCAGTACCGATGACTGTTCCGGCGCCGAGCGCTCGGGCCAGCTGGACCGCCAGGTGGCCGATGCCGCCGGCCGCTGACTGGATGAGCACGGTCTCGCCGGGCTGTAGGCGTCCCGCCTTGAGCAGTCGAAGCGCCAGAGGAGCCGGCATGGAGAGCGTCGTCGCCGCGCCCGCGTCGGTGTCCTCGGGGATCGGCGCCAGCCACTCGGCGTCGACCGCCACCTGCTCGGCGAAGGCGTCCTCCGACAAGGCAGCCACCCGCTGACCAACCTGTACGCCGGCAGGCGCGCCCGGCCCGAGTCGGGTCATGCGGCCGACGGCATCACCGGTGAGCGCACCGGGCAGCGGCCGGGGCCACGGGCTGTTGCCGCTACGGAAGGTCGAGTCGATCGCGTTCGCGCCGACCGCCTCGACCTCGATCAGCACCTGACCGTCGGCCGGCTCGGGGGCGGTGACGTCGGCCAGCTGGAGGACGTCGGGGCCGCCGTGTTCGTAGTACCGGATCGCGCGCATCTGCCGGCTCCAAATCATGGGAGATCTAAATGATGGGTATCTCCTACGATAAGGGATGGCGGAGGTCAGCCCTAGAGTGAGCAGGTGAAGTCGTCCCAGCACCGCCTCGGCGATCGGGTCGTCTGGCAGTTGGCCAGGGCGAGCCAGCACTGGCAGCGGCTGGCCCGGCGTGAGCTGGCGGCGGCGAACGTGCGGACGCAGTACTACCACGTGCTCGCGAGCCTGGCCGACGACGGCGACGCGGCGCAGGCGGCGCTCGCCGACCGGATCTCGTTCGACCGCAGCGATCTCGTCTCGGTGCTCGACGAGCTCGAGCGGCTGGGTCACGTCGTCCGCCGGACCGACCCGACGGATCGGCGCCGCAACATCGTCGCCATCACCGAGTCGGGGGAGAAGCTGCTGATCGAGATGGATCAGCTGGTCTACGCGGCGGAGGCCAGGCTGCTGGAGCCGCTGACCGCCGCCGAGCGCAAGACTCTCCTGGCGTTACTCAGCCGCTTGGCTCAGGACTGAACCAAGCGGCTGTGGGTTGGACTGCTCTGCCGCCCGGGAGCGGCAGTAGATCAGTGGCCTTCGCGCTTCAGGCGCTCGAAGGACGCGGTGACCTCGGCCTCGGCGTCCGCGCGGCCGACCCAGCTGGCGCCTTCGACCGACTTGCCCGGCTCGAGGTCCTTGTAGACCTCGAAGAAGTGCTGGATCTCCAGCCGGTCGAACTCCGGCACGTGGTGGATGTCGCGCAGGTGCTCCTGGCGCGGGTCGCCGGCCGGGACGCAGAGGACCTTGTCGTCCGGCCCCTTCTCGTCCGTCATCCGGAACATGCCGATCGCCCGGGCCCTGATCAGGCAGCCGGGGAAGGTCGGCTCCGGCAGCAGCACCAGAGCGTCCAGCGGGTCACCGTCCTGACCCAGGGTGTCCTCGATGAACCCGTAGTCGGAGGGGTACTGAGTGGACGTGAACAGGGTGCGGTCGAGCCGCAGCCGGTTCGTCTTGTGGTCCAGCTCGTACTTGTTGCGGGTGCCCTTGGGGATCTCGATGAAGACGTCGAACTCCATACGGCAGATACTGTCACGGTTCCGACCGATGAAATGACAGGAGTAGCCCGGTGGCCCGTCCTTCCCGTGCGGTCTTCGTCACGCTGCTGACCGCTGGAGTATTGACCGGGCTGGTCACTAGTGCACAAGCAGTACCTGGCGCATCGCAGACAGCAGCCGGTACTACGGCAGCGCCGCCAGTGCTCGCCCCTGCCAAGACCGAGGGCGCTGCACCGACCTCAGCCGGAGTGGCCAAGGCAGTGGCCGCCGCCCTGGCTGACCCGTCACTGGGCAAGCACCACGGCGTCTACGTGTACGACGCGTCCCGCGACAAGCTGCTCTACTCGCTCGGTACTGTGAAGCCCTACGTCCCGGCGTCGACCATGAAACTCCTGACGACGGTGTCGGCCCTGGAGACCATCGGCCCGGAGCACCGGTTCTCGACGAAGGTCGTGCAGTCCGGCAAGTCGATCATCCTGGTCGGTGGTGGCGACCCGCTGCTGGTCACCAAGCGGCAGACCGACGAGCTGGACTTCCCGGTCCGTGCGTCGCTGCAGGACCTGGCGGCCAGTACTGCGAAGGCGCTGAAGGCACAGGGAGTGTCCAACGTCACGTTCGGGTACGACGCCAGCCTGTTCACCGGGCCCTCGGCCAACCCGAAGTGGGAGCCGAACTACCTGACCGAGGGCATCGCTGCCCGGACGTCGGCGCTCTGGGTCAATGAGGGGCGACTGTCGGCCGGCATGGCCAAGCGGGCCGACTCTCCGGCCGCTGCGGCCGCCACTGCGTTCGCTGCTCAGTTGGCGAAGGTGGGGATCAAGGCGGCCGGCCTGAAGGCGGCAGTGGCGCCGGCAGGGGCCAAGGCTCTCGCGCAGGTGGATTCGCCGACGGTGGGGGACATCGTCGAGTACATCAACCTGCACAGCGACAACGACGGCGCAGAGGTCATGCTGCGTCAGGTCGGGCTGGCGACGAAGAACGGTGGCTCCTATACGGGTGGCGTGGCCGGAGTACGGGCGACGTTGACCAAGCTGGGGCTGGACCTCACCGGGGCGCGGATCGAGGACGGGAGCGGGCTGTCTCGTACTAACCAGGTGCCGCTGGAGGTACTGGCCGGTGCTGTGCGGGTGGCGGCGTCCGAGGACAACCCGCAGCTGCGGCACCTGCTGACCGGGCTGCCGATCGCTGGGTTCACCGGGAGTCTCAGGGAGCGGTTTGCCGGGCCGGGGACGGCCACTGGTACCGGCATGGTCCGGGCTAAGACGGGCACGCTTACCGGGGTCCACTCCCTGGCCGGGTATGCCCGGGACAAGTCGGGGACGCTGCTGGTCTTCGCGGTTGCTACCGACAGTGCGCCGCCTGCCAAGGCACTGGACGCCCGCGCTGCGCTGGACCGGGTGACGTCAGCCCTCGCAGCCTGCGGCTGCTGACCGCGCACTTACCGGGCGTATGTTGGAACATGCCACTAGGGTCGATGTATGAGTACGGCTGAAGGTAGTACCGCGACTGAGATGGTCGACTGGCAGCTGGCGATCGGGGTGGCTCGCAAGCTGCTCCGGCCGGGGCCTGCGGTCAGTCGGGCCGAGGCGGACCAGGTGGTTGCCGAGCTGAGGCAGTTCGCCGCCGACTCGGAGCACCACGTGCGTGAGTTCACCGGGCTGACTGCTACTTCGGCCACGGCTCCCGTGGTCATCGTGGACCGGCCGGGCTGGGTGCAGGCCAACGCGGACGGCTTCCGGACGGTACTGCAGCCGCTGGCCGACAAGCTGCGCGAGAAGCAGGAGCGGATGGGCGGGCTGTCCGCCAGCGTCGGCTCCCGGGTCACCGCGATCGAGGCGGGGGCCCTGCTGGCGTTCCTCTCTTCTCGGGTGCTCGGTCAGTTCGACCCGTTCTACCCGTCGGAGCCCGATCCGGCTCGGCCTGACCTGACTGGGCGGCTGTTGCTGGTCGCGCCCAACGTGATGCATGTCGAGTCGGAGCTGGGCGTAGTACCGCGGGACTTCCGGTTGTGGGTGTGCCTGCATGAGGAGACCCACCGGGTGCAGTTCACCGCTGTGCCGTGGCTGCGGGATCACCTGCGGTCGGAGATCGCGCTTTTCCTCGACCAGGCGGAGCTGGACGCGTCGGCGTACGCAGCGATGTTCCGCGAGGCTGTCCAGCGTCTCGGCCGGTCGGTCAAGGGCGAGGCGGAGTTGAGCCTCGTAGACCTGATGCAGTCCCCCGAGCAGCGCGCCGTCCTGGACCGCCTGACTGCCGTGATGTCCCTCCTGGAAGGCCACGCCGACTTCGTCATGGACGGCGTAGGCCCCTCCGTCATCCCCACCGTCGACACCATCCGCTCCAAGTTCACCTCCCGCCGCACCGGCGGCAACCCCCTCGACCAGCTCCTGAAGAAACTCCTCGGCCTGGACGCCAAAATGCGCCAGTACCAAGACGGCGCCGCCTTCGTCCGCCGCGTCGTAGACCGCGTAGGCATGGAAGGCTTCAACAAGATCTGGACCGCCCCCAACACCCTCCCCACCAAAACCGAAATCGCCAACCCCGATGCCTGGGTCACCCGACTCCACGGCTGACCCTCGGAGACCTCGCCTACACCCCGCGGTTGCGAGGGTGCGGGAGGCTACTCGGGTTGCCTTGGCCGACCTGCCGCACGGGACCACCGTGCTTGTTGCCTGTTCTGGGGGAGCTGACTCGTTGGCTCTGGCTGCGGCTACTGCGTTTGAGGCTCCGAAGCTGGGGTTGACGGCTGGGGCTGTGGTGGTGGATCACGGGCTGCAGGATGGGTCGGACAAGACTGCTGAGACTGCTGCGGAGCAGTGTCGGGGGTTGGGGCTGGAGCCTGTGGTGGTGCGGGCTGTGGTGGTGGGGAGTGAGGGTGGGCCTGAGGGGGCGGCGCGGGCTGCTCGGTATGAGGCGTTGCGGGATGTGGCTGATGAGTTGGGGGCGGATGTCGTCCTGCTCGCGCATACCCGGGATGACCAGGCTGAGACGGTGTTGCTCGGGCTAGCGAGGGGGTCGGGGGCTCGGTCGTTGGCGGGGATGGCTCCTACGGCGGGGCTGCTGCGCCGGCCGCTGTTGGAGGTGCCGCGGAGCGCTACGGCCGCCGCGTGCATCGCATCGGGGCTGCGGCCATGGCACGACCCGCACAACGACGATTCGCAATACAGGCGGGTCCGGGTGCGGCACGAAGTACTGCCTGTCCTCGAGGAAGCGCTGGGCCCGGGTGTGACAGAGGCGCTGGCTCGTACGGCGGGCCTGCTGCGGGCCGACGCCGACGCGCTCGACGCACTGGCGGCTGACCTGGCAGAGACCGCGGTGCAGCATGCCGAGGGTGAAGTGCTCTGCGAAGTGTCGGTGCTGGAGGAGGAACCCACAGCGCTCCGAACCCGGGTGCTCAGACAAGCTGCTCTGGAAGCAGGTTGCCGGGCAAACGATCTCACCGCCGGCCACATCGCGGCCGTCGATGCCCTCGTCACCGATTGGCGCGGCCAGCGCTGGATCGACCTCCCACAAGCTGTCAAAGCAGCAAGGAAGGGCGGATTCCTCATCCTGGCAAAAGGTATGACAGGCTGAGCTCGTGGATGCGTCGGACATCGAGAAGGACCTGGCCCAGATTCACTTCACCGAGGACCAGATCCAGGAGAAGCTCCGGGAGCTGGCCGGGCGGATCGAGCAGGACTACGAGGGCAAGGATCTGCTGCTGGTCGGCGTCCTGCGCGGCGCCGTGATGGTGATGGCCGACCTCGCCCGCTCGTTCAGCCGGCACGTCGAGATGGACTGGATGGCGGTCTCGTCTTACGGCTCGGGGACGAAGTCGTCGGGCGTGGTGCGGATCCAGAAGGACCTGGACACCGACATCACCAACCGGCACGTGCTGATCGTCGAGGACATCATCGACACCGGGCTGACGCTGACCTGGCTGGTCAGCAACCTGCAGTCCCGCAAGCCTGCCTCGGTCGAGATCTGCACCGCGTTCCGCAAGCCGGACGCGGCCAAGATGGCGGTTCCGGTGAAGTACGTCGGCCTGGAGCTGCCGGACGAGTTCGTGGTCGGGTACGGGCTCGACTACGCGGAGAAGTACCGCAACCTGCGCTGCGTGGCGACGCTCGCCCCGCACGTCTATTCCTGACCTCCGCGCCACCCCTGGCATGCTGACCCGTCAAGGACCTCACGACGGGGACTTGGTGACAGGCTGTAGACAGGGTCGTACCGTCGTTCGGTGACCCTCGTGGTGGGCACGCTTGCCCGACACGAGACACTTGAGCTGGTATTACCGTCACAAGCCCGTTATCCCGGGCCTGCTGAGCTAGGAGGGACGGGGCGCCTGCCCTGATCATGGACGTGAAGCGCATCTTCCGCGGACCCCTGTTCTGGATCGTCATCGCCTTCTTGGGCGTGCTGGTGATCGGACAGCTCCTGACCGGCTCGACCGGATTCAAGACCGAGCCCACGGGCCAGGTCGTGCAACTGATCCAGCAGGCCACGTCGTCGAGCGACAAGACGATCAAGTCCGTCACGCTGATCGACCCGGATCAGGAGATCCGGATCGAGAAGACCGACGGGACCAAGGTCCGGGCGCACTGGGTCGACGGGCAGGGCAGCACGCTCGGCTCCGACCTGCAGACCCTGTTCCAGAACGGCAAGATCGAGAAGTACGACGTGGAGAACCCGAAGCCGAGCTTCATCGGCCAGGTGTTCTCGACGCTGATCCCGTTCCTGCTGATCGCGGTCGTCTTCATCTTCTTGATGAACTCGATGCAGGGCGGCGGCTCGCGGGTGATGAGCTTCGCCAAGTCCAAGGCCAAGCTGATCACCAAGGACACCCCGAAGACGACCTTCGCGGACGTGGCCGGCTGCGACGAGGCGATCGAGGAGCTCGGCGAGATCAAGGAGTTCCTGCAGGAGCCTGGCAAGTTCCAGGCCGTGGGAGCCAAGATCCCCAAGGGCGTCCTGCTCTACGGCCAGCCGGGTACCGGTAAGACCCTGCTCGCCCGTGCGGTCGCCGGTGAGGCCGGCGTGCCGTTCTACTCGATCTCCGGTTCGGACTTCGTCGAGATGTTCGTCGGTGTCGGTGCGAGCCGGGTCCGCGACCTGTTCGAGACCGCCAAGACCAACGCGCCGGCGATCGTCTTCATCGACGAGATCGACGCCGTCGGCCGGCACCGTGGCGCGGGCCTCGGTGGTGGGCACGACGAGCGCGAGCAGACGCTGAACCAACTGCTGGTCGAGATGGACGGCTTCGACGTCCGCGGCGGCGTGATCCTGATCGCCGCGACCAACCGGCCTGACGTGCTCGACCCGGCGCTGCTGCGCCCGGGCCGCTTCGACCGGCAGATCGCCGTTGACGCGCCGGACCTGCCGGGTCGCGAGAAGATCCTGAAGGTGCATGCCCGCGGCAAGCCGATGTCGGAGAACGCCGACCTGCGCGCGGTCGCCCGCCGTACGCCGGGCTTCACCGGCGCCGACCTGGCCAACGTGCTGAACGAGGCCGCGCTGCTGACGGCCCGGCTGAACAAGCAGCAGATCGACAAGAACGCGCTCGACGAGGCGATCGACCGCGTGATCGCCGGACCGCAGCGCCGGACCCGGTTGATGTCCGACAAGGAGAAGGTGCTGACCGCGTACCACGAGGGCGGACACGCTCTGGTGGCTGCCGCGCTGCCGCACTCCGACCCGGTGCACAAGGTGACGATCCTGCCGCGCGGTCGCGCGCTGGGCTACACGATGGTGCTGCCGGACGAGGACAAGTACTCGACCACCCGGTCGGAGATGCTCGACAAGCTGGCCTACATGCTCGGTGGCCGGGCCGCCGAGGAGATGGTCTTCCACGACCCGACCACGGGCGCGAGCAACGACATCGAGAAGGCGACCGCACTGGCCCGCGCGATGGTCACGCAGTACGGCATGACCGAGCGGCTGGGCGCGATCAAGTTCGGCCAGGACTCCGGCGAGCCGTTCCTGGGCCGCGACCTGGGCAGCCAGCGCAACTACTCCGAGGAGATCGCCGCGGCGGTCGACGAGGAGGTCGGCAAGCTGATCCTGAACGCGCACCAGGAGGCCTTCGACATCCTGGTCGAGAACCGTGCGGTGCTCGACGCGCTGGTCGAGGAGCTGCTCGAGAAGGAGACCCTGGACAAGGGCGAGATCGCCCGGGTCTTCGCGCCGATCCAGAAGCGTGAGCTGCGGCCGGCCTGGACCGGGTCCTCGACCCGGGTCCCGTCCGAGCAGCCGCCGGTGATGCCGCTGCCGCGGGCCGAGCAGAACGGCTCGCTCCAGGACGTCATCCCGGGTGGATCGATCGGACCGGACGAGGCCGCCAAGGGCCCGAACTACGGCGGAGGGCCCACCCCACCCGTGGGTGAGTGACGCCGCGAGGACGAGGTGATGCCCCGGGATCCGTAGTGGATCCCGGGGCATCGCCTATGTTGGCGAAATGACTTCGCCGACCTTCGATCATGCGCGTGCCGAGGCCGCCGTCCGGGAGTTGCTGATCGCGATCGGCGAGGACCCGGACCGGGAAGGGCTGAAGGACACCCCGGCCCGGGTCGCGCGCTCGTACGCCGAGATCACCGCCGGCCTCGGCCAGACCGCCGAGGACGTGCTGCAGACGACGTTCAACCTCGGCCACGACGAGCTGATCCTGGTCAAGGACATCGAGGTCTGGTCGGTCTGTGAGCACCATTTGGTGCCGTTCACCGGGGTGGCCCACGTCGGCTACATCCCCGGT
The DNA here is from genome assembly GCF_039525325.1 of Kribbella koreensis. NCBI lineage: Bacteria > Bacillati > Actinomycetota > Actinomycetes > Propionibacteriales > Kribbellaceae > Kribbella > Kribbella koreensis. The sequence goes on from NZ_BAAAHK010000013.1 coordinate 359,019, forward strand.
ACGGACGGCCGGATCACCGGGCTGTCGAAGCTGGCCCGGCTGGTTGACGTCTACGCGAAGCGGCCGCAGGTGCAGGAACGGCTGACCACCCAGGTCGCCGAGTCGCTGGTGGAGATTCTCCGGCCGCGCGGCGTGATCGTCGTGATCGAGTGCGAGCACCTGTGCATGACGATGCGCGGCGTCCGGAAACCGGGCGCGAAGACGATCACCTCCGCGGTCCGCGGCCAGCTCCGCAACCCGGTCACCCGGGCCGAGGCGATGAGCCTGATCGTCGGCTGACTCGCTGCCCGGGCAGGAAGTTCCCGGAAGCGCGTAGCCCCGGCGGCCGCAGGTTCGTTGAACTTCCGAAGCCGTTTCCCATGGACATTCCGTGTCCGAACGCCTACGGTCCGTAGTGGCGTTCTGACTCGGGTGCAGGGCGCCGGCGTGAGGAGGATTGGATGTCAGGGCGTTTTCGGGTCGGCGCCGCACTCACCGGGATCGTCGTACTGACGGCTGCCGGACTGATCGCGGCGAACGGCGCCCAGGCTGATCAGCACCGGGCCGGTGGCCCCGTCGGAGCCGCCAAGCTCCCGACGGCGGACCAGCAGCTGCTGCAGATTCAGGACCAGGCACAGGCGCTCGACGGCATGCTCGGCTCGCGCGCGATCGGTAGCTACGTCGACGACACCGGGGCCCTGGTGGTCGCGGTGTCCGACGAGGCGACCGCGGCGCTCGTCCGGCAGGCCGGAGCGATCCCCAAGCTCGTCCGCTACACGGCCGAGCAGCTCTTCGCAGTACAGAAGCAGCTCGATCACCTCGCGACCAGTTCGACGGCGGGCCAGGTCAAGTCCTGGTACGTCGATCCGATCAGCGGCACCGTCGTCGTCTCCGTGCCCGAGGGCGTCCGGGACTCGATCACCAAGCGGTTCCTGCGCAAGGCACAGGCCAACGGCGGCAAGGTGACGGTGCGCCGGACCCCTGGCGTCGTCACCACCACGGACGAGCAGTTCGGGCTCCTGGGCGGCTACCAGGTCGACAAGAACACCGGCTACACCTGCTCCCTGGGCTTCAACGCCACCACGAGCGACGGCGGCCGGATCTTCGTCACCGCGGGGCACTGTACGGCGGGCAAGCCGTCCTTCTCCCGCAACGGCTACATCATCGGCAACACCCGCAGCTCCAGCTTCCCCGGCAACGACTTCGGCACGGTCAGCGTGATCGAGGGCTGGGACCAGCAGGGCCGGGTCGAGCGCTGGGGCGCGACCGACGTCCAGGTCCGCGGCACCGCGGACGCGATGGTCGGGTCCGACCTGTGCAAGTCCGGCAAGAGCACCGGCTGGACCTGCGGCAAGATCGTCGCCCGCAACGTGACCGTCAACTACGGCAACAACAAAGTCGTCCGCGGACTGATCGAGCACACCGCGTGCGTCGAGGCCGGTGACTCCGGCGGCGCCAACATGACCGGTGACTACGCGCAGGGAATCACCAGCGGCGCCGCCTTGATCAGCGGGCAGTGCCTCGACAAACATGGACAGCAGAACGAGTCCTACTCACAACCGATCGGTGAGGCGCTGTCCGCTAGCGGCGCCTCGCTGGTACTGGGTTAGCGGCCCCGGGCGGGAGCCCGGAGCCGATGGGGGCCTGGTACCTAGGTGGGGTAGTTCGGGCAAGGCCACTACGGTGGTCGGGTGCGAACTGCCCCACCGAATCAGCTCGAAGGCCTGCCCAGACCGGATCGATGTCTGGTGATGGGCGTCGTCAACGTGACCCCGGACTCGTTCTCCGACGGCGGTGAGTGGTTCGAGCCGTCGGCCGCGATCAAGCACGGCCGCGAGCTGATGGCCGAGGGCGCCGACCTGCTCGACGTGGGCGGTGAGTCGACCCGGCCGGGTGCCGAGCGGCCCGCGCCGGCCGAGGAGATCCGCCGGGTGCTGCCCGTGATCGAGACGCTGGCCGCCGAGGGGGCGCTGATCTCGATCGACACGATGCGTGCCGACGTGGCCGCTTTGGCGCTCGATGCCGGTGCGGTGATGGTCAACGACGTGTCCGGCGGGCTGGCCGACCCCGACATGCTCGGCCTGGTGGCGGAGCGTAGTACGCCGTACGTGTGTATGCATTGGCGTGGGCACTCGGCGCAGATGCAGGAGCGAGCGCAGTACCAGGACGTGGTGGCCGAGGTGATCGCCGAGCTGGCCGCGCGGCTGGAGGCGATCAGCGAGGCTGGAGTGGACTTGAACCAGGTCGCGGTCGACCCCGGGATCGGATTCGCGAAGAACGCGGACCACAACTGGGAGGTGCTTCGGCGGTTGCGCGAGTTCGGCGTACTGGAAAGGCCGTTGCTGATCGGTGCCTCGCGGAAGGCGTTCCTGGGTAGGCTGCTCGCCGACGAGGAGACCGGCGAGCCGAGACCGGCCGTACGACGAGACGACGCGAGCGCGGCCGTCTCCGCCCTCGCCGCCGCGGCCGGAGCCTGGTGTGTCCGGGCTCACGCGGTGGCGCCGAGTGCGGATGCGGTACGGGTGGCGCGCCGGTGGGGAGCGGTATGAGCGAAGAGCCGGACGGTACGCGCCGAGGGACCGCGACCGCGGAGTCCGTGGTGCTGAACGCCAACACGGCGTTCTACAACGCGTTCGAGGCGGGCGACCTGGACCTGATGGCGGCTGTCTGGCTGCCGGAACCCGATCCGGTCTGCATCCATCCGGGCAACGCGGCGATCTACGGGTATCCGGAGATGATGCGGGCCTGGGCGATGATCTTCGCCAATACGCCGTACATCCAGTTCTTCCTGACCGACGTTCAGGTAAGAGTGGATGAAGACGTGGCCTACGTCACGTGTACGGAGAATGTCCTGTCGTCCGGCGAAGGGGCGCCGGAGGAGGGTTTCGCCGGTGGCAAGGCACTGGCCACCAACGTCTTCCGCAAGACGACTTCCGGCTGGCGGTTGTGGATCCACCACGCCTCCCCGGTACTGTCGTCAGGGGGTCGACAAGAGGAGGCAGAGTGAGCGGTCCCGCGCTGCCCCTTGAGGTGCGGCCGCCGGACGTGATCGAGATCCGTGGCATCCGTGGATTCGGCCGGCACGGGGTGTTCGAGCACGAGCGGGCCGACGGGCAGGAATTCGTCGTGGACGTCCGGCTGGAGCTGGACACCCGGCCCGCGGCGGCCTCCGACAAGCTCGCCGACACCGTGAACTACGGTCTGGTGGCCGAGCAGGTGCATGCGGCCATCGAGAGCGACCCGGTGGATCTGATTGAGACACTGGCCCAACGGATCGCGGATCTGTGCCTCGCCGACCGGCGGGTGACGGGTGCCGCGGTCACCATCCACAAACCTTCGGCGCCGATCACGGTGCCGTTCGACGACGTTGTCCTGACCGTGCAGCGCAGAGCCGGAGAATCCTCGTGACTGAGACCCCTAGCCCCTACGTGATCGACGCGGACACCCTGAGCGGTGGCCTCAAGCCGATCCGGCAGGTGATCCTGTCGCTCGGTAGCAATCTCGGAGACCGGGAAGCCAACCTGCAGGGCGGCGTCGACGCGCTGCGGGACACCCCGGACGTGGTCGTCGTGGACGTTTCCCCGGTCTACGAGACCCAGCCGATCGGCCCGGAGGAGTCCGGCCCGTACCTGAACATCGTGCTGCTGGCCGACACCACCTTGTCGGTCGACACGTTGCTGGACCGCGCGCATGCCGTCGAGCAGGCCTTCGGCCGTGAGTACGAGGCACCTGGTGCGCCCCGGACTCTCGACGTCGACCTGATCACCTTCGGCAAGAAGACGATCGAGTCCGAGGAGCTGACCGTGCCGCACCCGCGTGCGCACGAACGCGCCTTCGTGCTCGCGCCCTGGCTGGACATCGAGCCCGACGCGGTCCTGCCCGGCGTGGGCCCGGTGGCCGAGCTGCTCGCCAAGGTGGGCAGCGACGGGGTGAAGAAGCTCGACGATCTCACCATCGAGCTGCAGTAGTGGTGTCGGGCGGTACCGGTCCGAACCGGGCGCCGGGGGCGGGCAAGGAGCCGCCGCGCCCCGGCTCGGTCCGGCCGACGTCGCGCCGGCTGCTGGTCGCGATCGTCGTCCTCGGGGCGGCGATCGGCTGGACCCTGGTCAAGGCGATCGAGTCCGGCGGCGGCGTCGCGCCGACGGTCTCCTGGCTGACGCTGGTCGCCTGGAGCTTCCTGGCCGCGCTGCTGTTCGTCGCAGCCCGCAACACCCATCAGCGGATCCAGGTCCGGCGCGAACGGGTCGAGGCGTCGCGGGCGGTCTTCCTGCTGCTGATCGGCAAAGCCAGCGCGTTCGTCGGCGCGTTGTGTAGCGGTGTTTACGCAGGGTTCGCGTTATCCTTCCTGGGCGCGGTCAGCTCCTCGGGCCCGCGCAACCGTGTGATCACAGCCGGTGCTGCGGCGGTGATCTCTGTGCTGGTCGTCACGGCCGGATTGATGCTCGAACGCGCGTGTCGGATCCCCGATGACCCGGACGAGACCCCCTAACATGTCGGTCCATGGGGTCAAGGGGTAGCCGCCGTCGTACCAGGGCCACGGTTCTCGTGGTCGCCAACGTGCTGCTCGTGATGATCTGCGTCGGCGTCAGCGTCTCCCTGTTCTCGCAGAACCAGTGGATCCTGCGCGCCGCCGCCGTGGCCGCCGTCGCGGTCGCGATCGGCGCCTCCGTCCTGACCCGCCACCAGCTCCTGATCGAACGCCTCGCGCACAGCGACGAACGCGCCCAGGTGGCCCAGGAGTACTCCCGTATCACCAGCGCCCGCGTCGTCGAGAACGCCGAGTTCGTCGATCTGATGCAGCGCCGCCTCGACACCATCGACCAGCGCCTCGACAAGATCGACGAAGAGGTCGCCACGGTCGTCGCCGCCGGCGACAAGCACTCCCACGCCGACGCCCCGACGGTCGTCGACCTCAAGCTCCGAGGCCTGGCAGCTTCCTGACCTCCCTCCCATACTGCTGGGAAGGGGAGGGGTACTCATGGGGTTGGACGCGAATTTCCCGGCAGTGACGATGAACGACCCGCAAGGCACGGTCACCGTCTACAACCAGGACCACGTGCCGATCGGGCATCTGGGCCCATCGCCGTATCAGTCGCCATCGGTGAACGTGGTCTGCCGGACGAAAGCTTGGGACGACGCGTACTGGTATCGGCTGCTGAGTGCGGAGGGTTGGGACTTTCCGGCGACTACGGCCTATGTGTCGGCCGACGAGACGCATGAGTTGAACCCAGGGGTGCCGTACACACCGCCCGACTGCGCCAACGTCGGCTGCGCCCGGAAGGGCGGGCAGGTGGCCGGTGCTGGGTTGCTGGCCATCGGCGCGGTCGCAGCCGCGGCTGCTTGGCGACGGAGGACCGGCCGGAGCTGATCGGCGGCGGTGGGTTTTCGTCGGCGGCAGCGGCGGAGTACGGGTTACTTGTCGATGTCGCCGACGACGAAGAACATGCTGCCGAGGATGGCGATCATGTCGGCGACGATGGTGCCGGGGAGCATCTCGGGGAGGACCGAGATGTTGTTGAAGCTCGCGGAGCGGAGTTTGAGGCGCCACGGGGTTTTGTCGCCGCGGGAGACCAAGTAGTAGCCGTTGATGCCCAGCGGGTTCTCGGTCCAGGTGTAGGTCTGGCCTTCGGGGACCTTGAGGATCTTGGGCAGGCGGACGTTGACCGGGCCGGCCGGCATGGTGCGGAGGCGGTCGAGGCAGGCGTCCACCAGGTCCAGGGAGACTTTCACCTGTTCCAGCAGGACGGAGAAGCGGGAGAAGCAGTCACCGTCGGTGCGGGTGACTACGCGGAGTACGCCGTCGCGCGCGAGCTCCTCATAGGCCAGGTACGGCTCGTCGCGGCGTAGGTCGGCGTCGACTCCCGAGGCGCGCGCGATCGGGCCGGAGACCCCGTACGCCGCGATCAGCTCCGGCGAGAGCCGGCCGACCCCGACCGTCCGGGCCCGGAAGATCTCGTTGCCCAGGACAAGGTTCTCGATGTCGGGCAGCCGGCGCCGTACTGCGGAAGACGCTGCCCCCGCCCGATCCAGCCAGCCGTAGGGGAGGTCCTCCTTCAGCCCGCCGACCCGGTTGAACATGTAGTGCATCCGCCCGCCGGACAGCTCCTCCATCACGGCCTGGATCGTCTCGCGCTCGCGGAAGGCGTAGAAGACCGGCGTGATCGCGCCCAGCTCGAGCGGATACGAGCCGAGGAACATCAGGTGGTTGAGGATCCGGTTCAACTCGGTCAGCAGGGTCCGCAGCCAGACCGCGCGGACCGGGACCTCCAGCCCCATCATCCGCTCCACGGCGAGCACCACGCCGAGCTCGTTGGAGAACGCCGACAGCCAGTCGTGCCGGTTCGCGAGCACGATGATCTGCCGGTAGTCACGGACCTCGAACAGCTTCTCCGCGCCCCGGTGCATGTAGCCGACGATCGGCTCGCAACCGACGATCCGCTCGCCGTCCAGGGTCAGCCGCAACCGCAGTACGCCGTGCGTCGCGGGATGCTGCGGCCCGATGTTGAGCACCATGTCGGTGGTCGGCAGCTCGGACCCCGGATCGGTCCCACCCCGCTCGAAGGCAGCGGCACCGGCCCCGATTCCCACCACACGTTCGGTACTCATGACCCCTATCGTGACAGGCTTAGAGGGTGGACGACCTCTTTGCTCCTTCGGATGTCAGCTGGACGCCGGTCTCGCCCAAGCTTGCGGCGGTACGCCGGGTCAGCGCGGCGATCATGTTCGGCGTACTGGCCGTCGCCGGACTCCTGCTGCTCGGGATGCTGCTGGACTGGCTGTACGGCGTACTGGCGGTGGTGCTCGTCGTGCTCGGCTACCTGTGGGCGTGGGTGCTGATCGGGCGCAACCAGCGGTCCTGGAAGTACGCCGAGCGCGAGGACGAGCTGCTGGTCAGCCACGGGATCATGTTCCGCCAGCTGGTCGTGGTGCCGTACGGGCGGATGCAGTTCGTGGATGTCGCGGCTGGTCCCCTGGAGCGGTCGTTCGGGATCGCAACGGTCGAGCTGCACACGGCGACGCCGGCCACCGACGCGAAGATCCCCGGGCTGCATCCGGACGAGGCGAGCCGGTTGCGTGACCGCCTGTCCGCGCTCGGCCAAGCCCAGGCGTGGGGCCTGTGACCGAGCCGCCGCAGGAACTGACTCAACCTCCGCAGCTGACCGAGGAGGTCATGGGCGCGCGGCTGCATCCGCTGACGCCGTTCGTGAAGGGCTGGGGGTACTTCGTCGTCGCGGCGATCGCGATGGCCAACAACGAGGGCCTGCGGACCAACCTGAAGATCGCCGGGATCGGCCTGGGCGCGGTCCTGGTCGGTGGCATCCTGCTCGGCGCGCTGTCGTGGTGGTTCACCAAGTGGCAGCTCACCGGCGACGCGATCCGGGTCGACAGCGGCTTCCTGTTCCGGCGGACCCGGATCATCCGGTTCGACCGGATCCAGACCATCGACGTCGCGCAGCCGTTCGTCGCCCGGCTGTTCGGGATGGCCGAGCTGCGGATGGATGTGGCCGGCGGCGGCAAGAACGACGGCCGGCTGAGCTACTTCACGTACGACGAGGCGCAGAAGCTGCGCGCGACCCTGCTGGTCCGGGCAAAGGGCGAGCACGCCGTCCAGCAGCACCCGGCCGATGAGGTCGAGCCCGAGCCGCTACTGGTCGTCCCGACCGGACGCCTGCTCGGTGCCACCCTGCTGTCGTCGACAGTGCTCGCCAGTGCCGGTGGTTTGGTCGTGCTGATCGTGTCTGTCACCGTGCTGGATGCGCATGCCGGGCTGTTCGCCGGTCTGCCGCTGCTGCTCGGCGTCGTGCAGCCGATCTGGAAGCAGGTCGTCGGCAACCACGGGTTCACGCTGTCGGAGACGCATGAGGGGCTGCGTACCAAGCGCGGGCTGTTCGACGTACAGCGACAGACAGTGCCGCCGGGACGCGTGCAGGGCCTGCTGATCACCGAGCCGTTGATCTGGCGGCTGCTGGGCTGGTCTCGGGTCGACCTGGACATTGCCGGGGTGGCCGGCTCCAAGGGGGACGGCGAGGACGAGCACGAGGGCTCCCAGCTGTTGCCGGTCGGTCCGCATCAGGAAGTGATCGGGGTGCTGGCGCGGGTGCTGCCCGGCTTCAACCTGTCCGCTGTGCCGATGCATCAGGCGCCGTCGCGAGCGAAGTGGCTGCGGCCGGTCGGCTGGCGGTACCTGGCCTACGGGTTCGACGACCAGGTACTGGTGACCACTCGGGGTTGGGTGAGCCGCCGTACGTCGATCGTGCTCCACCACAAGACCCAGTCGGTCCGGTTGCACCAGGGACCGCTCCAGCGGCGTCTACGGCTCGCCAACGTCCACGTGGACACCCCTGAGGGGCCGACGGACGCTATTGCGCTCCACCGGGACCAGGAGGAGGCTGCGGCGCTGGTGCAGGCTCAGGCGATCAGGGCCCGAGAAGCACGCCGTATTGCGGACTCGATGCCCGCCCAGACCCAGCCGAACGAGCCGAGGCCGGACGGGTTCAACAACTCGGCCGCTTCTCCTGCTGACGACAACTCGGCGAGGTAGCTCAGGGGGTCGGTGCGGGCGAGCTCCTGGCTGGGGCGCACTGCTGAGAGGCCGAGCGCCTGCAGTGCCTCGCGCTGGGTGGTCAGCTCGCCGCCGACCGCGGCAGCAAGGGAGTCGAGGGCTACGTGGGCGGTGATGTCGCAGGAGCCGTCAAGGAGGACCTCGCACTCGCGGCCGGCCCGGAAGCCGGTCAGCGTCCCGTACGGCGGCCGCCCGGCCAGCGTGCCGTGTCGCCCGCCCCGGGAGGCGTCCTCCGGCCGCAGGACGTGGCCGTAGTCGATCGCGAGCGCGATGCCGTCGTCCAGACGGCTTACCACGTCGGCCCAGGCCTCGTCGCGGGTGAGGCCGATCTCGGCTCGGTCACCCGGCGCGCCCATTTCGCTCACTCCGCCGGCCAGCTGCACCTCGCCGAGTGGCCACCACTTCTCCAGCCAGGCCAGGTCGTTGCCTTCGACAACATCGCCCAGGGTCTGGTCGGCCAGCAGGTACCGGGGCACTCCGGCGTCGTCCAGCTCGGCGACCTCGCACGGGATGTTGTCCAGCCACTCGTTGGCGATCACGAGTCCGGTGAGGCGGGGCGGTAGGTCGTCGTCCAGCTCCACGTCGACCACGGTGAGGCTGGCGGCTCGTAGTACGCGGCCTAGTTCGCCTTCGCCGGCACCGATGTCGGTCACCTGCTTCGCGCCGATCTGCTCGGCCAATCGGGCTACTGCTTGGCCGAACAGGGGTGAGGCGTGCACTGAGGTGCGGAAGTGAGCGGCGGGGCGTTCACGGCGGTAGAAGCCGGTGGGGCCGTAGAGGGCCGCCTGCCAGGCCTCGCGGAACCTCACAGCGCAGGATCCCCGCCCAGCGGTACTGAGCCGGTGAGCTGCCAGATGCCGTCGTCGCCTTCGCGCCAGATGGTGAGGTCGTCCAGTCGGACCGCCGGGACCTCCTCAGCCTCAAGGGCAGCTTGGGCCTCGGCGACCAGGCCGGGGCCGCCCCGGTCCGACGAGGAGATCGTCAGGTGGGGATGCGGGTCCGGGAACTGGCCACCATAGGGCGGGCACTCGGGGAAGGCAGCCAGTACGGTCGCCACCAGGTCGTGAACCTGGTCGAAGGGCTCGGGGCGGAGCCAGGTCGTGCCGTTGGGGAACTGCCCGGCCGTCTTGAAACACAGGTCGAACGGCTCGATGTCAACGACTGCGTCCTGCAGCCGCTGTACGTCCTCAGGGGACGGGTCCTGCAACCAGGGCACGAGCACCGTCACATGCGGCGGGACCAGTTCGGTGAGGGCGGCTGTTGGCCGCGCTGAGGAGAAGGAGACCGAGCGCCACCGGTCGGTGAACTCGGTCAGCTCGGGTACCGCGATCAAGATCGCAGTAAGTCCTGTCCGCGCCGCCCAGGGGTCAGGTTGTCCACTCACCGGCCAATAGTCCCACCTGTGACTTAACACTCGACCCAACCCCACAAATGAGCACTACGCTGTCCTGAACCGCATCAATTCGTCTGGTACCTCGGCAGAGGACTGGAACGTACGAGAGTGGACATGGAACGCATCGGCATCATCGGCTCCGGCCGGGCCGGCGCCGCCTTGGGAGCAGCCCTGGCGTCCGTCGGACATCCCGTCACCGGGGTCACAGCACGCTCGCAGGCATCGCTGGATCGCGCCGCGAGGCTCCTTCCGGACGTCCCGATCCTGTCGCCTGCCGAGGTGACGGCTCGCGCGGACGTCGTGCTCGTCGCGGTACCGGACAGTGCGATCAGTGAGGTCGCCCAGAGTCTCCCGCTGACAGCAGAGCAGTACGTCGTCCATCTGTCCGGCGCGCACGGCCTATCCGTCCTGCAGCCGACAGTGGCGATCCCTGTAGCGCTGCACCCGCCCATGACCTTCACTGGCGACCGCCCCGACCTCAGCGCCATCACCTTCACCGCAACTGCGCCCGAAAGGGCAAAGCCGGTAGTGGAGCGACTGGTGAAGGCGCTGGGCGCCGATCTCCAGTGGGTCGCCGAGGACCAGCGCGCCCGCTACCACGCGGGTCTGGTGCACGGGGCGAACCACCTGACCACTCTGCTCGCACAGGCTTTCGCAGTACTACGAGACGCCGGCATCACCGACCCGGCCGCGACACTGCGACCCTTGCTGACCGCAACTCTCGACAACACGCTGCGCTCCGGTCATGATGCGCTCACCGGGCCGATAGCGCGCGGCGACGTCGAGACGGTGGCAGCCCACTTGGCGGTACTCAGGGGGCGCACCGCGAGCACGTACGCCGAGCTGGCCCGGGCGACGGTGGACCTGGCGACGGCGGACGGCCGGCTGGAGCGCAGTACGGCCGATCGGTTCTACGAAGTACTGCAACGAGCAGAGGTGCTTGAGCGGGATCGAACAGGGGAGGCACCACGGTGAGACTCACCCAGACCAAGGCCGAGCTGCGAGCGGCGGCGGCGATCCGGCCGCGGGCGGTCGTGATGACGATGGGCGCGCTGCACGAGGGCCACGCGGCGTTGCTCGCCGAGGCCCGGGAACGGGTCGGTCCGGACGGCAGCGTGGTGCTGACGATCTTCGTGAATCCCTTGCAGTTCGGGCCGTCCGAGGACTTCGACCGGTACCCGCGGACGCTGGCCAGCGACCTGGCGATCGCCAAGAACGAGGGGGTCGACCTGGTCTTCAACCCGTCCCGCGACGAGCTCTACCCGAACGAGCCGTCCATCACCGTGCATCCCGGCCCGCTGGCCGACGAGCTCGAGGGACAGGTCCGGCCGGGGCACTTCACCGGGGTGCTGACGGTGGTGTCGAAGATGCTGCACCTGACCTCGCCCGACCTGGCGCTGTTCGGCGAGAAGGACTACCAGCAGCTCACGCTGATCCGCGAGATGGTCTGCGACCTCGACATGGACGTGGATGTCGTACCGGTGCAGACCGTGCGCGAGCCTGACGGACTAGCGCTGTCCTCACGCAACCGCTACCTGGACGAGACCGAGCGTGACGAGGCACTGGTCCTGTACCGCGCCCTGACCGCCGGTGCGAAGGCCGGGATGAACGGGCCGGACGCAGTACTGGCTGCTGCTCATGCCGAGCTGGAGGCGGTCCCGTCGGTGCAGATCGACTATCTAGCGCTCAGGGCACCAGACCTGGGCCCAGTGATCGGCCCCGGTGAGGCCCGCATGCTCATAGCGGCCCGCGTAGGTAGTACTCGTCTCATTGACAACATTTCCATCACGCTCCGGTGAAATCGATTGATACCGTCGCGGGATGACTGCTCCTGCTGTGCCGCAGCGGTTGGCTGCGCCTGAACCCGGTTGGACCGACACGGTCGACGTGGTGGTGATCGGCTCGGGGATAGCGGGGCTGACGGCCGCCCTGAGGGCTCGTGAGCTCGGTTCGGTGCTGGTGGTGACGAAGGACGTCGTCGCCTCCGGGTCGACCCAGTGGGCGCAGGGCGGGATCGCTGCGGCGCTCAGCCCGGAGGACTCGCCAGAGGACCACTTGAACGACACCCTGGTCGCCGGGGCCGGGCTGTCGGACCCAGAGGCCGTCCGGGTGCTGGTGACCGAGGGTCCGGAGGCAGTACGGGACCTGATCGACCTGGGAGCCGTATTCGACACCGGTGCCGGGGGAGGCCTGTCACTGACCCGCGAGGGCGGCCACCACCGCAACCGGATCGCGCATGCGGGTGGTGACGCCACCGGTGCGGAGATCGAGCGCGCACTGGTCGCTGCGGTGAAGCGGGCACCGGACATCCGGATCATCGAGCACGCGCTGGTACTTGACCTGCTGCTCTCTGACGATGGCGCGGTTGCCGGGGTCACGCTGCACGTCATGGGCGAGGGACAGCTGGACGGCGTCGGCGCGATCCGCAGCCGCGCAGTGATCCTCGCCTCGGGCGGACTAGGCCAGCTGTACGCCGCGACGACCAACCCCAGTGTTTCGACCGGTGACGGTATGGCGCTCGCCCTGCGGGCCGGTGCGAAGGTGCGCGACCTCGAGTTCATCCAGTTCCACCCGACCGTGCTGTGGCTCGGCAAGGGCGCCAAAGGCCAGCAGCCGTTGGTCTCCGAGGCTGTCCGCGGCGAGGGCGCGTTCCTGGTCGACCACGAGGGCAAGCGGTTCATGCAGGGTCAGCACGAGCTGGCCGACCTGGCCCCGCGCGACGTCGTGGCGAAGGCGATCATGCGCCAGATGCTTGCCTCGGGCAAGGATCACATGTTCCTCGACGCCCGCGGCTTCGGCGACGAGAAGTGGCGGGTGCGCTTCCCGACCATCCTCGCCTCCTGCCGCTCGCACGGCATCGACCCGGTGCACGAGCTGATCCCGGTCGCGCCGGCCTGCCACTACTCGTCCGGAGGGGTCTGGACGGATCTGCACGGCCAGACCTCGGTGCCCGGCTTGTACGCCTGTGGCGAGGTGGCCTGCACCGGCGTACACGGTGCGAACCGGCTCGCCTCCAACTCGCTTCTCGAAGGTCTCGTCTTCGCCCGGCGGATCGCTGCGTCGCTTGCCGAGCACTTGCCGGTACTACGTGAGCCGGCCCCCGATCACCGCGTTCCCGGGCTGGTTGCGGCGGACGTAGTACCGGAGTTGCAGCGCGTGATGACCGTCGGCGCCGGGGTGATCAGAAGCGCTGGCGGACTGTCGGAGGCTGGTGACAGACTCGCCAAGCTGATCGAGCAGCCGGCCGAGCAGCCTGGAACTCCCGATTGGGAAGCGACGAACCTGGCCACGGTGGCCTCCGCGCTGATCGAGGCGGCGACCACCCGGGAGGAGAGCCGCGGCTCGCACTGGCGGGAGGACCACCCGGATCGCGACGACGAGCACTGGTCGGGCAGTCTGGACCTGACGCTGCCGGCCGAGGATGATTCGGCACGGCCTGCCGCGACGTTCGTGGCGCAAGCAGCACCTGAGGGGAACAAGTAATGGATGACACGCTCGACAAGCAATGGGTCGAGGACCTCGTCCGGGCCACCATCGAGGAGGACCTGGCGGGCGGGGTCGACGTGACCACCACCGCCACGGTCGAGGCGGACCAGGTCTCGGTCGCCGAGTTCGTGGCCCGGGCCGACGGTGTCGTGGCCGGCCTGGAGATCGCCGAACTGGTGGTGCGGCTGATCGCGGGCAAGGACGAGGTCGAGATCGAGCACTCCGTCGTGGACGGCGCGCAGGTCAAGGCGGGCGCGGTGCTGATGACCGTGCGCGGCAAGACCCGGCAGCTGCTCACGGCCGAGCGCACTGCGCTCAACCTGCTCTGCCACCTCTCGGGTGTGGCCACGCTGACCAGTCGCTGGGTCGAGGCCGTTGCCGGCACCGGGGCGATCATCCGGGACACCCGCAAGACGATGCCGCTGCTGCGCCAGCTGGAGAAGTACGCGGTCCGCTGCGGCGGCGGGCAGAACCACCGGATGGCGTTGTCGGACGCGGCTCTGATCAAAGATAACCACGTGATCGCCGCCGGCGGGGTCGCGGAGGCGTTCCGGCTGGTCCGCAAGGCCTATCCGGATCTGTCCGTCGAGGTCGAGGTGGACACCGTCGAGGACGCGATCATCGCGGTGGAGTCCGGGGCCGAGCTGGTCCTGCTCGACAACATGCCGATCGCGGTACTACGTGAGGCCGTCGAGAAGGTGGCCGGCCGGGCTCGTCTCGAGGCGTCGGGCGGGCTGACGCTCGAGGTGGCTCGCGAGGTCGCCGAGACCGGCGTCGACTTCCTCGCGGTCGGCGCACTGACCCATTCGGCCCCCGTGCTGGACATCGCGATGGATCTCCAGGCTGCCTGATGTTGCTCGCCGTTGCCGTTGAGAACACCAGAACTCTGGTCGGCCTGATCTTCGAGGGCACGGTCAAGCGCCACTGGTGGGTGGGGACGGATCCACGCCGTACTGCGGACGAGTGGGCCGTCCTGCTCGAAGGGCTGCTCGCCGGCGAGTCCCCGGTGTCGGGGGTGGCGGTGTGTTCCGCAGTACCGCATGTGCTGCACGAGTTGCGGGATGTTGTCGCTCGGTACTACCACGAAGTACCGAGCGTCGTCGTCGAGCCCGGTGTGAAGACCGGCCTGCCGGTGCTCGTCGACAACCCGCGTGAGGTCGGCACCGACCGCATCGCCAACGCACTGGCCGCCGTCAACCGGTACGGCGCTCCCTGCATCGTCGCCGACTTCGGTACCGCGACCACCGTCGATGTCGTCAACGCCAATGGCGCCTTCATCGGCGGGGCGATCGCGCCCGGGATCGAGACCGCCGTCGACGCCCTCGGCGCCTCCGCGGCCCAACTGCGCCGGATCGAGCTCGTCCGGCCGCGCTCGGTCGTCGCCAAGAACACCGTCGAAGCGCTGCAATCAGGTGCCGTCTTCGGCTTCGCGTCGCTCGTCGACGGGCTGATCACCCGGATCATCGCGGAGCAGGGCTTCGACCAGGTGACCGTGGTCGCCACGGGCGCCCTGGCACCGCTGATCGTCGGGGAGTCGAGCCAGATCCAGCACCACGAGCCCTTCCTGACCCTGCACGGCCTGCACCAGGCCTTCACGCGCAACCACTGAGAGCTACCCTTAACTCACGGCGCAAGGCTCTTGAATACTGCCTGTCACAGGATCACGATGTGATCAGCGACACCTGGGCGGGGAGGCCCGGGGCCACAGGGCATCGTGGTCGCAACACGCGGGTCGCGTGGTCCGGGGGAGGATCATGAAATCCACTTATCGCGCCCTCGCGAATCTGATCGCGCTCGGCGTCCTGATCCAGGTGATGGCGATCGGGCTGGCCTGGTTCACGGCTCTCAAGGACGTGGACGACGGCCTGGTGATCGACAAGAACTACGACGGCAACTTCGGCCACCAGCTGCACGGCATCGTCGGCTCGATGGTGATCCCGCTGCTGGCGATCCTGCTCCTGATCGTGTCCTTCTTCGCCCGGGTCGATGCCGGGATCAAATGGGCGCTGATCGTGTTCGGCCTGGTCGCGCTGCAGATCGCGCTGGCCTTCGCGTCCTTCTCGGTACCGGTGATCGGAGCGCTGCACGCCGCGAACGCGGTGGCGCTGGCCGGCGTCGCGGGGATCGCCGCCAGACGAGCGGCACCCAGCCAGCAGAAGGTCGGCACCGAGGCGACCATCTAGATGAAGCATCGCCGCACCGTGGTCGCGATCGCGGCCACGCTGGTGGTGCTTGCCCCGATCGGGTGGTTCTGGCAGCAGAGCCTGGTGCCGGACGGCCTGTCGGCGATGGACATGGGGTACGCCGACTACGGCGGCGGACCCGCGATGCCGGCTGGGCACCACCATGGCAGCAGCGTGGCGGAGCTCAAGCCGGCCGCCGATCGGGCCGCCGACGTGTCGGTCCGGCTGGTCGCCCGCAAGGAGCGCTTCGACATCCCCGGCCGCGGCCCGATGGACGGCTACACGCTCAACCACACCTCGCCCGGTCCACAGATCAACGCGAAACAAGGCGACCTGATCGAGGTCACCCTGGTCAACGAGTCCGTGCCGGACGGTATGACGCTGCACTGGCACGGGGTCGACGTACCGGCTGCCGAGGATGGGGTCGCCGGGATCACGCAGGACGCGGTCCAGCCGGGGCAGACGTTCACCTACCGGTTCGTGGCGGTCGATGCGGGCACGTACTGGTACCACTCGCACCAGTTGTCGCATGAGCAGGTGAAGAAGGGCCTGTACGGCGTACTGGTCATCTCACCCGGTACTACCGACGTAGTGGCCGCCGTGCACACCTACGACAAGGTCCGAACCGTCAACGGCGGCTACGGCGAGCGCCGAGTCGCCGCAACTGGCACTGTGCGGCTAAGGCTGATCAACACCGACAACGGCCCGATGGCGGCTTGGGTAGACGGCACCGGGTACCGAGTAGTCGCAGTAGACGGCACTGCGGTCAACGACCCACCCCCTGTCGAAGGCAAGTCGGTCCTGGTCACCGCAGGCGGCCGCATCGACCTGGAACTCACCCTGCCACCCGGCAAGGCAGTCCGCATCGGCCTAGGCGGCGGCCCGACCACCCTGGTCATCGGCGACGGCGATGCCCCCACCGCCCCCGAACCCAAAGACCGAGTCGACCTCCTCACCTACGGCAAACCAGCCGCCCTGCCCTTCGACCCCGCGAAGGCGACCCGCCACTTCAACTACACCATCGGCCGCCGCCCAGGCTTCTTCAACGGCAAACCCGGCCTCTGGTGGACCATCAACGGCCACCAGTACCCCAAGGTCCCCATGTTCATGGTCACCGAAGGCGACCTGGTCACCATGACCGTCAAGAACACCTCCGGCCAAGTCCACCCCATGCACCTACACGGCCACCACGTCCTGGTCCTGACCCGCAACGGCGCCCAAGCCACCGGCAGCCCCTGGTGGACCGACTCCCTCAACGTAGAAGACAACGAGACCTACGAGATCGCCTTCCTCGCCGACAACCCAGGCATCTGGATGGACCACTGCCACAACCTCCCCCACGCTTCGCAGGGGCTGGTCACCCACTTGATGTACGAAGGTGTGACGACGCCTTTCCATCTCGACGGCCCCACCGGCAACCAACCGGAGTAGGTCAGTCGATGGGACGGCCTACCGAGAGCTTTTCGGCGAGGCCGGCGGGGAGTTGGGTTTTGAAGGTCGGGTCTGGGGTGGTGCCGGTGGCGTCGAGGGTTTTGGAGAAGAAGGAGCGGGCGGCGGCTGCCAGGGAGACGTCGAGGATGTCGTCGTCGGACAGGCCGAGCGCGCGGAGGTCGTCGATGTCGGTCTGGGTGACGGTGTCGGCGGCCAGGGCTACCTTGCGGGCGAAGGCCATGACGGCGCGGTCGACGGGGTCGGGGGCGGGGGAGTCGACCAGGGCCGCGACTTCGTCGGGGGTGAAGAACTTCTCGGCCAGGACCTGGCCGTGGGCGAGGCTGCAGTAGCTGGATCTCAGGGCCGTCGCGGCGGCCAGGGTCGCCAGTTCGTAGCGGCGGAGGTCCATGGAGGCCTTGATCGCGCCGTTGAGTTGCTTCCAGGCCTCGTAGACGTCGGGGCGGGAGGCGAAGGTCTTGACGAAGTTCGGGATGTGGCCGGCCGGGGCGCGGTTGTCGTCCAGGAAGCCGGGTGGTGGTGTGGACGGATTGATGAATGCCATCTGAGTTCCCCCTCGGATCTGACTTACCAAGTTAGCTGAAGGACCAGCCGGACCAGGTCTCGATGGCGACGGTGATGACGGGGCCGCGCGGGGGATCGGTGCGGTACTGCGGGTACTTCGCCGCGAGCAGCTCCAGAGCCGCTGGGTTTTCCAAGTCGACCCGGGCGTGGCCGTCGGCTCTGACCCACCAGAGTCGGCTCCAGTCGGCGTCGTACCGGTCGCAGAGCAGGGCGACCTGGGGGTTGGCGGAGATGTTGCGGAGCCGGCGCAGGTCGGTGGTCGACTTGGGTTTCTGGTCGACGGCGATCACGACCAGGTCCGGGTCGGCAGAGACCGCGAAAACGACCGGTACGAGATGCGGCCGGAGCGGGTCGCCCGGGCTGATACTGGCCAGGTAGGCGTGATCGGCGGTGGTGAACCGTTCGCGGCAGCTGTCCGCACTCAGTCGCACGCTGCCGACCCTACTGCCGCAATCCGGGTTGGGGCCGGTAGGTATGGTCTACGCGACCGTCCACGAGTTTGGGTGAGGCCAGATGGTGAGGTTCCGCAGCGTCTTGTCGGCCGCCCTGGCGACCGTCATCGGCGCGACCCTGCTGACCGCATGCTCGTCGGATCCGGTACCGACGAAGGTGACCGTCGCGTGGGCCGACAGCACCCGGCAAGAGGTGAAGGTCAGCTGGGCCGACTCCGACGCCCCGAACCGGATCACCATCGAGGGCGTGCTCAGCACCAGCCCGTCGTACGTGAAGTTCGTCGCCGCGGACGCCCCCAACACCTGGGCGATCCCGGTCTCGGCCTTCCCGCCGGACGGCAATTACAAGGTGTCCGTCGGTATCGGTACGTCGACCGGCGGCATGTCCAGCAAGCTCGCCAGCTCCCCGGTCTTCGACACCAGCGGACCGGTCCGCCCGAGTGGCGCGTCCGCGACCCCGACCGGCAAGGGCGACGTCCTGATCCGCTGGACGGTCCCGCCGACGCCCGAGGACTTCAGCCCCCACGACCCACTCGACGTGCCGGCCAAGACCCAGCTGTACGTGCCCGTCGTCGGCCGCCCAGGCCAACCCCTGCGCACCGCTGGACCGGGCACCACCTCGATGCGTCAGGTCGTCAAGGACCTCAAGCCGCCGTACCTCTTCCAGCTGCGCGCCCAGAACGAGTGGTCGACCGCCGTCGGTGGCCAGATCTCGGCCCGAAGCAGCACGACCGAAGCCTCGATCCCCGCCGCCGCGCAGTACGGTCTGCCGATCAGGATCCGTGGCCGGTCGATCCTCCAGGAGGTCGTCTGCGCCGACGAAGGTAGTTGCGTGCAGCAACGAACGACGATGTCCGGGCTGCCCGTGGTGCTGCTGACCCAGGTGACGCCGCACGGGCGCTGGACACCGGCCGGCCGCGGCAAGACCACCTCCGGCGGGCACTACGAGATCCCGGTCGTGACGAGCGCCAGCCGGCCGTACAAGGTGATGACGCAGGACTACAGCGAGATCGGCTCGGTCGCCTCGCAGTCGACCAGCAAGGCGCGGCTGACCCAGACCGTCACCCGGATCCAGACGACCGGCTTCCTCGGCGGCGCGATGAAGAAGCGCGGCGAGACGGTGACCGCGATCGTCGTGGTCAGGCCGGCCATGAACACCGTGGTGACGTTCCAGTCCTGGAACAAGGTGACCAGGCACTGGGCCGGCCTCCGCGTCCCGATGCGACGCGGCACCGCGGTGGTCGCCTTCAAGGTCACCCAGCCCGGCATCTTCGCCTACCGCTTCGTGATCCCCAAGGCGATGTCGCTGGGCCGCCCGCTGCTCGGCAAGACGACCCAGACGCTGGCTCTAAGCGTCCGCTGACTCGGCCGGTACTACGTCCGCGTCGCCGGCGGCCACTGCCGGCTTGGCCTCGTGCACCGCGTTGCGCCGCTTGCGGATCTTGTAGACCGCGTACGCCACGACGAGCGCGGCGCCGATCACCACCAGCGCCCAGACCGAGACCTCGCCGAAGATCTTGTCCGCGTTGTCGCCGATCTTGTACGCGACCACGCCGATCGTGGTCGACCAGGCGATGCCACCGGCCGCGTTGGCGGCCAGGAACCGCGGATAGTGCATCCGCAACATGCCTGCCATCGGCCCGGCGAAGATCCGCAGCAGCGCGACGAACCGGCCGAAGAAGACCGTCCAGACGCCGTACTTGTGGAAGTACTTCTCCGCCTTGACGATGCGTTCCTCGGAGAAGTGGTGGAACCGCCGGCCGAGTCGCTCGAACAGCCCGCGACCGGCCTTCCGGCCGATGAAGTACCCGATCGAGTCGCCGATGATCGCGCCGGCCGCGGCCGCGGCGATCACGAAGACGATGTTCAGGTCGTGTTGCGACGCCAGCAGCGCGGCGGCGATCAGCGTCGTCTCGCCGGGCAGTGGCACCCCCATCGACTCGACCCCGATCACCAGGCCGACCACCAGATAGGCGAGGATCGCGACCCCGCCGGTCGGGATCGCGATCGCCAGCGCATGCAATGTCGTTGCCCCCATACCCCCATCCTGGCACCGCGGAGCAAGCGAATAGCTGATCTGTGAGCTATTCCGGGGGAATTTCAGGGTCCCTCAGGTTGAACTGATCACTCTGCGTCACCGTTGGCGGGTGGCTTGCCGGTGGGGACGATCGCGATCAGGGTGCTCACCTGCCGGGTTCCGGCCGGGTGGCTGGCCGCCGAGCGGCCGCGGCGGTAGCGGTTGACGACCTCCATCAGATCCTTGTCGAGCTGCTCGGTCTCCGCCTTGGTGAGCCACAGGCGGCTGCGGTTCATCGCGCTGACGCCGTCCCACGGGTCGTCGCCGGGGAGCTCCTCGAACTGCTCCATCACCCGGTCGATGTTGCTGCGCATCATCGCTTGGCTGGCCAGCCGGCCGGCGCCGGTCGACTGCGACGAGATCACCAGGCTCGTGGCCGGGGCCTGCCAGGGCCGTTCCCGCCCGTCGGGCGAGCCCTCGGCGCGCTCGATGATGCCCCACCGCGACAGCGCGCGCAGGTGGTAGCTGGTCGCCGACGGGGTCAGCCCGGCCAGCTCGGCGCACTCCGTCGCGGTCAGCACCCGTCCGCTGTACAGCTCGTCGATGATCCGCTGCCGGGCCGGGTGCGCCAGGGCGCGGATCGCTCGCGGGTCGGTCAGCACCACGCGCTTCTTCTTCGCGGCCACGCCCGACAGCGTAGCCGGTCCCTTGACGATCCGATATCTGAAGCATTAACTTCATAGTTATGAAGCAACCACTTCACATCTCCGGTACGCCGGCCGCCGCCTCGCTCTGGTCGCACCGAGACATCCGGCTGGTGCTGCCGGCCCGCGCGGTCTCGTACGCCGGTGACGCGATCGCCCTGGTGGCGTTGATGCTCCGCGTCTCGGGCGACGGCACGGGCACCGGCGCAGGCGGCGGCTCTGGCTCCGGACTCTCGGCCACGGCGGCGATCACCGCCCTGCTGCTGGCCTTCGCCGTGCCGACGGTCGTGATGATCCCGTTCGCGGGCCGGATAGTGGATGCGTACGACTCGCGCCGGGTCCTGGTGTGGGCGTCGCTGCTGCAGGCGGCCGCCGGTGTCGGGATCGCCTTTTCCCACGGACTCGCGGCCACGTTGGCACTGGTCTGCGTGCTGCAGGTCGGCCAAGCCGTCGCCGGTCCGGCCTGGGCGGCGCTGATCCCACGGATCGTCGGCGACGACCTGGTCGGCCGGGCAACCGGGGTGAGCCAGGCGCTCATCGGTGCGGCCACCCTGGCAGGGTCGGCAGCAGGCGGCCTACTGGTCGGCATGTCCGGGGATCGGGTCGCTTTGCTGGTCGACGCCTCGACCTTTGTCGGTCTGGCGGTCGTTGCCCGGCTGGTGCGCACCCGGCGTACTCCGTTGCCCGGGGCACCGAAGGAGCGAGGGGGCATGACTGCTGGTCTGCGCAGCCTCTTCGCCGACAACCTGTTGCAGGTGCTCGTGCCAGCGCTCTGGGTGTTCATCCTGGTCGGGGAGGCGGTCAATGTGGTCGAGGTCCTGCTGATCAGAAACGAGATAAGACTCGGCCCGACCGGCTACGGCCTGGTGCTAGCCGCCCAGGGAGCGGGTGCCATCGCCGGCGCCTGGTACACCGGCCGGTTGAGGAGCGACCTGGCCCGCACCCGCGCAGTGCTGGCCGGTACTGCGGCCATCGGCGTCTCCTGCGTCCTGATGGGCCTGGCGGGTGGGGTGGTCCCGCTGGTGATCGGTGCGGTGGCGGTCGGGTTCGGGGGCGGGATGCTCAACGCGGCCACGAGCACCTTGGTGGTGACCCGGTCGCTGGATGCTCTGCGTGGCCGGGTGGTGGCTGCATTGAGTGGTACGGCGCGGGCCTGCTCGCTGGTGGCTTTATTGCTGGGCGGTGCCGTCGGGGCGCTGGTCGGGCCTCGGGCGACCTTTGTCCTCGCCGGGGTGCTCGCCGTCCTTTGCGCGGCTGTTACGGCGGGTCTGGTGGCCCGGAGGGACGTAGTACGGACAAAGGATTCGTTGGTGGAGGCGTTAAGTCACTAGCCTTTGAGGCATGACTGAATCACGTGAGAACCCGGCGACCCCCGACAGCGGGCAGGACGACCTGCCCGAGCAGATCCGGGTACGCCGGGAGAAGCGTGACCGGCTGCTGGCCGAGGGGGTACAGCCCTACCCGATCTCGGTGCCGCGGACGCACCTGCTGAAGGACCTGCGGGCGAAGTACGACGTGCAGGAGCTGGAGAACGACTTCAAGACCGGCGAGCTGGTCGCGGTGACCGGCCGGGTGATCTTCCAGCGCAACACCGGCAAGCTCTGCTTCGCCCAGCTGCGCGAGGGCGACGGTACCGAGCTGCAGGTGATGCTGTCGCTGGCCGAGGTCGGCGAGGAGGAGCTGGCCCGGTACAAGGCGCTGGTCGACATCGGCGACCTCATCTCCGTGCAGGGCGAGGTGGTGACCAGCCGGCGCGGCGAGCTGTCCGTGCAGGCGACCAGCTGGCAGATGGCGGCCAAGACGCTCCGCCCGCTGCCGAACGAGCACAAGCCGCTGAACGAGGAGGCCCGGGTCCGCCTGAGGTACGTCGACCTGATCGTGCGCCAGGAGGCGCGGGAGATGGTCCGTACCAAGGCCGCCGTGCTCAAGTCGCTGCGCTCGACCTTCGACAGCCACGAGTTCATCGAGGTGGAGACGCCGGTCCTGCAGCTGACCAACGGCGGCGCCGCGGCCCGGCCGTTCACGACCCACCTGAACGCGTTCGACCAGGACATGAAGCTCCGGATCGCGCTCGAGCTGGATCTGAAGCGGGCGATGATCGGCGGCGTCGACCGGGTGTTCGAGATCGGCCGTACCTTCCGCAACGAGGGTCTCGACTCGACCCATGCGGCGGAATTCTCGATGATCGAGTCCTATCAGGCCTATGGCGATTACGATTCGATCGCCGAAGTGACCGAGGAGCTGATCCGGAACGCGGCCCGTGCGGTCGGCCGCAGCGTGGTCACCGCGCGCGACGGTTCGCAGATCGATCTGGACCAGCCGTGGCGGCACGCGACGCTATTCGAGCTGGTCTCCGAAGCGGTCGGTGAGACCGTCGACGCGACCACCGAGACGGCCCGGCTGATCAAGATCGCCGAGCAGCACGAGGTCGAGCTGCAGCCGGCCTGGAATGCCGGTGAGATCGCCCTGGAGATCTACGAGAAGCTGGTCGAGCACACCCTGATCCAGCCCACCTATGTACGCGACTATCCGGAGTCGGTACGGCCGCTGGCCAAGCCGCACCGCGAAATTCCGGGCCTGGTCGAGGCCTGGGACCTGATCATCAACGGGGTCGAGCTGGGCACCGGCTACTCGGAGCTGAACGACCCGGTGATCCAGCGGGAACGCCTGGTGGCACAGTCGTTGCTGGCCGCGGCCGGCGATCCCGAGGCGATGGAACTGGACGAGGATTTCCTCCGCGCGATGGAGTTCGGGATGCCGCCGGCCGGCGGTATGGGGATGGGCCTGGACCGGCTGGTGATGTTGTTCACCGGGGCCGGGATCCGGGAGACGATTCTGTTCCCGCTGCTCCGGCCGGAGTAGTTTCCTCCGCTGATCTGAAAGGCGGCCCCGGGCTGTTGCATAGCACAACCAACGGTCAAATCCATTCCCGGGGCCGATTCTTTCCACGATCCGGCGGGTGAGCGCGATGAATACCCATCGTCACGACGGATGCGCAGCGTCGGCGGAACCGGAGGCTTTAGTCACATCTTTCCTGCCCATTCCGCCTGTTGAATGACAACTTGCCGGTTTGTGCTGTAGAAATCAGTAACAAGAAATTCGGCAGGGGGATTGTGCCCGGTGGCGGGCGCGGAAAGGACTGTCACAAGATGGCGCAAAGGGTTCAGGTGGTTCTCGAGGACGATCTCGACGGCGGTAAGGCCGACGAGACCGTGACCTTCGGACTGGACGGTTCGACGTACGAGATCGACTTGTCGAAAAAGAACGCGGCCAAGCTGCGCGACGCCCTGTCCGGCTACGTCGGCGCCGGGCGCCGGGTCTCCGGGCGCCGGGGCGGGGCCGGCCGGACGCGCGGCCGTGGCCGCTCGGCCACCGACTCCGCGGACATCCGCGCGTGGGCCAAGGACAACGGCTACGAGGTCAGCGAGCGGGGCCGGATCTCGGCCGAGGTGCGCGCGGCCTACAACGACGCCAAGTAAGTTTTTCCGGACTTTGCCGGTCCCGGTGCCAGGTATGGCGCCGGGACCGTCCGCATTCCGGCCGTTTCACAGTGTGGACACAGTTCGGCGGGTCGGTGCGAGCCGGTGCCTGACCGGGCAGGTAAAGGGATGAATTCGCTGGTGGCGAACACTCAGCGCGTCGGGAACACCGGGGCACTGAGCGGGGTTGTTCCCTTGTGATCCCCACTTCGCGGCCGTACCGGAGGTCGTCGCTTGTTCGCTGAGAGCGAGCCTGTCGGTGCCGGGGACTAGCATGCATGTACGGGGGTCGGCCTACACGGCACGTCCGACTCCTCTGAGGCAAGGAGCGCTTTGGCGATGTTTGAACGATTTACGGACCGCGCCCGTCGGGTAGTCGTCCTGGCTCAGGAAGAGGCCAGGATGCTCAGCCACAACTACATCGGGACCGAGCACATCCTGCTCGGCCTGATCCACGAGGGTGAGGGTGTCGCCGCCAAGGCTCTGGAGAGCCTTGGTATCTCGCTGGAGGCTGTCCGCTCTCAGGTCGAGGAAATCATCGGCCAGGGACAGCAGGCTCCGAGCGGCCACATCCCGTTCACCCCTCGCGCCAAGAAGGTACTGGAGCTCTCCCTGCGTGAGGCCCTGCAGCTGGGCCACAACTACATCGGCACCGAGCACATCCTGCTCGGCCTCATCCGTGAGGGCGAAGGTGTCGCCGCGCAGGTCCTGGTCAAGCTCGGAGCGGACCTGAACAAGGTCCGGCAGCAGGTCATCCAGCTGCTTTCGGGGTACCAGGGCAAGGAGACGGCGACCGCCGGCTCCGGGGCCACCGAAGGTGCCCCGAGCAGCTCTCTGGTGCTCGACCAGTTCGGCCGGAACCTCACCCAGGCCGCCCGCGAGTCCAAGCTCGACCCGGTGATCGGGCGCGAGAAGGAGATCGAGCGGGTCATGCAGGTGCTGTCCCGGCGGACCAAGAACAACCCGGTCCTGATCGGTGAGCCGGGCGTCGGCAAGACCGCGATCGTCGAGGGCCTGGCCCAGGCGATCGTGCGTGGCGACGTGCCCGAGACCCTGAAGGACAAGCAGATCTACACGCTCGACCTCGGCGCGCTGGTGGCCGGGTCGCGCTATCGCGGTGACTTCGAGGAGCGCCTCAAGAAGGTCCTCAAGGAGATCCGCACCCGCGGCGACATCGTGCTGTTCATCGACGAGATCCACACCCTGGTGGGTGCGGGTGCCGCCGAGGGCGCGATCGACGCGGCCAGCATCCTGAAGCCGATGCTGGCCCGTGGCGAGCTGCAGACCATCGGCGCCACCACCCTCGACGAGTACCGCAAGTACGTCGAGAAGGACGCCGCGCTGGAGCGCCGGTTCCAGCCGATCCAGGTGGCCGAGCCATCGATCGCGCACACGATCGAGATCCTCAAGGGCCTCCGCGACCGGTACGAGGCGCACCACCGGGTCACCATCACCGACCCGGCCCTGGTCGCGTCGGCGCAGATGGCCGACCGGTACATCTCGGACCGCTTCCTCCCGGACAAGGCGATCGACCTGATCGACGAGGCCGGTTCCCGGTTGCGGATCCGCCGGATGACCGCTCCGCCGGACCTGCGCGAGTTCGACGAGAAGATCGCGAACGTGCGCCGGGAGAAGGAGTCGGCGATCGACGCCCAGGACTTCGAGCGGGCGGCCTCTCTTCGCGACGACGAGAAGAAGCTGATCAACGCGAAGGCCGAGCGGGAGAAGCAGTGGAAGGCCGGCGACATGGACGTCGTCGCCGAGGTCGACGAGGAGCTGATCGCCGAGGTGCTCAGCACCGCGACCGGCATCCCCGTCTTCCAGCTGACCGAGGAGGAGTCCTCGCGACTGCTGAAGATGGAGGAGGAGCTGGCCAAGCGGTACATCGGTCAGGTCGACGCCGTGAAGGCGCTGTCCCGGTCGATCCGGCGGACCCGTGCGGGTCTGAAGGACCCGCGCCGGCCGAGCGGCTCGTTCATCTTCGCGGGACCGTCGGGTGTCGGTAAGACCGAGCTGTCCAAGGCACTGACCGAGTTCCTGTTCGGCGACGAGAAGTCGCTGATCAGCCTCGACATGTCGGAGTACTCCGAGAAGCACACGGCCTCGCGGCTGTTCGGTTCGCCTCCTGGGTACGTCGGCTACGAAGAGGGCGGCCAGCTGACCGAGAAGGTCCGCCGCAAGCCGTTCAGCGTGGTGCTGTTCGACGAGGTGGAGAAGGCCCACCCGGACATCTTCAACTCGTTGCTGCAGATCCTGGACGAAGGTCGGCTGACCGATGCCCAGGGCCGCGTGGTCGACTTCAAGAACACCGTGATCATCATGACCACGAACCTGGGCACCCGCGACATCGCCAAGTCGGTCAGCACCGGCTTCCAGCGAGCCAACGACGTGGTCGGGTCGTACGACAAGATGAAGGCGAAGGTGACGGACGAGCTGAAGCAGCACTTCCGTCCCGAGTTCCTGAACCGCGTCGACGAGATCGTGGTCTTCCACCAGCACGGCAAGGAAGAGATCGTCCAGATCGTCGACCTGATGGTCGCGCAGGTGGAAGAGCGGCTGAAGGACAAGGACATGGGCATCGAGCTCACCCCGGCGGCGAAGGCTCTGGTCGCCGAGCGTGGCTTCGACCCGATCCTGGGTGCCCGCCCGCTGCGTCGCGCGCTGCAGCGTGACGTGGAGGACGTGCTGGCCGAGAAGATCCTGTTCGGGGAACTGCGTCCCGGCCAGATCGTGCTCGTCGACGTCGCCCCCGAGGGCACCGTCAGCGAGGACGGCGTGCCGGAGTTCTTCACCTTCACCGGCGCTCAGAAGAGCACCGCTGCGGACCCGGACCTGGAACTCACCGAGATCGCCGGCGGCGGCACCTCGGGCCTCCAGGACACCTGAGCCCGTTAGCACCAACCGGAAGGCCCCACGGACACCCGTCCGTGGGGCCTTCCGCCGTTCCCACCCACCCAACACGACCAAGCCCCAAGCAGCACCACCACAACGGACGATCGGCGCGCACGGCAGCAGCTGAGGCCGGAGTGACACGGCCGCCGCCGGGATCGGACGGCACGGCTGTGGCCGAGAACCGGGCGGTGCGACGTACTGGGGTACGAGCGGTGGGGCTGTGGCGCCGGGGCCGGGCGGGTACGCCGTACTGCGGTTCAGGTGGTGCGGGTGTAGCGCAGGCCTCGGATGCCGAGTGCTGTCCAGCCTGCAGCCAGCGCAACCGCTAGCACTCTCGCCGTGACGGCTGCTCCTGGCGCCAGGAGCAGCCCCACAGCCGCAACCACCTCCACGGCGGTGAACCACAACAACGGCCGGTACGCCGATGGGCTCCACTCGGTCCGCGCATGCCCGACGGCAGCCGGTACTCCGATCAAGCCCAGTACTGCCACAGCCCCGGCATCCACCCGCTTCGGCACGAAGCTGAGTCCGAGCGCATCGACGCCGAACAGCCCAGCGAACTCTTCGATGCCGAGGGGGTCAGCGCTGAGCAGCCTGGCGACTCCATAGGCACCGAGAGCCAGCGACATGCAGGCCACTGCGATTGGTAGCCAGACCTGCGTCCGGCGGACGGCGATGACGCTCACCACTCCACCTTCGCGCTCCCCAGCCCCCACCACCTCAACTCCGCGAGGGACTCCCCTCACTCCACCGGGTGACCCGACCAGCCACGCCCTCCGTAAGCGCTCTGCCCGGGGACCGTCCGCAACCGTTGGGTCGGGGAGGTTTCTGGCCGGCATTGGGGTGGGTTGTACGCCCGGATCGGGCTATTGGTCTCCCCGGTTGGGTGGGCCGCTGGATGGTCCGGGTAGCTCGGATGCAGTGGGGGTGCCGGGCGTGGTGGATCGGGTGGGTCGGCCGGCTCGGCTAGGCATGTTCGGGGTGCTGGTCGGGCTGGAGTGGCTGGGCGGGGTGGGTATGCGGCGGAGGCGGGAGTGGGCGATGGTCAGGGCTTCTTCGGTGGGGGGTGGGTGGTGGAGGTGGGTGGCCAGGAGGTGGGCTGAGGTGATGAGGAGCCAGATGATGGCGGTGGTTAGGGCGAGGGTGGGGCCGGGGCCTGGCCAGGTGTCGGTCAGTTGCTCGAGATCGCGGGCCTGCCAGCAGCCGGCGAGGTAGATGAGGGTGATGACGCCGGTGATCGCCGCAGCGGCTTGGGATTTCGGGCCGGGCGGCAGGGCGAGGGTGAGGATGGTGGCGAGCAGGCCGGCTGCCCAGGTGAGGGCGAGGGTTGGTTGGGTCTCGATGCCGAGTTGCCAGACGGACAGACCTAGGCGGCGGCTGAACGTCCAGGGGAGTAGCAGCGTGACACCGGTCGCGATGGCTGCAAGCAGCATCGCCAAGGCGAACCATCGATGTTGCTGAGCACCCAGTTCGCGCTCCAGGGCGTCGAGCTTCGGTGGGAGTTGCTCATCGGGCGGCAGTTCGGTCATCGCGGATCCAGCCGGACAATATCGTTGCCCAAGGCAAAGAATAGTGAGCGGCCGATGACGGTGACCTCGTCGGCCGCCTGCGGTACTCCTTGGGCCGGTCCGGCGATCGTCGTGATTCGCCCAGGACCGTCGACGCGCACCAGATGGCTGCCGTCGTACCCCCAGAGCTTCCCGTCCGGACCCGCGAACCAGTTGCCGTCCGTGGTCCACTGGCTCGGCGCGACGCTGGTCGACGAGATCGGCCAGCCCGTGGTGGCTCCACCGAACAGCGCAGTGGTTCGCCCGCTCCGGCTCACCAGCACCAGCCGCTCGTCGAGCACCATCGCCGCATCCCCAGAACTCAACTGAACCAGCCCGTCCGGCCGCAGCCCACCGGCGACCTTGACCCGGCTGACCTGCTCGCCCGGCCCGTAGAAGTTGTACAGGTTCCCACCGATCGCAGTGACGAGCCGATCCCCAGCAGCGGCCGCGAACTCACCCCGCTGGTTGGGCAGCTCAGGCGCAGGGTCTCGCACGACCTTGGTCGACCCGCCCACCAGATGAACGCCGATCTCGTTGGACGCCTTGCCCGGGCCACTCGTAGTCCACCAGACGCCGCCCAGGCCGTCCGGAGCCCACGCATGCGCCGCAATAGGCAGTCGAACCTGCACCAGCCGCCCATGCCCGTCCAGACCCAGCTGAGTCGCCGTCCCCGTCGCCACCTTCCCCGGCGGATCCACAGCGGGCACGACCGGCACCACGGTCGCCTTGTACGCCGTACTCCCAAGAGCCGGCGTCCGTCGGTCGCACCGGGCGTCTGGCTCGGGTGCAGCCGGATACGACTCAGCAGCATCGGCCGCACCTGTGATCTCAAGGACCTGGTCGCCCCCACCCGGCGACGTCCCCAGCAACACCGACCCATCCGGCCGTGCCTCGATGCTGTCGACTCCAGCAGCTCCACCCGGCAGCAGTCGCAGCACGCCGTCTGGCGTGACCACTGCGGTCGGCGAACCACCACCGAGCCACACGTTGCCGCGGACGTCGACAGCGAAGGCCTCGACCGTCAGCGACGAGCTGGCCGCGTCTCTGCTCAGCGAGCAGGCAGCAGGAGCGACACCAGTGAGCTGCTGCGCCATAGAAGAGCCGGGCCGCAGCAGAGCCAGGCCCGTCCGACTGGTTCGCCAAGCAGTAGTGCCGTCAGGCCCGGTAGACACCGCGTTGCCGGGTGCGCCGGGTCCTGGGTCCACCACGTAGGCGCTGAGATCCAGACCGGGACGCAAGCGATCGGCTGGGATCTGCCAGGTGGTGGTGCCTCCCCAGATGACGATCGACCGGTCCGCGTTGCGATGCGTGAGTGCAGGGCCTTGGCCGGTCGCCAGGACGTCGACGTCGGGCGTCACGTAGTACGTGTTGTCGGGGTTCTTGTGGCTCAGGCTCACATCAGCAGCCACTAGCGTCAGTGGGACGGCGAGGATCGCCCAGGGTCGACTGCCTGCTCCGCCAGCGAGCATGACCATCTTGTCGTCCTCGACGCCGAGCAATGCGGGTGGTGTCACACCGT
Source organism: Kribbella koreensis (assembly GCF_039525325.1). Classification (NCBI taxonomy): domain Bacteria; kingdom Bacillati; phylum Actinomycetota; class Actinomycetes; order Propionibacteriales; family Kribbellaceae; genus Kribbella; species Kribbella koreensis. The sequence continues at coordinate 389,249 of NZ_BAAAHK010000013.1, forward strand.
GGCTCAAGGTGACGCGAGGGAACGCCACCCCGTCGCGGTACTCGAACAGAGTCGACCCTTCCGAACCAGTACGGCCCAGAAGCCATTGACCCGGTCCGCCGTCCAACCGTCCCGCGATCGAGTCCAGCGGGTCCGACGTACCGATGGCGACGCGCATGCCGAGCCGGTCGACCAGTTGCCCGCCCTGCAGGTCCAGCAGTCGATGCGGAATCCCTGCAAACGCTAGGGGTTTGTACTCCGGTGCTGCTGTCGCTGGCGCGAGTACTCCAGCCGTTACGCCAACAGCCCCGGCTAGCAAGACAGCAAGCAGTTCGCGTCGGCGAGCTTGGGCGCCAAGGCCTAGCAGCACCACACCAGATGCAAGTGCGAGCCAGGCGCCGATCCCTGGGCGATAGCCCACGCCGTCGGACAGTTGGTCCGGCAGTTGGACCAGTGCCGAGAGGACGCCGGCTACTGCGAGAGCGCCGGCTAGTGCGGACGCAGGCCGGAGCACGGGCAGGTAGCGCGCTATGGATGCGCCGAGCACGGCCACGGCGGTTAGGGCGAGTAGGGCGGCCCACGTTTCGGCGTACGGGATCTCCCAGAGCTGGACGCGGATCATGCCCGCCTCTGCGCCGGCCGGGCCGAGGGCGACGGGATCGAGCAGTTCGCGCCAGGGGAGGACGGTTGAAAGAAGGAGGATCGCGGCCAGCGAGCCGGCCAGAACGGGGGCGACGACCGGGCGGGAGACCGGCGGAGGCTCGGTCGAAGAGGTCAATTCGACGAAGATTGCTCGCAATTCGGACTGATCGAGACTTTCTTCCGACGAGTTTTCGCGGCCTTCCGAAGGGCTGCCGAGCAGTGGTGAAACAGTTGGCGAACAGGTCGCCCAATAGGCGGCGATGACCGCGGCCAAGGCGGCGGAGGCGAGGAAACCGATCACAGCCGGTGAGGTGCCGCAGCCCGATCGGCCCTGCCAGGCAAGGCCGGTCCATGCGGTCGCGGAGACGACAGCAACCGCCACGGCACCCCAGCCGCGGACCTGCCGGCGAAGGACGATTCTGTCCGCAGACAAGCGATCCGCGAGCACCAGCGCGATCAGCGTGAGGGGTAGGGCCAGGGCCGCGCCGCGACCGCTCACCGGCTGGGTCGTCGCGCGCCAGAGGTAACAGCCTGTGCTCGCGCTGCCCGGCAACAGGACGGCCACCGTGCAGACCACTGAGAGACACGCGAGGGTTACACCTTGCCACTGGGTTCGTCGTAAGGTCCTTCGGTGTGCCAGCTCCTCCGTGCGGAGCAGGGCCGCCGCGGCCTTCGATTCGGTGGGAAGATCGCGCAGCGGCATGAAGGAAAGTTAACCCGTCACCCGAACTCGCTCGTTGTAGCTACGTGACCACGGCTTTGGGACCCGGACTGTTGGAGAGGGGGCCGGAGATGGAATCATCTCGTCGCATGGACGCACCGCGTCTGCCGCTGACCCAGGAACCGGTCCCCGACGCCGGTTCCTTTGGCGTGCGGCAAGCGGGCGGCGTGCTGGAGCGCGCACAGCGGATCGCGGACACCCTGCGCGAGCAGGCGGAGTACGAGAACGACACCGCGCTGGAAGAGGCGGAGCGGATCCGCGCCGAGGCCGAGCGGGTGAAGGCGGAGGCCGAGCGGCATGCGCAGGAGCTACGCGCGGCGGCTGAGGAGGAGACGCAGGCACTGCGCGCGGAGGCCGAGCAAGCGGTCCAGAAGCTGCGCTCCGATGCTCACTCCGGAGCCCAGCGCTTGCTCAGCGATGCCGAGCGCGCCGCCGAGCAACTCCGGAGCGAGTCCGAGGCCGAGGCCCACCGGGTCCGTACCGAAGCCCAGGCTCTGGCCAAGCGCCTGGAGCAGGAGTCCACTGCCGCAGCCGAGACACTTCGGGCCGAGTCGACGGCAGCGTCCGAGTTGTTGCGGTCCGAGTCGACTGAGGCCGCCGGCAAGCTGCTGGCCGACTCGAAGGCTGAGGCCGAGCGGCTCCGTTCCGAGGCGGCTGCTGAAGCGGCGCGAGTCCGTGCCGATTCGACTGCCGAGGCCGAGCGGATTCTTGGCGAGGCCCAGGCCGCGGCCGAGCGACTGACAGCAGAGTCGACCGAGGCCGCCGAGCGGTTGCGGGCGGAGTCGACGGCTGAGGCCGAGCGGGTACGGTCCGAGGCGACCGCGATTGCCGAGCGGCTGAAGGCCGAGTCGGAGGCTGCTGCCGAGGAACTGCGCAGCACGGTCGACTCCGAGGTGGCTCAGCGCCGGATCGAGGTCAAGGCGGCCGCGGAACAGTTGCACACCGAGTCGCACGCCGCGGCCGACCGGTTGCGCGAGGAGTCGCAGGCGGCGGCGGATCGGCGGATCGCCGCGGCCGAGGCGGAGGCCGCGCGGCTGAAGGAAGAAGCCGACGAGATCGTCGAGGAGGCCAAGCAGGCCCGCGAGGCGGCCGCTGCGGCAGTCGAGCGCGCGAGCCGCGAGGCGCAGCAGCTCGTCGCCGACGCCGGCGAGCAGGCCGCGCTCGTTTCGCAGGCAGCGGTTCGCAATGAGGCCGAGCTGATCGCCCGGGCCGAGTCGGAGGCGATCGCCCTGCGGACCACGGTCGAGCGCGAGGCGGAGGCGGCCAGGGAGAAGTCCCGGGCGCAGATCGCCGCCGCGCATGCCGAGATCGAGCGCCTGCGCGGTGAGAACCGGACCGAGCTCGAGCGCCGGACCGCCGAGCTCGAGGAGACCGAGCGCGCCAAGATGGCCGCCATCTCGCTCGAGATCGACAAGCTGCGCGCCGCCGCGGTCGAGGAGATCGCCGCGAAGAAGGCCGAGGCCGAAGAGGCCAACGAGCGGCTGATGGCCGACGCGCGAGCGCAGGCCAAGCTGGTCGTCGACAGTATCGAGGCGGATCGGCGTACGGCGTCGGCCGAGGCGCAGCGGATCGTCGAGGACGCGAACAAGGCGGCCGAGACCGCGCTCGCCGAGGCCGAGAAGCAGACGGCCTGGAGCAAGAAGACCGTCGACGACCTGGTCGCCACCGCCGAGCAGGAGGCCCGGGGGATCCGCGACCGGGCGGCGATCGAGGTCGCCGAGCTGGCCCGCGCCAAGCGCGCGCATCTGCGCCGTGTGGTCAGCCGCTCGACCAGCCGGCTCAAGGAGACCCAGGCCGCGATCGCCAAGGAGAACGCGGAGCTGACCGCGCTCGCCGAGAAGACGCTCGCGTCGGCCAACCAGCAGGCCGAGGCGACGCTCGCCAGTGTCACCCAGCAGGCCGACAAGGTGACCGCGCAGGCGCAGGCGAAGGCCGACCGGCTGAAGGCCAACGCCGAGGTCGAGGCCAAGGAGATCATCACCCGCGCCAACCGCCGCGAGGCCGAGGCGAAGGTCAGCACGCAGGTACTCCGCGAGCAGGCCGCCAACGATCTGGCCAACGCGCAGCGGCAGTCGCACGAGCTGATCCGCAAGGCCCGTGCCGAGGCCCAGGGCCTCGAGGCGCAGGCCCGCGAGCACTCCGACGAGCTGCGCCAGCAGGCCCGAAAACTTCTCGCCGACGCCGAGGCGAGGGTCGCGGCGCTGAACCAGCGCCGCGACGAGATCACCAAGGAGCTCACCCAGCTTTCGGGTGTGATCGAGGCACTCGCTATCCCTGGGTTCCACGCAGGTGGTGGAATGTCCGGTAGCGAGGGTTCCACGGGGGAATCAGGATGAGGACGTGACAGTCAGATCCTTGTCAGTGACAATGTGTGATCCACCCACCCACCGAAGTGAGCATCAGAAGACATGAGCAGTGAATCCCCAACCCCGTTCCGCACCGTTCTGCGTGGCTACGAGCCTGCCCAGGTGGACCAGCACGTTCGTGAGCTGACCACCTCGCTGACCGCACTGCAGCAGCAGTCGGAGCAGCTGCAGCGCCACGTTCAGGAGCTGCAGTCCCGGACGGACGCGGCCGAGTCGGCCGTCATCACCGCCCAGGAGGACAACAAGGACCGCACGCCCACCTTCACCGAGTTCGGTGAGCGGGTCGCCAAGATCCTGTCGCTGGCCGACGACGAGGCCCGCGATCTGGTAACCCGGGCCCGCACCGACGCCGACGCGATCGTCGCCGACGCCGACGTGCACGCCAAGAAGGTCCGCAAGGAGGCCGAGCAGTACTCGCTGGACTGGAAGAGCGAGGTCGACGCCGAGGCTGCCCGCATCCTCGAGGAGGCCCGCACCCAGGCCGACGACATGCGCGACGAGGCCGAGCGCGACGCGACCGCGCGCCGCAGCGAGGCGCAGGCGCTGTACGAGCAGGAGCGCGCCAAGTCCGCTCAGGCGGCGGCTGCCTTCGAGACCACCCTGGCCGAGCGCCGGGGCAAGGTCGAGCAGGAGTTCGCGGCCCGGACGGCACTGGCCGAGCAGCAGCTGGCGGCGGTCACCGACCGTGCGGCCCAGGTGCAGCGCGAAGCCGACCGGTCCCGGTCCGAGGCGGAGCGCCTGGCCCAGCAGCAGCTGGCCGACGCCAACCGTCAGGCGCAGGAGATCGTCGCGGCCGCGAAGGACAAGTCCGAGCGGATCCGCGCCGAGTCCGAGCGCGAGCTGGCCGCCGCGACCCAGCGTCGCGACAGCATCAACGCGCAGCTGACCAACGTCCGGCAGATGCTGGCCACGTTGTCCGGCAGCCCGGCGATGCCGCTGGACCTGCTCACCGACGACGCCGACGAGGCGACGGCGAACAGCAGCAAGAAGAACTGATCACCACCTGTACGACCTGCTGAGGCCGGCCCGACCCCGGGCCGGCCATCGGCACCCCGCCCGATCGGCAGCAGCCGCTCGGGCTTTTGCGATGGCTCACCCGGCCTGGGCTGTTGGTGCCGGCCGGGTGCCACCCGGGTTAGCTCGCTTCGCGAGCAGCCGGCGTGGGCTGGGTCAGGCCGGGAGGCGGTAGCTGTTGTTGGCTACCGGGTCGACGAGGCCGTCGGCAACCAGGCCGTCGAGGGCTCGCTCGCGTTGGATCTGCTCTGGCCAGCACGCATCCAGTTCGCTCTTCGGGACCGGGCCCTGCGCAGCACGCAGCACTGCGAGCAGTCGGCCACGCACCTGGCGATCCGTACCTTCGTAGGTCTGGCCCTTGCGGGGTGGGCCGTCGTAGGGCGGGCTGCCCGCCAGCACCCAAGCGCAGTTGCTCTGGATCGGGCAGTCGGCGCATCGCGGGGTTCGGGCGGTGCAGATGAGGGCGCCTAGCTCCATTGTGGCGATGGCCCAGCGGGCGGCTGTCGACTCGTCGGCGGGCAGTGCGGAGATAGCTAGCCGCAGGTCGGCCGCAGTGGGCGAGATGGTCGGCTGAGCCGACCCAGTGATGGCCCGGGCGAAGACTCGGCGCACGTTGGTGTCCACCACCGCATGGCGCTGCCCATACGCGAACGACGCGATCGCAGCCGCCGTGTACGTCCCCACCCCCGGCAGTGCGAGCAGTGCCGCGTGGTCATCCGGTACTACGCCCCCGTGCTCCTCCACGATCGCCTTAGCCGCCGCATGGAGCCGCAGGGCCCTCCGTGGGTACCCCAGACGGTCCCAAGCCCGCACAGCCTCACCTGGAGCCTCCGCGGCGAGGTCAGCCGGCTTCGGCCAGCGCTGCATCCACCGCTCGTACGCAGGGAGCACCCGGGCGACCGGTGTCTGCTGCAGCATGAACTCGCTGACCATCACGGCCCAGGCACCGGCATCGGGCTCGCGCCAGGGCAGGGTGCGGGCGTTCTCGGCGTACCAGTCGAGGATCGGCTCGTGCAGGGCCGAGGCGGAGGGGGCCGCCGGAGCCGACGAGCGCGCCGAGGCTGAGCGGGCCGCCGGAGCCGACGAGGCTGAGCGTGGCGTGCGGGCTGGTGTGTGGGGGAGCGGCGAGTCTGACATGTCGGGCACAATCCTGACATTAAGGTTCGAACATGAGCAGCCTGCTCCGACCGGTCGGGCATCTGCCCGCCAGCGTGTACTGGTTCCGGCGCGCACTTGTGCTCGCCGTACTGGTGGCGCTGCTCTTCGTCCTGGTCCGGGTGCTCGGCGGTGGCGACGACCCCAAGAACTCAGCGGCCACGGACCCCGGCCAGAACCCGACATCGGCCCCGACCGTCGTCCCCACGCAGACACCCAGCTCGAAGACGTCAGAGTCCAAGAAGGCGACGGAGACGTCGACCAAGACTCCGAAGGACGTCACCTGCATCGGCAGGGACGTGCGGATCGAGGTCGTACCGGCCACCCGGACGCTCACCTCGGGCAACTCGATGAACCTGGTGATCCAGCTGAGCGCCGTCCGCGAGGAGTGCCGGATCGCCGTCGACCCGACCGTACTGTCGCTGACGATCACCTCCGGCAAGGACCAGATCTGGACCACGGAGCACTGCGAGAAGGTGGTTCCGCGAGCAATCCTGATCCTTGCCAAGGGCAAGCAGTCGACGGTGACCATCCCGTGGGACGGCCGCCGGTCGCGCCCCGGCTGCCTGCCCGGACAGCTGCAGGCCAAGCCGGGAACCTATGTGGCCAAGGCGGTCTACGACGGGAACGCCTCGGCCCTCCAGGCCTTCACGATCGTCTAGCAGTCCCTGTTGCAGAAGGAATGTCGGCCGGCTTGTTCATGAAGGCCGGCTTGGCGAAGAGCAGTGACGCGGCGAGTCCGATCAGCAGAACAGCAGCCGGCAGCATGATCGATTGCGCCATCGAGTCGCTGAAGCCCTGCCGTAGCGCCTCGGGCAGCTTGCCTGCACCTTCGACCGCAGTCCCTTGCAGTGCAGGGAGATTGCTGGCCAGACGCGACTCCATCAGTACGGCGATGCCCGCGCTGCCCAGCACCGCACCAACCTGCCGCGTGGTGTTGTAGACGCCCGCGCCCGCACCGGCCTGATGCATCGGCAGGTTACGAGTCGCAGTGCTGCCCAGCGGCGCCCACATGAAGCCGTTGGCGACACCGAGCAACGCGATCGGCAGCAGTAGCTTCCAGATCGCCACGTCCGGCTCGATCACCTGGCTGAGCCAGAAGAGCGAGACCGAGCAGCACAGCAGGCCGAAGCCGGCCAGGTACCGCGGGTGGGTCTTGTCCGTCAGGCGTCCCACGAACGGTGCGAGCAGGCCGGAGATGACCGCCATCGGCACGAGCAGCAGCGCCGACCGGGTCGGGCTCAGGCCGCGCACGCTCTGGGCGTACAGCATCAGCGGGAACGTCATCGCGGTGATCGCGAAGCCGACGGTGGTGATCGCGGTGTTGGCCAGCGAGAAGTTGCGGTCCTTGAACAGCGACAGCGGCAGCAGCGGCTCGCCCTTGTTCTTCGCCTGCCAGAACAGGAAGATCCCGATCACCAGCAGGCCGACGATGATCAGGCCCCAGACCGAGATCGGTCCGCTGATCTGACCCCAGTCGTACTTCTGGCCCTCCTGGATGCCGAACACCAGGCAGAACAGGCCGATCGAGGACAGCGCGACGCCGACCAGGTCGAACCTGTGCTCGTGCGTCGGCAGGTCCGGGACGAGCCGCCAGGCCAGCACGAAACCGAGGACGCCGATCGGCGCGTTGATGAAGAAGATCCACTGCCAGCCGAGCCCGTCGACGAGCACGCCGCCGAGGATCGGGCCGACCAGCGTCGCGACGCCGGCGGTGGCGCCCCACAGGCTCATCGCCTTGCCGCGCTCGTTCGCCGGGAAGATCCGGGTGATCACCGCCATCGTCTGCGGCGTCATCATCGACGCGCCCAGTCCCTGGAAGACCCGGGCGATGATCAGCATCTCGATCGAGTTGGTCAGCCCGCACCAGACCGACGCGAGGGTGAACAGGGTCAGGCCGGCCAGGTAGAGCTTCTTCGGCCCGATCCGGTCGCCGAGCCGGCCGGTGATCAGCAGCGGCACGGCGTAGGCGAGCAGGTAGGCGCTCGTCACCCAGACGACGTTGCCGACGTCGGTGTGCAGGTCGGTCAGGATCGAGGGGGTCGCCACCGAGACGATGGTGGAGTCGACCAGGATCATGAAGAAGCCCAGTACCAGCGCCCACAACGCCGGCCACGGCCGGACGTCGGGTGTCACTTGTTCTTGCGGTGTTGCCATGAAAGATCCTTGCTCTCGATCCGTTGAAGAAGCGTGGTCAGCCAGTCCCGCTCGGCGGCGAGCACGGCCCGGTTGTAGCCCGCGGCGAGCCAGAACGGCTCGGGCACCTGCCGCTCGGTCACGTCCGCGATCGCGGACTCGACCTCGGTGAGTTGCTCCTCGATCTCGCACAGCCGGCGCCGGAAGCGTTCCGCTGCGTCCTTCACTTCGAGGTTGTGCGCCTCGCTCAGCACGACGGGGAACAGTGGGTACTCGTACTCGTAGGTCTCGATCCCGGTCCGGACGCGCTCCTCGAGCGCCTCCCGGCCGGCGGCGGTGATCTCGTACGTCGTCCGCTCGGGGCGGTTCCCGGCCCGTTCGGTGCCGGTCGCGCGGACGAGTTCCTGGCCGGTCAGCCGCTCGACGGTGTGGTAGAGCGAACCGGGCTTGACCTTGATCAGCCGGTCGTTCCGCCGGTGCAGCAGCAGTTGGTACATCTCGTAGGCGTGCATCCGGCGCTCGACCAGCAACGCCAGCACCGCGATCGCCAGTGGCGTCAGGGAGGCCAAATCGCCCACTCCGATCATTCCGTGCGAACTATTCCACGTGGAGTATTACTCGCCGAGAGGTGCTCAGGCAAGTCCCCTACGGGCAGCACAAAGAGACGCGGCGCCGGCTGATGGGTCAGCCGGCGCTGCGTTACGTAGTACAGGAAGAGCGTCTAGACGTAGCGCTCCAGGATGCTGGACTCGGCGAGGCGGGACAGGCCCTCGCGGACCGTGCGGGCGCGGTTCTCGCCGACGCCGTCGACGGTCTGCAGGTCGTCGATGCTGGCGGCGAGCAGCTTCTGCAGGTGGCCGAAGTGCTCGATCAGGCGGTCGATGACCGCGCCGGGGAGGCGCGGCACCTTGGCCAGCAGGCGGTAGCCGCGCGGGGTGACGGCCGCGTCGAGCTGCTCGGCGCCACCGAGCTGCAGGGCGCGCGCGACCTGGCCGATGTCGAGCAGGTCGGTCGGGCTGACCGCGTCGAGCTCGAGCAGGACGTCCTCGGCCGTCTTCGGGCGGCGGCCGGCCGCGGGCGGCAGGTAGTCGCGGACGACGAGCTCGCGCTCACCGGCGACACCGGCGACGAGCTCGTTGAGCTGCAGAGTGAGCAGCCGGCCGTCGGTGCCGAGCTCGACGACGTACCCGTCGATCTCGGTGGCGATCCGGCGGACCATCTCCAGCCGCTGGGCGACCGCGGCGACATCGCGAACCGTGACCAGGTCCTCGATCTCGAGCGCGGACAGCGTGCCGGAGACCTCGTCGAGGCGCAGCTTGTAGCGCTCGAGGGTGGCCAGCGCCTGGTTCGCCCGGGACAGGATGGCGCCGGAGTCCTCGAGCACGTAGCGCTGGTCGTCGACGTACAAGGCGATGATGTGCATCGACTGGGAGACCGAGATGACCGGGAAGCCGGTCTGCCGGGCCACCCGGTCGGCGGTGCGGTGCCGGGTGCCGGTCTCCTCGGTGTGGATGGACGGGTCCGGCATCAGGTGGACGGCGGCGCGCAGCATCCGGGACATGTCGCGGTCGAGGATGATCGCGCCGTCCATCTTGCTCAGCTCGCGCAGGCCGGTCGCGGTGAACTCGACCTCGATCTCGAAGCCGCCGGTGGAGATGGAGTCGACCACCTTGTCCTGGCCGAGCACCAGCAGGGCACCGGTCCGGCCCCGCAGGATCCGTTCCAGGCCTTCACGCAATTCGGTACCGGGCGCCACGGCGGCGAGGGTCGCGCGCATCCGGGCGTCGGTGCTGTTCTTGTCGGAATTCGGGGCCACGGTCCCTGAGTCTATGCGGCTGCGCGCCGTACTGTGACCGACCCACCAGCTTTGCAGGCCGGTGGGCTCCGGCGATTCGGTCGCGTTTGCAAACGCACGTGCATCGCATCGTGCAACCGCATCGTGCAGTGGTCGGCTGAGCGTCGTTTCGGTACCCGGCGGGTCCGGAAGGTGATCGGGGGCGGTGTTCGATCACCGATCGGATAACAGCTGAAGCAACTCGCGGTGTACCGCGTGTCGCTGCTGCCGGGCCGGTACTACGGGCAGCGGATGATCTGTCCGGCGTACGAGAGGCCGCCGCCGAACCCGAACAGCAGCACCGGCGCACCGGCCGGAATCTCGCGCCGCTCGACCAGCTTCGACAACGCGATCGGGATGCTCGCTGCCGAGGTGTTGCCGGACTCGATCACGTCGCGGGCGATCACCGCGTTGACCGCGCCGAGGCGCTTGGCCAGCGGCTCGATGATCCGCAGGTTGGCCTGGTGGAGGACGACGCCGCCGAGCGCCTCGGGGGTGACTCCGCCCTTCTCACAGACCTGCCGGGCGATCACCGGGAGCTGGGTGGTGGTCCAGCGGAAGACGCTCTGGCCTTCTTGGGCGAACTTGCCGTCGCGGCCCTCGATCCGGACCGCGTCGGACATCTCCGGGACCGAGCCCCAGACGACCGGGCCGATCTCCGGCTCGTCGCTGGCGACCAGGACGGCAGCGCCGGCGCCGTCGCCGATCAGCACGCAGGTGGTCCGGTCGGTCCAGTCGGTGAAGTCGCTCAGCTTCTCGACGCCGATCACGATCGCTTTGGAGGCGGCGCCCGCGCGGATCGCGTGGTCGGCCGTGGCGAGCGCGTGGCTGAAGCCGGAGCAGGCGGTGTTCACGTCGAGCGCGGCGGGGCTGCCGAGGCCGAGGCGGGCGGCGACCCGGGCGGCGATGTTGGGGGAGCGGTCGATCGCCGTACAGGTCGCGACGACGACCAGGTCGATCTCGGCGAGGTCGATGCCGGCGTTGGCGACGGCCTTCTCGGCGGCGCGCCAGGCCATCTCGTCGACCTGCTCGTCCGGCGCCGCGATCCGGCGTTCCTTGATCCCGACCCGGCTCTGGATCCACTCGTCGTTGGTCTCCACCATGGTGGACAGCTCGGCGTTGGTGAGCACCCGCTCGGGTTGGTAATGGCCGAGGGCGACAACTCTGGAACCGGTCATCTCGCGTGCTCCTCCGGGAGGGGGACGGCCTGGGGCGGTGGCCGTTTGGGGTGGGGGCACCCTCAGAATACGTTCCTTACTACTGGTGCGTAGATACCCGTCTCACGCTCATGCCCCCGCTGTGAACTGGACCACAGGGTCCAGCCCCGGTGGTCAGGTGAGGCCGGCGGCGGTGAGGGCGGCGCGGATGTCGCCGGCTGCGAACGTGCGCAGGCCGTACTTGGCCTCGATGTCCATCGGCTTGGACTCCTTGGAGCGGTTCGGCACGTCGGCCGGGATGATCGCCTTGGTGAAGCCGAGCCGGGCGGCCTCGGCCAGCCGCTTCTCCAGCCCGCCGACGCGGCGCACCTCGCCGGCCAGGCCGACCTCGCCGATCGCGATCAGGCCGGGGTGGATCGGCTTGTCCATCACCGACGACGCGACCGAGATGGCGACCGCGAGGTCCGCGACGGGCTCGGTGATCTTCACCCCGCCGACGGTCGCGACGTACACCTCCTGGTCGGTCAGCTTCAGCCCCGCGCGGTTGCCCAGCACGGCGAGCACCATCGCCACCCGCGACGACTCGAGCCCTGACGTCGTACGCCGTGGTTGTGGTGCCGCTGACGGCCCGACCAGAGCCTGTACTTCGGCCAGCAACGGCCGGCGTCCTTCCATCATCACGGTCACGCAGGTGCCCGCGACCGGCTCGGCGTGCTCGGACACGAACAGGCCGGTCGGGTCGCTCACCTCGACGATGCCGGTGTCGACCATGTCGAAGCAGCCGACCTCGTCGGACGGGCCGAACCGGTTCTTGGTCGCCCGCACCATCCGGAACCCGGAGTGCCGGTCGCCGTCGAACGCCAGCACCACGTCGACCAGGTGCTCCAGCATCCGTGGTCCGGCGATCGCGCCGTCCTTGGTCACGTGCCCGACCAGGACGACGGCGATGTTCCGCTCCTTCGCCAGCCGGACGAGTGCGCCTGTCACCTCGCGGACCTGGGTGACACCGCCTGGCGCGCCGTCGACCTCGGGGTGCGCCATCGTCTGCACGGAGTCGATCACCAGGAAGGTCGGGTCGACGGCGTCCACTTGGCCGACGACCGCTCCGAGGTCTGTCTCGGCCGCGAGGTACAGCTCGTCCACCAACGCGTCCGTGCGTCCTGCCCGGAGCCGGACCTGGGCTGCGGACTCCTCGCCGGACACGTACAACGTGCGTTGTCCTCGTCGCGCCGACTGCGCTGCCACCTCCAGCAAAAGCGTCGACTTGCCAACCCCCGGCTCGCCCGCGAGCAGAATCACTGCCCCCGGCACAACCCCGCCGCCAAGCACCCGATCCAGCTCACCGATCCCTGTCGGCCGAGACTCCGCCTCAACCGCCGACACCTTCCCGATCGGCATCGCCGGCGACGACACAGGCCCCGCAGTAATCCGAGCAGCCTTGGGCGCCCCGACCTCGGCCACCGTCCCCCACGCCTGACACTCCCCGCACCGCCCGATCCAGCGCGCGGTAGTCCACCCACACTCACTACACGCGAACGGCGATTTCCCCGCCGCCTTCGACCTGGCCGACCCCGCTGCCTTCACCATGCGGCCCAACCTAATTGAACCCACCGACAAACTTGATCTCCCTATCCACAGGTTTGCTCAGGTGAACCAACGGGAGAGTTTTCGGCGGAGCCAGTTGGTGGCGGTTCGGTGGGGTGGGGATTCGGGTGGGGGTGGTTGGTCGCCGGCGTCGCGGGCTGCTTTGAGGTAGTGGGCGAGGAGAGGGTGGCCGGTTGTGCCGCCGCGGAGGTCGGCACTTTGTTCGAGGTAGGCGCGGGCGTTGTCGGGGAGGTTGTTGATGATCTCGGCTGAGCCGAGGTGCTGGAGGCAGCGGGCCCGGCCTTCGGGTTCGTCTACCTCGGCGTAGAGGTTGGCGGCTTCTCGCCACCACTGTTTGGCTTCTTTGGGGCTGCGTTGCATCCAGGCTGCTACGCCGTGGAGTTCCAGGGCGTGGGCTCGTGCGCTGGCGTCACCGGCGGCGGTGGCCCGGGCAGCTGCGGCTCGTAGGCGGTCCAGGGCGCTTTCAGGATCCTGTTGGTAGAGGTGGACGATCGCGAGGTTGATCTGGATGGCGATCTCGCCTGCCAGATCCGGCCCGGGGCGTCGCAGGCGTGCGTCGTCCAACCGGTCCCGTGCGTTCAGTACCGCCTCGTCCCGATCGCTGCCGGCCGGTGCCTGCTCGGCCCGCGCCAAATGCAGCAGCGCCCGCTCCACCTGCCGCCGAGTGGTCAGTGCCGCCGCAGTCCGACCACGGGTCGCCACATTGGAAGACACCCCGAGCCGAGTGCTCGCCGTCTCCAGATCACCCATCAACCGGTACGCCGTTGCCGCCCGCGCCGCAGCGAGCTCCGCCAGGTCGCGCCGAGCACAGGCATCACCCGCCGCCGTCAGCAGTTCACTGAGCTCCAGCAGTCCACGACTGTCCTGCCGCCGCAGGTACCAAGCCTCCAGCGCATCGCAGATCCGGGCGAAGTCATCCACGTTGTCGGTACGAGCCTTCTCCACCTCCAGTAGCTCCCGCAACCGCGGCTCCTCCTGCTGGAACCACTCCGAGGCCGCCAACCCACCTGCATCCGAGCCGAGCGACACCAGCCACTGCTCAGCCTCCTCAGCCGCAACATGCAACGCGCCAGGCTCTCGCGGTGCCCGAGACCGCCAGCGCCGATACCGCCGCAATCCGACCGGAGCGTTGTAGATCGCCCAGATCAGCCCCAGCACGATGGTCAGGCTGATCCCGGCGACCTTGATCCAGCCGCTGCTGTCGATGCTCTGGGAGAGCTTGTCCCCGGCCAGTCCCGACAACAGCCCGGCCGCGAGCGCGCTGATCCCGAGGATGTCGCCCCGCCGACGCGGTTCCTGGTCAGACGGCTTGCCCGAAGGGTCAGGTGACGTCACGGCTTGCTCCCCACGGTCAGCCCGCGCACAACCGTCCGCCAGAAGGTCAGCAGCAACGCCACTGGCACCACCGACGCCACCACCGCAGCAGCGGCCACTGTCCCGCTGGAGGCCGAGAACTGCCGAGCCTCTCCCCACAACACCAGCGACAGCGGCGTAGTGCCAGGCCCGCTGATCAAGAACCCCACGATGAAGTCATTCCACACGAGCGCGAACTCCAGCACCGCCACAGCAACCAGAGCAGGCCGGTACGTCCGCTGCACAGTAGCCAGTACTGCGCTCTGCCGAGCCGGCCCCCGCAACGCCTCAGCCACCAGCACCGGCGGCGCCGAAGCAAACGCCGACCGCAGCAGCAGTACTGCGAACGGCAACCCGGCCGCCGCATGCACCAAGGCCAACGCCACCCGCGACCCGGCTAACCCCGCCGTGCCGATCGCATCCCGCAGCGGAGCCGCATACATCTGCACCGGCGTCACCGCGAGCACCACAAAGGACGACGAGACCAGCCGCCCCAACCAGTGCGGTAACCCACCCCAGGCCACCAGGTACGCAGTAGGCACCGCAATCACCAGCAAAACAAGGGTTGCCACGGAAGAGATCAGCAGTGTCGACAGCAGCGCCCGCAGCAAGCCCGCGTTGACGGCGGCCGTGAAGGAGTCCACCCCGACCCCGTCGAGCGACCACCACCCACGCAGCCCGGCCTCCCGCGGCGAATGCAGCGCAGTCGCCACGAGCACAACGGCAGGCAGGATCCAGATCAGGCTCACCGCGAACCCGACCGTCCACCCGATCCGCCGCACCCGCCGGCTAGGCCTGGAGCGCGCGAGGACAGGCCGGACCACACTCACCGGCATCGCCCACCGCCGTCGCCGCAACCCGCGGACACCGATGACCGCGACAGCAGCCACGATCGCGAACAGCACCACACCCAGAGCCGCAGTACGACCGGCAGGCTCACCCGTGCTGGTAGCGCGCCACCAGTTCAACCCCAGTACGTCGGCATCGCGCTGCATCGGTCCAGGGACGACGATGAGCACCAGGTCGAACACCCGCACCGCCGCAATCACCAGGGTCAGCGTTACCACGCCAGTGATCGGCCTGAGCAAGGGCAACTCCAGTGCCAGCAGCCGTCGCCACCCGGTGACGCCCTCTGCCGCCAAGGTCCGGCTCACGTCATCCGGGATCGCGTCGAGGCCCGCCCGGAACAGCGATACGACGTACCCGAGCCAGGTCCAGCCGAACGCCGACACCAGCACCAGCCAGAACAGCCCAGGCCCGAGCCATACCGGGCTGGAGCCGAACAGCTTGGTCCAGACGGCCGTCACCGTGCCACGCTCGGGCGTCGGGTCGTAGATGAGCCGGAAGGTCACCCCTGACACCAGCACCGACACAGCGAACGGAATCACCAACGCCGGCTGGAGAAACGTCGACAACCCCGGCAGCCGGTAGCTGACGAGCGCCAGCAGGAAGCCGACCACGACCAGTCCGAGCGCCACCGCGATCCAGGCCAGACTGTTGCCGACGGCATGCAATGCGGCCGGGTCGCCCATCACCGCGAAGTTCCCGAGCCCGAAGGTACCGTCCGGACGCCTGAACGCAGCCACCACGGTCACCGCAATGGGGATGAGCAGCAACGAGCTCAACAGCAATGCCGGAAGCCCAAGCAAATAAGGGCCTAGTGGTCGCCGTGGCTTACCCGGCACCGGCCGGCCGCTGATCTCGCGCCCGACGATCTCGAGCGTCAGGCCGTTGCTCTGCAGCCCCATCAGCTCTCCACCTTCTTCAGTTCGGCCAGCGCGTCGTCAACGGCCTCCGGTACGACGTCGCTACCGCGGCCGCCGATCCGGACGAGGAAGTCGGTCAGCACTCGCCACAGCCCATTGATGTCGCCCAGGCGTCCGAGCCGGTCGGACAGGTCGAACTGCAGCGACGCACCGGGCGCCACCAGTTGCTGCGCGAGCCGGGTGAGTTCAGGGGAGTACCCACTGGTCACCCCGTCCGCCAGGAAGCCACCCTCTGCGATCCACGGATCGACAGCGGCGGGCGCGGCCAACCGGCGTACGAGGTCTCGGGCGTCGTCGCTGGTCGGCTTGGGCAGCACCATGACGTCGCCACCGACCACTACTGGTGGCGCCGCGCCGGGACTGATCGGCGGGAAGGTGAAGATGCCGATGTCGTCGGGGTCTGCGGCGAAGGAGCGCACCACTGGTTCGGCGAAGTCGGATGCGAGCACCATGGCTGCCCTGCGATGCCCGAAGACCTCCACGATCGCATCGGGGAACTGCTGTACCAGCGACCGCTCCACGCCGCCCGCCAGCGCTCCAGGTGCCGACCACATGGTCCCCAGGAGCCGCAGAGCCGCAGCAAAGCCAGGCTGCTCGGATGGCCGTGGGTGAGCGGCAGTGGCCAGTGCGCGGTAGGTGGATGGCGAGGAGCCCAGCAGTACGTTCTCCAGGAAGTCGGTGAGCACCCAGCCATCTCCAGCGGCCAGCGCCAATGGCCTGATGCCTTCATCCGACAAGACCCTGTTCATCGCGAGCCACTCACTCCACTGGGTGGGCGGCTCGAGTCCTGCCTTCTTCAGCACGGATGGCCGGTACCAGACCGCGGACTTGTGAGCCGTCTTGAACGGCAGCCCGTACGTCGTTCCGTCGACGACCAGTAGCTCATCCCAGAGCCGCGCTCGGCCCCGCTCGGCCAGGTCGTCCGGCATCGATTCCAGATCCTTCTGGTGAGATGGGACGAGCCCCGGCTGCGGCAGCATCACCAAGTCGGGTCGGCGAGCAGAGCGAGGTCCGAAGGCAGTGGAGATGTCGTCGCCGAGTGGGACGACCTCAACCGGGTAGTCCAGCCGCCCGAGCCCGTCGAGCACCGAGTGGAAGGCGCGCAGTTCCTGACCGCTCCAGCTCACTGCGATGCGTACGGGGCGACGGAGACCGAGCACGTCCGCAGTACCGGAGCAGCCGGTGGCCAGGAGTACGGCGGAGGCACCCAGGAAGGCGCGGCGGCTAGTCGGCATGCTGGAACCCCGTAGTACGGGCTGGGTCGGTAGTGATGAGTAGGAGAGTCGGGAACCACAGCTCCGGGTTCTCGAACCACAGCAGTGATCCCCACGTGGGTAGGCCGGGTGCATCCTCGAGGACGATCGCGGTGGGGTGCGCACGCAGTGCACGGGCGACTCCGGCCAGGCGGCGACGGCCGGGGGTGATCTCGTGGGGGTAGCGGTCCAGTACGTCTCCCAGACCGCAACGGGCTGCGGTCTCGCGGCTCTCTTCCTCGGCTGCCCGGCGGGTGACTCGGTGGGTGACGGTGTGGCCATGGACGATGTTGCCGAGCACGTCGAGGTGGGGCAGCAAGCCGCCTTCGGCCGGTACGAGCCGGATGTCGCCGGTGCAATCGATGGTCGCGTCTGGCGGCGGTTGCTCCAGCCCGGTGATCAGATCGGCTAACAGGCGTGCAGTAGTCGCATCCTTAACCACCAGGGCTCGCTGCTCGCCTCGGACTAGCTGAAGCTCCCGTGGCAGACCGGGCAACCCCTTGAGCAGCAGTCCGTCCATCCGGCCTGGCGCCTCCTACGTCGGGCTGCTCACCGTAGTAGAGGGCCAGGGCCACCGCAGCTTCAACGCGTGCCGCAATGTCAGTAGGCCTTACTCCAGAGGTTGATCGCGTAGTCGACCTCGAGGCCTATGTGGGAGGCGATGTAGTGCTCGGCGTCGGCCGGCTTGAACTCGATCCGGATCACCGCCTCCAGGTCTTCGCGGCGCTCGAATCGCCAGCCCATGTCCAGCGAAGTCCGCTGCCAGCCACGGCTGAGCCAGAAGCGCTCTACCTCAGGAGGCTTGATCATCGGGTAGCTCTGGCTGAACCAGCGCCCGAAGGTCGACCGCGAGCCGTCGTTGTCGATCACGAACGCGGTCCCGCCCCGGCGCATCACCCGGTCCAGCTCGGCCAGCCCCGGCTCGCTGCCCGGCCCGAAGAAGTACGCCCAGCGCGCATGCATCACGTCGATCGACGCGTCCTCGACCGGTACCTTCTGCGCCGTCCCCTGCCGGATCTCGACCGTCGGCAGATCCTTGGTACGCCGCCGCGCGATCGCCGCCAGCTCCCCGTGCGGCTCGACCCCGATCACCCGGCCGGCCGTGGCCGCGAACATCGGCAGGTGGAACCCGGTCCCGCACCCGAGGTCCAGCACGGTCGCCCCGGCCCAGTCGCGGATCGCCCGCATCGCCGGCTCGATCACCCCGTCCGGATCGACGGCGCGGTTCTCCACTTCGTACACGGCGGGATGGTGCCAAATGTTGGGACTCGGGATCCCACCGTCCGCTATGTTCGCCACGCCGCAACCCTAATCAACCGCCCCCGGAGGCTCTCGTGCACCGTCGCGACCACCATGGATCAGCCGATGACCGGGCGATGCAGGATCTGGTCCAGCGGATCTACGGCGCCGGATCGCGCTTCCACATCGGCGATATCGGGTGGGAGCTGGCCTCGGTCCCGCCGGAGCGGCAGGCCGGCTGGCGGATCGCGTTGTGGAGTGATGGCGACCAGGATGTCGCGTGGGGCTGGATCGAGGGCAACGGGCTGCTGCTCGTCGTCGATCCGGCACGGCCCGAGGTGGCCGGCGACGTACTCGACTGGTTCCGCGAAGAAACCGGCCCCGCGGTGCAACGACTGACCAGTGTGCTGGAGAGCGAGACGCACCTGATCGACGCCATCGAGAAGGCCGGCTTCGTCCTCGAGCACGGTCGCCCGTACTACACCCACCACAACATCACCCTCGACGACCTCGGTACGCCGGTCGTCCCGGACGGCTTCACCTTGCGCCATGTCCGTGCCGACGAGATCGAGAAGCGGGCGGCCGTTCATCGCGCCGCCTGGTCCGACGTCGCTCCGTCGAAGATGACGGCCGAGGCAATGGCAGCGGTGATGAGCACCTGGCCGTACCGCCCCGAGCTCGACTGGGTCGTCGAGAACTCCGACGGTGTCTTCGTGGCCAGCGCGCTGATCTGGCTCGACGAGCAGCACCGGGCGGGCCTGGTCGAGCCGGTCGGCTGCGCACCGCAGTACCGGCGGCTCGGATTGGGGCAGGCGGTCAATCTGGGCGCGCTGCACGCGTTGAAGGAGCTGGGCGGCGTCGAGGCACGCGTCTGTCCCCGCGGCGACGACGGCTACCCGATCCCGGCCAAGCTCTACCAGAGCATCGGCTTCCGGCCGGGGCTGCGGACCGTCGACTACGTCGGCCAGAAATTGGACTTGTGAGTCCATTTTCGGCTTTCCACACTGATGGGACAAAGACCGTCGGACGTGGAAGGAACGGATCGTGGATCTGCAGTTGGCCGGGAAGAAGGCGCTCGTCACCGGCTCGAGCGCGGGGCTGGGCGAGTCGGTCGCGAGGCTGCTCGCGGCCGAAGGGGCGAGCGTCGTCGTGCACGGACGCGACCGGGACAAGGCCGAGCAGGTACTGAAGGCGATCGAGGCCGACGGCGGCCAGGGGACCGTCGTCGTCGGTGACCTCGGGACCGACGAGGGTGCGGCGCAGGTCGCCACGGCGGCCGGCGAGGTCGACATCCTCGTCAACAACGCCGGGTACTTCGAGCCCGCCCGCGGCTGGGGTGACCTGGCGGCGAGCGATTGGGCGGACATCTACAACGTGAACGTCCTGTCCAGCGTGCGGCTGATCCAGCACCTGGTGCCGGGGATGCGCGAGCGCGGCTGGGGTCGCGTGATCCAGATCGGCAGCGCGGTGGGCATCATGCCGCAGGCCGGTCAACCCCACTACGCGGCCAGCAACGCCGCGCGTCACGCGCTCGCGTCGTCGCTGGCTCGTGAGCTCAAGGAGACCGGCGTGACCTCGAACGCGGTCGCGCCCGGCGGCATCCTGACCGAGGTGAGCGAGCGGAACCTGACCGCACTCGGCCAGGCGCAGGGCTGGGGCACGACCTGGACGGAGATCGAGCCGAATCTGCTCCGCGCGCTCGCCCCGAACGACGTCGGCCGGATCAGCCGACCGCACGAGATCGCCAGCGCGGTCCTCTACCTGGCCAGCCCGCTCGCAGGCTCCATCACCGGCACCACCATGCAGGTCGACGGCGGCTGGTACGACGTACCGGCGGCCTGACCGCTGGGCCGGCGCGTGCTCAGGCGTGCGCGTCGGCCTGCCGTAGTCGCGCGAGCCACTGGTCGATCGCTGCTTCCAGGTAGGTGGTCTGCCCGGTCGACAGCATGATGGCGACCCCTCCCTGGATGCCGGCGAGCAGCGCGGCCGAGGCCTGGTCGATGTCGATCGGACCGAGGTGGCCGTTGGCCTGCAGCGCCTCGAGTCCGGTCGCGAGGTACCGCTGCCAATCCGTGAGCAGTTGCCGCACGATCGCCTGGGCGCCGGGACTGTTCCGGCCGACCTGGAGGAACAGGGTGCCCATCGGGCAGTTGTCGCCGAGCGAGCGGTAGCGCTCCACGACCACCTCGCGCCACTCCTGCCAGGCCTCCCAGCTGCCCAGGTTGCTCAGCTGCGGCTGCTGCTCGTCGATCACCCGATCAGCCTCGTACTGCGCGACCGCGAGCAGCAGTTGGTCCTTCCCGTCGGGGAAGTAGTGGAAGAGCTGGCTCTTGCTGCTCCGGGTATGAGCGAGCACGTCGTCGAGCGTGGTGGTGACGACGGACTGCCGGCGCAGCAACTCGGCCGCGCCGGCCACGATCCGGTCCCGGGTCGCCGCGCCCTTGGGTGTCAGCCGCTTCGGTGCCGCCATCGACCCTCCGTAGATGTTGCCGCAGGCAATTGTCCCTCAGGCGTCGAGGCGGAAGTAGTACGAGTCCGGCTCGGCCTCGGCCGGCTGCTCGTCCGGGCCGAGCAGCCGGAATCCGTTCTTCTCCAGGACACGGCGGGAGCCGACGTTGCTCTGCACGAGGTCGGCATTGAGCGGGCGCTCGATGACCTCTCTGAGGAACAACTGCAGCGCGTCGGTCGCAATTCTGCGGCCCCAGAACCGTTGGGCGATCCGGTACCCGACGTGCCGGCCGCCCTCGTCGGCCCAGCTGACCACGTCACCGGCCACCTCGCCGTCGACGACGACCACGCGGGTGATGTTGTCGGGGTTCGCCTGGACCCGCTCGCGGTGGGCGTAGAAGTCCGCTTCCTCTTTGCTCGGTACGCCGGCCATCGCCGCGCTGGCCGGGTCGTACTGGTTCTCGAACAATGCGGGCAGGTCGTCCGGCGTGATCGGCCGCAGGGTCACCTCAGTCATGCGAGCACGCTAACTCGCGGTACGGACAGTTCTTGTGGTGAGCGTGAGGAGGGCGACCGGGACGAGCAGGAGGCCGCACAGAACTGCGAGCCAGTGGAAGCCGAATTGGGCCAGGATCGGGCCCGCGCCGGTGCCGGCGAGCGAGGCGAAGATGCCCATCGTCAGGTCGGACAGGCCTTGCGCTGAGGTGCGGATGTCGTCCGGGACCGAGCGGGAGAGCAGCGTCGAGCCGGCGACCAGGCACGCGGACCAGCCGAGGCCGAGTAGGAACAGAGCGATCGCGGTCAGCCCGTGGGCGTCGTCCGGCGCCAAGGCCGCGACTGTCATCGCGCCGGCCAGGATGACCAGGCCGGTGGCAATCGTCGGGATGCGGCCGATCCGGTCGGCGAGGTAGCCCATCAGGGGGGAGAGGGCGTACATCCCTGCGACGTGGCCGCTGATCACGAAGCCCACGATGGTGAGCGAGGCGCCGTGGTGGCGCAGGTGGACCGACGTCATCGACATCACGCCGACCATCACCGCGTGCGCGGAGGCGATCGCGAGCAGGCCGAGCCGGGCGTGCGGGATGGCCATCACGCGGCGGAAGGTGGCGGCGAGTGGCTGGCGTTCCAGAGTGGTCCGGACGGTGACCTGTTGGAGGCGGCGCAGGCCGAACCAGACGGTGGCCAGGGCGAGACCGAAGGCGACGACGGAGAAGACGTACGGTCCGGCCAGGGCGAGCACACCGAGCGACGTACCGACCGACCCACCGACGCCGGTGAGGTTGGGGCCGACGATGACGCCGATGGTGGTGGCCCAGACGACGACCGACAGGGAGCTGGCGATGTGTTTGGGGTCGGCGGCGTCGGTCGCGGCGTACCGGGACTGCAGGTTCGCTGCGGAGCCGCCGCCGAACAGGCAACCGGCGAAGAGCAGCAGGGCCAGTGAGCCGATCTGTGCGGCGACGATGCTGAGTAGTGCGCCGGCGGTGGCGATCAGGTAGCCGGCAGTCAGCGAGCTGCGCCGCCCCTGCGACCGGGCCAGCTTGGCCAGCGGTACGGCGAGCGCTGCCGCCCCGAGCGTCGTCGTGGTGGACACGAATCCGGCCATCGAGGTCGACCCCGAGATGTTCTCCGCCAGCAGCCCGGACACCGCGAACCCACTGGCCACAGCCACTCCACCAAGCACATTGCTGGCTACCAGAACCCGCAACGTCCCCCGCTGCAGAGAAGCCGCAGTAGCCGGTACTACGTCCTGCACCGGCTGGGCAGGGTCGGTGGAGTCTTGGTCGGCGGACACTCGCCCACCTTCTCACCCGAAAGGTGCGGGTAGGGTCGCCGCAGCGGCTTTATGTCGCCAGTCTTCGTTTGTCAGCCTGTCGTCCTCACTTGGAGTCCGGATGTCCGAACAGATCGCGATCGTCCCCGCCCCCCGGGAGCTCGTCACCGCCGACGGCCAATGGGTCAGCGCCGACCCGGCCGGCGACGCCGTCCGTACCGTCGTGGAGAACCTGGGCGATACGGAGTACCGGATCGACGTGACGCCGGACGGCGCCCGGCTGTCGGCCGGCTCCGAGGAGTCCCTGCGCTACGCGGAGCAGACCTACCGGCAGCTGCTCGACGCGGCGACGGAGGTCGAGGGCGGGCTCGCCGTACCGGCCGTGCACATCGCCGACGCGCCCCGGTTCGGCTGGCGCGGGATGATGCTCGACGTCTCCCGGCACTTCATGCCGAAGGAGTTCGTGCTGCAGGTGCTCGACGTGATCGCGCTGCACCGGATGAACGTGCTGCACCTGCACCTGACCGACGACCAGGGCTGGCGGGTCCAGATCGACGCGTATCCGAAGCTCACCGAGGTTGGCGCGTGGCGGCCGGAGACCATGGTCGGAAAGATGTCGCACGGCCAGACGGAGTTCGAGTACGACGGGACGCGGCACGGCGGTTTCTACACCAAGGACGACCTGCGGGAGATCGTCGCGTACGCCGATGAGCGAGGCATCACCGTCGTACCGGAGATCGACCTGCCGGGGCACATGCAGGCGGCCATCGCGGCGTACCCGGAGCTCGGCAACAACCCGGACCAGCAGCTCGGCGTACGGCAGGTCTGGGGCATCAGCGAGGACGTGCTGAACGTCAACGACCAGACCGTCGAGTTCGTCAAGACGGTCCTGCGGGAGGTGCTCGACATCTTCCCCGGCCCGTACATCCACCTGGGCGGTGACGAGTGCCCCGACGGCCAGTGGCGGGTGTCGGAGGCGGCCCAGGCGCGGCAGGCCGAGCTGGGGCTGAGCGACGCCGGGCAGCTGCAGGGCTGGTTCACCGAGCAGGTCTCGTCCGTACTGACCGAGGACGGCCGGCGCCTGGTCGGCTGGGACGAGATGGTCGAGACGGACTGCCCGAAGAGCGCGGTGATCATGGCGTGGCGTGGGCCGGACCGTGGTGAGGTCGCGGCGAAGGCGGGGCACGACGTGGTGATGGCGCCGAACCAGTCGGTGTACTTCGACTACTACCAGGGCGACCCGTCGACCGAACCGCTGGCGATCGGGCACTTCACGCCGCTGGAGAAGGTGTACGACTTCGAGGTGATCCCGCCCGGCCTGACCGCTGAGGAGGAGGCCCGGATCGTCGGGACCCAGTGCCAGGTGTGGACGGAGTACATGGAGGGCCCCGAGCGGGTCGGCTACATGCTGCTGCCGCGGCTGTCGGCCTTCGCCGAGCGCGCGTGGGGGTCGCCCAAGACGTCGTACGACGAGTTCCTGGGCCGGCTGCGGCCGCACCTGGCGCGCGTCGAGGCGCTCGGGCTGACGTACCGGCCGCTCGACTGAACCTGGTCCCTGACCTTGCAGATGCTGCGGGGGTAACTAAAGTCGCCTCAGGCTGGTTAGCACGGGTAACAGCCTGAGGCGACTTTTGGTCGGGGCGGAGGACGGATGACCGCAGTGGGGCCGCTGGATGCGATGTTCCTGCTCGGCGAGACGCGCGAGCAGGCCATGCACGTCGGCGGGCTGATGCTCTTCGAGTTACCGGAGGGCGCCCGGGACCAGGTCTTTCCGGACGGTACGCGCGACTACGTGTCGCGGCTGTACGAGGACATCACCCAGGATCAGACCGTCAATCCGCTCTTCACCCGGCGGGTGCGGCACCGGGCGCTGGACCTCGGGTACTGGTCGTGGGACCAGGATCGGGACATCGATCTCGAGTACCACGTGAGGCTGTCGGGGCTGGCCCGGCCCGGGCGGTACCGGGAGCTCTTCGAGCTGACCAGCCGCCTGCACGGCACGCTGCTCGACCGCCACCGGCCACTCTGGGAGATCCACCTGATCGAGGGCGTCCAGGGCCGGCGCTTCGCCGTCTACAGCAAGATCCACCACTCCCTGATCGACGGCGTCACCGCCCTGAAGTGGATGCAGAACACGCTCACCCCAGACCCGACTCGGACGGGTATGCCGGCTACCTACGCCCTCCGCGCAGCTCCCGGCGCGGACTCCGGCGGCGCGGACTTCGGCGAGCCACCCCGTCGCGGCGGCTCCGGGGTAGCAGCGGGTGCTGGTCTGGCGGGCGGGTTGCCGACAGCGGCTGAGATGTTTGCGGCTGTTGGGCGGTTGCCGGGCGAGGCGGTCGGGGCTGTTGGGGGAGTTGGGCGGCTGCTGGCGGATGTTGCCGGGTTGTCGCCGGTGGGGTTGCGGAGTGCGTTGCGGGCGTTGCAGCACGAGCATTCGTCGGTGGCGTTCCAGGCGCCGCAGACTGTCTTCAACCAGCCGATCAGTGCGGCTCGGCGGTTCGCCGCGCAGTCGTGGCCGATGGAGCGGTTGGAGAAGGTCCGCGCGATGACCGGAGCGACGCTCAACGACGTGATGCTTGCGATGTGTTCAGGTGCCTTGCGCAACTACTTGCTGGACCTCAAAGCCCTTCCGGACAAGGGTTTGACGGCCATGGTCCCAGTGTCACTCCGATCCGCGGACGGCTCCGGTACCGGCGGTGGCAACTCGCTGGCCACCCTCATCGCCGACCTCGCAACCGATGAGATCGACCCCGAGGCACGCATCCGCCGGATCATGGACTCGACCACGTACGGCAAGAGCGTCCTCTCCCAACTCAGCCCCACGCAAAACCTCATGCTCGGCGCCCTAGGCCTAGGCTCGGCCGGCCCCGCCGCCGTCATCCCGGGATTGGCCGGCCGCACCCCACCGCCGTACAACCTGGTCATCTCCAACATCCCCGGCCCGTCCGAGAGCCCCCTCTACTGGAACCGCTCCCGCCTCCTGGGCACCTACCCGGCCTCCATCGTCCTCAACGGCCAGGCCCTCAACATCAGCGTCACCAGCTACGACCACCAACTCCACTTCGGCCTCATAGGCTGCCGCCGCACCGTCCCCCACCTCCAACGCCTACTGGCTCACCTGGAGACGTCCCTAGCCGAACTAGAGCTCCTCTAGCTTCCAAGCCACCGTCAGACCGGTCGCCGCGGTGAAGGTGGCGACGGTCGGCGCGAGGTCGGGCGTCGCCTAGACGAGGTGATCCATCACAGCAGTCGCGGCACGATCTCGGTCTCGGCGTGGCCACCGGAGCCATCGGGGTCGACCTTCCAGGCGCGTGCGTCCGGTAGTACGGAAACGGCTTCGCGCAAAGTGCCGTCCACGTAGTGCAGGCCCACACCGTCCTCGGTTGCATAGCCGGGTGGAAGCTCGCCAGAGGCCACCAGTCGCCGGTACGTCGTACGCCGGGGCTGGTCGGCTAGGTCGTCGTGGACGCCGTTGCTCCAGGGGAGCCAGCCCAGGCAGTTGCTGTAGGCATCCAAGGAGCCGCTGAAGGAGTCGGTGGGGCCGCCGATGTGCCAGCAGAGGCTGCCGGCGGACTGGCCGGCCATCACGACGCCGTTCTGCCAGCACTCGTGCAGGATCTCGGGGAGGTTGTGGGCCCGCCAGACCGCCATCAGGTTGACGACGCTGCCGCCGCCGACCCAGACGACGTCCTGGGACAGCAGGTGCTTGCGGACGTCGGGGACGTTCGGCCGGGTGAAGAGGGTCAGCGTGCCGGCCTCGACGGAGGGGTCGTTGCCGAAGGCACCCTTGAACCAGTCGAGGACATAGGGATTGTCGCCCTCGGCGGTCGGGATGAAGCAGAACCGGGCCGGGCGGCCGGTGATGCCGGCGAGCGATACGGCGTACGAGATCAGATCGCGGGTGCGGGCGCGATCTCCGGTCAGGATGCCGGAGATCGCGAAGATCTGCGTCGAGGTCACCGGAGGCCGGTCAGAGGCGGACGATGCCGTCCGGCGTCTGGAAGACGGCCGCGACCAGGCCCGGCTGGCCGTTCGGGCCGACCCAGGCGACGTCGAGGTCGTCGAGCAGGTGGTCGGCCGGGTGGCCGATCCAGTCCGTGACCCGGGTCGGGTCGCCGGCGATCTCGAGGCCGGTCAGCTTGACGCCCTTGCCGCCGACGGACGGGTGCTGGGTCAGGTCGTCCCAGTGGATGAAGAACGGCAGCTGCGGGTCGGCGATCAGGCCCTTGACGCCGATCTGGCGCCAGGTGATGTTCGCCCCGTCCGGCCGGTGCCGGTTGCCGGGGACCGCTTCACGCCCGAGGCGCTGCTCCATCCGGGCCATGTCGCGGACGGCGACCACCCAGCCGAGCCAGCCGCCGCCGAGCTCCTTGCGGGCCCGGACGGCCTGCCCGAACGGCGCTTTGTCCGAGGACGGGTGGTCGAGCACGTCGACGACCTCGATGTAGCGGTCGTTCTCCAGCGGCAGGATGTGGTTCACCGTGCCGAAGCGCGGGTGCACGCCACCGTCGACGAACTCCGCGCCGAGCACGGCGGAGAGCCGTTCGACCGTTGCCTTGTACCCGTCGGGTCCGGCCGCGTAAGACAAGTGATCAAGGCGCATGCCGATCATTCTGTCCGCCAACCACCGGCACCGCAGATCCGGGGTGTCGAAGAAAGGTAACCCTTACTTGTTTGTCAGAGGTAGCGAAGCAGGGTGCGGGAGCAACGGACGGGTGGCTTCCAGGTGCTGCCGGCAGTACTCCGCGAGTACGTCGTACGCCTTCAGCCCCATCAGCGTCTGCAGCTCGACCTTGCTCGACTCGAAGACCGCCTCGACCGCGATATGCGCCTCGGTGTTGCCGGTGCAGTACCAGTCCAGGTCGTGCCCACCCGGCCCCCACCCGCGCCGGTCGTACTCGCCGATCCCGACCTCCGTGTACGACGTACCGTCCGGCCGCTCGACCTCGCGGAAGGTCCGCCGGATCGGCAGCTGCCAGCAGACGTCCGGCTTGGTCTCGACGAAGTGCACGCCCTGCTTGAGCGCCAGTCCGTGCAGCGCGCAGCCGCCGCCGGCGGGGAAGTCCGGCCGGTTCAGGAAGATGCAGGCACCCTCCCAGACGCGGGTCTTGCGGTCGCCCTCGTCGTCGGTCTCGACCCAGCCGTTCTTCTTGCCTTCCTTGCGGAACTGCCAGTCCTCGTTGCCCAGCTGCTTGACGTAGCCCTTGACCCGCTTCTCGTCGTCTTCGTCGGAGAAGTGCGCGCCGAGCGTGCAGCAGCCGTCGTTCGGCCGGCCCTTGTAGATGCCCTTGCAACCACCGCCGAAGATGCAGGTCCAGTTGGAGGTCAGCCAGGTCAGGTCACACCGGAACACCTGGTCGGCGTCGTCTGGGTCGACGAACTCGACATAGGCGCGGGGGAAGTCAAGAGATACCTCGGGCACCCGGAAAGAGTACGCCGCCCATCGCGATACCCGGTCATCGAAACCAGTACTGCGTAAGCGGCGGCTGAATCAAATCTCGGGGAAGACGGCCACACGCCCACCAGGTGAACGCCCGGAGTCAAGTAGCGTGGAGGGTATGCGCCTCGGTGTACTCGACGTCGGATCCAACACCGTCCACCTGCTCGTGGTGGACGCGCATCGTGGTGCCGCGCCGCTCCCGGCGTACTCGCACAAGACCGAGCTGAGGCTCGCCGAGCACCTCGAGAAGGACGGCCGGATCGCCCAGTCCGGGGCCGACGAGCTGGTCTCGTTCATCTCCGAGGCGGCCGAGCTGGCCGCCGACAAGGGCTGCGAGTCGGTGATGGCGTTCGCCACCTCCGCGCTGCGCGAGGCGCCGAACGGGGAGAAGGTGCTCGACCGGGTCCGCGAGCAGACCGAGGTCGACCTCCAGGTGCTGACCGGCCAGGACGAGGCGCGGCTGACCTTCCTCGCCGTTCGCCGGTGGTTCGGCTGGTCGTCCGGCCGGCTCGCCGTCTTCGACATCGGCGGTGGGTCGCTGGAGATCGCGGCCGGGTCCGACGAGGAGCCGACGGTCGCGGTGTCCGTGCCGCTGGGAGCCGGCCGGCTGACCCGCGAGTCGCTGACGCAGGACCCGCCGGACAAGGACGAAGTACGGGCCCTGCGCCGCCGGATCCGGGTCGAGATGGCGGCGGTCGCCGGCGACGTACTCCGGGCAGGCAAGCCCCAGCGTGCCGTCGCCACCAGCAAGACCTTCCGCTCCCTGGCGAGGATCACCGGCGCGGCCCCGTCCGACGACGGCCCGTACGTCCCGCGCTCGCTCAGCCGCGACAGCCTGACCGAATGGCTGCCGAAGCTGATCGCGATGTCCGAGACCGACCGGGCCGCGCTGCCGGGTGTCTCGGCCGGCCGGGCCAGCCAGCTGGTCGCCGGCGCGCTCGTCGCCGACGCCGTGATGGACCTTTTCGACCTGACCTCGCTCGAGATCTGCCCGTGGGCTTTGCGCGAAGGCGTGATCCTGTCCCGCCTCGACCAGTTGCAGCCCCGATGAACTACCACGAAGGCAAGTACTGATGACCCGCGACACCGTCAAGATCGGCCTCTCCAACGCTTCGGTGTACCCGGAGTCGACCGCCAGCTGCTTCGAGCTGGCGGCCCGGCTCGGATACGACGGCGTCGAGGTGATGGTCGGCATCGATCCGCTGAGCACCCAGATCGACGCGATCCAGCGGCTCGTCGACTACCACCAGCTGCCGGTGCTGGCGATCCACGCGCCCTGCCTGCTGATCACCCAGCGGGTCTGGGGCACGGACCCGTGGGGCAAGCTCGAGCGCAGCGCCGAGGCGGCTACCGAGCTGGGCGCCGACGTGGTCGTCGTACACCCGCCCTTCCGGTGGCAGCGGGACTACGCCCGCGGGTTCGTCGAGGGGATCGCGCGGCTGGAGGCGGAGACCGGGATCATCTTCGCGGTCGAGAACATGTACCCCTGGCGTGCCCCCGGCAAGGGGTTGCAGGCGTACGCGCCGAGCTGGGACCCGACCGAGCAGACCTACGCGCACACCACGCTCGACCTGTCGCACGCGTCGACGGCGGAGCAGGACTGCGTCGAGCTGGCCGCGACGATGGGCAGCACGCTGAGGCACGTCCACCTGACCGACGGCACGGGCTCGGCGAAGGACGAACACCTGGTACCGGGCCGCGGCACCCAACGTGCGGCCGACCTGCTGCAAGTGCTGGCGAACCAGGACTTCGACGGTCACATCATCATCGAGATCAACACCCGCCGCGCCCCCAGCCGCTCCGAACGCGAGGTCGACCTGATCGAGTCCCTCGACTTCACCCGCAAACACTTCACCCGCACCACCGACACCCCCTCCGCCCGCCGCTCAGCCTTCGCCGTCTCCAGCTCCGGTGAGGTGTCGGAGCTCGACTCGTGAGCAGCACGCCACGGCCGGAGCTCGACTCGTGAGCCCGCAGAACGCCGCGAGGCCGGAACCGGTCGATCCCGGTACGCCGAAGCCGTCCGCCTCCGGCGCAGCCGCGGCGCGAGGCACCGCCCGGGCCCGCGCGCCGAAGCCCGCCCCGCGCACAGTGAAGCCTGCCGCGGGCATGGTGAAGCCCGCCCCGGGCGCCGTCGGAACCGGCGATGCCGCCGGGCGAGCTCGTCCGACCAAGGCAGCCGCCGGCAAGCGGCGCGCTCCCTCCCCCCGCGCTCCCGGCCGCCGGCCCGGCGGGCCGGATACCCGTGGGGAGATCTTGCGCGCCGCCCGGGAATCCTTTGCCGGCAAGGGATTTACCTCCACGTCACTGCGAGCGGTCGCCAGAGAAGCTGGTGTGGATGCGGCGTTGGTGCACCACTACTTCGACAGCAAAGACGCGTTGTTCGTCGAGTCGATGGCCTTGCCGATCGATCCTCGGCAGGTGGCGGCGCATGTGCTCGACGGGCCTCGGGAGGAGCTCGGACGGCGGATCATCACCGTCTTCCTCGGTGTCTGGGAGTCGGCTGAAGGGCAGCAGCGGATGAAGGCGGTCCTGCGCAGCGTGGTCAGCAGCGACGACGTCGCCCGGATGATGCGAGAGGGCGTGACCGAGCTGATCATGCAACCGGTCGGCCAGGCTCTCGGCGTACCGGATGCTTCGCTCCGCGTCTCCCTCGTCGCCACCCAACTGATCGGCTTGGCCTTGACCCGCTACCTGATCGGGCTCGAACCACTCGCCTCCACCGAGATGCCCGAGCTGATCGACCGGATGGCCCCCGTCCTCCAGCACTACCTCACCGCGTGAATCTCCCCACCGACAGCGAGATCCGCGACCTGCACGCCCAGTACGCGCCCACCCGCGCCGCCTTCGAACTGGTCCACACCCACTGCCAGATCGTCTGCGACCTTGCCGAACAGGTCCTCAAGGCGAACAGGCTCTCGGTCGACGGCGACCTCATCCGAGCCGGTGCCCTCCTGCACGACATCGGCGTCTACCGCCTCGAAGGTTCCGCCTACATCCGCCACGGCGTACTCGGCTACGAACTCCTCCGCTCCCTGGACTTCCCCGAGACCCTCAGCCGCTTCTGCTCCCACCACACCGGCGTCGGCCTGACCCGCGAGGACATCGCCGACCAGAACCTCCCGATCCCACCCGGCGACTACCTCGCCGACACCGTGGAGGAGGAACTGGTCATGTACGCCGACAAGTTCCACAGCAAGACCAACCCGCCGACCTTCGTCACCGCAGCCGCGTACCAGAGCTCCGTACGACGCTTCGGCGCCGCCAAGTCCGCCCGCTTCACCGACCTCGTCGCCCGCTACGGCGAACCCGACCTCCCCGCCTGACCCACCCCGAGCAGTTGCCAGCGAGACATTCGCACGCTAAATTCATCACATGATGAATAACGCGGTGGCGGTGTCCTGCCGGGACGTCGTGGTGGTGCGTGGGGACCGCGAGGTCCTGCACGGTGTCGGGTTCGACCTCAAGGCCGGGTCGGTCACCGGCCTGCTCGGTCCGTCCGGCTGTGGCAAGACGACGCTGATCCGGTCGATCGCCGGTCTGCAAGCCAAGGTCACCGGCACCGTCCAGGTGCTCGGCCTGCCTGCGGGCGCGCCCAAACTGCGCGGCCGGATCGGCTACGTCACTCAAGAGCCCAGCGTGTACGGCGACCTCACCGTCACCGAGAACCTGCGCTTCTTCGCCGCCGTACTGGGCGTCGCAGCCGCCGACATCGACCGCGTCATCGACGCCGTCGACCTCCGCAGTCACGCCGACGCCCGCGTCGATCGCCTCTCCGGAGGCCAGCAATCGCGAGCCTCGCTGGCGGCCGCGTTGCTCGGCGAACCCGAGTTGCTCGTCCTCGACGAGCCCACCGTCGGCCTCGACCCGGTCCTGCGCCGCGATCTGTGGGAGCTGTTCCATCGCCTCGCGGACGGTGGCGCGACCTTGCTGGTTTCCAGTCACGTGATGGACGAGGCCGCCCGCTGCGACCGGTTGCTGCTGATGCGCGACGGTGAACTACTCGCCGACGACACTCCGCGGGCGCTGCTCGAGTCGGCCGGCGCCGACGACATGGAGCAGGCCTTTCTCACCTTGATCGACCGGAAGGCGGCAGCCCGATGACTCCGCGAGTGACGTTCGCCGTGGCGACCAGGGTGGTCGCCCAACTGCGCCGGGATCACCGCACGGTCGCGATGCTGATCGTGCTTCCCGCCCTACTGGTCAGCCTGATGTGGTGGATGTTCCACGACACCCCGAACACCTTCGACCGGGTCGGCGGGCCGCTGCTCGCGGTGTTCCCGGCGATCATCATGTTCATCGTCACCTCGGTCGCGACGCTGCGCGAGCGGTCGACCGGCACACTGGCCCGGCTGTTCACGATGCCGATGGGCAAGCTCGACTTTCTGCTCGGCTACGCGCTGGCCTTCGCGCTGATCGCCGTCGTCCAGGCCGTCGTGGTGGTCTCGATCTCCTTGTATGCCCTGGATCTGGACATCCGCGGCGCCGCTTGGCAACTCGGTGTGGTGGCCGTTCTCGACGGAGTTCTCGGTACTGCGCTGGGCCTGTTCGCCAGTGCCTTCGCGGCCACCGAGTTCCAGGCCGTGCAGATGATGCCGGCCGTGATGATCCCGCAGTTGCTGCTCTGCGGCCTGTTGCTCCCGCGCGACCGGCTGCCCGGCGTCCTGCATGCGGTGAGCGACATCCTTCCGCTGTCGTACGCCGTCGACGCCGTCGTCGGTGTTGCCCAGGGCAACGGATTCGGCGCCGGCGCCGGCGTGGACACGCTGATCGTGGTCGCGTTCATCGTGGCTGCGCTGGCACTTGGCGCGGCGACGCTCAAGCGGCGTACGGCGTAGTCGAGTGGCCTATCGGGCGCTCAAGGAGACGTACCTGTTGGGTCACTCGCCGGCCAAGGCGTCGGTCGGTGGGTTGTCGGTCCAGCGGAAGAACGCCGGGTCGGGGGTGCGGAACATCAGTGCGTCGAGCTCGCCGAGGTGCTTGATCGGCGTGGAGAGGCCGGTCGCGTGCCCGACGGCGTACAGCTGGCCGTACTTGGACTGTCTGTCGACGCCGATCACCAGCGAACCCTTGCCACAAGTGGCCGCGACGAGCTGCTCGAACTCTCCCCAGCCGGTCGTCCGGACCTGCTTGACCACCGGCTTCAGCGGCGCCGTGGTCGGCAGGTGGATCGTGTAGAGGGCGCCACCGCGGAGGTTGGCGATGAAGGTGTCGTAGGTCGCGGTCCGGCTGATCAGCGCGATCGACCGGACTGCAGAGAACCCGGTTGCCGCCCCGGTCGGGGTCCACTTGCCGGTGCTGCTGATCGACCAGCGGCGGAGGGTGCCGTCTGTGCGCAGCGCATACGCCGTCTGCCGGGCCAGGGTCTGGCCGCGGTAGTAGTTCGACACCTCGAGGGCTGAATACGGGCCCCAGCCGCCGCCGAGTTTCGTGTACTTGGCGGGCAGGGCGGGATCCGGTGCACCGTTCTTGAGGCCGTAGTGGTGGGTGTAGAGGGTGTCGCCGTGCACGAACCAGCCGTAGCGCGCTTCCTTGCCGCCCGCCTTCGGCCAGTTGTTGAAGGTGGTGCTGAGCCGCACCCAGCCGCTCGGGTAGGTGTGCGGTTGGTACGTGCTGGTGCCGATGACGGGCGGCGTCGTCGAGGTGATCGGAGTACGCACGTGGTACCCGCCCGCTGTCGCACTCCCCACGACGATCCGGCAGTTCGCGGCCGCGGTCGTGTTGGCCTCGACCGCCCGGGGCGGGGCGCCGATGCTTGCGGCCGCGGGGCCAGCCGCCAGGGAGCCGGTGGCCCCGACGGCCAGGCTGAGCGTGGTGAGGACGGCTGGGAGGGTTCGCATGCCTAGCTCGATGCCGAGTGTTGGCAGAAGGTTGCCTTCAGCTCAGGTGGCGGACGCCTTCCCAGCCGGCGTCCTGGGAGACGTCGAGGGCCACCTTGCCGTCGGGCCAGCCGGTCACCGCCGCCTCGAGCTGGGCGGCCGCAGGCGTCGTACCGTCGACGTAGTAGTGCAGGATCCGATGGCCATCAGCGGTCTCATGGGCGAGCAGTCGCCCGGAATCGCCGAGCCGGTCGCTCAGATGATCCTCGAAGTCGCGCAGATGGCTGAGCGTCTCGTCCAGCGGCAGCCCGTCCTCGCGAGCCGCCTTGTACGGAACCGATACGGCCACATGCGTATCCAGATGCGGTAACTGCACCGACCGGAGCGGGACCATCGCCGTCGCGACCAGCCGGTGTCCAGCGGCCGTCGTACCCTCCATCAACCGCCAGCTCGGCCCGCCGTCCTCAGCCACATGATCTGCCGCGAACTGTGCGACAGCCGGCAGCAACTGGGCGATCGGTACTGCGTCCGCCGGGCGCTCGACCGCAGTCTCGATCGCGCCGACCCAGGTCTCGACCAGCTCCTCGCCGAGCACCAGGTCGAGCAGGAGGAACGTCACCCGCTTCTGCAGGTCTTCGGGAAGCTCGCTGAAGGCCGGGTGATGGACGCCGACGTGCAGTGCCGCCTCGCGGGTGTCGGCCTCGATCGTGACGAGCGCGGCGTCGATCTGTACCGGTGGCATGCCCTCGAATCGGATCGTCACGTCAGGCGCCGGGCGGCGCATATCGGCGTACTCCCAGGTCTGGTCCGACGGCGGTGCGGCCCGCAGCCAGCGGCGGGCGAAGGCGCGGGTACCGGGGTCGCCGGCGGCGGTCACCACGAGGACATGGGCGGCGTGCAGGCCGGGGCCGAGCTCCCAATCGAGGTTGCCGTGGATCCGCGAGACGCGGCGGGACAGCTCCTCGGCGGTCGAGCTCGGGTCCTGGTTGGCGACCGCCGTGGCCACCGCGGCCGCGCCGGTCGCGGTCCACCAGGCCCAGAACTCGCCGATCGGGTCACCGGTCGCGGCCTTGCGCCGCCGGAACAAAGGCATGCCCGCATCCTCTCTCGCCCTCAGTCCAAGCGGAACCACGCCGTGTCGTACCGGGGTGTGGCGGCTGGGCCGGCGGCGGTCCAGGCCCTACTCTCGGAGCACGGACCACTCGGCGTACTGGTGTGGTTCTGGCCACACTCCTGGCGGGATTGAGCCGCACCATTAGGGACGGCCTGGTTCAGGCGCGTAGCCTGCTGACACCCCTGATTCATCGCGCGGCATGGGGCCGGGTGGGACGGGAAACGAGGAGGAACGCGAAGTGCTTCGGCGAGTCCTGCTGGGCGTGTCCCGCAGCCCCCAGATCAAGAAGGCCGTCTCGGCGATGCCGGTCTCCAGCGGCATCGTGGCCCGGTTCGTGGCCGGTGAGACCGCTCCGGAGGCCGTCCTGGCCACCGAGAAGCTGGTCAGCAACGGCCTCAACGTCACTCTCGACCACCTCGGCGAGGACGTCACCGACATCGCCGCCGCCACCGCGACGGCCGACGCCTACCTCACCCTGCTCAAGCAGCTGTCCGCCGCCGGCCTCACCGCCAACGCGGAGGTCTCGGTCAAGCTGTCCGCCGTCGGCCAGGCGCTGCCGGGTGACGGCGAGAAGATCGCGCTGGAGAACGCCCGGTCCATCTGCCACGCGGCCCGCAACGCCGGTACGACGGTGACGCTGGACATGGAGGACCACACCACCACGGACTCCACGCTGAGCATCCTGCGTGAGCTGCGCCAGGACTTCCCCGAGACGGGAGCCGTGCTGCAGGCGTACCTCCGTCGTACCGAAGCCGACTGCGTCGACCTCGCCCACGCCGGCTCGCGCGTCCGCCTCTGCAAGGGCGCCTACAAGGAGCCCGAGTCGGTCGCCTTCCAGGACAAGCGCTCCGTCGACAAGGCGTACGTCCGGGCCATGAAGGTCTTGATGAACGGCGCCGGCTACCCGATGATCGCCTCCCACGACCCCCGCCTGATCGCCATCGCCGGCTCCCTCGCCGACCGCGCCGGCCGCGAGCGCGGCTCGTACGAGTACCAAATGCTCTTCGGCATCCGCCCCGAGGAGCAGCTCCGCCTGGCCCGCGACGGCCAAACCGTCCGCGTCTACATCCCCTACGGCGAAGACTGGTACGGCTACCTCGTCCGCCGCCTGGCCGAACGCCCCGCCAACCTCCAATTCTTCGCCCGCTCCCTCATCAGCAAGAAGTAACCCCCCACGCGGGTATCCCACGCGCCCGCCGCATCCGCTCCTACGTCGCTCCTGCTCTGGGCGCTCCCACCCACCCGGTGTTTTGCGCTGCGCGCGAAGGTGACCACTGAGGTGGCGGCCGTGATCACGACCGCCTTCGAGTCCGACATGCCGTTGGACACGATCGCGCCGGCGCTGAAGACTGCTGACAGCGCGTTCTGGAAGTCCGAACTGGTCGAGTCCACTGGGTCAAGCGCGAGGGCTTCGTTGCCCTTTCGGCTGTCGGCCGGGGTGCTGGTTCGCCCGGCCGACGGGGCCTCCGCTGGTTAGTCGCTCGACGCGGTAGGGCCGCGCCCTACGAGAAGTCCGCGCTTCGCGAGAGCTTCTCGTTCTGACGGAGCTCGGTGAGTGCGTTCTCGTGCATGGCGACGACGGCGTCGTAGCCGAAGTTGCCGAGGACGATTCGCTGCGGTGGAACGGGTGTGTTCATCGCGCTGATCACGGCCTGCACGCCGCGTACGGGATCACCTGCCTGCTTGCCGTTCTGGTCGACGAACGCCGCCTTGATGCCCTCGATCATCGGTACGTAGGCGTCGACGGTCTCGTCGACGGGCGCGTCATGGAAGCCGGCGAAGGCCTTGGTGCGGAACGCTCCCGGCTCCACGAGGAGCACGCGCACCCCGAACGGCTCGACCTCGGAACGCAAGGCCTCCGACAGCCCTTCGACAGCGAACTTGGCCGCCGCGTAATAGCCGAACCCTGGGGCACTGACCAGGCCTGCGACCGACGACATGTTCACGATCCAGCCGTCACCCCGCGCCCGCATCCCCGGCAGAACCGCCCGCACGACCTCGACCACTCCGAACAGGTTCAGGTCGAACGTACGGCGGATCACGTCGTCCCGGGCGCCCTCGACCGAACCGAACCAGCCTCGGCCGGCGTTGTTGACGAGCACGTCGATCCCGCCGAACCGCTGCTCCGCGGTCCTGACCGCCGCCTGCACCTGAGCCGCGTCGGTCACGTCCACCTCGACGACCAGCACCCGGTCGCCGTACTGGTCGGCCCACTCCTGCAGTTCGGCCGGTCGCCGTGCGGTCACGGCCACTTGATCGCCCAGTTCTAGCGCGGCCTCGGCATACGTCAGGCCGAACCCGCCAGGCGTTGCACCAGTAATGAACCAAGTCCTCATGGACTTTCTCCTTTTGCTATACGTGTCATGTGTCGCTGTTGATGGATGGTTGAGAGCACGCACGAGGGTTGGCTCAGTGCGCTCCGACCAGCGCGTTCTGCGCTGCGGAGAGGATGACCTCTGAGACGGCCTCTGCCTGAGTGGCATACACCGCGTGGCTGCCTGGGACCGTGGTGATTGTTGCGCCGGCGCGCTGGGCCATGTGCCGGAGCATCGCCTGGTCGAATGCCTTGTCCTCAGTGGTGATGACCGCCTTGAACTGCTCGCGGTTGAGGAAGCCGAATCCGTCGTCGCCCACGTCGATGACGAACTCGGGCGTTGGGGCGAATCTCTCGTACTGTTGCGCGGCGGTCTCGCCGGCGTCGGGTACAAGCGCGGCGACATAGACCAGCCCAGCGACCTTGTCGTGGGTCCCGGCTTGCGTGATGACGGTGCCGCCCCATGAGTGGCCGACGAGGACGGCCGGACCATCCTGCTGGTCCAGGACCCGGGTTGTGGCCGCGACGTCATCCTCGAGCGAGGTGAGCGGGATCTGGACGATCGTCACCCGGTGACCCCGGCTGGTGAGGTTGTCGTACACGCCGCGCCAGCCTGAACCGTCGGCGAATGCGCCGTGCACAAGCACGACGTTCTTCACCGCTCCGTCAGTACTGAGTTCTGCGTTGTCGTCGGACATCATTGATCCTTCCAGGTAGTGATGGCTCGAGCGCTGGGCGAGGGGTCAGCCGAGGACGATGTCGAGCCGGTCGATGTGCTCACCCTGGAGCGTGAATCGGTAGTCGAGGTCTGCCTTGCCGCCGGGGAAGTCGCCCTCGAGGTGGTGGCTGGCCACCCAGATCTCGCCGTCGCGGGCGACTTTGGTGATCTCGGTGGTGACGGTGAACTCGGCTCCTGCCTCGGTGATGAAGCGGCGCAGCTCGTTGTCGCCGCTGAAGGACTCCCCGACGTCGGCGATCACGGCCTGCGGGGTGAGAAGGGCGAGGGCGGTGTCGGGATCGCGGGCTTCCTGGGCCTTCAGGAAGGCGCGGATCGTGGTGGGCAACTGTTCGGTGTGCTTGTTGGTGTCCATGTCTGGAGCGTGCTGGCTCGCGCCGCGCGAGAGTCAAGAACTGGACTCTCCCCCAGGGAGAGAGTCCAGACTGCTGCCATGTTGGCGATTGGTGAGTTCTCACAGATGACACACCTCAGCGTCCGTACGTTGCGGCGCTACCACGAGGTGGGATTGCTGGAGCCGGAGGTGGTGGACCCCTTCACCGGCTACCGGTACTACTCGGGTGCCCAGATCCCGGTTGCGCAGGTCATCCACCGGCTGCGTGAGCTCGACGTTCCACTCTCCGACGTTCAGCGCATCTTGCGCTCGCCCGACCCGGACCAGCGAGCTGCGCTGGTTGCTCAGCACGTCGAGCGTTTGGAGTCCGAGCTGGCCCGCACCCGCGCGGCGGTTGTTTCTTTACGACGTCTGCTGTCCCCGGAGCCGGCGCCGCTGCAGGTGGAGCTGCGCGCGGAGCCCGCTGTGACGGTGGCGGCGGTCGAGGACGAGGTCGGCGAAGACGACGTTCCGGCTTGGTACGCCGGGGCGATGGCCGAGCTCGACGCCGTACTCGGCCCGCCGGCGGGCGACGGACCGCCCGGCGGTCTCTACGACAACGCGCTCTTCGAGCACGGCCGAGGGCACCTGCTGCTCTACCGGCCCGCCGCAGAGCCCCCCACCCGCGGGCGCGTCCACCCCTTCACCCTGCCCGCCGCCGAACTGGTGGTCACTACCCACCAAGGTGAACACGAGGGCATCGACGTCACCTACGGCGAACTCGGCTCCTGGGTCGTGGACAACGCGCTCACCGTTGCCGGACCGGTGCGGGAACGCTACCTGGTCGGCCCGCGCGACACCGACGACAGCGCCGCTTGGCGCACCGAGATCGGATGGCCCGTGTTCCGCCTGGCCAACAATCCCTGACCTACCCGGCGCGGCCGAGCACCGGGGCTCGAACGAACCCACAACCCACTGAAGAGGCGGCATGCTCATGGGCGCGATGGATGAAATGATCAACCCGAACCTCGTGGCAAAACTGCACGGCATCTTCGACGCCTCCCACCTCCCCTCGACGCGTCGCCACCCCGAGTGGCCAGCGCTGAAGAAGAGTGGCCGCGCACTGCAAAACAGGCCCCTGCGTGCGCGCGTGGACACCGTGCGCGACGCGATCATCGAAGACGTCGAACACGACTTCGACCTGCTCACGGACGTCGTCGATAGGAGCCTGCAACAGGACCGCTTCAAAGGCTGGATGATCTGGCCTGTCACCGAGGCCGTGGCACAACTGGCCGTGGACGCCGCCGCTGCAGGAACCGATCAAGCGGCTCCCGGAGCATTCGAGGCGGGCCTGGAACTGATGCGGAGACTGACAAGCCGGCTCAGCGCAGAGTTCGCACTCCGAATCTTCCTCAACGCCGACGCTGCCCGCACG
The DNA here is from genome assembly GCF_039525325.1 of Kribbella koreensis. Classification (NCBI taxonomy): domain Bacteria; kingdom Bacillati; phylum Actinomycetota; class Actinomycetes; order Propionibacteriales; family Kribbellaceae; genus Kribbella; species Kribbella koreensis. Next base: position 428,865 of record NZ_BAAAHK010000013.1, read on the forward strand.
ATCGACGTCGTCACCAGCTGGTGCTCCGACCCGGACGAACACGTACGACGTCTGACCAGCGAGGGCACCCGAAGCTACCTGCCCTGGGCCAGACAGGTCACCGAGCTCCATCTTCATCCAACGCTCACGGTGCCGATCATCGACGCGCTCTACCGCGACGACAGCACCTATGTGCGCCGCTCAGTCGCGAACCACCTCAATGACCTGTCCAGGGGTCATCCAGAACTGGCCGTCGAGATCGGCAAGCGGTGGCTTGCAGCACCGGACCCCAACACCGAAGCGCTGGTCAAGAAAGCGTTCCGCACCCTCATCAAAGCCGGCGACCCGGGAGCCCTCACCGCGATGGGTTTCGATGGAGACGCCGAGGTGACAGGGCCGCTGCTTGACCGACGATCGCTACGAGTCGGCGAAGACCTCGAGGTTCGAGCGATCCTGACCAACACAGGCTCAGCGCGGACCCGCCTCGCCGTCGATTTCGTCGTCAACTACCGCAAGGCCCGCGGCCAGACAGCCCCCAAGGTCTTCAAGATGGCGACCGTGAACCTTGACCCCGGCGAAACCACGGAGTTGGCGAAACGCCGGTCCTTCGCCCTCACCACCACGCGCGCGCTGTATCCCGGAGCGCACAGCATCGAGTTGCAGGTGAACGGGCGGCGACATGGCGCCGCCGAATTCGAGCTACTCGGGTAATCGCGCGTCACTCAAAGGGCGGAGCATCAACCGTGAGGAGGTCAACGATGGACGGACACGACCTCGCGTGGTGGAAAGTGGTCGACGCAAGCGGACATCCACCCCAGAACTCCGAAGAGACAGCCGCCCAGCACTACGAGGACGAAGGCATCCCCTTTCACCGCGCGGGCGAGCGAGTGACCGTCAATCTCAGTGAATCTCGCTGGCAGATCCGGTAGAACCTGCACTTCACGGCCGAGGGAGGGTTCCTTCGCGGAGGGTGGTGAAGAGGGTGGTTAGGCGGGTGCGGTGGTTGGAGTTGATGTCTGTGGCCGGGAGGTCGGCGATGCGTTGGCGGGCTGTTTCGAGGAGGACTGTGGTGTAGCCGGCGATGAAGAAGGCGGCCAGTAGTACCGGGTCGCCTTTGAAGGTCGCGTCGGCAGACAAAGCGTCGGTGAGGGTTTGTTGGAGGTCGGCGGACAGTTCTCGGGCTCGGGCGATCAGGGCGGGGGAGCCGGCGACTGTGCGGAAGAACGAGACGGAGCGGTCGTTCAGGCCGGACAGTGGGTGGGTCTCGTCGGCCAATTGGAAGGTCAGATCGCGGAGGGAGTCCAGTACGTCGACCCCGGCGACGACGGCCGCGCGGAGGAAGTCGTGGGCGTCGTCTACGCGGTCCAGGAAGAGGTCTTCCTTGCGGGGGAAGTGGTTGAAGACGGTGACGCTGGAGACGCCGGCTTCGCGGGCTATCTCGGCGACGGTGACCGGGTCGTAGCCGCGTTCCAGGAACAGGGTGGTTGCTACGGACAGGATCCGGGCTCGGGTCTGGGGTCCGCCGCGTGCACTTGTCCGGGGCATGAAGACTCACTCTCTTGTGTGACTAAATTTAGTGACCTAAGCTAGTCGCATGTCAGCTCAACAGTCCACCGCCATTGTCGTCCGCGAGCCTCAGTCGTTACGGGAGGCCTGGGTGGCCCTGGCGGGGCTCGCCGCGGTGTTTCTCTTCGAGATGCTCGACAACTCGATCCTGAACGTCGCGCTGCCGACCATCGGCCGCGAGTTGCACGCCTCGACCACGAGCTTGCAGTGGGCGACCGGGGCGTACGCCGTGGTGTTCGGTGGTCTGATGCTGGCGGCCGGCGCGATCGCCGACCGGTTCGGCAGGCGGCGGATCATGCTGATCGGGCTGGTCCTGCTCGGCCTCGCGAGCCTGGCCACCGCGTTCGTCACCACGGCAGAGCAGTTGATCGCGGTGCGGGTCGCGATGGGCATCGCGGCCGCCATGACCACGCCTGGGTCGATGGCGCTCGCGTTCCGGTTGTTCGGTGACGACGGGCTCCGGCTTCGCGCGCTGAACCTGATCTCGACGGTAGGCATGGTCGGGCTCGCGGTCGGGCCGACCACTGGCGGCTTCGTGCTGGCCATTGCGCCCTGGCAGGTCCTCCTGCTGGTGAACGTTCCGATCGCAGTGCTCGCGATCATCGGCATCCGGACCGGTATCGCCGCCGACGACCCGCTCGAGCTCCACCGCGATCCGCTGGACGTCACGGGTGCGCTGCTCGGTACGGCGACGATCGTGCTCGCCCTCGTCGCGCCGACGCTCTTCGTCAACCAGGGCACCAAATCCTGGATCCCCTGGACCACAACGGCAGTCGCTGCCGCAAGCGCCATCGCGTACTACCTCCGCGAACGCTCTGCGCGCTACCCACTGCTCGACCCGAAGCTCGTTGCCCACCCACTGGTCTCGAGCGGTCTGGCGTTCAAGGCAGCGTCAGCGCTGGCGGTTGCCGGCCTCAGCTACCTGGTGACGCTGCAACTGCAGCTCGACTGGGGGTGGTCACCGGCTCTGGCAGCGATCGGTATGTTGCCGCAGGTCATCGTGTTGCTGGCAGGCAGCGCGTTCGTCAACCCGTTCGTGAAGCTGGTCGGTCTCGACTGGGCCGCCCGCCTCAGCGCCACAGCAGTTGTCGCCGGGCTCGCCGTCTACGCGCTGCTTGGCAGGTACGGCTACCCCTGGATCGCCGCAGCGCTCGTGCTGGTAGCAGCAGGTATGCGAGTGGTCGGCCTGGTCGCCGGTACCAACGTCCTCCGCGGCCTCCCGGAGAACCGCACCACGATCGGCGCGGCCCTGGTCGATACTGCCGGTGAGGTCACCTCCGGTGCCGGTATCGCCATCACCGGCACCATCCTGGCCGCACTGTTCACCGGCAGCATCGCCACCTCGCACTGGACCGCCGATCAGACCAGCCAGTTCCGCGAGGCGGTGATGGTCGCGGGTCTCACCATCACCGCCGTCGCGGCCGCACTAGTTGCCTGGGGCATCCTCCGCTCGAGGAAGGTCAGCTAAGAAGTGGCTGCCTTGAACGCGCTGATCCCGCCCACGACCGGCAAATTGAACGAGCTGCCGTGCAGGTTGAGCGTCAGCTTGGTCCCCGCGGGCGGCCGGATCGTGAACTCCTGGTCGCTGGACAGCACCATCAGACCCAGGCGGTTGCCCGCCGGTACGACGACGTCCTTCGGCTGCAGGTCGACGTCGACCCGATCGGTGGCGCCGATCCGGATCGGCGTCTCGACCCAGTCCGAATCACGGTTGGCCGGATCGCGCCAGCCGCGAGTGAGGATGGTGGCCGCGCCGCTGGGGGCGTAGCTGACCAGCGCGACGGACAGATTCGCCCGGGGCGCGTCGAAGGCGACCTTGAGTGACACAGTCGGCGTACCACTGATCCGGACCGGCTTGGTCAATGCGCCGGTCTGGTAGATCAGTCGCTCCGGAGACGCAGCCGCGTTGGCCGAAGCGGTCGCCGAGATTGAGACGTTGTCCACGAGAGTCTCGCGAGTGCTGCCGTCCTTGCCGACGGTGAGGCCGCCCCGGGCGTTGCCACCCGGCGTGAACCGGAGATCGACCCCGCCGGTGGCCGGATCGGGCCATTCGGCGTACGGGGTGGGGTTGGAGGTGTTGCAGACCAGGTTGACGACGGTGCCGCCGGCAACCTTCTGGCCGGCGCCGGTCGCGACGGCCGAGGTCAGCGTCAGGTGGGTGCTGTCAGGGATGTTGGTGATCAGCCGGGTGGTGTTCGTGATCGTCCCGTTGGCGTTGGTCTGCGGAACGGTCAGCGTGAACCCGATCCGGAACGCGCTGGTGTCCGCAACGGTCAACGTGGCGGTGTTCGCCTGGTCGCCGGTCACCGTGCTCTGCCGGGCCGGGCAAGCCGCAGGTTCGCGGACGACCCACGAGCGAGGCAGCTGCTCGACACCGTTCTGTACGCCGTACAGGTACCGCGTGAACCAGTAGTTGATCAGCACGTCCGGCGGCGCGCCACCGTGGCCGCCCTGGTGGAAGTAGAACATGTGCGGCACGCCCTGCTTCTTCAAGGCGTCGTAGAACTGGGCCGCGTTCTTCGTCATCACGTTGAAGTCGTTGTTGCCATGCGCAACCAATGCGGCGGCGTGCACGTTCTGCACGTCCTTCATGTAGTTGCGTTCCTGCCAGAAGGCGCTGCGGTCGCCGGTCGCCCGGTCCTGGTTCGCCTTCAGCTCGTCGAGCACCGGCTGGCAGATCGTCCGCTGGGTGGTCTCGTCCAGCCGCGAGTACACCGCGTCGGCCAGGACGTCGAGGTCCTCGCCCTGGAACGTACCGGGCGCCCGGACCATGCCGTTGGCGCGGTAGTAGTCGTACCAGTCGGAGATCGCCGAGATCGGCACGATCGCCTCCAGACCCTGTACGCCGGTGGTCGCAACCGCCTCAGGAATCGTCCCGTTGTACGACGTCCCCATCATCGCGACCTTGCCGGTCGTCCACGAAGCGACCGCGGGCGTGTCACCGTCCCGAGTCGTGTACGCCGGTACGCGACCGTTCAGCCAGTCGATCACCGCCTTGCCGGCCAGCGTCTCGTTGCTGCCGCCCGAGGTCGGGCAACCGTCCGAGTGCCCGGTCCCCGGCGACTCGGCGTGGACGACCGCGAAGCCGCGCGGCACCCAGCGGGACTCGTAGATGGTGCTGATCACCGGGCTGGTCTCACGCCCGGCCTGGAACGGGGTGGCGATCCGCGATGCCGGCGGCTGGCCGAGCGGGTGATCGACTCCCCAGTTCGCCGCGTCGTTGAGGCCGGCGTAGTACGGGCTGTCCTCGAAGATGACCGGCACCTTCAGGCCGTCGGTCAGCACCTCGCCGGGTGCGGTGAAGTCGGCGTGGATCCGGTCGGGGCGGCCGTCCCGGTCGGAGTCGAAGGTCGTCTGCACCCAGACCTCGCCGCTGTACCAGTCGGCCGGGTTGGTCGAGAACACATCCTGGGCCAAGCCGTTCACGAAAGTTGGTGTCACACCCTGCGCCTGCGCAGCCACCGGCGCAGTGGCGAGCAATGCCCCCGCCACCAGGGCGGCCGCCGCCGCGGCGCCGGTCACCCCACGAACACGTCGTCTCATTCGGTCCACCTCACGTTGTCGTCGGCCCCCGAACCTGTTGGCTGCATCATCCGGTGCCGTCCGGGGCCCGGCAATTAATTAACGGCCGCGGACCGAGCGCAAGGGAATTCCTTCGAAGCCGGACGAGAGTGGCCAGGAGGTGACTGGAGAGGCTGAGCGGGGTGGCTAGGGTGGCTGTCTTCCGAACTGGGGAGGCTGAGTGCAGGGTCGGGCGCCGGAGCCGGGCGGAGTGCGGACCGTCGACGAGCTCGGGGCGCGGTTGCGGGCCCTGCAGGTCTGGTCGGGGCTGTCCTACCGGGAGATCCATCGGCGGCTGGTGCGGTCGCGGCAGGAGCGCGGGATCGCTGAGCTGCCGGCGTTCAACACGACGTACCGGTGCCTGTCGCCGGGGCGGACCCGGCTCGACGTCGAGCTGGTGGTCGACATCGCGCGGGCGATCCTGGGCGACGAGTCGCGGGCGGCCGAGTGGCGGCAGGCGCATCAGGTGGTCTCCGGGCTGGCCGCGGAGGCCTCGGTCGTGCAGGTCGGCGGCCGAGTGGAGTCCGACGGCGACGCCTTCGTCGGGCGGTCCTCGACGGTCGCAGCTGCGGCGGAGGCGCTGCGGACGCACCGGCTGATCTGCATCGACGGGATGCCCGGAGTCGGCAAGACCACGCTCGCGACCCGGGTCGCCGGGCAGGTCCAGGACGTGGAGCTCGAGTTCTTCGTCAATCTGCGCGGGTTCGACCCGGCACGGCCGCCCGCCGACCCTGCGGCGGTACTGGACGGTTTCCTGCGGCGGCTCGGTGTATCGGGAAGCCGCATCCACGGGCTGGACCTCTCGGCTCGATCGGCGCTGTTCAACCAGTTGCTGGACGGGCGGCGGGCGGTGGTACTGCTCGACAACGCGGCCTCCGACGACCAGGTGCAGCCGCTCACCGCGCCCAACGCGCTCACCCTCGTCACCAGTCGACGGCGCTTGAAGGCTCACCGCATCGGGCTGGAGGTGTTCGAGCCGGCTGAATCGGCCGTACTGATCCGGCGGGCGGCCGGAGACAAGGTCGATCGCGAGCCGGCGGCGGCCACCCGGATCGCGGAGCTCGTCGGCCATCTCCCGCTCGCCCTCGCGGTGCTCGCCGGCCGCATCAAGGCGCAGCCCGAGTGGACTCTCGGCGACCACCTCGAGCGATTGCAGGAGCACACGGCAAGGCTCAGGCTCGACAACGGCGTCGCGGCCTCGCTCTCCCTTTCGTACCAGGCGTTGCCGCCGGCCGCTCGTCGCATGCTCCGGCTGCTGGCGCTGCATCCCGGCCGGGACTTCGACGCGTACGCCGGTGCGGCGCTGGCCGGCGCGCCCATCGACCAAGCACGCGAGGAGTTGGCCCGGCTGGTCCGGTCGAACCTCCTGGAGGAGCACGGATCCGGGCGTTACGAGTTGCATGACCTGATCCGCTTGCTGGCCTCCGATCAGGCGCGAGACGAGGATCCTGCGTCGGTACGCCGGACCGCCATCGACGGCCTCTTCGACTACTACCGCAAAGCAGTGGCCACCGCCGCCACGGTGTATGCGCCCCAGGACCGGGCGCGGATCGAGATGACCCAGCAACCGGGCCTGTCCGAGCTGCAGTTCGCCGACCGTGAAGAGGCGCGCAACTGGCTGGAGGCCGAGCGCTCCAACCTGATCGCCACGGCTCTGTATGCCGCCGACCACGACCGCCCCGAGTACGCGACCGGTATCTCGGCCATGCTCATGTACTACCTCGGCACCGCGAGCCTGTTCAGCGGCGCGGAGATCCTCCACCTCACCGCCATCCGCTGCGCCGAGTCCGACCAGGTGCGCGGCCGGTCGTACAACAGCCTCGGCGCGCTCTACTGGCGTCTCGGCCGGTACGCCGACGGCCGCGCCGCCTATCAACAGGCGCTGGACTACGCCCGGCTCGCGGGCAACCGGGTCGGTGAGGCGAGCGGCTTGTCGAACGTTGCTCTAGGCCACTATCGACTCGGCGACTACGAGCAGGCGATCACCAGTCAGCGCGAGGCCTTCGCGCTGTTCGAAGCCGAGGGCAATCTGAGCGGGATGACGACGACGCTGGCCGGTGAAGGCTGGCCGCAGCTACGGCTCGGCCGGCCCGAGATCGCGCTGGAGTTGTTCGAGCACGGGCTTGCGGTCAGCCGGAAGCTGGGCACGGACACCTTCGAGGAGGCGTTCGCCCTCAACAACGTGGCGGCCGCGCACGAGGCGCTGGGCCGGCTGGACGAGGCGCGGCAGGGGTTCGAGCAGGCGCTGGAGCTGTCCCGCCGGATCGCCTTCGTCAACTGCGAGAGCGACTGCCTGAACTGCCTCGGCCGGCTGCACCTGGCAGCCGGCCGCGTCGGCGAAGCGATCGAGTTCCATGAACAGGCGCTGGATCTGGCCGTCCGGCAGGGCAGCAGGCCGTTCACGATCGAGGTCCGCAACGACTACGGCCACGCCCTGACCGCAGCCGGCCGGGTAGCCGAGGCGGTCGAACAACACCGCACGGCGCTGGAGGACGCCGAACGCATCGAAGACCGCCACGAACTACGCCGTGCCGAGGCCGCTCTGGCCGCGATCGGCTAGCAGGGCGACCCGTACTCCGTGCCGATCCAGGCACTCCAGATGGACGGGTTGCGGGTCACGCCGTCCTTCTCCTCGTACAGCATGAAGCGGACGCACTTGCCTTCGATGTGGTCGTAGTCGCAGTAGTTCCAGCCTTCGGCGGCGGGCCTGGCCTGGCAGTACCGGTCCTTGCCGTAGTTGGTCTGGCTGTGCACGATGGCCGCCCAGCCGTTGGCGTCGCGATCCTCGATCCACTGCTTGTCGCCGACCCACTGGAAGCAGGTGGCCGCGTACTCGGTGATCAGGCCGCCGGCGCAGGTGCCTGCCGGCGGTGGTGCGCCGGTCGTCGTGGCCGATGCGGCGCTCATCCCGCCGGCCAGCAGGACGACGGCCCCGGCGAGCACTGCGGACGTACGGCGGAAGGTGCTGAGACCCCAGCCGGTGTCGGAACCGGGGCGGGTGCGTGCTGCGGTGCGGGGCATGCGGAGGTCCTTTCGGCGGGGCGGTGGCCGAAGGAGCATGCAACCCGGTGACCGACCGGGTCGCGGAATTCGAACGAACTCGAACAGCGGCGGCGCTAACCTGAGCGCATGAGTAGCGACGGTCAGGTGGCCATTCTCGGCGCCGGTGTGATGGGTGAGACGTTGTTGTCCGGGCTGCTGCGCGCCGGACGGCGACCGGGCGAGCTGCTGATCACCGAGCGGCGTGCGGAGCGTGCGACCGAGCTGCGCGAGCGGTACGGCGTGGACGTGGTGACGAACGTGGAGGCCGCGGCCAAGGCGGACACGCTGGTCCTGGTGGTCAAGCCGCAGGACATGCCCGACCTGCTCGCGGAGATCGCTCCGGCGATTCGGTCATCGCAGACGGTCGTTTCGCTGGCGGCCGGTATCACCACCACCTTCATCGAGTCCCGGCTGCCGGAGGGCGTCGCCGTCGTCCGCGTGATGCCGAACACGCCGGCCCTGGTCGACGAGGGGATGGCGGCGATCTCCCGGGGCGCGCACTGCGACGAGAGCCACCTGGTGCTCGCCGAGGGACTGCTGGCCGCGACCGGGCGAGTCATCCGGGTTCCCGAGAAGCAGCAGGACGCGGTGACGGCGATCTCGGGGTCGGGTCCGGCGTACATCTTCTTCGTGGTCGAGTCGATGATCGAGGCGGGCGTGCACATGGGCCTGCCGCGCTCGACCGCCACGGACCTGGTCGTCCAGACCCTCTTCGGCTCGGCCAAGCTGCTCCGCGAAACCGGCGAGCACCCGACCGTACTGCGAGAGCGCGTCACCTCCCCGGGTGGCACGACAGCCGCCGCGGTCCGCGAACTCGAAGACCACAAGGTCCGAGCCGCCTTCCTCTCCGCCATCGAAGCCGCCCGCAACCGTTCCCGGGACCTTGCCGCCGAGTAGCCCGGGCGAGCCGAACCGCAAGGCGCCCGCCCGCGTCACCCCAGCTCCGATGGAGGCAGTACCGCCACTGCCCTGGTCGCCCCGGCTGGAACACCATCTGTACCGCGAGCCGTTCTGGCTGATCTTCGTGTTCGGCGTCGTGCTGACCGTGATCGACCTGACCAGGACGGAGGATCCTGGCTGGCGGCAGTGGGTCTCCGGCCCGGTCGCATTGTTCCTGCTGTGGGGCGCGCTCGCCGTCGTGACCGACCGGCTGACGGTACGGACCGATGAGCTGGTGCTCCGGGGCCCGGTGCTGCGCCGCCGGTACAGCTGGAAGGCGGTCGACGGCGTCCGGCGGCGCGGCGAGAAGAAGGTGATCGTCGACCTGGGACACCGGGGCGCCCGGACCTTCAAGTACGACGGCAAAGGCGGCCGGCCGGACGCCGACCAGGTGGCCGCGGTGGTCGAGCGACTGCGGAGTTACAACACCTCGGCGTTGACCAGTTACCGGGTGTCGTTATCCTGGGGCGCCGTGGTCTTTCTGCCTGCGGTTGTGGCGGTCGCCGCCGCGACCGCCTGGGCGTTGATCAAGGGGTAAGTCGATGTCGGATCAGCTAATCCACGCTGAGGGGTCTAGGGTCCCGCCCATGGGAAATCGTTCGAGCGGCACCGATGACGCTGCCGCGCGCCCTGTAACCAGCCCTGTCACCAGCCCCGAAGAAGCCGCGCTGCCCGCGTTGCCGTGGCGGGTGCCGCTGGATCCGGCTCCGTGGTGGGCCTGGGCGCTGTTCGTGGTGCCATTCGTTGCCGTTCCGGCGCTGAACTCCTGGCTGTGGATGGGGGCCCGGGACTTCCTCGCCGTCGGCCTCTTCACCATCATCGGCGCCTCCGTCGTCCGGGTCGCCGGTGGGGTCGTGCTGTACAGGGTCGAGATCACCGCCACCGCCCTGAAGGCCCGCACCAGTCTGCTCGTCCGCAGCCTCGCCTGGCAGGACGTCGACGACATCGAGATCGTCGACGACTCCGTCGTGCTGACCAGCGGCAAGGACGAGAACGAGATCAACGGCATCGCCAAGGGCCAGACCCTCAACTCCGCCGCCGTCATGCAGGCAGCCCGCGCCGCAGCCGACAACCAGCCGGTACGCCGCTCCCGCCCGCGCCCCGGCATCGGCGTCGTCTTCGTCCTGGCATACCTCGTGCTGGCGGTCGGCGCCTTCCTCCTCCGCTGGCACCTGCTCTGACCTCGCCCCACCGCTGTCCACCTGCTCCGGCGCTGCGCCGGGCGTCACGCTAGCCACGCGCTGCCCACGGCCCTTCGCCGGTGATCTTCTCCGGCGTGACGCGAGCGATCACCGCCGTTTCGGAGTACCGGTTCTCGAACGGGTACTCCTTGCCCAGGTACCGCTGTGCCTGCTTGTCCATCAATGCGGTCCACTCCTCGCCGATCCCCGGCCCGGTGATCTCTGCCCGTCCACGGATCACCAGGTACTGCGCAAGCCCCCGCCGGCTGGGCTGGTCGTCCTCGATGATCACTGTGACGCGGGGATCCCGCCGCAAGTTCGCCGCCTTGCGCTGGTACCCCTCCATCCCGATCAGCACCTGGTCGCCGTCGCGCTCGGCCCAGACCAGGGATGCCTGCGGTGAACCGTCCGCGTCGACCGTGACGAGGACTGCGTGGTTGTCGGTCGCGAAGAGTCGATGAGTGCTCTCAGGCAAAGGGATCATGCCGCCGACGCTAGCCAGCGCAACGGGAACCCCTCGGTACCCTTGGGCACTGTGGATGGCATCGGTGACGTCTTTCTCGCGGACTGTCCGGCGCGGCTGGCGGTCGAGGTGATCGCGGACAAGTGGGCGGTCGTGGTGCTGTGGGGGCTCAGCGAAGGGCCGCGGCGGCACGGCGAGCTGGTCGACCTGATCGGTGGGATCTCGAAGAAGGTCCTCACCCAGACCCTGCGCCGGCTCCAGACCAACGGGCTGGTCGCCCGCCACGACTACGGCGGCGTACCGCCCCGCGTCGAGTACGACCTGACCGACCTCGGCAAGACCCTGATGGAGCCGATCCGGATGCTCACCACCTGGGCCGCCGACAACGGGGAGGCCGTCCTCGCCGCACAAGAGAGTGCATAAGGTCGGGGGCATGGACTTCTCTCTCTGGCCCAGCGCCACCCGGACTTGGCAGGAAGTACTCGACGGCGCGGAGTACGCCGAACGGACGGGCTGGTCGGCCGTCTGGATGGCCGACCACTTCATGATGAACAACGGTGATTTCTCGATCCCGATGAACGAGTGCTTCGCGCTGCTGGCCGGGCTGGCGGTGAAGACCGAGCGGGTCCGGATCGGCTCGATGGTGCTCGGCAACACCTACCGGCACCCGGCCGTGGTGGCGAACCAGGCCGCGACGCTCGACCAGATGAGCAACGGCCGGTTCGTGCTCGGCCTCGGCGCGGGCTGGCAGGTCAACGAGCACCAGGTGTACGGGATCGACCTGCCGCCGGTGAAGGAGCTGCTGGCCCGGTTCGAGGAGGCCTGCCAGGTGATCACCGGGCTGCTCACCCAGGACCGTACGACCTTCGACGGCAAGTACTACCAGATCACCGAGGCGCCGCTGGAACCCAAGCCGGCCAAGCTCCCGGTGCTGATCGGCGCCTCCGGCGAAAAGGTTGCCCTGGGCATCGTTGCGAAGTACGCCGACGAGTGGAACCACTGGGGTCTGCCGGAGCTCGCCGAGCACAAGGGCAGCGTGTTCCGTGAGCACTGCGAGCGGATCGGCCGGGACCCGTCGACGGTCCGCCGCTCGACCCAGGCCATGATCGAGATCATCGAGCCGGGCGACACCGAGGCCGAGGGCCGGCGGGACAGCCTGCTCGCGGCCGGCCGCCCGACGATCATGGGCTCGGCCGGCTACGTGCTCGACGTGGTCTCCCGCTACCCCGCGGCCGGCATCGACGAGTTCCTGGTCCCGGACGGCTCGCTCGGCAGCGGTTCCAAGCGCTTCGACCAGCTCGAACGCCTACGCGAAGAGGTCTTCACCAAGATTTAGTGTCGCCACGACCGGCCAGTGGTCGCTCGGCAGGCGACCACCGGGCCGGTGGTGCGAGACCTCGGCGTCGACGACGTGCCAGTTCTTGCTGATCAGGATGTGGTCGATGCGTTCGCGGTCGGTGGCGCCGGTGAAGTCGTGGAAGGTGCCGCCGGCCTCGGCCGGTACGGCGTCCCGCCAGCCTGCCTCCAGGAACATTTTCAGGGGAAGGGATTCCGGCCCGACGTTGAGGTCGCCGAGCACGACCCAGTGCAGCTCCGGCTCGGCGGCCGTCCACCGATCGATCAGCTTCGACGACTCGAGCTGAGCCACCTCGCCGATGTGGTCGTAGTGCGTGTTGACGATCCCGGCCCGGGAGCCGTCGATGGTCGACAGGCGAACGAGCGTGGCGATCCGGGTGAGATCCGCATCCCACCCGACCGACCCCGGCGTCGACGGCGCCCCGGACAGCCAGCGCGTCTCGTGCGAGTCCAACTGCCAAGGACCGCGCCGAATCATCACCACCGAGTGCTCGCCCGCGTGGGCGCCGTCATCCCGCCCGGCCCCGACGATCTCGTACTCCGCGAACCGCTCGCGCAAGTACTCCAACTGGTCGGGCAGCACCTCCTGCAGTCCGACCACATCGGCCGCCAGCTCCTCGATCGCGGCCGCGGTCGCCTCGCGCCGCAGTACCCACGAGTCGTCGCCGTCGGCCGCCGAGGAGTTCCGGATGTTGAACGTCGCCACACGAAGTCTCACATCGTCGATCCTGCCAAACCCATCGCGACCGTCGCTGCCCGGAGTCGCGGTGCGCTCGCTTCGATCGCCCGGTCCCGCCCCTGGGCGAGCGCCGCGTCGACCGCGCCGGGGTCGGATGCCAGCCGTGCGTACTCCTTCTGGAGCGGCTCGATGACCGCCAGCACGGCGTCCGCTACGTCGGATTTCAGAGCGCCGTACGTCTCGTACGAGCCGGCCAGTTCGACCGGATCGCCGTCGGTGCAGGCGGCCAGGATCTCCAGCAGGTTGGTGATACCGGGCTTGTTCTCCTCGTCGTGACGCACCTCCCCGTCCGAGTCGGTCACCGCACGCATCACCTGCCGGCGGATGACGTCCGGCGGGTCGAGCAGCCGGATCGTGCCGACGGCGTTGTCCTCGTCGGACTTGCTCATCTTCGCGGTGGGATTGGCGAGATCCTTGATCCGCATCGCCAGCGCCGCCTTCTGCAGCTGCGGTACGACGAATGTCTCGCCGTACTCCCGGTTGAACCGGATCGCGACATCGCGCGCCAGCTCGACGTGCTGGTCCTGATCGCCGCCGACGGGGACGCGATCCGTGCCGTACAACAGGATGTCCGCGGCCATCAGGCACGGATACGTGAACAGCGAGGCGCGGGTCATCGGTCTGCCCCGGCCCTTCTCCTTGTACTGGATCATCCGCGACAGCTCCCCGACGTACGAGGTGCACTCGAGCAGGTACGCGAGCTGAGCATGCGCCGGTACGTCGGACTGCACGAACACCGTGCCCGGCGGCAACCCGGCGGCGAGCATCAGCGTCGCCATCTCGCGGGTCAGCGTTCGCAGCCGGCGTGGATCGTGCTTGGTCGTCATCGCGTGCTGGTTCGCGACGAAGTAGAACCCGTCCGGGTCGGTGAACCGGCGCAGCGCACCGAGGTGGTTCCCGAGCGTGAGCCGGCCGGACGGGGTGATACCGGAGAGCGAGGTCATGGTCTTGTCCTTCGTCGATCGGGCCTCACCGACCGACGGGCACACGAAAAAGGCCGCCTCGGCGAGGCGGCCTGGTGGGTGCGCGTGAACGCAGGAGGGTCCGCCTAAGCGGCCCACCACTGCTGCAAGCTGAAAGCGTTCACCCGAAAACCATAGCCCGTCCCAGGCTCACACCGCCACCCGCCGCCGTCGGCGCGCGGCAGTCCGGCGGACACAACCGATCGGTTGAGCGCAAGCCCGTAGCGCGCTCGCGGGCTAAGGTCGGGGCATGAGCGGTGAGGCGATGCTGGTCTTCGACGAGGGTCTGACGGCGTACGACTTCGGCCATGGGCATCCGATGAGTCCGGTCCGGGTGGATCTGACGATCCGGCTGGCCCGCGCGCTCGGCGTACTCGATCAGCTGAAGGTGGTACCCGCGCCGGTGGCGGACGACGCGCTGCTGCGGACCGTGCACACGGCCGAGTACATCGAGGCCGTCAAGCGGGCCGGGCAGGATCCTGATCACCCGGACCCGGAGCACGGGCTCGGCACCGACGACACGTACTGCTTCCCGCGGATGCACGAAGCGTCGGCGCATGTGGTCGGGGCGTCCGTCGAGGCTGCCAGGGCCGTCTGGGAGGGAGACGTGCTGCACGCCGCCAACATCTCCGGCGGGCTGCACCACGCGATGCCGGGGATGGCCAGCGGCTTCTGCGTCTACAACGACCCGGCCGTCGCGATCCAGTGGCTGCTCGACCATGGCGCCGAGCGGGTCGCGTACGTCGACGTGGACGTTCATCACGGGGACGGCGTACAGACCGTGTTCTACAACGACCCGCGGGTACTTACGGTGAGCCTGCACGAGTCGCCGACGACCCTGTTCCCGGGCACTGGTGGGCCGGGGGAGACCGGTGGGCCGGATGCGGAGGGCAGTGCGGTCAACATCCCGCTGCCGCCTGGTACCGGGGATGCGGGCTGGCTGCGGGCGTTCCACGCGATCGTGCCGGACGTGGTGAAGGCGTTCAAGCCGTCGGTGCTCGTCACCCAGCACGGCTGCGACTCCCACGCCGAGGACCCGCTGGCGCACCTGACCAAGACGGTGGACGGGCAGCGCGCGGCGTACCTGGCCCTGCACGACCTGGCCCACCAGGTCTGCGACGGCAAGTGGGTGTCGACCGGTGGTGGCGGCTACGCGATCGTCGACGTCGTACCGCGCGCCTGGACCCATCTGCTGGCGATCGTGGCCGGTGAGCCGATCGACCCGGAGACGGCGGTGCCGGAGTCGTGGCGTGAGGACATCCGGCTCCGGTTCGACCGGGTCGCGCCGATGCGGATGACGGATGGCCGCGCTCCGACGTACGCGGACTGGTCGACCGGGTACAACCCCGACACCTGGCTGGACCGCTCGATCAAGGCGACCCGGGACATCAGTTTCCCGCTGCTCGGGCTCGATCCGACGTACTAGACCGGGCCCGGATCGGGCTGCTGCGACACTCTGATCCGGATGAACCATCCAGTCACACCAGGCACCCTCTTTCCCATTCGCACCAACAGCCACTACGCTCTGTTCATGCACGCGCGGAGGTGCCGGAGGGGAAGCCGGCGCACGACTCGTGCTGGAAGTGCGGTGCGTTATGGCATCAAAGAAGTCCGGTGGTGAGTCGCCGCTCGCCGAGGTGAAGTTCCTGACCGTGGCAGAGGTCGCCACGGCCATGCGCGTGTCCAAGATGACGGTGTACCGGTTGGTGCACTCCGGAGAGCTGCCCGCGGTGCGGGTGGGTCGGTCGTTCCGGGTGTCTGAGGGCGCGGTGCACGACTACCTCAAGGGCGCGTTTTTCCAAACCGGATAACCACGAGAAGCGAAAGCGGCCGGATCCCCGTGAGGGACCGGCCGCTTCGCCTGTCTGCCTTGCTGCCGACTAGCCGCGCCGTGCTGTCGGGCCGGTCGCTTGGTGGAGTGCGCGCAGCGCGGTGGTCGCGGCATCCAGCACCTCGGCCGGTACGCCCGCCCAGACCTCGGCATGCGCCGCGGCGCCCGCCAGCACCGCTTTCTCGGCCATCGCGACGCCCTCGTCGGTCAACCGGATCTGCGTCCCGCGCCCGTCGTCCGGATCGGGCTCGCGCACCACCAGTCCGCGGTTGGCCAGCTGATTGACCACGTTGCTCGTACCTCCGGACGACAGCAGCAGGCTCCGGCTGAGCTCGGTCGGCTTCATCCGGCACGGCTCGCCGGACCGCCGCAGCGTGCCCAGCACGTCGAACTCCGCCATCGTCAGCCCCAGCTCGGGCAGGACCGCTCGGGCCGACTCGTCCACCGCGGCGGCCAGCAGCAGGAGCCGCTTGGACAGCTCGGTCGTCGGGTGGAGCGCAGCAGGCAACTCGCGCTCCCACGCCGCGATCAACTGGTCTACCCGGTCTGCCGTCATCGCTCCCACCCGTCGCTCGCTTGGTTGACAGCTTATCTGCCTTTGGTGATAGCTTTCAATAAAGCTTTCTAGTGAGGGGATTGATCGGGATGAACCGAACGCTGCTCCGTGGCGGACTCGTGATCGACACCGAGCCGACCGTGACCGTCCACCGCGACACCGACGTACTGATCGAGGACGGCCGGATCGCCGCAGTCGGGCCCGACCTGGCGGTGACGGATGCCGAGGTGATCGACGCGACCGACCGGATCGTGCTGCCCGGCTTCGTGGACACCCATCGGCACCTGTGGGAGACCGCGCTGCGGGGAACGGCGGTCGACATGGACCTGATGGGGTACATCGAGCAGGTGCTCGGTGGGTACGGTGCGAGGTACCGGCCGGAAGACGTTGCCACCGGCAACCTCGCGGGGGCGTTGGAGTGCCTGGACGCGGGGATCACCACCGTGCAGGACTACTCGCACGTGCAACACAGCCGCGACCACACCGACGCGGCTCTGGACGGCCTCGCCTCGAGCGGCATCCGCGCGGTCTTCGGCTATGGTCCGTCGGCTACGGCAGGCGCAGCGGTTGATCCGGCCGGGATGCGGCACGTCGTGGACCGGGCATCAGGGCTGATCACGCCGGCCCTCGCCGCGATCGGGCCCGCGTTCGCGCCGTTCGAGATCACCCAGGCCGACTGGGCCCTGGCGGCCGAGCTCGGCGTGCCGATCGTCGTGCACATCATGAGCGGCCCGCTGGCGCCGTACCCGCTGCAACTCCTGCAGGACAAGGGCCTGCTGCGCTCCGATGTCCTCTACATCCATGGCAACAACCTGCCCGACTCCGAGCTGAAGCTGATCGCGGACTCCGGCGCGGCGGTCGCTGTCACTCCGGTGGTCGAGGCGCGGATGGAGATGGGTGACCCGATCGCCGGCCGCCTGAAGTCCGCCGGTGTCACCACCGGCCTCGGCATCGACGTCGTCACCACCGCTCCCGGCGACATGTTCAACGCGATGCGCTCGGTCCTCGCCCTCGGCTACCAAACGCTGACCGCCGCCGAGGTACTCCGAATCGCCACCCTGGACGGCGCCCGCGCCCTGGGCCTGTCCGACCGGATCGGCTCGCTGCGCCCCGGCAAGCAGGCCGACCTCGTCCTCCTCCGAGCCTCCGACATCAACCTGATCGGCGGCCTCCACGACCCGATCGCCACCGTCGTCACCTCAGCCCACCCGGGCAACATCGACACCGTCCTGGTGGCCGGCAATCCCGTCAAACGCGACGGCCACCTGCTCCACCCCGACCTCGAGTCCACCTTGGCGGCCGTCCGCAGTACCGCGGAACACCTCCGTGCAGCCTGAGTTCAGGCGAGTTTCGCTTGTATGGGCTGAATGATCTCTTCGGCCGCCCAGGTCGCGAGGCCTGGGCGGAACGGCTTCAGGAGATTCAGTACTACGTGCCCGACGCCGATGTCGGCGAGCTCCAGGACGGTACGCCGGGTTCGCTCGACGTCGTCGGGAAAGGCGTGGGTCTGGACCGACCAGGTGATCTCGCGTGGATCCCGGCCGATCGCCCGGCAGTGCTCGTCAAGAACCCTGCCCCGCTCGGCGATCAGCGCGGTGTCGTTGTGCGGCGGACCGGGGATGTTCCAGATGTCCGCGTGCTCGGCGACCACGCGGAGGGTCCGGTCGCCCCAGCCTCCCAGCAGCAGAGGCGGTCCGGGGTGCTGGACAGGCTTCGGCGAGCAGTAGTTCTCCCGCAGCCGGTAGTACTTCCCGTCGAAGTCGACGACCTCTTCGGTCCACAACCTGCGAAGGATCCGGCAGGTCTCGTCGAGTCGCGCGATGCCTTCGGCCGGCGGTACCAAGTCGAATCCATAGGCGGCGTACTCCGCCAGCGCCGGGTTCTCGCCGTCCTGGTGTGTACCGCCGACCCCCAGCCCGACCACCAGGCGGCCGTGCGAGATCGCGTCAACGGTTGCCGCGATCTTCGCCAGCATGGCGGGTGGGCGCAGCCGGTTGCTCGTCACCAGCAGGCCCATCCGCAAGCGCCCGGTCTGCGCGGCCAGGGCCGCCAGCAGCGTCCAGCCCTCGAAGATCGGCCCACCTTTCGGGCCCATCAACGGCAGCAGGTGATCCCACAGCCACGCGTCCCGGATCACCTCGACGGCGTCGGCCTCGTGCCAGACCGCCGCCAGTTCGTCGTACCCGATCTGCGCCGGCACCGTCTTGATCCCGAACTCCACCATCCACGCCTCCAGTTGATTAGCTGGACAAATAAAAGCCTAGTCGGCTAACGACCTCGCGTGCAACGCTGAAATCCGGTTGTCCGCGGCGGGGCCGGTGCCTAGCCTGCGGGCGTGATGCAGGAGGTGTTGGACATTCCCGGTCGTTCGCGCACGCGTTGACGTAGTCAGTCACCGCGTGCTGCCCACTCTGGTGGCACCGTGAGCCATTTTCCCTGCCCAGGCAGGGCGGCGTGCTGGCCGCCCACCTCGGGAATCGCGCCGCGTTGTTGCTTGCTGCGCTGGGGGTTGTGCCTTTCGCCGTTGACCTTTCTCCTCTCACCGCTGCGTAAGCTCAGATGAGCCTGGGGAACAGCGGGGTCGCTGGCGGGAGCACGCCGTCGATCGGGGTGCACTGGGTGGTGATGCGGGCGGCTGCGCTGGGGAGGAAGGGGGACAGCTCGCCGGCTAGGGACAGGCAGGCGTGGTGGAGGGTGGCCAGGACCTTTGCCAGCAAGGGATCTTGGGTCTTGGCCAGCTGCCACGGCTCGGTGGTTTCGATGTAGCGGTTGGCGGACTCCACGATGTCCCACAGCGCGGTGGCTGCTTTGCGGAAGTCGTAGTTCGCCAGGGCGGTCTCGATTTCGGCGGGTGCGTTGGCGACGGCCGTCCGGAGCTCGCCGGGGGCCGGCTGGAGGTTGGGTACGCGGCCGTCGTAGTACCGGTGGATGAGGGAGACGACGCGGTTGACGAGGTTGCCGAGGCCGCCGGCGAGGTCGGAGTTGCTGCGGGCGATCAGGCGTTCGCGGGTGAAGTCCGCGTCGCCGATCCTCGGGACGTCGCGCAGCAGCCACCAGCGGACGGCGTCGGTGCCGACTTCCTCGACGAGTTCGGCCGGGTCGATCGTCGTACCGGCGGACTTGCTGATCTTGCGGCCGTCGACGGTGAGATAGTCGTGGACGAGGATCTCGGTCGGTAGCTCGAGTCCGGCTGAGAGCAGCGTCGCGGGCCAGTAGACGGCGTGGAAACGGACGACTCCCTTGCCCAGCAGGTGAATCCGGTCGTCGGAGGTCTGCCACCAATGCTCCAGGTCGGGGCTGTCGGTGCCGTAGCCGAGGCTCGACACATAGTTGCCCAGGGCATCCCACCAGACGTAGACGACCTGGTCGGGATCGCCAGGGACCGGGATGCCCCAACCACGAGCCCTTCGTTGCGAGCGTGAGACGGAGAAGTCGTGCAGCCCGCCGTCGATCAGGGCCAGTACTTCGTTGCGCCGGGTGGCCGGCTCGATCCGCAGCTTGCCGGTGGTGATCAGGTCGCGGAGCTGTTCGGAGTACCGGGAGAGGCGGAAGAACCAGTTCTCCTCGGAGACGAGTTGGGGCTCGGTGCCGTGGTCGGGACAGCGGCCGTCGGTGAGGTCCTCGGGCTGGTAGAACTGCTCGCAGCCGACGCAGTACAGGCCCTCGTAATGCTTGCGGTAGAGGTCGCCGGCGTCGGCGCAGCGCTGCCAGATGCGCTCGACCCCGACCCGGTGGCGCGGGTCGCTGCTGGTCCTGATGAAGTCGTCGAAGGACAGGGCGAGTGGCTCGCGCAGCTCTTCGAAGGCCGCGGCGTTGCGGTCGACGAACTCCTGTACTCCGATGCCCTCCGCCTCGGCGGCGAGCACGTTCTTGAGGGAGTTGTCGTCCGTTCCGGTGAGGAAACGGACCTCGTCGCCGCGGCGCCGGCGATGCCGGGCGAGGACGTCGGCCTGGACCAGCTCGAGGGCGAACCCCAGGTGCGGGCGGGCGTTGACGAACGGGATGGTGGTGGTCAAGTAGGAACGCGTCATCGGAATCTCCTGCTGGGATGGAAGGAGAGCCGGGACGACGCCGCCCGGTGAAACGCGAACGAGGCCCCGACTCGGGGCCTCGGATCGACTACGTCCGTCGCTGAACCCCGCGCTGGCGGGGCATCATCTGCTGCGACGGGAAGCTGTTCACGTGTTCGAGATTACCAGGCTGGTGGTTGAGCCCCTAGTCGATTCGGCGGCCGCGGAAACTGTCGGTGGCCGGTGCTTGAGTGGAACCCGGTGAGGAAGCTGGGAGGCGGTCGGCATGAAGGTACGGGTGGAGCGGGATCTGCTGGTGGAGTCGGTGGCGTGGGTGGGCAAGAGCCTGCCCAGCCGGCCGAATGTGCCGATTCTGGCGGGGTTGCTGATGGAGGCGTCGGAGGGGGAGCTGACGCTGTCCGGCTTCGACTACGAGACGTCGCATCGGGTCACGCTGCCGGCGCAGGTGGCCGATCCCGGGCGCTGCCTGGTGTCGGGCCGGCTGGTCGCCGACATCGTGAAGAGCCTTCCCCATCAAGCGATTGACTTCAGCGTCGACGGAGCGAAGGCACTGCTCACCTGCGGCACGGCCCGCTTCACGCTGCAAACCTTGCCGGTGGACGAGTATCCGGAGCTGCCGGCACAACCACCGACCAGCGGTGCCCTCCGCAGCGACGTGTTCGCCCAAGCAGTCGCCCAGGTGGCCGGCTCAGCCAGCCGCGACGACACCATGCCCACCTTCACCGGCGTCAGCATGGAGATCGAAGGCTCCACCATCACTTTGCTGGCCACGGACCGGTACCGCCTGGCCATCCGAGAACTGGAATGGGACCCAGCCACCCCGCCCGCGCCCCCGGCCACCGCCCCGGCTCCGACGTCAGCCCCTGCCCCGCTGGCGGCCACCATCTTGATTCCCGCGCGGGTGTTGTCGGACACCGCCAAGGCGATGACTGGCTCGACGCTCACCCTGTCGCTCGACCGGGAGGCCGCCGGTGGGGACGGTCTGGCGGGGTTCTCGGGTGAGGTTTCCGGTGGCTGTCGATGGACGACCACACGATTGCTGGACGGGAGTTTTCCCAAGGTCCGCAATCTGATGCCGGCCGCGGATGCGATCCAGACCCGGGTCCGGGTCGGTACGGCGACGCTGGTCGAAGCGGTGAAACGCGTCGCCCTGGTGGCCGAGCGCAATGCGCCGATCCGCATCACCTTCAGCGAGGAGGGAGCAACCCTCGACGCCGGCAGCGGTGAGGAAGCCCAAGCATCGGAGTCCATCGAGGCCCGCCTCATCGGTGAACCGGTGACGGTCGGTTTCAACCCGACGTACCTGCTGGACGGCCTGCACGCGATCGGCACCCCAGTCGCCCAACTCGCCTTCACCCACCCCACCAAGCCTGCCGAACTGACCGGCGCCACCGACCTCGAGGAAGACCCCCTGACCAACTTCCGCTACATCCTGATGCCGGTCCGCCTCCACAACAACTGACCAACTGGCCCTGATAACCCGTATTATCGTCACCCTCGACGAGGCGGGGGGCGGCAGCATGGGATTCGACAGCCGGAAGTTGTCAGCGGATTTCGATGACGACTTCGACGAGTACGGCGAGCCCGGTCCGCTCAACCACAGCGCGCTGGAGCGACTGAAAGCAGCTCTCGGCGAGAAGCTCGAGCGCGCCAGACCCGCCGAGGCAGAGCGGTGGGAACAGCAGCTCGAATCGGTGCACTCTGTCGGACTGGTGCCGCTCCTCGGCTGCCTGCGGCATCCCGATCCGGTGGTACGGCGGATCACCGCCTACCTGCTCACCTACGTCGACGACGACATCACGACGCAACTGCTGAACGCGCTGGCCGACGAACAGGACGCGGCCGCCCGGATGGCGCTCCTGGTCAGCCTCGCCGACCGGGACGCCGGCCGAGTGCTGGCCTTCACGGAACCGGGCAACTCCGACACGGACCGGCTCGGTGCCGCGTACGGGCTGACATTGCGGCACCGGCAGGCCGATCCGGCATCGCGGCCCGCACAGGCCGAGCTGCCGTTGCTGAATCGACAGACCGAGGGTGGGTCGGAGATCCCCGAGCGGGTGCTCGACGCGCTGGTGCTCTGCGCAGGACCGGCCGGCCGGACGATGACGATGGAGCTGCCGTGGGCGGAAGGCGGCGGCTCGTGGGCACTCTGGGCGGTTCAACCGACGCTGCCGCCGACTGCTCTGCGGTACTGGCTGCAGCGCATGCTCGACCTCCCCTGGGCGACCGACCCGACGCTGTTCGGGAATCCTGGCTCGCTCGTCCTGATGGCCACGCATCTGTACCAGACGCATCCGGACCTGGCGATCGAGCTGGTGCCGCGGATCATCGACCTGGTGGCGACGACCGATCTGGGGATCGTGTCGACCGGCGTACCGGACCTGATGGCCTGGTTCAAGGATCGGAAGGGACCCGACGGCCCGATCCCCTGGGACCGCGGCGATCGGCGGTTGGTCGTCCTGCTCGATCAGCTGGCGAACCTGAACGACCGCACACCGACGCTCGGACTGCGGAGGATTCTCGTCGCGGCCGGGCATCCCCGAGCGGAGCAGTTCCTGCTGGAGTTGGTCGACCGGCGGCTCTCGAACGAGTCGAGCGAGGTGCTCGGGTCGGCCGCCGGGCACGCGACCGCACTCACCCCACCGCTGGTTGCGCGATTCCGGCAGGAGAAGCAGTTCGACCAGCTCGAACGGTTGGTGGACGCCTTCCCGGACAAGCAGGCGGTGCGTCCCGAGCTGACCGAGAAGCTGCTCGCTCTGCTGCGGTTCAGCGAGGGTCAGACCACTCGCAACCCGGACGTCATCAAGGTGATGGTGATGCTCTGCCAGCAGCTCGGGCGGGTCGGCGAGGCGGATCCAGCGGTACGCGCTGCCCTGCTGACGGTCGGCGCGGGGAGTGATCTGGAGTCGCGGGCCTGGGCGGCCAGGGCGTTGATGGACCTGAGGCACCCGGCCGATGAGGTCGTGCCGATCCTGGTCTCGGTGATCACCGACCATCCCAGGCGGTCGACGAAGGTGCCGCCGAACGAGCCGGCTCTCGGTGAGGGTGGGATAGGCCTCGACTACCTGGCCCTGATGTGGATCGATCAGCTCGGACCGGCCGCGCGGGCCGCGGAGCCGGTACTACGGACGCTGCTGTCCGAGGTGGACCCGAGTCCTTGGGTCGACATCCGGGTCCAGGCCTCCAAAGCCTGGTTCAAGGTGACCGGCGACGCCGAGACCGCTGTTCGCGTCCTCGTCGCGGTGCGTGAGACCAAGTCGCTGGGCGACGGGACTGTCCTGGAGATCTCGCTGATGACCCCGGTACTCCCGATCCTGAACGAGCTCGCGGCCGAAGGGAGTGCCCAGGCCGCGCGGCTGGCAGCATGGCTTGGGTGAACGGACCAGGTCCACAACGGCTAGCGTTGATGGATGGCGGTGTTGGGGACGTTCGAGGATGACGACTACCTGCCGGAGTTCGGCACGCTGACGGTGCGGGACGCCGCCAGTGGCCACGTCGAGTATGTCGACGCCGGGCTGCTGGAGCAGTACGCCACCGAGGCTCAGCCGTGCGGGACGATCGCCCGCGCCGGCGCCGGCTGGCTGGAGGCCGCCTCAGGCGACCTTCCCTGTCACGTCCGCATCCAAGTCCACGACAGCCCACCGAACCTCGACGAACCACTCGAGTGGGTGGAGCTGGTCGAGCTTCCGTATCGCAGCGCCAGTGGTGTGATCGGTCTGACCTCGGTGACGGGCTCCTGGCCCGAGGAGCATCTGCCGCTCGGTGCCCCCGGACCGTACCGGGTCCGCGTCGCCCACCAAGAGCTCCCTCGACCGACTGCGACAGACGAGGCCGGGGAGCCGATAGGCCCTTGGAGCTTGTGGCAGTTGGACTTCTGGCCGGTCGCCGAGGTGGAGCCACCGCGCTGGCTTCGACGGAGCAAGCCGGCCGTGCCGGCAGGGGACCCGGGGTGGGGCTATCTGCTCGGATATGAGGCAGCCGGGGTGATCACCACTCTCGAGTACGTCAGCGGACGGGACGACGGGACGTCCTTGGAGGAGCTGGCGGAGTGGGCCTCGACCCACTCGTGGGGCGACGACTGGCTCGACCAGCCGCTCACGCCGGCCGACCGGGCGTACCAGCTGATGACGCTGGCGACCGTCGCCGAACAGCTCGGCCGAGCAGAGCCGACCAGCCGCCGGATGCTGCCGCCGCTGTTCACGGCACTCGGCTGTCTCACCTTCGGTGGCGACCGCTACCGCCGATCACCAGTTGAGCCGCTACCCCAGGAGGTACTGCGGATTCCACCCGAGACGCTGACCGCGCTCGAGACCTACCAGAGCATGGCCAAGTACACCTCCTTCACCTCCGACCTGATGACGATCGCCTTGTGGGGCGGCGCCGATCAGACCACCGTGGCAGCCCTCGCGGAGCGCACGCTCGCCTCGCCGGAGGAAGTACGAGGAGCGCTCGGCGATGCCGTACTACGCAAGCTGATGGCCGTTGAAGGCGACCCGGCCGGAGAGTTCACCCTGACCGTGTTCGCGGCCCAGGCGCACTGAGTCAGCGCCAGATGCTGTCGCTGATCGCCAGGCCCAGATAGGCGGCGCCGAGGCCGGCCAGGATGCTGGCCGTGACGTTGGCGACGGCGGCGAGTCTGGCGTTCTGTTCCCACAGCCGCAGCGTTTCGTACGAGAACGTCGAGTAGGTCGTCAATGCGCCGCAGAACCCGGTACCGACCAACAGTTGCACCCAATGCGGAGCATCGGCCGCGGTGCTCGCGCCCACGACGAAGCCCAGGATCGCCGAGCCGACGACGTTGACGGTGAACGTGCCCCAGGGGAAGTCACTGTCGTGCCGCGACTGAACCGCGCGATCAGTCAGATACCGCAGGGGAGCACCGGCAACAGCACCCGCGATGACGAACAAGACCTTCATCGACGGCTCCGCCGGACGAGCGCGCGCGTGACATGCGTACCGGCGAAGACGGCGGCGATCGCCCCGGCCACGGTCGCGAACAGATAGCCCACCGCGATCAGCGCATGCCCGTCGGCGAGCAACCGCTGGAGGTCGACGGCGTACGTCGAGAAGGTGGTGAACCCGCCGAGGATCCCGGTCCCCACGAACGGCCGCAGCAACCGCTGCCCGATCCACACCTCGGACACCAGCACCATCAGTACGCCGATCAGCGCACACCCCACCACGTTGATCATCATCGTTGCCCAAGGCCATGATCCCGCGGCGGCCGGCCACGCGACGCCAACGCCATAACGCGCCGACGCCCCGATCGCACCACCGGCCGCGATCGCCCCGACCACCGCGGCCTCACCCCGCCGGACCGGTACTACGCCCGCCGGGTGCCGCAGATCGACGTCGGAGTCAACCGGCTCCCGCGGCGACGGATCCTTCTGCACTCCCACCTCCCGGCCTTGGTGACAGCACGATAGCCCGCTGGATCAGCACCGGACGGAAATGCCTCGTCCGCGGACCGGCGGGTAGGAGAGGATGGCGAACATGACCGAGATGACTGGTGTACGGCTGGCCGGTGACGGACTGATCCTGCGGGAATGGGTGGAGGCGGATCTCCCGGCGATGGTCGAGTTGTTCGACGATCCGGCCGTGGCGTACTGGACGCCGCTCGTGACACCGTTCGACGAGCAGGCGGCGAAGGCTTATCTCGAGGTGGCACAGGCGGACAACGGACGGATCCAGTTGGCGATCACCACCGACGGCGAACGGCCGCTCGGCGAGGTGCTGCTGATGCCGAAGACGCTGAGTGTCGGGTACTCCGTCGGCTCGCAGTTCCGCGGGCAAGGCCTCGCAGTACGGGCCGTGAAGCTGATCACCGCGTACGCCCATGAGGTCGCTGGAATGCCCCGGGTGCTCCTGGAGATCGAGGCCGAGAACGAAGCCAGCAACGCGGTGGCTCGTGGGGCCGGCTACGAGTTGACCGACGCTGAGCCCACACCGGTGACCGAGAAGGGACGCGACCTGCTGCTCTACACGTGGGAGCACCTCGCCTGAGCGGCCGCGCGGTTCAGTTTCGGCGGGCCTTCAGGGCGAGGGCGTGCGGGACCGGCATGCCTTCGGGCTCTTCGACGCGTTCGAGGGTCAGTTCGGGGTGGAGGAACGCGTTGAGTAGGTCCGGCAGGGGGAGGTGGCGCATGCCGACGCGCTTGCGGATGCCGTCGTCGGCCCAGGCCGGTGACTCGTCGTGCCAGCCGGGGGTCCGGTACGACGGGTGGATGAGCCGCGTACCGTCTTCGTTCCACTGGACATGCGGGCCGTTGAAGGCGGGGTGGACCCCGTAGCAGACCAGCAACCCGCCAGGGCGTAGTACGCGGACCGCCTCGCCCAGGGCGCTCGGGAAATCATCTAGGTCGGTGGAGATCCACATCGCGATCACGGTGTCGAAGGAGCCGGCGGCGAACGGGAGCAGCGCGGCGTCCGACTCGATCAGCGGGCCGTCGGTGCGGGTGCGGGCCAGCCGGAGCTGGTCGGACGAGCGATCCACCCCGACCACCGTCCGGCCGCTGTCGCGGATGGTGTCGAAGTTGCGCCCGGTCCCGCAGCCGAGGTCGAGGCAGGGGCCCGAACCGGGGCCGAGCAGCTCCAGCAGACCGGGCTGGTGGCGGGGTGCTCCGACGACGAAGCGGGCGTCGTACCAATCGGCCAAACCGTTGTAGCGAGCGCCCATCGAGGCCTCCCCAGTCGACGAGAAACCATCCTATCCAGGCGGGCGACCAGCCTCACTTAGGTCAGGGAGGTGACCTGCAGGTAGTCTTTCCTGACGCTCTCTTTAAGTTTGGAAGGTCCAACTGTGGGTTCTGTAATCAAGAAGCGCCGTAAGCGGATGGCGAAGAAGAAGCACCGCAAGCTGCTGAAGAAGACGCGGGTGCAGCGCCGCAAGCTCGGCAAGTAGCAGTTCCCGCCGTCCTGGGATCCAGGGCGGCGTTGACGGAGTTGTTGCTGTCTGGCTGGGGGTCACTCGTGGCACAGGTAGTGATGGTTACCGGCGTCTCTCGAGATGCCGGTGCTCGTTGTGCCCGCAGACTCGCTGCCGACCCCGGGATCGACACCGTGATCGGCATCGATGTGGTGCCGCCACGCGCCGAGCTCGGCCGGGTCCGGTTCGTCCGGGCGGACATCCGCAACCCCGTCATCGCGAAAGTCATCGCCGGTGAGGACGTCGACACAGTCGTCCACACGGGCGTCGTGGCGACCCCTGGCAGCGCCGGGGGACGGTCGTCGATGAAAGAGATCAACGTCATCGGCACCATGCAGTTGCTCGCCGCGTGCCAGAAGGCGCCCGGCGTACGCAAGCTCGTGGTCAAGTCGTCGACCACGGTGTACGGCGCCGGTCCGCGCGACCCCGCGATGTTCACCGAGGAGATGGCGCCGCGGGCGATCCATCAGACCGGGTTGAGCAAGGACGCGGTCGAGGTCGAGGGGTACGTGCGCGGGTTCGCCCGGCGCCGCCCCGACGTCTGCGTCACCACCCTGCGGATGGCCAACTGGATCGGCCCGCAGACCGACTCCCCGATCACCCGGTACTTCGCGATGCCGGTCGTGCCCACCGTCTTCGGCTTCGACGCCCGGCTCCAGTTCCTGCACGAGAACGACGGCGTCGAGGCGATCCACCACGCGACCGCGCACGATCTGCCCGGCACCTTCAACCTGGCCGGCGACGGCGTGGTCACGCTGTCCCAGGCGATCCGTCGCCTCGGCCGGCCCGCGTTCCGGCTCCCGTCGTTCACCGCGGCAAGTACAGCGGCCGTTGTACGCCGGGCCCGGCTGGCCGACTTCTCGCCGGACCAGATCACCTTCCTGACCTACGGCCGCGCGGTGGACACCACCCGGATGCGGGCCGAGTTCGGTTTCGAGCCGGAGTACACGACCGCCGGCGCCTTCGACGACTTCCGCGCCCACCTCGGTACGGGCGCCGTCACGCAGGCCTCCCGCCTGCTCACTGCTGGACTGAGCGCCGGGTTGGGAGCACTGCGTGGCTGACGCCGACGTCATCCCGATCGGATCGGGCGGCCGCCCAGGCCGCGGCAGCGGACGCCGCACCACGCCGTCCGCCGCAGCCCGCGCCCTCGCGGGCCCCGAAGCGGTCAAGGACAGGGCAGAGCGAGCCCGCAACCGGACAGCCAAGGCCCGTGCTGATGCCGAAGCCGTCCAGCCGGCTGAGCTCGGCAAGGCGAAGCGGCCCGGCAAGGCCCGGGTCGGCAAGGGCGCTGCCGGAGCTCGCGGTCAGGCAGCCGCGCACGGGCCGGCCGATGACGCCCCGGGCGTGGGCCCATCGGCGGCAGCGGCAGAGGAGCTGGCGGCCGGGTTCGGCCCGCAGGCCGGCGACTTCGGCCAGACCAGTGCTGTGCCGCGCGGCCTGAAGGACTTCGCGGCGTTCGAGAAGATCGTGCGGGAGACGTTGGGGGCCGACGGGGAGCGGCAGCTGGCCGAGTTCCTGGCGTTTTTGCGGCGGCGGCTGACGGGGGAGTACGAGGTCGACGAGTTCGGCTTCGATCCCGACCTGACCGACCACGTGATGCTGAAGTTCCTGCGCCCGCTCGCGGAGAAGTGGTTCCGGGTCGAGGTGCGCGGGATCGAGAACATCCCCGAGACCGGCAGCGCGCTGATCGTCGCGAACCACTCCGGCACGATGCCGATCGACGGGCTGATCACCCAGCTGGTCGTGGCCGACCACACGAACCGGCCGCTGCGGACGCTGGCCGCTGACCTGGTCTTCAAGACTCCGTTCGTCGGCGAGCTGTCCCGCAAGGGCGGGGCGACACTGGCCAACAACGACGACGCCGAGCGGCTGCTCCGGCAGGGCAACCTGGTCGGGGTCTGGCCGGAGGGCTTCAAAGGACTCGGTAAGCCGTTCAGCGAGCGGTACAAGTTGCAGCGGTTCGGTCGCGGCGGCTTCGTCAGCGCGGCCATGCGGACCGGCGTACCGATCGTGCCGTGCTCGATCGTCGGCGCCGAGGAGATCTACCCATTGGTCGGCAACATGGCGTCGCTGGCTCGCCTGGTCGGGGTGCCGTACATCCCGGTCACACCGTTCTTCCCGCTGCTCGGCCCACTAGGCCTGATCCCGCTGCCGTCGAAGTGGCTGATCGAGTTCGGCGAGCCGATCCGCACCGACGAGTTCCCCGACGGCGCCGCCGACGACCCGATGCTGGTCTTCAACGTCACCGACCAGGTCCGCGAAACCATCCAGCAGACCCTCTACACCCTGCTGATGCAACGCCGCAGCGTCTTCTTCTAACCCCGCCCCGCTGCCCCACCCCACCCCACCCCACCGCCCGAGCGCCGACTCGCAAAGCCGACGTTTGAGGGGTTAACCCCTCAGCTGGTGGGTTGCCTCCTCGGATTCTGACGGGGCAACCCACCGTCTCAGGGGTTAACCCCTCAAATGACGCGCGAGAGAGCCGGGCCGCGACAGGCGGGCGACGGCGGGCGGGGGGCGGTGGGGATGCGGTGGGGATGCGGAGAGCCCGGCTTCCGAGGGAAGCCGGGCTCTTCGGGTGGTGATCAGTTCCAGGGTGGCAGGAGCGTCTGGAGGACGCCCGGCAGGTTGATCGTCGGGAGGTTCAGCGTCGGAAAGGGCCAGGGCCAGCTCGGGGTGCCGGGGGTCGGCAGCGTGGGGACGGTCGGTCCCGACGGTGTCGAACTCGGTTTCGTCGATGGCCTGGGTGGCGTCTTCAGGTCGGTCGGCCGGGTGGTCGGCTCCTGGACGATGGTGGTGTCCACCGTCTGGGACGGAACCGTGGTGACCCCGGAGCTCGGCGGCTTGGCCGACGGCGCTGTCGTGGTCTTTCCGCTCGGCGACGAGCCCGCCTTGATCGGCGTGCTCGGCTCCGTGCCGGGGTTGATCGCCGGGGCCGGGCCGCTGTTCTTGGCCGGCTTCGGCTTGTCGCACTTCGGGCAGGCCCGCGCCGTGACGCCGGCCTGCTTCTCCAGCATCGACAACGCCTCGACGGCCGGCTTGAGCGACTCGGGCGGCAGTTTCGGAGCGAGCTCACCGATGGCCTGGCGGGCGCTGGTGATGAACGCGGTGACCTCCGCGATGGAGGCCGGATCGCCGTCCTGCTGGTACGACGCGACGAGCCTGGTGATGCCCTTGCGGCCTGGATGGTGAAGTCCGCCAGGGTGCTGTTGATGGTGGACACGTCGCCACCGTTGTTCACCAGCGCCTGGATCTCGGTCAGCCTGGTCTTGGCGTGGTCGAGCTCGCGCCGGCCCCGGGAACCGTCCCCGACGCTGACGTTGGTGGAGACGTTCTCGATGCCGCGCTTCATGCCGTACAGCGCGTCGCCGGGCATCGCCTGCTGAGCGGCGGCGGCAGAACCGATGCCACCTCCGAGCAGGACCAGCGCGGCGGTACTGGCCACCAGCCGGATACGCCGGCCGTGACGATGGCGGATATCTGTCACGGACGCGTCGTCGTCCTCGCGCTCGGGCGGATCGTCCGAGTTCTGCGGAATGCTGGGTACCACGGTCGGAGTCGTGGTCGCGGCTCGCGCCGCGGCCTGCTCGAGGAGGCGGTGCCTCAGCTCGGCAGCGAACTCCGGTCGCGGTGTCACTGCGCCGGCGGTCCTCAGCCGTCCGACCAGCTCCACAGCATCCATCAGCTCAGGGTCATCGCTCAGTCGCGAAGAGTGACGGGGCCCGTGATCGACGGCGTGCGCGAAGGTCTCCGCGCGCGCTCGAGCCCTGTGTAGGTCACTCATGAGTTCTCGTTCTCCTCAATGGCCGATCGGGGTCACCGAAAGGTCCTCACACAGGCAAACGAGGAAACTCCCTGACGGGTTACGAAAGACATTCGTTGTCATCCTCCTCACCTCAAGTCCTTGGGGATAACCTTCGCCAAGTGCCGGACGGCCCTCAGTTGCAGTTGCTTGACGGCGCCCTCGGATTTCTCCAGCGCCTTGGCCGTCTCCGCGATCGACAGACCGGCGAAGAATCGCATCGTCAGGCAGTCGCGCTGCTCCTCGGGCAGCGCGGCCACGGCGTCCCGCAGCACCTCGGCGGTGGCCGCGGCCAGCACGTCCACCTCCGGGCCCTCGGTCTGCCGGTCGTGCGTCTCGATCTCGTCGGTGACCACCTCGAGCCGGACCCGGCCCGACTTGTAGTGGTCGGTGATCAGGTTCCGGGCGATCGTCACCAGCCAGGCGCCGAAGTCCCGGCCCTGCCAGCGGAACGAGTCCAGCGCGCGCAGCGCCCGGACGAACGTCTCACTGGTCAGGTCCTCCGCGAGCGCCGACGACGACACCCGCGCGTAGATGTAGCGATACACGGTCAGCGAGTACTCGTCGTACAGCTCGCCGAACGCACCGACGTCCCCTGCCTGGGCGCGATCGACGAGCTCTGCGCGTCTCATCCCGTCCGGGCTTGGCTCCGGCGTCGTCAAGTTCTCTCCCCGTTCAACTGACACGTCTGCGTCTGACACGCCCACTGATGACACGTTCTTGCAAGACACTGCCGCGGATGGCCACAGCGGCTGAGACAGCACCGAGCGTTACGCCTAAGGCACCCGCTGTCAACAGCGCGCGGCGTGCCGCCTTCCGTCCGGTCCGATAATCACGCACCTTCCAGCCGGCCACCTCGGCATGCCGGCGGAGCCTGGAATCGGGGTTGATCGCGCAGGGATGGCCCACCAACTCGAGCATCGGCAGATCGTTGACCGAATCCGAGTAGGCCGCACAATCGGCCAGGTGAAGCCCTTCGTGCGCCGCCAGCGCGCGGACCGCCTCCGCCTTCGCCGGACCATGCAAGATATCGCCGACCAAATGTCCTGTATAGACCCCGTCTCGCGTTTCTGCAATCGTTCCCAGCGCTCCGGTCAGACCGAGCCGGCGGGCCATCAGGCGGGCCACCTCGACCGGCGAGGCGGTCACCAGCCAGACCCGCTCGCCCGCGTCCAGGTGCTGTTGGGCGAAGGCCTTGGTGCCCGGCCAGATCTTGTCGGCCATCAGCTCGTCGAAGATCTCCTCGACCAGGATCTGTACTTCGGCCACCCGGTGCCCGGCGATGAACGAGAGCGCCGACGAGCGCGCGTTGGCGACCGATTCGGGCGTTTCGCCCTGCAGCCGGAACCTGAGCTGGTCGACCGCCTTGCGGGCGATCTCGGCGCCGGTGAAGAACTTGCGCCGGTACAGACCTCTGGCCAGGTGGTACACCGAGGCGCCCTGCAGCATGGTGTTGTCCAGGTCGAAGAACGCGGCCGCATGCGTCACCGGCGGGGTCTGCAGCGCAGCCTCCAGTTCGGCGGCGGCGGCGCTCGCCTCCCCGGCCAGCACCGACCGGGCGCGCAGATCGCGCGTCGTTGGTCGAGTCACAGGATGGACCCTAGCGCTGTCGTGACAGACTCGCCTGGTGAACTTCAACTTCGCGGATGTTCTTCGTGACACAGCGCGACGTCACGGCGAACGTCAGGCGCTGGTCGACGGGGATCGGCGGCTGACCTACGGCCAGCTCGACGAGGCCGTCGACGCGGCTGCCCGGGGGTACTCGGCGGCCGGTCTCGTACCGGGGTACCGGGTGGTGCTGCTGATGGCGAACAGCATCGAGTTCGTTACCTCCTACCTGGGATGTCTTCGCGCCGGACTGGTCGCCGTACCGCTCAACACGGGCCTGACCAAGGGCGAGATCGGCAACGTGATCGCGCACTCCGGAGCCCGTCTGGCGGTCGCCGACGGGGACCTCGCGGACAAGCTCGAA
The DNA here is from genome assembly GCF_039525325.1 of Kribbella koreensis. Lineage (NCBI taxonomy): Bacteria > Bacillati > Actinomycetota > Actinomycetes > Propionibacteriales > Kribbellaceae > Kribbella > Kribbella koreensis. The sequence goes on from NZ_BAAAHK010000013.1 coordinate 461,773, forward strand.
GGGGTCAGAGTGGTCCGGCCCGGTGAGCTCACCGGTGACGCTCCGCTTACGCCACAGACCGACCCGGAGGCCCTCGCGGTCCTGCTCTACACGTCCGGGACGAGCGGCGACCCGCGCGCGGCGATGCTGACCCACCGGGCGCTCGGCGCGAACGTCCGGAACCTGGCCGATCTCGGCGAGGACCGGATGGGTCCCGAAGACGTCGTGCTCGGCGTGTTGCCGATGTTCCACGCCTTCGGCCTCAACGCGGTGCTCGGCTGGGCCGTCGCGACCGGAGCGCAACTGGTCATCGAGGCACGCTTCGACTCCACCGCGACCGTCGACCTGATCCGCCGGTACGCCGTGACGCGCCTCCCGCTCGCCCCACCGGCTCTGAACGCGTTCATCGCCCGCCCGGACCTGAAGGAAGCGCTCAGTACGGTCAAGGTCGTGCTCACCGGCGCGTCGACCCTCGAACGAGGGCTCGCGGACCGTTTCGAGCAGGCCAGCGGACTGTTCGTGCACCAGGGCTACGGCCTGACCGAGGCCTCGCCCGGCGTCACCACGACACTCGGTGAAGACGAGCCGAAGCCGGGTTCGGTCGGCCGGCCGCTGCCGCACGTGGAGCTGCGGATCGCCGACGAGCAGGGTGAGGACGTCGAGGGCGACGACCCGGGCGAGATCCTGATCCGTGGCGAGAACCTGTTCTCCGGCTACTGGCCGGACGGGGTCGACGGCCCGGACGACGAGGGCTGGTACCGCACCGGCGACGTCGGCTTCCTGGACGCCGACGGCGACCTGTTCCTGGTCGACCGGCTCCGCGAGCTGATCATCGTGTCCGGCTTCAACGTGTTCCCGAGCGAGGTCGAGGAGGTCCTCGTCCAAGCGCCGGGGGTGCGGGAGGCCGCCGTCATCGGCGTACCGTCCGAGGACACCGGCGAGGCGGTCAAGGCGTTCGTCGTACCGGCGACCGGCGCGGCGCTCGACCCGGTCGCGATCGGCGAGTACGCCGCGACCCGGCTGGCCCGGTTCAAGTGCCCGGTCGAGATCGAGGTGGTCGACCACCTGCCGCACTCGGTCACCGGCAAGGTCGCGAAGGGCCGGCTGCGCGAGGCGGACCGATGAGCGACCGGGTCACCCTCTACGGCAAGCCCGGCTGCCACCTCTGCGACGACGCCCGGGCGATCGTCGCCGCGGTCTGCGCCGAGCTCGGGGTCACCTGGAGTGAGATCGACATCACCCAGGACGAACAGCTCTTCAAGGAGTACGGCGAGCAGATCCCGGTCACCTTCGTCGACGGCCGTCAGCACGACTTCTGGCGGGTCGACCCGATCAGGCTGAAGAGGGCCTTGACAAGTTAGTGCTCTTGACCACTTGCGCGGTTCTCGATTTTGTTCTCACGTTCACAAGCTCCTAGAGTGGGGTCGTCGCCAGCCGTGAGGCGGTGACTCGCGAACCACCTTTTCCAGGAGAATTGTGACGCCTGCCCGCAGCCGTCGCCCCGGCGCGCCGACGAGAACCGAACGCGGCATTCCCGAGGCCACTGTCGCGCGCTTGCCGGTGTATCTGAGGGCCCTGACCGCCTTGTCGGACAGTGGCATCGCCACCGCGTCGAGCGAGGATCTGGCGACCGCCGCCGGGGTCAACTCGGCCAAGCTGCGCAAGGACCTGTCCTACCTGGGCTCCTACGGCACCCGCGGGGTCGGCTACGACGTCGAGTACCTGCGCTACCAGATCGCCCGCGAGATCGGCGTCACCCAGGACTGGGCGGTCGTCATCGTCGGGATCGGAAACCTGGGCCACGCGCTGGCCAACTACTCCGGCTTCGGCACCCGCGGCTTCCGGATCGTCGCCCTGCTGGACGCGGATCCGACCCTGGTCGGCGAGCAGATCGGCGACATGATCGTCCGGGACTTCGCCGAGCTCGAGGAGATCGTCGCGGCCGACCGGGTCTCGATCGGCGTGATCACCACGCCGGCCGGTCCGGCCCAGGAGGTCTGCGACCGGCTTGTATCAGCCGGCGTCACCAGCATCCTCAACTTCGCACCGGTGGTACTGACCGTGCCGACCGGCGTCGACATCCGCAAGGTGGACCTCTCGATCGAGTTGCAGATCCTGGCGTACCACGAACAACGAAAGTCCGGAGAGGCGGCGCTCCCCGAGGTGCCCGAACTGCCAGCGATGAACGGTGTGGTCTCCGATCTGCCCAGCGTCGGCGGGGGTGTCGGCGCATGAGCTACTTGGTCGTCGGGATCTCGCACCGGTCCGCTGAGATCTCTGTACTCGAGCGGGTGGCCCTCGATCCGGACGCGGCGACCAAGCTCGCGCTCGCGGTCCAGCACACCCCGGCGGTGACCGAGTCGGCCGTCCTGGCCACCTGCAACCGCACCGAGGTCTACGCGAACGTCGACCGCTTCCACGCCGGCATGGACGAGGTCACCGCGATCCTGTCCGACGTCACCGGCGTACCGCTGCTCGACCTGGCCGAGCACCTCTACGTGCACTTCGAGGAAGGCGCCGTCTCGCACCTGTTCCAGGTCGCGGTCGGGCTGGACTCGATGATCGTCGGCGAGAGCCAGATCCTCGGCCAGCTGAAGGAGACGCTGCGGATCGGTCAGGACCTGGAGACGATCAGCTCCGCCCTGAACCCCTTGTTCCAGCAGGCGTTGCGGGTCGGCAAGCGAGCCCGGTCCGAGACCGGCATCGACGCGGCCGGGCGCTCGGTCGTGTCCGCGGGGCTCGAGGCCGTGGGCGGCTACGAAGGCCGTCGCGCCCTCGTCGTCGGGGCCGGCTCGATGGCTTCGCTGGCAGCCCAGACGCTGCTCGCGGGCGGTGCGGCCAGCGTGACGATCGCGAACCGCAACTACGACCGCGCCGTCGCGCTGGCGGACCGGATCGGCGGTACGGCGATCAAGCTCGCCGACGTCCCCTCCGCCATGCGCGAGGCCGACCTGATCGTCTCCTGCACCGGCGCGCGGGGCGTGGTGCTGACCGAAGAGATGGTTCGCGACGCCGCGGACGGCCGGCCGCTCGGCGTACTGGACATCGCGCTGCCCCGCGACGTCGATCCCGCGGCCGCGCGGATCGAGGGCATCACCTTGGTCACGCTGGCCGACCTCGCCCGGACGGCGGGCGGCAGCGCGGACGACATCGACGAGGTACGCCGGATCGTCGGCGAGGAGACGGGTGCCTTCGAGGCGACCCGCCGCGCCGCGTCGGTGCTGCCGACCGTGGTCGCGCTCCGGACGATGGCCAGCGAGCTGGTCGACGCCGAGCTGGCCAGGCTGGACCGCAGGCTGCCCGGGCTGGACGAGATCCAGCGCGGCGAGGTGGCCCGGACCATCCGGCGGGTGGTCGACAAGGTGCTGCACACGCCGACCGTCCGGGTGAAGGAACTGGCCGCCGATCCGGGCGGCCCGACCTACGCCGACGCGCTGCGGGAGCTGTTCGCGCTCGATCCCGCCACCGTGGACGCGGTCACCGCTCCCAAGACTTCGCAGGCAACCGGAGGTGATCCCGCATGATCAGGCTCGGAACGCGCAGGTCGGCGCTCGCGACCGCCCAGGCGACCGATGTGGCCGACCGGCTGCGGGCCCTCGGGCATGACGTCGAGCTGGTCCCGATCGTCACCACCGGCGACACCAATCGCGCGCCGCTGGAGCAGATCGGCGGTACCGGCGTTTTCGTCAGCGCGCTGCGCGACGCCCTGCTGGCCGGTGAGATCGACATCGCCGTGCACTCGCTGAAGGATCTGCCGACCACCCCCGAGGCCGGGCTGACGCTCGGTGCGATCCCGCAGCGGGAGGACCCGCGCGACGTGCTGGTCGCCCGCGACGGGTTGAGCCTCGGCGAGCTGCAGACCGGCGCCCTGGTCGGGACGGGTTCGCCGCGCCGGGTGGCGCAGCTGGAAGCCCTCGGACTGGGCCTGGAGCTGACCGGGATCCGCGGCAATGTCGACACGCGGATAGCAATGGTCACGGATGGCAAATTGGACGCGGTGGTGCTCGCAAGGGCAGGGTTGGCCCGGTTGGGCCGGCTTTCGGAGGTCACCGAGACGCTGGATCCGATCCAGGTGCTGCCGGCACCGGGACAAGGTGCCCTGGGCATCGAATGCCGCGACGACGATGACGTGGTGCTCAAAGCCCTTGCACCGTTGGAGGATCCCGCAGTACGCGCAGCGGTGACGGCCGAACGGCAGATGCTGGCCACGCTCGAGGCAGGGTGCACGGCTCCGGTCGGCGCGCTCGCCGAGGTGGTCGAGGGTGAGGACGGGCCGGAGCTGTGGCTGCGGGGAGCGTTGGGCCAGGACGGCGGCGTACGGCGGCTGTCGGCGAACGGGCCGGTGGACGACCCACGGGCTCTGGGCCGGCGCCTCGCGAACGAGTTGCTGGAGCAGACATGACACCGGCACGGGGAACGACGCACGCGAGCACGAGTACGGGTACGAGCACGAAGACGAGCAGGACAAGGGCAAAGGCGACAGCAGACGTGAGCAGCGCGAAGACAGCGGCCACCCCGGCACCCCAGAAGGTGCCGGCCAAGATCGCCGCCAGCACCACGACCGCCAAGCAGACCAGGCCACTCGGCCACGTGACCTTCGTCGGCGTCGGCCCGGGCGATCCCAGCCTGCTGACGATCGCCGGCCGGGACGTGCTGGCCAACGCCGACGCCGTCGTGGTCGAGGGTCCTGAGCACGACGCCTTCCTGGCGTACTGCAAGCCGGGCGTCGAGGTCATCGACGGCTCCGGCGCCGAGGGCAGCCGGGCGCTGCGGGTCGCGGCCCGGGCCCGGCTGGTGGTGAAGACCGCCAAGGCCTCGTCGAACGTGGTCCGGTTGCTGACCGGCGACCCGTTCACCTTCTCCAGTGGGGCCGAGGAGGCGTCCGCCTGCCGCAAGGCCGGCATCAGCTTCAACGTGGTTCCCGGGGTCAGCGAGGTGAGCGCCGTTCCGGCGTACGCCGGGATCCCGCTGACGATGAAGAGCGACCGCGAGGTCACGGTGCTGGACCTGGCCGAGGCCAAGCTCGACTTCAGCCGGCTGCACCCCAAGCAGACGCTGGTACTGCTGAACGCGACCGAGGTTCTGAAGGACACCACCGCCGCGCTGATCGAGTCCGGCTTCGACGCCGGTACGCCGGTCGCCGCGACCGTCGGCGGCACCACCACCGCGCAGACCTCGGTGGTCGGGACGCTCGGCACGATCGTCGCGGACCTGCGGGCCGCCAAGCTGGTCGGCGAGGCCGTGATCGTGGTCGGCGCCGTCGTCGAGCAGCGCGAGTCGCTGTCCTGGTTCGAGACCAAGCCGCTGTTCGGTTGGCGGATCCTGGTGCCGCGCACCAAGGACCAGGCCGGCCCGCTGATGGACCGGCTGCGCCGCTACGGCGCGATGCCGGAAGAGGTGCCGACCATCTCGGTCGAGCCGCCGCGCAACCCGCAGCAGATGGACAAGGCCATCCGTGGCCTGGTCGAGGGCCGCTACGAGTGGGTCGCCTTCACCTCGGTGAACGCGGTCAAGGCGGTCCGGGAGAAGTTCGACGAGTACGGTCTGGACGCCCGGGCGTTCTCCGGGCTGAAGATCGCCGCGGTCGGCGAGAAGACCGCCGAGGCGATCGGTGCCTGGGGCATCCGGCCGGACCTGCTGCCGTCGGGTGAGCAGTCCGCCGCCGGGCTGGTCGAGGACTGGCCGCCGTTCGACGAGGTGCTGGACCCGATCAACCGGGTCTTCCTGCCGCGGGCGGACATCGCGACCGAGACCCTGGTGGCCGGGCTGACCGATCTCGGCTGGGAGGTCGACGACGTCACGGCGTACCGGACCGTTCGGGCCGCGCCGCCGCCCGCGCCGACGCGTGAGGCGATCAAGTCGGGCAAGTTCGACGCGGTCGTCTTCACCTCGTCCTCGACCGTGCGCAACCTGGTCGGCATCGCCGGCAAGCCGCACGCGTCGACGGTGATCGCGGTGATCGGCCCGGCGACTCTGAAGACCGCCGAGGAGCACGGCCTGCGCGTGGACGCGATGGCCGAGGCCCCGTCGGCCGAGGAACTGGCCGACGCACTCGCTCGCTTCGGCGCCGATCGTCGTGACACCATGCTGGAGGCCGGGGAGCCGGTCACCCGTCCGTCCGAGCGCCGCTCGGGTTCTCGCAGGAAGAGCTAGGTTCCGCCATGGCTGGTTTCCCGGAGGTTCGTCCGCGGCGACTGCGGTCGTCGGCAGCGGTCCGTCGGCTGGTCGCCGAGACCACCATCGAGCCGCGGCAGCTGATCCTGCCGATGTTCGTCCGGGAAGGCGCGCGCGAGCCGATCGCGATCAGCTCGATGCCGGGCGTCTACCAGCACACGCGGGACACGGCCCGGAAGGCGGTCGCCGAGGCTGCCGCACTGGGCCTCGGCGGGGTGATGCTGTTCGGAGTACCGACGTCGAAGGACGCTGTCGGTTCCGGTGCGGTCGATCCGGACGGCATTCTGAACGTGGCGATCCGGGATGCCGTGGCCGAGGCGGGTGACGACCTGCTCGTGATGTCGGACCTCTGCCTCGACGAGTTCACGGATCACGGGCATTGCGGCGTACTGGACTCCGCGGGCCGCGTGGACAACGACGCGACCTTGAAGATCTACGCCGAGATGGGTGTCGCGCAGGCTTCCGCCGGTGCTCACGTCGTCGGCCCTTCGGGGATGATGGACGGCCAGGTCGGCGCGATCCGCACCGCGCTCGACGGCGCCGGCTTCCTCGACACGGTGATCCTCGCGTACGCCGTGAAGTACGCGTCGGCCTTCTACGGCCCCTTCCGCGAGGCCGTCGACTCGTCCCTCCAGGGCGATCGCAAGACCTACCAGCAGGACCCGGCCAACTCCCGCGACGCGATCCGCGAGGTCGACCTCGACATCGCCGAGGGCGCCGACATCGTGATGGTCAAGCCGGCCCTCGCCTACCTGGACATCATCCGCCAGGTCCGCGACCACGTCACGGTCCCGGTCGCCGCGTACAACATCTCCGGCGAGTACGCGATGGTCGAAGCCGCCGCCGCCAACGGCTGGATCGACCGCGAACGAGCCATCCTCGAAACCCTCAACTCGATCCGCCGAGCCGGCGCCGACACCATCCTCACCTACTGGGCAGCCGAAGCAGCCACGCTCCTCAGGTAACTCACCTCTGGCGGCGCCTCGCCATCACGGCGTGATGACCTAGTAGCTCCCGAGGAAGCCTGGGGCTGACAGGGCGGCTTGAGCGGTGAACTCGGCCGTGAGGTGGATGAGTTCGGAGAAGGGGACCGGACGGCGGCTGGTGGCCGCCAGATCGGCGTGGGCTTCGGCTGACCACAGGAACGGATAGACAGAGATTCCCTGGGCGAGTGTGAGGGATTGGCTTTCCTTTTCCCAGCCGGACCACCGCAGCGATTCGTAGAACTGGGTGGTTTGGCCGGACAAGAGCCACTCGAGCCATTGGCTGTGGGTCATCGGAAGCGCGTCCCATTCGAGGGTGTCCGGGGCGAAGTACAGGATCTGACCGGGAGAGCCCGGGCGACCGGCCGATTCCGGATGCATGCCGTTGAGGGTGAAGACACCGCCCAGTACGTCGTACCCGACGACGAGACCGTCTTGCGGTGTCCAGTTGATGTCCGGCTCGCTGGGGAAACGGTTGACCTCGGCCATGCTGTTTCCATTAGCAACCGATCCGCCGAGCACACGGATCCAGCCGTGGTCCACGACGAGCCCGCCGGAGTTGAGGGCCAACCCGCCGAGTGCGGATCGTTCCGTGACCTGGAGCTGCGCCAGACAACGCTGGCCGTCCACCGCGACGCCAGGCAGGATCTGAACCTCCAGTTCACTCGAGGAGATCAGTCCCAAGATCCAGGGCCAGGCTGCGTCCGTCATTCACCGATACTCCCATCAGGGGCCTTCGCGTCGTAGCGGCGGAAGGTTCTGTTGGTGGCTAGGAGGAGGACTCCTAGGACGCAGGCTGCGCCGCCGGTGAGGATGCTGATGGTTGGGCCGGCCAGGCCTGCGACTGTGCCTGCTCGGACGTTGCCGAGGTTGGGGCCTCCCAGGCCGATGATGAAGTCGAGGGAGTTGAGGCGGCCGCGGAGGTCGTCGGGGGTTTTGGTTTGCAGGATGGTGGCGCGGAAGACCGTGGTGACGATGTCGGCGGCACCCGCGATGGCCAGGAACGTGACGGCTAGCCAGAGGTTGTGGGTGAGGCCTACTGAGCCGATGCCGGCGCCCCAGATCGCCACGGAGATGAGCATGGCGCGGCCTTGGTGGCGGAGACGAGCCAGCGGGCCGGAGAGGATGGCGGCGATCAGGCCGCCGATTCCGATGGCGGCGAAGAGGTAGCCGACGGTTCGCGGTCCGCCACCGAAGCGGGTGGCGGCGAGGGCGGGGAACAGGGCGGTCGGCATCGCGAGGACCGTTGCGTTGAGGTCGATCAAGAAGATCATCCCGATCAGCTTGTGGTTGACGGCGTACTTCACGCCCTCCACCACCGAGCGCAGGCCGAGCTTCGAACCGCCGCTGTCGGGTGGCATCGGGGGCAGCCGCCGGACGCTGACCAGTACGGCGACGAAGGTCAACGCATCAAGCCCGTACGCCGCTTCGAGCCCGGCCGACGCGATCAGCACTCCGGCCAGCACCGGCGCGGCGATCACCGCCACCTGGAACGACAACTGTGACAGCGCGGCAGCAGCCTGCAGCCGCTTCACCGGCAGTACTCGTGGGATGAACGTCCGACGGGCAGGTACGTCGATTGCCGACACCGCGGCAGAAGTTGCCGTGAGCAAGTAAAGCAACCAGACCTGGCGCCAGTCGAGCAACGCCTGGACGGCGAAGAGCAGCGAGACGCTCATCAACCCGCACCCGGTGAGCAACACCAGCCGCCGCCGATCGACCGCGTCAGCCAGCGACCCGCCGAACAACCCGAGCAGCAACGTCGGTACCAGCGACGCCAGACTGATCGCGCCGACCGCCACCGACGATCCGGTCAGGTCGTACGTCTGAATGGCGACCGCGACCATCGTCATGAAACTACCGATCGAGGACAGCGACTGCCCCGCCCACAACCACCGGAACTCCACCGACTCCCGCAACGGCGTCACATCGGCGAACAGTCCAGGCACAAACGTCGATTCTCGCCTCACACCCGCGACCGGGCAAACGGATTTGACGCCGTCCGGCACGATGTACAGGACCAGGGGAGGCGACGTGACGACAGCAGCACCGGAACTCATCGCGACCAAGCGACGGCCCGCCACGTGGTACGGCATCTGGGCGGTCGTCAACACCGCCCTCGGCGTGCTGTTCGCCTACCCGTTCCTGCTGCTCGCCCTGATCGGCCTGCACGCCCGGGCGATGCTCTTCGACCGCCCCGACTCCCCGTTCTCGAACAACGAGATCCAGGGCGGCGAGGCCGACGGCTTCATCCCACTCGGCATCGTCGCCGCACTCGTCATCCTGGCGGTCCTGATCGGAATCAACCTGCCGCTGTTCCGGCGCCTCCACCCGGCATCCGGCACTACGAAAGCCGCCCTCACCCTGCTGACGGCCACCCTCCTGATCGCGCCGTCGTTCTTGCTCTGGTAGGTCAGCGTTTGACGGTGTAGTCGGACTGGATCAGGCCGGCGCCCAGGGTGCGGGTGGCGTTGTGGGTGAGGTTGATGTCGTGGTCGAGGTCGCCGAACAGCGAGAAGCCGGAGCCGAGCAGGACTGGGACGACGGTGATGGTCAGCTCGTTGAGCAGCCCGGCCCGGAGGAAGGTCTGGATGACTCGGCCGCCGTCGGTGTAGACGCGCTTGGCGCCGCGGTCCTCCAGCGTCTGGACCAGGCCGTCGAGGGTGCGGTGCACGATGATGCGCTCGTCCGCATCGGCGTCCAGCGTCGTACTGAGCACCTCGACCTGCTTGCCCTCGTACGGCCAGAAGCCGAAGCTGAGCGCCTTCTCGTACGTGTTCCGCCCCACGACGACGGTGTCCACCGCCGCCATGAACTCGTCGTACCCCGTGTCGCCCGCCTGCTCGCCCCGCTCGGTCAGCCAGTCGATCGACCCGTCCGGGCGCGCGATGAATCCGTCCAGGCTGGTCGCGATGAAAACCGCGGCATGAAAAGTCACTCCTCTTTTGTACAGCCTGCCACCGACAGACCACAGCGAGAGTCAGCGCTTTTGACGAAACTCGTCCACATGCTCGGCTGCCCACTCACCGAAGCTCCGCGCCGCCCGCCCGCTGACCTCCTCAACCGTCGCCGTGATCAGCGTCGACGGCGGCCGGCCGACATTGGCGAGCAACGCCTCGACCAACGCCGCCGGACGACCGTCCGCGAGCATCTGCGCCCGCGCATCCCCGGCCGCGACCGGCTCGAACCGCAGCTCCCGCCCGAGCGCAGTACCAATTGCCGCGACCTGCTCCGCGCGACTGACGACCGCCGGGCCGGTCAGTATCAACCGCTGCCCGTCGAGGTCGGCTGACGTCAACGCGCGGGCCGCGACGGCGGCGATGTCGCGCTCATGGACAACCGCCGTGGCGGGGATGTCCGGGCCCCGCACGACACCCGTACTGCGAACCTGCGCCGCCCACCCCCGCGCGTTGGAGGCGATCGTGTTCGCCCGCAGAATGGTCCAGCTCGCCGCAGCCCCCTCCACCAACGCCTCGAGCTCCGCATGCATCCGATTGATCGGATCCCCGTGCCCCTCGGCCACCCCGGACGACGACAGGTAGACGACCCGCCGCCCCCGGCCGACCTCTTCCAGCACCGCCGGCGCCGCGTCCGCCGTCAGGAACGGCCAGATCAGGAAGACCGTGTCGACCCCGTCCAGTGCGTCCCGAAGGCTCTCCACCTTCGACAGATCTCCGCCGGTCTGACGGGAGAAGGGGCGAACGTCCGCGGCCGGGAGTTGCCGGATCAGCTCGCGGCCGACGTTGCCGGTGGCACCGGTCACCAGGATCTTGGTCATGCCTGGTGACAGCTTCCGGCGTACCGGAGGTATTCCCGTCAGCCTTTGAGGCCGGTTTGGGTCAGGCCTTCGACGAATTGGCGTTGGGCCAGGACGAAGATGATGAGGACGGGGAGGGCCGACAGGGTGGCGGCGGCCAGTTGGACGTTCCACATGGCGCCGCCGTAGGCGTCGACGTACTGGGTGAGGGCCTGGGGGATGGTGAAGCGGTCTTTGCTGGAGAGGAAAACGATCGGTTCTAGGTAGAGGTTCCAGCTGTGCAGGAAGGTGAAGATCGCGACCGCGCCGATTGCGGGCCGGGCGAGCGGGAGGGAGACCTGCCAGAACAGACCTAGGCGGCCCAGGCCGTCCATCCGGCCGGCTTCCTCGAGTTCGCGGGGGAGGGTGATGAAGAACTGGCGCATGATGAAGGTCGCCAGGACGCTCGGGGCGCCGAGCATCGGGATCAGGAGGAGCGGCCAGTGCGTGTTGACCAGGCCGAGCGAGTCGAACATCCGGTACAGCGGGATGATCGTCACCTCGTTCGGGACCAGCAGGCCGGCCAGCACGATCATGAAGACGACGCCGGCGCCGCGGAACTTGATCCGGGCGAAGGCGTAGCCCGCGAGCGACGAGACGACCAGCGTGCCGAGGGTGACGACGACGGCGATGTAGCAGCTGTTCAGGTACTGCCGGCCGAACGGTTGCAGCTCGAAGACCTGCCGGTACGCGTCCAGCGTGACCGTGTGGGGGAAGAGCGAGAAGGCGAAGATCTCGTTCACCGGCTTGAGCGAGGCCGTCGCCATCCACCAGGTGGGGAAGACGAAAGGCACGCAGCAGACCAGCAGTACGCCGTACAGGATCAGCTTGCCCTTACGACTCATGGAAAACCCACCTCCTACGCATGCGCCATTGCAGTGCCGTCAACGCGAGGACGATGACGAAGAGCAGCAGCGAGATCGTGGCGCCGTAGCCGAAGTGATGGAACTGGAAGGCCTGCTGGTACAGGTAGTAGACGAGGACGGTCGTAGACGTCCCCGGCCCGCCCTGCGTCAGTACTGCGATCTGCGCGAACACCTGCAGCGAACCGACCACCGTCAGGATCGACGTCAGCAGGATCGTCGGGCTGATCAACGGTACCGTCACCCGCCGGAACCGCGCCCACGCCGAGGCGCCGTCGATCCGAGCGGCCTCGTAGAGCTCGGCCGGAACCCCTTGCAGGGCAGCGAGAAACAGCACCATGTTGAGCCCGACGCCCTTGAAGAGCTGCACGACGACGACCGAGATCATCGCCGTCGCGTCACCGCGCAGCCAGTTGGGGCCGTCGATGCCGATCAGATCCAGGAAGCCGTTGATCCCGCCGTTGTCCTGCAGCAGGAAGCCCCACACGATCGTCCAGGCGACCAGCGTCACCACGACCGGCGAGAAGAACAGCGTGCGGAAGAAGACCGTCCCGCGGAGCTTCTGGTTGAGCAGTACCGCGAGGAACAGCGCGAGGCTGAGGTTGAGCACCACCAGCCCGAGCGAGAAGGTTCCGGTCGCCCGAAGCGCCGGACCCAGCCGGGGGTCGTCGGCGAGCGCCTGGTAGTTGCCGGCACCGACGAAGTCGAAGGTGCCGGCCAGCACGTTCCACTCGTGCAGGCTGTACCAGACCACGAGCCCGAGCGGGACGATGACGAAGGCGGCGATCCCGGCCAGCTGCGGCGCGATGAACAGCCAGCCGGCCAGCTCGTCGCGCCGCCGCATGGTCCAGTACGGCACGCTGCTCGCCGTCCTGGGCGGGGCGACCTGCTTGTCGTCGAGTAGCAGCGTCATTTGCTCAACAGCGGGTTGATCTTCGAGCACACGCCGGACAGGACGGCCTTGACGTCGGCGTCCGGCTTCCACAGCGGGTCGAGGGCGGCACGGACGGTCTGCTGCAGTTCGGCGTACCCGGTGTGGCTGGTCTTGAGGTCGCCGCGCTCGATGCCGTCGATCACGACGCTCTGCAGCTGCTCGGGCTTGAGCAGCGGGTTCGCCTTGGCCAGTAGCGAGGTGGTGAGCTGCGACTTGCGCGGCGGCGGGAAGAACTGGGCGAGCTTGGCCGAGTTCTCCTGATCGGTGAAGTAGGCAAGGAACTTCTTCGCCGCGTCGGCGTGCTTGCCACGCTTCATCACACCGATGCCGGCCTGGCCGACGACCGAGTACTCACCGGCCGGGCCCTTCGGCAGCGGTACCAGGTCCCACTTGAACTTCGCCTTCTCCAGCAGGGCCGCGCGGCTGATCTGGGTCAGTACCATCGACGCGTCGCCGGCGAAGAAGTCCGTCGTACGCCCCGGGCCGGGCATCGCCTTGTCGGTGAAGATCGTCTTGTGGACGAACGTCATCGCGTCGACCATCGGCTGCTGGTCGAACCCGCAGCTCTTGCCGTCCTCACTCCACGGCCGGGCGCCCCAGCCGGCCCAGATCGTGTTGAGCGTGTCCCAGCCCTTGTAGTCGAAGTCGCCGACGACGATGCCGCCCTTGCCGGTCTTCGCCTGTACTGCGGCGCCGGTCGCGACCGCCTGGTCCCAGGTCCAGGCGCCGGCCGCGATCTGCTGCGCGGGGGTCGGTCGTCCAGCCGCCGTCACCAGGTCGGTGTTGACGAAGACCCCCAAAGGCGAAGTGGAGAAGGGATAGGCGAAGAGCTTGCCGTCCTGCTCCCAGGTAGCGGTTGCGCTAGGCAACAGATCTGGGTCCTTGTCGATCGGCTCCAATGCGCCGGAGGTGACGAAGTCGGGCGCGGTGCTTTCGAGGATCCAGGCGAGGTCGGGTGCGTTGCCGCCGCCGATCTGGGTGGTCAAGGCGGTGGTGTAGCTGTCGAACGGGATCGACTCGAAGGTGATCTTGCCGATCTCCGGGTGGTCCTTCTTGTAGGCGGTGGCGATCTGGTCGAAGAGCGCGGTGTGCTTGGCGTTCGCGCTCCAGATGGTCATCCGCAGGTCGATCGGGCCGGACGCGGCCGGGCTGTCGCCGTCTGATCCGCCGCAGCCTGCCACCATCAGTAATGCGGCGGTGGTTGCTGCCGCTGTCAGCAGTCGGAGTTTCATGATCAGTCCTCCATCAGTAGCCGGAGACGTCCGGCCAGCTCAGTTCGACGCCCTGGGCGACCAGTACTGCCTGGAAGTCGCTGAGCAGAGCAGGGGAGTTGCGGACCGCGCGCGGGCTGACGCGACGGTCCAGGCAGAAGGCAGCGAGCAGTCCCGCGGCCTCGCCGATGTTCCACTCGACCGGGTGCAGCCGGTAGCAGCCGTTGGTGATGTGGGTGGTGCCGAGGTTCTTGCTCGCCGGCAGCAGGTTCTCGACCCGCTGCGGGATCAACGCCCCGAGTGGGATCCGGAACGGGCTACTGGCCACGTCGATGTAGTTGTCGCCGCCAGTGGACGGGTGCAGGTCGATCCGGTACATCCCGACGCCCACACTGTCGCCGTACTCCGCTGCGCCCTTAGCTCCTCGTACTGCGACCGACAGGTCCTGCTCGACGACCGTGTACTCCGCTGCGATGCGCCGCGACTCTCTGATGTAGGGCGCCTGGGCCAGGCCGTCCTTGGACCCGAGGAGGTCGCCCCGGAGACGCAGGCCTTGGAACCCTGTGCCGCCGTCGGGTCTGGGCGCCTCGGTCTGGAGCCAGTAGAAGACTGCCTGGGACAGCTCCTTGGCTTTGAGTAGATGCTTGGCGGCGTCCGGTACGTCGAAGACCGGGCCGTCGAGGTAGTCGATCATCGGCCAGTTCACCAGGCAGATGTCGGACTCGTAGGCGCCTGGCTGGAAGTGTCGGCGGGCTGCGATCCGCCGGAACGTCCAGAGGTTGGTGTCACCGCCGGTACGCCGCTGGTCCGCGACCACTGCGAGTGGGTCGTCGTCTGGGTTAGGGGTGAAGGTCCGGCGTGAGGTGGCGAGGGTGCGTGGGTCTGGGGCGTTCCAGGAGAGCATGCGGTCGCCCCAGAAGGGTGGCTGGTAGTTGCGCCAGTAGGCGTAGTTGGCCGGCTTGTCGCCGACCTGGTTGCCGTCGACGTGGTCTACCGCGAAGCAGAAGGAGACGGCTTGCATGTTGAGTGGTTGCGCTTCTGCTGGTGCGCTGGGCTCGCCGGTGGTGGCCTGCGATTCGAAGCCGGTGACGTACTCGGTGCCGGTGAGGGGGAGGAGTTCTCCTGTCTCGGTGGCGTCGAGGACGTAGGGCGCGGTGAGGGTTAGTTGGTCGCCGGTGTCGCGGTGTTCGACCTGCACCGACGTGACCTGGTCGCCATCGGTCGTGGCGGCGATCGGCTTGTAGGGTTGGAGAATCTGGAGCTTTCGGTTGGACCGGTACGGGGCGAGCATCGACTCCAGGACCGCTACGGCGACTCGCGGTTCGTGGCAGAGCTTGGAGACGTAGCCGGCGCCGGGGTTGAGTTCCGCGGCCGCTCTCGATTCGGCGGTCAGTGGGTAGTACCGGCGGTAGTAGTCGCGGATGCCGTCTCGCAGCCCCCGGTACGACGCTGTGACGCCGAACTGCTCCACCCAGGTGTGCTCGTCCGGTGGTACCGCCTGGCTCGTCAACTGCCCACCCAGCCAGTCGTACTCCTCGGTCATCACCACCGACCGCCCAGCCCTCAGCGCAGCCAAAGCCGCGGCCACCCCACCGAGACCGCCGCCGATCACCAGCACATCCGTCTCCATCAGAACCCCTTCACCTTGCCGAGCGTGCTTCCCTCGACGAGCTCACAATCCAGCAGTTGCTGCAGCTCGACCTCCTCACCGGACAAGACCGACTCCAGCAACCCCACGGCCCGCCGCCCCATCTCCTTCCGCGGAATGTGAAACCCCGAGTACTCCCCGTCCCCCTTCACCGGCCGACTCGCATCCCCCAAAGCCACCACCGAAAGGTCCCTGGGAACCTCCAGCCCGCGCTCCCGCGCGGCATGTGCAAGAGCAGCCGCATCGGCGAGATCCTCGACAAACACCGCAGTAACCCCGCGCCCCAGCAGCTCGTCGAGCACCTCACCAACCGCCCGCTGCGCGGGCGGGCTAGAGGGGGAGGAGGGCCGGCCCACGCCGATTTCGAGCTCCGCAGGAGCGGGTGGTGCGAGGTGTAGGCCTCGGGGGGGCTACCTGGTGGAAGCCGAGTAGGCGGTCGGCTGAGGATTCTGCGCCTTGGCCAGGGCCTACGAAGGCCAATTGTTGGTGGCCGAGTTGTAGGGCGCGGGTCGTGACTGTGGCGGTGGCTGTTGTGTAGTTGGCGCCTACGTAGGGGATGACGGTGGAGGTGCCGTCCGAGAGTGCCGGGTTGTTGCGGCGGCCTACTGAGACGAAGGGGTAGTTTTCGGAGACCAGGCGGCTTAGTTCTGTGGCGGGGATTCGGCGGCCCAGGAGGAGGGAGCCGTCTGCTATCCGGAGACGGTTGTTCTCGTGGAAGACGAGGCGGTGGCCGTCGGTGACGGGGGCGCTGGTGAACAGGAGCAGGTCGCAGCCGAGTTCTTCGGCGCTCTCCTCGATGCCGCTCAGGAACGGGTGGTAGAAGTCGGCGCTCGCGCTCGGGAACACCGACTCGTAGGTGAACACCCCGAGGATCTGGTTGCGCTGCTGCAGCAACCGGCGGGCGAGCGGATCCGCCACGTACCCGGTCTCCCGGATCACCTTCAGCACCCGGTCCCGCGTCTCGGTCGGGATCCGCGCTGACGCCGCCGTGCGGTTGTTCAGCACCAGCGAGACGGTCGTCTGGCTGACCCGCGCCAGCCGCGCGATGTCGCGCTGCGTCAACCGCTCGCTCATCCGCCGACCTCCCTTGAGTAATACGTATTGCCAGCCATGTGATCCGGAACGGTAGACCGGCGCGTTCGCCACCGTCAAGACCGCAAGCGCGTGCTAATACGAATTAGCAAACGGGCGTGAGTAAGTGATCAGCCAGGCAGGCTCAGGAGGCGCGCAGGTTGAGCGTGTAGTACGCCGGTGCGCGCCCGGTGAGGTGGACCCGCAGACCGTCCGGCACCAGCGAGCCGTTGAGCTGGGTGTACTGCTCACCCGGATCCATCGCCACCCGCGTCGCCCCGTTGCCAGGACCGAACTCGATCGAGTCCTCGCCGACCGAGTACACCCCGGTACCACCGACCAGCTGATAGTTGCCGTCAGCATCGAGCGCATCGACCCCGCCGAGCACCCCACCCGCCCGGAAACACAGCTCGATCGCGAACGGTACGTCGGACCCGGACAGCTCGAAGTCCAGGTCGAACCCGCCGGCCACCTCGGTCACCGCGACCGTGGTGCGGAGACTGCGGTACTGCTTCGGCCGCCATCCGAAATCCATCGACGAGTAGAACCGGCCGTCGCTGCTCAGCGCGTACCCGCCGTCGTCGCTCCGGTACTGCTGAGGCAGCGGTAAGTGATACGGCACCCGCACCTCGTCGCCGAGCTCGAAACTCGCCGGCCCGGTCCGCCGGAGTCCATTGCTGCGGAAGTGGCCGGTGCCGAAGAACTGCGGTGACAACCGGACGGAGTCGAGGACGGCGGCGCCGGTACGGAACTTGAAGAACGTGGGATTGGTCGACAGGCCGGACGCGATCACCGGCACGTCGTGGAAGTCGGTACCACCGAAGACCGACGCTGTACGGCTGCCTCGGCGAATCCGGGCGAGTTGCTGGGACGGAAACTCATGGACGAAGTCATCCGGCACCGGCACTGCGACCGGCAGAACACCAGCGAGCTGCGGCCGCTCGACGACCTCGGCAAGAAAGTCACCGACCGCGCCGACCGCGCCGGCGTCCGGGCCGCCGGCGTCCAGCGAGTCGGCGGTGCGGGTTTCGATGCCTTTGGCAACTGTTGCGAACCGTCCGTCGCCATCGAGCAGAGCCAGTTCACGGAACTGGGTCAGGTACCACCAGATGTCCCTGATCCTGGTCTGGTCCTGGCGCCGGGAGGCGATCGTGTCCACCTCGCCGTTGGGCTCCAGCAGGTACAGCGTGGCGTCCAGGTTCCTGCGGACGAAGGCGATCAGCTCCGGCCGCCGATGCAACCGCGCGATCGTCAGCAGCGACGGATTCGTCACCTCCGACGCGTAGGTCGAGCTCCGCTCGCTGTAGCTCCCGTCCGGCGTCGCGTCGATCCCTTCGGCCAGCCACTCGTCGATGCGATCGGCGTACCGCTGATCAGGAAACAGCTGATTGACCCGGGCGAGCGCCGCCGACACCTCCCAGCGATGGTTGGGAGTGTGCACGCCTCCGGTAGCGAGCGCCGGCCCGGCCTGACGAATGACCCACTCGAGAACATCGCGAGATCTCTCAGTGGCAGGCTGCCCGTCGCCGTCGAGCAGTGCCCAGCTCAGGCAGAGGTCCTGGATGGCGAAAGCACTGTCGGGCGGCGAATGCAGGTTCCCGAGATCCCACGTGCCGTCGTCGTGCTGCGAGGCCGACAATCGTTCGGCCAGGAATTCCAGTGGCTCGATCAAGGTCTCGTCGTGGTGATGCGCGGACTGCTCCCAGACGTAGCCCGAGACCAGTCGCCGGGCCTTCCGCGCGCTGGCGCGGACGCTGTCCGCAGGGCTCCGGCAGGTCTCGAGGACGGCTGGGATCTGAGCCTCGTTCAGCTTCGTCAACAAGCCCAGAAATGCTTCGTCGCGCTCCATCGAGACCTCCGCGGGCAGAAAAGCAGCACGGTACTGTCCTCGCCGCGGTGGCCGGCGTCCAGGGGCGGGCGGGGTCCGGAACCGGTCACGGTAAAACCGGGAAAGGTCTTGTCTGAACCGGTTCGGTGGACTAACTTCTGACAAATCGGCAAACGCTTTCCAGTAGCCTCACAGCCGCCCGGAGGTGGAGACGTTGAGCGCTCTGACCGAGAAGAAGAAAGAGAATCTCGCGGCCTACCTGTTCTTGTCGCCGTGGTTGCTCGGACTGTTCGTGATCACGATCGGCCCGATGCTCGCGTCCCTCTACCTCGCCTTCACCGACTACAACCTGATCCAGTCGCCGGAGTGGATCGGCCTGCAGAACTTCACCCGGATGCTGTCCGACGAGCGCCTGCACAACTCGCTCCGGGTCACCTTCACCTACGTCTTCGTCTCGGTCCCGATCCAGCTCTCGATCGCCTTGCTGCTGGCGGTCGTACTGGATCGCGGTGTCCGCGGGATGGGCTTCTACCGCTCGATCTTCTACCTGCCGTCGCTGCTCGGCTCGAGCGTCGCGATCGCGGTCCTGTGGCGCCAGGTGTTCGGCACCGAAGGCCTGCTCAACCAGGTGCTCGCGACGATCGGGATCGACGGCAAGGGCTGGATCTCCGACCCCAGTACGGCGCTCGGCACCCTCGTCGTGCTCAACGTCTGGACCTTCGGCTCCCCGATGGTGATCTTCCTGGCCGGCCTGCGTCAGATCCCGGCCATGTACTACGAAGCCGCGTCCGTCGACGGCGCCGGCGTACTGCGCAGGTTCTTCAGCATCACGCTGCCGCTGCTCACCCCGATCATCTTCTTCAACCTGGTGCTGCAGATCATCCACGCGTTCCAGTCGTTCACCCAGGCGTTCGTCGTCTCCGGCGGCACCGGCGGCCCGTCCGACTCGACGATGTTCTTCACGCTCTACCTGTACGACCGGGGCTTCGGCCATTTCGACATGGGCTACGCCTCCGCGATGGCGTGGTTCCTGCTGGTGATCATCGGCATCTTCACCGCGGTCAACTTCTTCGCTTCGAAGTACTGGGTGTTCTATGACGACTGAGACGCTCCGAACCACAGTGGCCGCGCGACGGCAGACCGGTATCACCTGGGCCAGGGTCCGGCCGGTGGTGATCCATGTCGTGCTGGCCGGGTCGGCCCTGGTGATGCTCTACCCGGTCATCTGGATGGTGGTCAGCTCACTGCGCCCGGGCAACGAGATCTTCCGCGACCCCGGCATCCTGGTGAAGGACCTGAAGATCGAGAACTACCGCGTCGGCTGGAACGCCCTGACCGAGCCGTTCACCCGGTACCTGCTCAACTCCGCGGTCGTGGTGCTCGGCGCGATCCTGGGCAACCTGGTCTCCTGCTCGATGGCGGCGTACGCCTTCGCCCGCTTGGAGTTCACCGCGAAGAGGCTCTGGTTCGCGATCATGCTGCTCAGCATCATGCTGCCGATCCACGTGGTGATCGTGCCGCAGTACATCCTGTTCTCGCGGGCCGGCTGGATCAACACGTTCCTGCCACTCGTCGTCCCGAAGCTGCTGGCCACCGACGCGTTCTTCGTCTTCTTGATGGTGCAGTTCATCCGCGGCATCCCGCGGGAGCTGGACGAGGCGGCCCGGATCGACGGCTGCGGCCGGGCCGGGATCTTCCTGCGGGTGATCCTGCCGCTGATGGTGCCGGCCCTGGCGACCACCGCGATCTTCACCTTCATCTGGACCTGGAACGACTTCTTCAGCCAGCTGATCTACCTGACCGATCCGAAGATGTACACCGTCCCGGTCGCGCTGCGCTCGTTCGTCGACGCCACCACGAGCACGTCCTGGGGATCGATGTTCGCCATGTCGGTCGTCTCCCTGGTCCCGGTCTTCCTCGCCTTCCTGCTCGGTCAGCGGTTCCTGATCAAGGGCATCGCGACCACCGGCATCAAGTAACCCCTCCGAAAGGTGCTCGTCATGCCGCTCCCTCGCAGAACCCCGCGAGTACTACGTGCCGCCACCGCCCTCGCGCTGGCGTCTGCCCTGCTCGCCGCCAGTGCTTGTGGTGGCGACTCCGGTGGTCCGTCGTCATCGTCCGACGGTGGCAAGGTCACGCTCCGGTTCACCTGGTGGGGATCGGACACCCGGACCAAGCTCACCCAGCAGGCCATCGACGCGTACCAGAAGGATCATCCCGACGTCACCATCAAGGGCGAGTTCGGCGAATGGTCCGGCTACTGGGACAAGCTCGCCACCACGGTCGCGGCCAACAACGCGCCCGACATCATCCAGATGGACGAGAAGTACCTGCGCGAGTACGCCGATCGCGGCGCGCTGCTCGACTTGAAGAAGGCCGACGGCCTCGACACCGGCAAGTTCGAGCCGGACACCTTGGCGGCCGGCGAGTTCGACGGCGGACTGTACGGGCTGAATGCCGGGATCAACTCGTTCGCCGTGATCGCGAACCCTGCTGTCTTCAAGGCCGCGGGGGTGGCGCTGCCGGACGACACCACCTGGACCTGGGACGACTATGCGCGGATCTCCGCCGAGATCTCCTCGAAGCTGAACGGCAAGGCGTGGGGGACCGGCACGCTCGGGCAGAACGAGGCGTCGCTGAATCTGTGGGCCCGGCAGAACGGCGAGTCGCTGTGGACGAAGGACGGCAAGCTCGGCGTCTCCGAGGACAAGGCGACCAGCTTCTTCCAGTACGTGCTGAAGTTGCGCGACGCGAAGGCACTGCCGTCGGCCGAGGCGGTCTCGCAGGATCTGAACGCGGCGCTCGACCAGTCGATGATGGCGACCGGCAAGCTGGCGATGAGCCTGATCTGGAGCAACCAGTTGCTCGCGATGGACAAGGCGTCCGGACAGCAGATGAAGCTGCTGCGGATCCCGAGTACCGACGGCAAGGCGGCCGACAACGGCTCGTACTACAAGGGATCCATGTTCTGGTCGATCTCGTCGCGGTCCAAGCAGCAGAAGGCGGCGGCCGAGTTCGTGAACTATCTGGCCAATGCGAGTGCGGCCGGGAACATCCTGCTGGCCGAACGCGGCGTACCGCCGAACACTGAGATCCGAAAGGCGGTGGCGTCGAAGCTGCAGCCTGCCGATGCCACGTCCGCGAAGTTCATCCAGGACATCGGCAAGGAGCTCGGCGAGCCGTCGCCTGCGCCGCCGGTCGGTGGCGGGCAGGCGGAGAAGATCGTCCAGCGGTACACGACCGAGGTGCTGTTCGGTCGCCAGTCGCCCGACAAGGCAGCGAAGGCGATGCTGGACGAGATCAGCGGGGAGCTCAAGTAGTGTCCTTGCCACGGGTGGCCGTGGTCGGCATCCACGGCCACGGCGCCTCCCACGTACGCCGAGCCATCCACCTCACCGCAGCTGGTGCCTGCCGCCTCGTAGCAGTCGCTGATCCCCGCCCCCCAACCCCCGAAGAACTCGCCTCGCTGCTGGGCACCCGGCCCCCCATCGCGGGGACCTCGCCCGTGGCTGCCTCGCCGCTGGCGCCCCCGGCCGCCACGCCGGCGGGCGGGGCGCCCGCCGCCGAGCCCGAGGCTGACCGCCGGGTTGAGCCCCGGGTCTACTCGGGTCTGCCGGATTTGTTGCGTGCTGAGGATGTTGATGTTGTCGTGCTCAGCACTCCGATTCATACGCATGCAGCGCTTGCGGAGTTGGCGTTGCGAGCGGGGGCCGATGTGTTGGTGGAGAAGCCGCCGGTGGCTTCTCTGGCGGAGTTCGAGCGGTTGGCAGAGGTGGTGGAGGAGACCGGGCGGAGTTGTCAGGTCGGGTTTCAGGCGCATGGATCGGGGGCCGTTCGCGCGCTCGCCAGTATGGTTGCCGAGGGCGCCTTCGGTGAGATCGAAGGGATCGGCGCGACGGGGAAGTGGGTGCGCAGACGGGCCTACTGGCAGCGAGCCAAGTGGGCCGGTCGGCGGACGTTGGACGGCATACCGGTGGTGGACGGGGTGGTGACGAACGCGTTCGCTCACTCGGTGGCGGCCGCGTTGCTGATTGACGGATCGGGGCGTGCGGAACAGGTCGCAGGGGTTGAGACCGAGCTGTTCCATGCCAACGAGATCGAGGCCGACGACACCTCGACGGTCCGGATCCGGACGACTCGCGGTACGGCGATCGTTGCCGCGCTCACCCTTTGCGCGGCCGACGACGAGCCGCCCAAGATCACCGTCTACGGGTCGAAGGGCCAGGCAGTACTGAGCTACACGACCGACGAGCTGGAGGTGGGCGGCAGCACGACGCAGTACGGGCGGGATGACCTGCTGGAGAACCTCCTCGATCATCGGCGCGACGGGGTGGCGTTGATCGCGCCGCTCGAGGAGACGGGCGGGTTCATGCGGGTGCTTGACGCTGTTCGGTCGGCGCCGGCGCCGGGGGAGGTGGCGGCCAGTTGGGTGGGGGATGGGGATGAGCGGCATCCCGTAGTACCGGGGATCGAGAAGTGGATAGAGCAGGCGGCCGAGCGGCAGCAGTTGTTCAGCGAACTCGGCGCGCCTTGGGCACAACCAACAGAGAATCGGAGCTTCGACAGATGACGCAGAACCTCGGTTGCAACCACGCCATCGGCCGGTCCATCCAGGTCACGGCGGCTGATCGCGAGCTGTTCACCTACGTGTACCGGCCGACCGACCCGCAACTGGAGTCGCCGCGGCCGTACCTGCACCCGATCCGTACCCTCGGCGGCGACCTGGTCTCCGTCTTCCGGCCGCACGATCACGTCTGGCACAAGGGGATGACCTGGTCGCTGCCGCACTTCGGGCACGAGAATTTCTGGGGTGGACCGACGTTCTCGATCGACAACGGCTATGAACAGCTCGACAACAACGGCTCGATGGACCACGACCGGATCGACGCGCTCGACGTCACGGACGAGTTCGTCCGCTTCTCGCATCACCTGTCGTGGCATCGGCAGGACGGCGTCCACGTCGTCGACGAGCAACGCACGCTGACCACCCGGCTGGCCGACGACGGCTGGGTGCTCGTCTACGAGACGGCGATGACGAACGTCTCCGGCGACACGGTCCAGATCGGCAGCCCGACGACAGCAGGCCGGCCCAACGCGGGGTACGGCGGCCTGTTCTGGCGCGGCCCACGATCCTTCACCGGCGGTACGGTGCTCGCACCCCAAGGCCTGGGCGGCGACGAACTCCGCGGCCAGCGCGCGACCTGGATGGGCTTCTCCGGCAAGCACGACGATGTCGACCGGGCCTCCACGCTGATCATCGTCGACGCCTCCGACAACCCGAACCACCCACCGGAATGGTTCGTCCGCTCCGAGGACTTCGCGGCCGTCTGCCCGGCGCCCTTCTTCTCCGAGGAACTCCCCTTCCGCGCGGGCGAGACCCTGACCTTCCGCTACGCCACCATCGTCGCCGACGAAGGCTCGGACGACACCCGCTCCACCCTCCTCGCCACCCAGGCGACCAAGGCGCTCACCGCGTGAACGAGATCGGGCCGGGAACCCCGCCGAGTACTCAGTTGGAGATGGGTAAGGCAGGTGGAACGACTCGATCGCACTGAAGTATTAGGCAATTGGGGTTGATGCAGGGATGGCTTTGATGGCTTTGCTCGTGTCTACCAGGAAGTCCTCGATCACGTGAATCACCAGGTCGCATTGAGAGCCGACAGCTGTCATCTCCCTGTGCCGGCGCCCGCGGTTGCCTCGTCCGCTGGGATCGACCAGATCTAGCTCATGGCTAATCTCGTTACGTGCCGCGAAGAAGGGCTTGAGGTTCTGGAGGTTACTATCCACAAGAGTTCGTGCAGTCAGTCCGAGAGCATCGCGAACTGACTGGAGATCCTGCCAAGATTGGAGGCTTGAGCCGGCCAGATCTTCGACATAAAGGTCGATCAGACGCGCTCGTGGGTCTGCGGATGTGATCGCGCTCTTGGTTGCTTTGGTCAGCTCGCCGCGAAGCCGGTGCTCGTGCATATAGCCGGTGAACTTGCCGTCCGCTGCGCCGCCCGCGTGGATGAGGTCTGGCAATGCGTCTCGGAGTAGTCGCCGGAGGCAAGCGTCGAGTCCGGCGGACGTGAAGACGATGGCGGCACGGACCTGGTCAAGTTGATCCTCTGTTAGGCGGCGCGGATTTCCCTCTTCGGCTGACCTCTCGCGGAGTACGTGAAGGGTGTCGAACAGACCCGTTATCGCCTTGTGTGTAGCTGTCAACCGAGCCCAGCTGGGAGTCACCGCAGCCGGGCAGCCATGTGGCTTGCGACCGAGCGGCGTCAGCTGAACCCTGGTGAGCTTCGGGATTCGGTCCTGGGATTTAGCTGCTGCAGCCATCGGTGCTTCCTCGCGACCTACGCGTATGTACGTTGACCTGGCCAGCGGTTTGAGTCGTATCAAGCAACGGGTCAGATCGCCGGTGGTTGAGCCATCGACACTGCAGCTTATCGAAGACTGATGGCAGGCGTCCGGGAGGACAGCGCCTCTACGTGTCGGCAATCGATCGTTCCAGACGGCCGAGGCACTGCCTCGGACTTGGGTGTGTATAGCTTGAAGAAGGCGTGGTGCTCCAGCTGATCTCCCAGTCGGGCTGGAACCCCGCCCCCGGCGTTCCAGCCCGACTCAGCTCAGCTCCAGTCAGCGCACGAAGAGCCAGTACTCGCCGCTCGGACCGGCCGGCCGGCAGTCCCAGTCGTTGAAGCCTTCGCGGACGTACTGCTGCCCGGCGTCCACGCACCGGCGGTAGTTCGGGTACTTCGCGATCGCCTGCCAACCGGTGACGACCGAGACCGACGTACCGGCCGTAGCTGCGGCCTGGGCCGACACTGCCGGGGCAAGCACGAGCAGTCCGAGGGTGGCCAGACCGGCGCTGGTCAGTGCTGCGGTGATACGCATGGGCGGCTCCTTGAGCAGGGGGATCGGTGTCGTGGGGACACCGGCTTGGCTGAGAGCCTTGTCCGCGCGGCCGGCGGCGTCGCGGTTTTCGAACGAACTCGATCAGCCCGATTTCCACCCTCTACCAGGTGTGAAGTGATCGCTTGATGGGGAGGTAGGGGTAGCGGTAGAGAATCGTTTCCGGTATCGCCTCCCCTGAAGGGCCCGGGAACCGGTAGCCTCATCCAGCCACCTGGATGGCATCGCTGTAACCACCACCGACGAAACTGCCGGAGAGCCCAAACCGGTCAGGAGACCACGTCTTGCAGGAGAACACCACCAGCACCAGTACTGGCGAGCTCGCCAACGTACCCCTTACCGGTGCTGACAAAGTCGCCTACGCCTTCTACGCCACCGCCGCCACAGCCGCCCTCGTCGGACAGGTCTGGGCCGGTGTCACACACATCCCGTGGCCGGACGAGGGCTTCTCGCCGTTCCTCAAGATCGCCCTGGTCACGCCGGCCGTCGCGGTCATCGAGCTCGGAGGTGTCGCCACCGCCGCTCTTGCCGACCTGCGCCGTCGCAAGGGTGAGCAGGCCTACGCCTACCGGGCGATGTCGCTGTTCGCGGCCATCGTCGCGCTCGTCTTCAACGTCGTCGGGCACTGGCGGCCGGAGGAGCGCTTCCTGGCTTTCGGCTTCGGTGGCCTGTCCGCGTTCGCCTACGTGCTCTGGCTGATCCACAGCTCCGCGCGCCGCCGCGACGCGTTGCGCAAGGCCGGCCAGATGGCCACCACCGGACCCGTCTACGGCGTGGTCCAGTGGGCCCGCGAGCCCAAGGTCACCTGGGCCGCGCGCTCGATCGCACTCGAGCACGGCCTCGGCCTGTACGAGAGCCTGCGGGCCGCCCGGGTGCAGCGGCGCAACAACGCGCGCCGCGACGCCATCGCCGGAACCGTCGCCGAGTACATCCGTTCGGAGCACCAGGACGAGCGGCTCGCGAAGATCGCCGAGACGACGTACGACGCGGACCGGCTGGCCGGGATGCTCGAGGAGCGGATCAACTACGAGGTCATCACCAACAAGCTGACGCTGGCGATCTCACCGCCGCCGCCACCCGAGCCGGAGCCGAAGCCGGAGGAGCGTGGCGACCTGCGCGCGGCCGTGTGGGTCGTCGAGGGCACGACGCCGCCACCGGTGCAGCAGATCCCCGTTCAGCAGTTGCCGGCCCAGCAGGTCCGGCCGACCGGCGGAGTACCGCTGCGCGACGACGAGCAGTGGGGCGAGGCGATGACCGGCGAGTTGATGGCGGTCGACTACCTGCCCTACGACCGTAGTACCGAAGAAGCCGACGAGGCCGAGGTGATCGAGGAGGCCGCCGCGGCTGAGGCTGCAGCGGTCGCCGAGGCAGCAGCCGTCGCAGCGGCGCAGCCGGTCGTGGCCAAGCCGCGGCCGGAGTCTCCGTTCGCCGAGCACCCGGTCGACGAGCAGCCGCCTGCTGTCGACAAGCGGCCGGCCCGGAGGCCGGCTGCCAAGCCGGCGGCTGCTGAGCCTGCGGCGGCCAAGACGGCTGCTGCGGCGCCGAAGAAGAAGGCCGTCGTCCGTAACGGTGCGGCCAAGCCGGCCGCGTCCGTGGTCGAGCAGGCTCAGGTCGAGCCGGTTGTCACGCAGCCTGTCGTCACCCAGCCGGTCGTCACCCAGCAGGTCGAAGAGCCGGCCGTCATCGCTCGTGAGGTCACCGCGCGGACGACTCCGTCGCGTCCGGCGGCGCCGCGGCCGAAGTCCAACGGCGCCGGTGGCGACCTGGAGAAGAAGCGGATGCGCGCCTGGGCGCTGCTGTCCGACTGGCCCGAGGACCGTCCGCGCACCGCGGCGACCCTCGCGTCGGCGATCGCGTCGTCCGAGACTGACGCGGCGCGGCTGCTCGCGGAGTACGACAAGGAGAACGGCTCCAGCAACCTCACGCTGGTCGCCAACTCGCAGAACTGAGTTGTTGCTGTGAAGGAGGGGTGGCCGCCTGGGCCACCCCTCCTTTCCAGTTAGCCGAGGTTGACCGGGAGTTCCGCGAGGCCGCTCACCAGCACCCGGCGCCATTTGAGCTCCTCGGCGGGCTTGGCGAGGCTCATCTTCGGGAAGCGGCGCAGAAGCGCGAGCAGGGACTCCTGCAGCTCGATCCGGGCGAGCTGCGCGCCGAGGCAGAAGTGCGGCCCGAAGCCGAACGACAGTTGCTTGTTGTCCTTGCGATCGAGCTGCAACTCGTCGGGATTCTCGAACTGACGCGGATCCCGGTTCGCCGAGTTCAGCGCGGCCATCACGCCTTCACCAGCCTTGATCTGTACTCCGTGCAGCTCGACATCCTCAACAGCCACGCGCAACTGGCCGACCTCGCTGAACCGGTTGAAGCGCAGCAGCTCCTCGACCGCGGACGGCACCAGCTCGTGGTTGCCGACCAGCCGGGCCCAGTTCTCCGGCCAGCGCAGCAGGGTCGCGACGCAACTCGAGATCTGGTTCGCCGACGTCTCGTGGCCGGCCACGAGCAGGTTGACGCCGAACGAGATCAGCTCGTCATGGCTGAGCCGATCGCCTTCCTCGCGCGCCCGGACGAGCTCGTCGAGCAGGTCCTCGGCGGGCTGGTCGGTGGTCGCGAGCTTGCGGGTGACCAGCTCGTCGATGTACGCCGTCAGGTCGGTCATCGCCTGTTCGACGAGATCCTTCTCGGCCATCCGCATGCTGTAGCCGAGTTCCGTCCATTCGCGGAACTGGTCGCGGTCGGCGTACGGGACGCCGAGCAGTTGGCAGATCACCTGGATCGGCAACGGGAGCGCGACGAGTTCGCGGATGTCCGCGCCGTCGCCTGCCTTGGCGACGTCGTCGGCCAGTTGCGCTGACAGCTCGGCGACCCAGGGGCGGGTGCGTTCGATGCGCCGGTGCGCGAAGGTCGTCGAGACCAGTTTGCGCAGCCGGGTGTGCTCGGGCGGGTCGGTGGTGGTGAGGCTGTTCGGCATCGGCTTGGCCAGCGCGACTCTCGGGGCGCCTTGCTTGACGACTGCTGCCCGGGAGAATCGGGGGTCGGCGAGGACCATGCGCACGTCGTCGTACCGGGTCACCAGCCAGACCTCGGCTCCCGCGAGCGTCCGCACGCGCGCGACCGGGCGGCCTTCGCGCAGTTCGGCGAAGGTCGGCGAGGGGTCGAACTGGAAGGCGTCGGCGAACGGGATATCAAGCACCGGTTCCGTCATACCTCCGACCCTAAGCGGGTTAGGTAACCCTTCGCTCAACGCTCCAGCGGGTCGGGTTGGTGTCGCCGCCGAGGCCGCGGAGGAGGGTGTCGATCAGTCGGGTTGCCAGCGCGTCGGTGTCGGCCTCGCCGGCATCGGCGGTGGAGCGATCAAGACAGCCTAGGTTTCCCAGACGGGGACGGAGGGCAGGCCGCGGAGTTGGCGGGCGTCGTCGGTGAGTTCTTGGATGAGGGTCGTCTTGGCGGCGGTGTAGTCGAAGCCGGAGAGGCCTTCGGTGGCGAGTCGGCGTTTCAGTTCGGAGTACCGGCGGACGGCCTCGGGGGTCGCGCGGAGGTGGTCGTGCAGGATGCGCTGGTTGAGGCCGTCCCAGACCTCATCCGGGAAGACGTGCAGGTTGCTGGTGAGGATGCCATCGACAACGCGGGTGTAGGTGCGCCGGCCGGGCGGGCCGGCGGGCTCGTGGTGGAAGCCGAGGTCCGCGAGTTGCGGATCCTTGCCTGAGGCAACTTCCAGCGAGACGGCCCGGGCGGCGATGTCGATGGCGGGCTTTGCGACCAGGCCCGGCACCGCCGTACTGCCGATGTGCTCCAGCTCGGTGACCGCGTCCCCGAAGGCTTCCTGCAACTCCGCGGCCAACGCCGCATACTGCCCGGCCCAGGCCTCGTCGTACTCCGCCAGAATCGTCACCCAGGCAGGCTAATCGGGGCGAAGGTCCTCCGGTACGCCGTCGGAGTCGTCGCGAGGGTTTTGGCGAAGTGCTGGCGGAGGAGGAGCGGGCTGCCGAAGCCGCACGAGGTGGCGATCTGGTCGATGGTGAGGCCGGTCGTCTCGAGCAGCTCCTGGGCACGGGTGATGCGTTGGCGGATGAGCCACTGGAGCGGAGTACTGCCGGTCTGCGCTCGGAACTGGCGGCTCAGAGTGCGCGTGCTCATCGACGCTTGCGCGGCGATCGAGGCGAGGGACAGCGGCTCGGCCAGGTTCTCCTGCATCCACCGCATCACCGGCTCGAGCGAACCCTCGCCGGCGACGGTCGGCGCGGTGATGAACTGCGCCTGCCCACCATCGCGATGGGGTGCCATCACCAGTCGCCGTGCCACGTTGGCCGCGATCGCCGAGCCGTAGTCCCGGCGTACCAGGTGAAGACAGAGGTCGAGCCCGGCCGTCACCCCTGCCGAGGTCAGCAGGTCGCCGTCGTCGAGGTAGAGCACATCGGTCGCCACCTCGACCTGCGGATACTCGCTCGCGAGCCGCTCCGCGTGCGCCCAGTGGGTCGCGGCCATCCGTCCATCGAGCAGACCGGCCTCGGCCAGCGTGAACGCACCGGTGCAGATGGATGCGATCCGGATCCCTCGCCGATGCGCTTCCCGCACGAGCGCGACGACCTCGGCCGATGCCTTGTACGCCGCGGGCACGATGATCGTGTCGGCCTCCAGCGCTTCCTCGAAGCTGTACGGGGCTTGGGCGCGGAAGATCTCCAAACGGTGCGCGCGCACCGTCGTACCGGCCCGGTCGCCGCAGACGCGCACGTCGTACAACGGCTCTCCGCTGGCCGGGTCATGAGCAGCCGCAAACACCTGGCAAGCGCCCGTGAGCTCGACCCCGACGACACCTTCGATGGCCAGCACCGCAACTGTCCTCATGGCTCGAATCTAGCCAACGCAGTCCATCGAGCCACTCTCGGCAGTGGGTGGCCGGCCGGGACCGACCTTGCGTACTGGTTGCTGGAACGAGAGCCGCGGTCGGTTGGTGGGGAGCTGCGTGGGGAGGGCCACGCAGCTCCCGGAGTACTACTTCGTGCCGAAGGTGTAGATGGTGGTGGAGGTGAAGGTCTGGCCGGGGCGGAGGACGGTGGAGGGGAAGGTGGGGTGGTTGGGGGAGTCGGGGAAGTGCTGGGTCTCGAAGGCGAAGGCGTCGCCCTGGCGGTACGACTTGTTGCCGATCCCCTGGAAGGTGCCGTCGAGGAAGTTGCCGCTGTAGAACTGGGCGCCGGGCTGGCTGGTGTGGACGGTGACCGTGCGGCCCTCGGTGGGCTCCCAGAAGCGGGCGGCGAAGCGGAGGCCTTCGTGGTCGGGCTTGCCGCTGAGGACGAAGTTGTGGTCGTAGCCACGCCCGATCACCAGTTGGGGGTGGTCGTCGCGGATCCGCTTGCCGATCGCCGTCGGGGTGTTGAAGTCGAACGGCGTACCGGCCACCTGAGCCAGCTCGCCGGTCGGGATCAGGCCGGCGTCCACCGGCGTGTACTTCGCGGCCTTCAGCTCCAGCACGTGGCCGTCGATCGAGCCGGTGCCCTCGCCAGCGAGGTTGAAGTACACGTGGTTGGTCAGGTTGAGCACGGTCGGCTTGCCGGCGACCGTCGCGAGGTAGTCGATCCGCAGGTTGTCCTGCTTGTCGAGCGTGTACGTGACCGTGCTGGTCAACTCGCCCGGGAAGCCCATCTCGCCGTCCGGGCTGACATAGGTGAACGCGACGCCGACCACCTTGTCGGTCTTCACGACCTTGGCCTTCCAGACCTTCTTGTCGAAGCCGATCGTGCCGCCGTGCAACGCGTTCTCGCCGTTGTTGACCGGGATCTGGTACGTGTGACCGTCGAGGGTGAACTTGCCCTTGGCGATCCGGTTCCCGTACCGGCCGACGGTGGCGCCGAAGTACGGGCTGAGGGCCGCGTAGTCGGGCAGGTTGTCGAAGCCGAGGCTGATGTTCTCGGTCCGGCCGCGCCGGTCCGGCGTCTCGACCCGCTGGATGGTCGCCCCCCAGGTCAGCATCGAGATCGTGGTCCGGCCGTTGGTGAACGTGTAGACGTCCACGCCGACGCCTTCGGGAGTGGTGCCGAACGGATCCTTGCGGATCTCCAGCTTTCCGTGACCGTGCTGCGCATTCATGGCGGCGACCCTATCCGGGCTCGCGTCCGCGGTGCTGCTCAGCGCACCGGCCGCGGCGGCGCCGAGACCGAGCGCGCCGGCGGTGCGCAGTACTTGTCGGCGGGGCAGGTTGTCTGACATGGAATCCCCTCACTTGTGCTGGGCGGTCGTCGGCGGGGAGAGCGTGCACATGGCCGACCCGGGCACTGTAAGCAGGGTTGTCCAGTGTTTGGAATAGTTTGTAACGGTTCGAATTCGTCCGATGACTGGCCGGTATCGGCCAGTGTGACTGTCGTATTGACCAGATCCGTCCGGCTCGGGGCTGGTTGAAGCCTTACCGACGGTGGGGCTCGGCGCCGACGATGGAGCCATGACTCAGACAGCGCTACTCGTGATCGACGTCCAGGAATCCTTCCGGGTCCGGCCGAACTGGAGCGAGGTGAACCACCCCGACATCGCCGACCGGGTGAACCGCCTCGTCCACGCCGCGCGCGCGAACGGCGAACTGGTCGTCTGGGTGTTGCACACCGAACCCGGGACCGGCGGCGCCTTCGATCCGGCCAACGGTCACGTCCGGTTCATCGACGGACTCGAGCCCGCCGAGGGCGAACCGTTGCTGACCAAGACCTCACACAACGCCTTCACCACGACCAATCTGCAGCAGCTCCTCACCCAGCACGGCGTCCGCGAGGTCGTCGTCAGCGGGATCCGTACCGAGCAGTGCTGCGAGACGACCGCGCGGGTCGCCTCCGATCTCGGGTACGACGTGACGTTCGTGACCGAGGCGACCGCGACCACGCCGTTGCCGCACTGGACGATGCCGGCCGACGCGACCCTGGCCGACGTACTGGCCGACCCGCGGACCCTCTCCCCGGAGACGATCGTGGAGCGGACCGAGTACGTGCTGGCCGGCCGGTTCGCCACCATCCGGACACTGGACGAGGTTGCGCCACCGGTTCTGGCATCCTGACCGGATCATGCCTACCCGGGTCGTCTTCTTCCTGCTGCCGAAACTGCACCTGCTGGACCTCGCCGGTCCGGCCCAGGTGTTCTCGACCGCGAACGATCTCGGGTACGGCTACGACCTGACGTACGTCGCGGAGTCGGTGGAGATCGTCACGGCCCAAGGGGTGCCGGTCAAGGCGCAGTTGGAGTGGCCGGAGCTTGGGTGCGCCGACCTGATCGTCGTACCGGGCTGGAGGTCGCCTGCCTTCACGCCGACTCCGCACATGTCCGCGATGGCCAAGCATCGGCTGCGGGCTCATCATGCGGCCGGTGGTTCGGTGGCCAGCGTGTGTTCTGGCGCCGATGCGCTGGGTGCCGCCGGGCTGCTCGACGGGCGGCGCTACACGACGCATCACGACCTCACTGATGAGCTGGCCGCGCGCTACCCGAAGGCGCACATGGTCCGCGATGTCCTGTACGTCGTTGACGACCGGGTGATCACCTCGGCCGGGATCGCCAGCGGCATCGACCTGGCGCTGCACCTGGTCGCCGCCGCTCGCGGAGCCGAGGCGGCGGCCCGAGTCGCTCGCCAGATGGTCGTCTACGCCCGTCGCAACGGCGACGACCGCCAGGAGAGCGCGATGCTCCGCCACCGCGGCCACCTCAGCGACCTGGCCCACCGAGTCCAAGACATCATCGACAGCCGGTACGCCGACCAGCTCCGCCTAGCCGACCTGGCCGCCGGCGTAGGCGTCAGCGAGCGGACCTTGACCCGACTCTTCACGACCGCCACCGGCCTCACCCCGTTGCGCTACCAACAACTCCTCCGCCTAGAACGAGCCGAACACCTGATCAGCCACGGCACCACGGTAGAAGCCGCAGCCCGAGCCGTCGGCTTCGAAGACGCCCGAATGCTCAGACGCCTCCGCTCCAGAACAATCCCAGCCTGACTGGCGGTGTGCCGCGTCGGGTGGGGGACTCGGATGGCCGGCCCGGGTTGGCGTGCAGTGCCCAGCCGGTCACTTGGCGATGGTCGCGTTGCCGTTGGTGTCCTTGTCGCCTCGGTGGGTGCGGGCGATCATCGCGCCCTACTCGCACCCTGGCTGGCGGGGGTCGGCTGGCGACTTGTTCGGCGGCTGACGTCCTGTAGGCGGGCAGTCGCCGAACAACCGGCGTTCGCTCGCGGGGTTCGTCCCGTGGC
The DNA here is from genome assembly GCF_039525325.1 of Kribbella koreensis. Classification (NCBI taxonomy): domain Bacteria; kingdom Bacillati; phylum Actinomycetota; class Actinomycetes; order Propionibacteriales; family Kribbellaceae; genus Kribbella; species Kribbella koreensis. The sequence continues at coordinate 495,360 of NZ_BAAAHK010000013.1, forward strand.
CTGATACTTCGTGCCACTGGCGCCAGAACCCAGCAGTGTCCGAGTTATTTGGCGTGCTTGGCCCGGCAGGCATCACATTCGGCCAACCCGAACTGCCGGTGGCGGGCGCCGTCAGGCCAAGACTCGAATGGGTTGCCGCCGCCGTCGGCCTCGTGGCGCTGGGCGCCACATCGGCTGGTTCCGGATGCTGACGGCGGGGTGAGTCCGTTGTCGGGGGATGGACCGCTTGGGGTGGTGTGGGCATGGGGTGGCTGCTAATGCCAGGTCGTAGTGCTCCGCCCTCTCCAGCTCAGCGGGGTGCGCAATGCGGCAGCCCGTCCGCAGGTCCGAGGACGTAACGGGGCAGTGCCCCCTCCCCAAGTCGGGAGGGGGCACTGCGGCGGGTGCACGATGCGAGTACGGGTGAGCGAGGTGCGTCGATCGGAGCAAGCCGTTCGAGTCCTTTGGCCGATACAGCACACCGCGGGTGGTTCGGGTGGGCTCAAGACTGTACGCGCAAGGCGAGTACGGGTGGGGCTGCGTATGGTCGGTGGGTTAGCCGACGAGGGTGACGGTTTGGGTTGCGTGGTTGAGGGTTTGGGTTAGGGCGGTTTTGTCGGTGGGGCGGCCGCCTACGGTTAGTTCGACGTAGGCTCGGCCGTCGCCTAGTTGGTCGGCGTAGCGGGTGGTGGCGAGGCGCTGGGCGCCGGTGGTGTCGCGGTAGGTGTAGGTGATGTCGTAGTAGGCGACGGTGGGGGCGTTGCCCTGGACGAGGGTGGGCTTTTTGCCGGAGCTCTGGGAGATGATTTTCAGGCCGGGGACCTTCTTCAGGGCGGCGAGCTTTTGGGCTTGTACGGAGCGCGGGCTGTACTTGCTGTAGATCGCGCGGACGCGTAGCTGCGAGGTGCCGTTGGTGAAGCGGGCCTGGAACTTGTCGAGTTTGGTGAACTTCCAGCCCTTCGGTGCCTGCACGGTGACGTTGCAGTGGTCTGCCGAGGTGCCCCAGCACTTGTAGGTGTAGGTCGGGGTGGCGGCGTCGCTGGGGAGGACGGTGGCGAGCATGCTTGCGGTGCCGAGCATCGCGGCGGTGGCCAGGACCCGGGTGAAGTGCTTGTTCATGGTTCGTACTTTCTGCTCTCGTTGCCGTGCCCCGTTGGCCTGGCACAACTGAGACGCGCGGTTCTGCGAAAAGTTGGGAGCAGTTTGCCCACGTGTCCGTTCGGGCAAGAGGGGCGAAGGTAGGCCTAGCACCACCGGCCCACGGGGGCTGCCACTCCTGAGAACTCGGCAGCCAGCCGCCAGGCTCGTCGTGAGCGGGTACAGCGCCCGTACGGGGACGGCGAGAGGGCTAACCAGGATGAGCAGGGGATCGGTGACGGTGCGCGTCGCGCGCTGGAGTGCTACCCATCCATGGCGGGCGATCGGCTTGTGGCTGATGCTCGTCGTCGTCGCGGTCGGACTGATGGTCGCGATACCCACCCAGAAGACGAAGGCCGAAGACACCTGGATCGGTCAGTCGGGGACGGCTTCGGAGCTGATCCGCGATGCAGGGCTGGAGGGGAAGCCGAGCGAAACCGTTCTGGTGACCGATGCCGGCCAAAAGCTGGACAAGGTGGCAGCGACGGCGGCGTTCGCGCAGTTGCGGCAGAAGATGACGGCGATCGACGCGGTGGCCTCGGTGGGGCAACCGGTCTGGTCGGGCGACGGCAAGGCCGCGCTGCTGCCGATCTCGTTGAAGGGTAACGAGGACGACGCCGCCGACAACATCGACAAGTTGCTTGCAGCAACCACTGAGGTGCAGAAGTCCAATCCGGAGCTGACGATCGAGCAGGCCGGTGGCGCGTCGCTGGACAAGGGAATCTGGAAGCAGGTCGGCGACGACCTCGCGCGGGCGGAGAAGATCAGCCTGCCGTTGACGTTCGGGTTGATGCTGCTCGCCTTCGGTGCGCTGATCGCGGCCGGGATCCCTGTACTGCTGGCGTTCTCGGCCGTCGGCGCGGCACTCGGCTTCTACGCGCCGCTGTCCTACGCCTTCCCGGACGGTGGCTCGGTGGCGAACGTCGTCCTGCTGATCGGTATGGCGGTCGGCGTCGACTACTCGCTCTTCTACCTCAAACGCGAGCGCGAAGAACGGCGACGAGGTCATGGCACGGTCGACGCCGTCGAGATCGCCGCAGCCACCTCGGGACACTCGGTAGTGGTCTCCGGCTTCGCGGTCATCGTCTCGATGGCCGGCCTGTACGTCGCTCAGGACCCGGTCTTCTCCTCGATGGCCACGGCGACGATCGTTGTTGTCGCAGTTGCAGTTCTCGGATCGCTCACCGTACTTCCGGCACTGCTGGTGAAGCTCGGCCATCGGGTCGACCGCCCGCGCGTACCGTTGCTGTGGCGGCTCAACCGTCGCATCGGTCCGGGTGGCATCAGCCGGCGGATTCTGGCTCCCGTACTGCGCTTCCCCAAGGTCGCGCTGGTGATCTCGACCGTCGCGGTGGTGGCGCTGGCAGTACCGGCGCTGGGGATGAAGACCGAGCCGGGTGGGTTGAGCACCTTGCCGCAGAGCATCCCTGAGGTGAAGACGATGACTGCGCTGCAGAAGAGCTTCCCGTCGCAGGGCATGCCCTTCGATATCGTTGCGCAAGGCAAAGACGCGGCGGCCGGTCTGGTGAAGTTGCAGGACGCGGCGGTTGCGAGCAAGGAGTTTGTGCCCGGCGGTGAAGTGAGGCAGGCGGGCGATACCGCGGTACTGACGTTGGTGTCGGTGCGTCCGGATACGAGTGAGGACGCGCGGCTGGCCCTGGACAAGCTGCGTGACGAGCTGGCTCCGCAGACGCTGGGGTCGACGCGATGGGCGGTCGGTGGGGAGACGGCGCAGTCGGCGGACTACGGGCAGCACCAGCGGGATCAACTGCCTTATGTGATTGCGTTCGTGCTCATTCTGACGCTGGTGATGATGGCGTTCACCTTCCGCAGCCTGGCGATCGCGCTCGTCACGACGTTGCTCAACCTGGCATCGGTGGCGGCCTGCTTCGGCGTACTGTCGCTGGTCTTCCAGCACACCTGGGCCGAAGGGTTGCTGGACTTCACCTCGCCCGGGTTCGTGGTGTCGTGGATCCCGGTGTTCCTCTTCGTCATCCTGGTCGGGTTGTCGATGGACTACCACGTGTTCGTGCTCGGGCGGATCCGCGAAGGGGTCCGCGACGGGCTGTCGCCGCAGGAGGCGGTGCGCAAGGGCATCACCGAATCGGCGGGCGTGGTGACGAGCGCGGCGGCCGTGATGGTCTCGGTGTTCGCCGTCTTCGCCTCGCTCGGGATGATCGAGATGAAGCAGATGGGCGTCGGCCTGGCGGTCGCCGTACTGGTCGACGCCACCCTGGTCCGGATCGTGATGCTGCCGTCGATCATGGTCCTGCTCGGCCGCAAGGCCTGGTGGCCGAACAAGCTCTCCGCGGCTCGGCCGGCACCCTCCGACGACCGTGAGCTTGTCACCGTATGAACAGCTGAGGGGGCCGGCGAGGTGCAACTCGCCGACCCCCTCGTCCTTGTCCGGCTACAGGTTGTACGCCGCGGTCAGCTTCGCGATCGCGTTGCTCAGTTGGCCGTCGAACGCCAGGTGCTCAGCATCCGACGTGAGCTTCGACGCAGCCTCGTCGAGGTTCTGCCCGATCTTGTTCTGAGCGATCCAGCGGGCGCCGGTGACGATAGCGTCGTCCTGGTTGGAGGTGTCCGCCGTCGTCAACTGCAGAGCCGCTGCCGCCTGACCGAGCTCGGCCAGCACAGTCGTTGCCTGCGGCCCCGACCAGTCCTTCACCTTCAGCGCCTGGTCGAGATGCGCGGTGGCCGCAACCACGTTCGGGTCGGACCCAGCCCGGCGCCGCAGATCGTTCCGCGTGTCCGAGACGTTCTCCCGGGCGGAGGCCTGCGTCGTGAGACCCCAGCCGAACGGGTACTGCGGGTCGTACGCCGCGTCGCCGACGTTGATCGGCTCCTGGGCCTCCGACTTCGGCCAGGTGACCGGCAGCCGGCCGCTGAACGGCTTCGTGCCGAAAAGTACGTCCGCCACGCCGGCGCCTTCGGTACCGGGCAGCCAAGACGCGACCAGCGCGTTGATCTTGCCGAGCTGGTCGGCGATCACCTGCGGGCGGCCGGACACGACCAGCACGACACACTTCATCGCGCCGCACACCTTGTCGACGGCAGCCTTGTCGGCGGCGGTCAGGCCGAGTGTCCGGCCGTTGTTGCCGACGTCGCCGATCCCTTCGGCATAAGGCTTCTCACCGACGACGACCACGCCCACGTCGTACCCGGTCAGCGGAGCCGAGGCATCCTGGCTGAACGTGGCGGTCGGTGCGACCTGCTTGATCCCGTCGAGGATCGTCGTACCGGTGGTGGTGTTGCCGGAGCCGCCCTGCCAGGTGATGCTCCAGCCGCCCATCTGGTTGCCCAGGTCGTTGGCGTTGCTGCCGGCCACGTAGACCTTGGCGGTCGGTGCCAACGGCAACAGGTTGCCGTCGTTCTTGAGCAGTACCTGCGACTTGGCGGCCGCCTCGCGACCGACCGCGCGGTTGGCGGCCGAGCCGACGGTGCCGAGCCGGGTCTTGTCGGCGTACGGGTGCTCGAACAGCCCGAGCTTGAACTTCTCGGTCAGGATCCGGCTGACGGCGTCGTCCACCCGGGCCTGGGTGAGCCGGCCGGCGGTGACCTCGTCGGTCAGGCCCTGGGTGAAGCCCTGGTAGTTGGTCGGCACCATGATCATGTCGAGCCCGGCGTTGATCGACGTCCGGATGTCGCTCGGGTAGTCGCCCGGCAGCTGGTCGATCGCCTGCCAGTCGCTGATCACGAACCCCTTGAAGCCCAGCTTGTCCTTCAGCGTGCCGTTGATCAGCGCGGCGTCGCCGTGCATCTTGGTCGGGCCGCTGATGGTCGCGCCGTTGTCGTCGAGGATCTCGACGCTCGAGTACGACGGCATCACGGTGCCGACGCCGAGATCGACCGCGGTCTTGAACGGCGCGAGGTGGATGTCCTCGAGCTGCTTCTGGGTCACCTGGGTGACGCCCTGGTCGATCTTGTAGCTACCCGTCGTGGACGACCCGTACGTCGTACCGCCGTCGCCGACATAGTGCTTGGCGGTCGCGAGCACCTTGTTGTACTTGCTCAGCTCGCTGCCGTCGGCCTTGCCCTGCATGCCGGTGACGACACTGGCCATCACCTTCACCAGCGCGGGGTCCTCGCTGTAGCCCTCGTACGAGCGGCCCCAGCGGTCGTCGCGGACGACGCAGAGGCAGGGGGCGAAGTCCCACGGGATGCCGGTGGCCCGGACCTCGGCCGCGGTCACCGCACCGGTCTTCTCGGCCAGCTCCTCGTCGTGGGTCGCGCCGATCCCGACGTTGTGCGGGAGGATCGTCGCGCCGATCACGTTGTTGTGGCCGTGGACCGCGTCGACGCCGTAGATCAGCGGGACCTGCAGGCGGGTGGCCTGCGCGTTCAGCTGGAAGGTGTCGATCATCGCGGCCCAGGCGGCCGGGGTGTTCGGCGACGGTACGGAGCCACCGCCGGACAGCAGCGAGCCGAGGGCGTAGGTCGCGATGTCGCTCTTGGAACGCAGCGCGTTGCGCTCGGCCTGGGTCATCTGGCCGACCTTCTCGGCCAGGGTCATCCGGCCGAGCAGGTCCTGGACCCTGGTCGCCACGGGCAGGGCCGGGTTCAGGTACGGGAGGTCGTGCGCGTTGATGACGACCTTCGGCTGGGTGACCGGCGGCTTCGCACCGGTGACGGTGAGGTCCAGCGGGATCGTCTCGGCGACCTCCGCCGTGGTGTCGCGCTGGGTGATGACCTTGACGGTCTGGGAGGTGCCTGACGGCGTACCGGCCGGGAAGGTGATGACGCCGGAGACCGGGGTGTAGTCGCCTGCTCCGGCGGTGCCGGTTCCGGTCCGGTACTCGACGGTGACGGGCTCCTCGATCGGTACCGAGCCGGTGGTGGCGAGGCTGATCTTGACCTTCGCCGTACCGCCTTCCTTGACCGGGTAGACGTCCGCGTCGGTGACGATGCTCGCCTTCAGCGCCGGATCCGCCTTGCCGTAGACCTCGACCTGGTCGATCGCGAACTCACCAGGAGTCCCGACCGGCATGGTGATCGCATAGCCCCACATCTTGTCGAGGTTGAGCACGTGGTCGATGCCGCCGACGGGCTGGTAGTCACCGCGGTAGGCGAGGTCGGCGAACGGGATCTCGACCAGGTGCCAGCCCTGCCAGTCGTCGGTGAAGCTGGTGTTCCACAGCTCCGACGCCTCGGCGTTCGCGCCGCCGTCCTTGATCTCGAAGAAGATCCGCTTGCCCGAGCCGGGCGGCAGCGGCGCGGTGTTCTGGCCGTACCACCAGAACCGGATGCCCTTGTGCGCCGACCAGTCCTGCGGGTTCTGGTCGTACTGCACGTCGTGGCTGAAACCGCCGTACCCGCTGATGTTGTACGTGCCGTGCAGCACCTTGCCGCCGACCGGCGCGTCGGCGCGGGCCTGGAACTCCATCGTGGGCGGGTCGTCGGCATCGCTGCCCCACCCGAAGATGCCGGCGTTGGGCGGCGAGGCGAACTGCTCGCCGCCCTCGAACGCCGCCAGCACGAGCGGCGCCGGGTCGTCGGCGTTGGCCTGAGCAGCCACTCCGAGCGGCAGCAGGCCGGCCAGCAGCGCGACGGAGCTGACCACCGCCGTCCGCCGTCTGGAACGAATCGATCGATTGACAGGCCACCTGGGCATGGGCGACTCCTCCAGCTTCGCTGCGCGAGCCTCACGCACGCGTCGCGCCCGACTCTCAGCCCTCGAACCGATGGCGTCAATACCCCGGCGGTTCCGGAACTAGAGCGCTCTCACTCCGCAAGATTCCGCCCATGGAGCCGGTTCCTGAGGTAAGCACTGCCCAGTACTTCGGGCCGCATGTACGGCCGTGAGCCACCCGGCGCATGCCAGAACCGGACGAGCTCGGCCCGGTCGATGACGACCTCCCCGAAGGCGGTGTCTTGGCGGGCCCGCACCCAGTCGATGAGTCGGCCGGGGTCGGGGATGCCGGTGGTGAAGTGGACGAGGTTGAGATACCAGATGTCGCGCCGGCCGTCGGGGAGTTCGTGCCAGGCGTCGTCGCCGAGCTCGTCCTTGAGCCGGTCCATGAAGAGGTCGGCCTGGTCGTCGAGGGGGACGGCGCAAGCCATCACGGTGCCGCGAGTGAGGGTGAGGCCGGTGACCTCGACGCGGGCAGGGCCGGTGGCGGCTCGTTCCATGGCGGACAGGTAACGCTTGATGGCCGGCTCGTCGGGGTCGACGGTGGGGCGGTAAAGCTCGAGCGCGCGGACCGTGAGGTGGGCGGAGCCGAGTTGGCCGGTCTGCCAGTGGCCGTCAGCGCCGGCGTCCGGCCCGTTGGCCAGGGCTGCCGCCTCCGCTGTCAGCTGGTCGAGGGTTCGGCTCAGCGGGGAGTCGGCCGGCGGGCGTAGTACGACGCTGACCGGCCAGCGGCCGCCTTCCTCGGGCGGGGTGTCGCGGGTGTGGTTGCCCTGGGCGATCAAAGGGGTGGATTCGGTGAACAGTTGATTGAACTTCGGCGGGTTGATGGGGATTCCCCTCGTTGTCGGATGGAGCTCTGGACAGGGTCTGGTTGCTGCGTCACGGTGGTGCGAGGTTCGCGAAGCTAGGGGAGGGGCTCTGTGAAGAAGTCGACGTATCTGGTGAGCAGTTTGTTGCTGATTGCTCCGGCTTTGGTGACGGCGGCGGTGGTGCAACCCGCTGTGGCCGCGCCGGTGGCGGCTCAGCCGTCCAAGATTCCGACACTGTTGAGGGACAGCGCGGCGCTTGCGGGCGCGGCTGCCAAGGCGAAGGTCAATACGGCCTCGCCGGAGGCGCGTTCGCTGGGGATCAGCGGCAACGGGCGGATCGGAGTACAGGTTTATGCGGCTGCGCCGGTGACGGCTCAGCAGGAGGCGTCGCTCACCTCGCTCGGGGTGTCGGTGCTGAAGAACTCGGCCGACTTCAAGGCCGTGCCGGGCGCTGATCTGCCGACGACCGGTCTGCTGTCGACGACCGTTCCGTACGACAAGCTCGACGCGGTGGCGTCGCTCGGCTGGGTCAGCGCGTTGCGGCCTTCGCTGCGGCCGGCGGTCGACGTCGGGCCGATCGAGGCTGAGAGCGTGCAGTTGCACAAGGCCGACCTGGCACAGGCCCGCGGGCTGACCGGCAAGGGGCAGAAGGTCGGCGCCATCTCCGGCGATGTCGATCACCTGGCCGAGTCGATCGCGCAGGGCGAGTTGCCGGCCGACGTACAGGTTCTGCGGCAGGCGGCGTACGACGATGACGAGGGCACCGCGATGCTCGAGATCATCCACGACATCGCCCCGGACGCGAAGCTCGCCTACGCCAGCACGCGGGACACCACGGCCGAGTACGTCGAGGCGTTCCACGAGCTCGCCAACGCGGGCGTGACGATGATCGCCGAGGACATCGCCCTCGACGACGAGCCGGCCTTCCAGCAGGGCATCGGCGCTGCGACGGCGGAGGGCCTGGCCGCGCACGGCATCTGGGTCAGCTCGTCGGCCGGCAACCTCGGTGGCCGGCATGCGCCGCGGGTCACCGCCATCGGCACCGGCAAGGGAGCCGACGGCGCAGTGGGTCCGTTCACCGGCTGCCCGAACGCGGTCGACAACGTGGTGAAGCTGCGTGGCGACGACACGACGTACGACCTCAACCTGCTGCCGGGGGCGACGGTCATGCCGACGCTGCAGTGGAGTGAGCCGCGCGCCGTCTTCCCGACCGCGGGCCAGGGCGGGTTCACCGACCTCAACCTGTACCTGATGGATGCCACCGGCACCAAGTGCCTCGCGGCCAGCAACGCCGTCCAGGCCGATGGCGTCGGCGACACCATCGAGCAGTTCATCTACGAGAACACGACCGGGGTGGCGCAGCCCGCCAAGCTCGTCGTGGACGTCCAGGGCACCTCGTCGGCCAAGAAGGCGCCGGTGCTCGACCTGCGCTGGCGCGCGCTGTCGGCCGGCGTCCAGACGATCGACCCGCCGGAGCGGGCCGGTTCGATGAACCCGGACTCCAACTACCTGGGCTTCGCGACCAGCGCCGGCGCCGTCAACGCCAGCACCTCGGTCGACCCGAAGACGATCGCGCTGGAGGCGTTCAGCGCGGCCGGCCCGACCCAGATCATCACCACCACGCGCTGCCCGGGCGGCAAGCCCGGTCCGTGCAAGGGAGTCAGCGGACCGCTGTCCCAGAGCTTCCCGGCGCCGTACTGGACGGCCTCTGACGGCGTCTCGGTCAGCGGCGTAGGACCGTTCGGCTCCGGCACCTGCCCGACCGCGGTGGAAGGCCAGTGCCGCTTCTTCGGTACGTCCGCCGCGGCCCCGTCAGCGGCCGGAGTGGCCGCCCTCACCAGGCAGGAGTTCGGCGGCAAGATCCATCCCGTCGTACTGAACACCATCCTCGCAGCCCGAGCCGTCCACCGAGACGGCGCCGCCTTCGGAGCCGGCGTCCTGAGCGCCCGCTAACCGACCCTTACGTCCGAAGAAGTGGAGGGACGTCACCTCCACTTCTTCGGACGTAAGAGGGATTAAGAAGCTGGAGTGGGGTTATTCAGCAGGAATTCAGTAGGTGGGGTGCTGGACCGGTTCAGCACCTCACCTATTGGATGGAGGCATGACAACACGGTTTGGATTGTTCGTTCCACAAGGGTGGAAGATGGATCTGGCGGGGTTCAGCGACCCCGTCGAGCAGTGGGAGGCGATGACCGCCGTCGCGAAGAAGGCCGACGAGGGGTCCTGGGACTCGATCTGGTTGTTCGACCACTTCCACACGGTGCCGGAGCCGAGCACCGAGAGCACCTTCGAGGCCTGGACCACGACCGCGGCGCTGTCCCGTGACACCAAGCGGGTGAACATCGGCCAGATGGTCGGCTGCAACGGCTACCGCAACCCGGCGCTCTACGCCAAGATCGCCTCCACCGTCGACGTCGCCAGCCACGGCCGCCTGTACGCCGGACTGGGCGCGGGCTGGTACGAGCACGAATGGAAGGCGTACGGCTACGAGTGGCCGGAGCTCAAGGACCGGATGGGCGCGTTCCGCGAGGCCACCGAGATCATCTACAAGATGTGGACCGAGGACGAGCCGGTCTTCGACGGCAAGTACTACTCGATCGACAAGCCGATCAACGAGCCGAAGGGTGTCCGCAAGCCGCACCCGAGTTTCTGGATCGGCGGCGGCGGCCCGAACGTCACCCTGAAGCTGGTCGCCAAGTACGCCGACGCGGCCAACATCGGCGGCGGCAACCCCGAGGTGATCAAGGAGAAGGCGGCGATCCTCAAGGGTCACTGCGACGCGATCGGCCGCGACTACGACGAGATCATCAAGTCGACCGGGATCAACGCGTTCCCGATCGACAAGGGCGACGACCCGGTCAAGGCGACCGGGAAGGCGCTCGGCCCGATGGACCGCGAGCGGTTCGACAAGGACAACCTGATCGGCACCGAGGACGAGATCGCGAACAAGGTCGAGGCGGCCCTCGAGGCCGGCGCCGACTACGTGATCTTCTACGTCCCCGGCGTGGCCTACGACCTCGACCTGGTCGACCGGATGGAACAGATCACCAAGCGCTTCGCCTGAGGCCGGCCTGCAAGGCAAAGCTGAAACATCCTCAACTAAGCGCTTGATCACGTAAAGGGCGACGCCACGAAACCGGGGGGAGAGGTTCCGTGGCGTCGCCAGGGGCGCGCCTAAGGGAGGGGTGGGGGCAGGCGCGCCGGCCTTGGGGTGTCTGCTCAGCCGCCGAGGAGGCCGCCTCCGAGGACGCCGAGCAGACCGAGCAGCGAGAGCAGGTTGCGGATGACCTGGTCGACGGCCTTGGTGCCGCCGGTCTGGAACGCGGTCACGCACTTCTGCAGTTGCTGCTGGGTCGGGTGGGTGATGGTGACCTTCGACAGCTCCGACTGGCAGTAGGTGGTCGCCTTGGTCAGCTCGGTCAGCGTGCTGCCGACCGTGCCGACGATCAGGCCGACCGAGGTCTGCAGCTTCGCGACCACCGGCGGCGCGGCCGGCGGCTTGGTCGTCGGCGGCTTGCTGGCCGGCGGAGTGCTGGGCTTGCTCGTCGGCGGCTTCGACGTGGTGGGCGGGGTCGACGGCTTCGAGGTCGTCGGCGGCCGCTTGGTCGGGGACGTGGTCGGCTTGCCGTCGCCGCCCTGGACCATGGTCGGCGTCGGGGTCGGCTTGACCCCCGGGTACGTCGGGAGGTTGACCGCCTGCGGCAGGTTCTGGTCGGCCGGAGCGTCGATGTTCGGATCGTCGACCACGCCACCGGCCCGGTCGACACCTTGATCGTCGCCCTCGGTGCCGTTGCCGACGGCGATCCAGCTGCCGCCCGCGTACGCCTTGGCGATGCTGATCACCAGGTCGACGTACTGCTGCGAGTGGTTGTAGCGCAGGACGGCCGCATTGAGGTCGGCAGCCTTGGACAGGTTCCCGGTGCCGGAGCACAGGTAGACGGCCGTCGACATCGCCGCGTCGTCGATGTCCTGCGGGTTCTTCACCCCGTCGCCGTCGCCGTCGACGCCCATCATCTGCCACGTCTGCGGGATGAACTGCATCGGCCCGACCGCGCGGTCGTACGCCGCGTCGCCGTCGAGCTTGCCGCCGTCGGTGTCGGTGATCTTCGCCGTGCCCGAACCGTCCAGCCGCGGGCCGAGAATGCCCGGCGTGACGACCCCGTTCGTCATCAGCGAGTTGCCGCCGAAACGTCCGTGGTTCGACTCGACCCGGCCGATCGCGGCCACCAGGGTCCAGGGCAACTGACAGGTCGGATCGGCCTGCGCCATCACCTGCTGAGCCCGCGAGTACGCCTTCAGTGCCGCGTTGGGAATGCCGTTGCGAGACAGGCCGGAGACCACTTGGGTCGGCTGCTCACCGGGGTCGACACCGTTGCCGACCACACCGTTGACCGCCACGTTCGCGGGGTCTTCGATCGGCTGCTTCGGTACGACGACCGGGTTGTTCTTCCCCAACCCCTGATCCAGCGCCGCGGTCGCGACCGCCGGATCGTCGGTGGCACTGACGGTGAACGCGCTCGCGAACAACGCCAGCGGGATCAGTGGCGCCACCTGACGCCACCCGCTCCCGCCCATGGCGCGACGCTTGCCCTTCGCCATCGATGATCCCCTCCGTGACTCATCGACCTGCCCCGCCCCACACTGCGGACAAATCTTCTCGTCTGTACCGGTGCCACCGTCCGTTATCGGGTCTAACGCACGTCCCGTGTGTGGGTTACGAGTCGGGCGCAGACAGTGCACGCACGGTCACCGGGTACCCATACTGGCGCGTAACAAGCCAGCTGTGAACCCCCTGGAGACCGCTTACTCGCAGAACTGCCCGATGAGAGCGTGCTCCCCGCCCACCCGGCGCACTGGTCTGTCGGGGAGAATGGCCGCCGTGCCCGACCTCACTGAGCAGTCCGCCAGCTTGTTCGACCGAGCCTCCGCCGTCACTCCGGGCGGGGTGAACTCCCCGGTCCGCGCGTTCCGCGCCGTCGGCGGCGTTCCGCGCTTCATGGCCTCCGGTGACGGATGTCACATCACCGACGTCGACGGCAACACCTACGTCGACCTGGTCTGCTCCTGGGGGCCGATGCTGCTCGGCCACGCGCACCCGGAGGTGACGGCCGCCGTGCAGGAGGCGGTCAGCCGCGGTACGTCGTACGGCACCCCGACCCGTCCCGAGGTCGAGCTCGGCGAGGAGATCGTCTCCCGCACGCCGGTGGACAAGGTCCGGCTGGTGTCGTCCGGCACCGAGGCGACCATGTCAGCGCTCCGGCTGGCCCGGGGCGCGACCGGCCGGGCCAAGATCGTGAAGTTCGCGGGCTGCTACCACGGCCACGTCGACGCGCTGCTCGCCCAGGCGGGCTCGGGCGTCATCACGCTCGGCATCCCCGGTACGCCGGGCGTCACCGAAGCGACCACCGCCGACACGATCGTCCTGCCGTACAACGACCAGGCAGCCGTCACCGCCGCCTTCGCCCAGTACGGCGACCAGATCGCCGCCGTCATCACCGAGGCCTCGCCCGGCAACATGGGCGTCGTCCCGCCGCTGGACAACTTCAACGCCTTCCTCGCCAAGACCTGCAAGGACAACGGCGCACTGTTCATCTCCGACGAGGTGATGACCGGCTTCCGGATCACCAAGTCCGGCTGGTACGGCGTCGACGGCGTCGTGCCGGACCTGATGACGTTCGGCAAGGTGATGGGCGGTGGCTTCCCCGCGGCCGCGTTCGGCGGCCGGGCCGACCTGATGTCGCACCTGGCGCCGGAGGGCTCGGTCTACCAGGCGGGGACGCTGTCCGGGAACCCGATCGCCACCACGGCCGGCCTGACCACGCTGCGGCTGGCCACGGACGAGGTCTACGCCAGGCTGGACGAGACCTCGGCGACCATCCGGCAGCTCGTCACGACGGCGCTGTCCAAGGAGGGTGTGCCCCATCACATACAGAACGCCGGGAACCTCTTCAGCGTCTTCTTCGTGGAGTCTTCAGAAGGCGCCGTGACATCAGCAGGGCCGATTCGGGACTTCGCCGGGGCCGGAGCCCAGGTACTGCCCAGATTCGCTGCGTTCTTCCATGCCATGCTGGACGCCGGCGTCTACCTGCCGCCGAGCGCCTTCGAGGCCTGGTTCGTGAGCGCCGCCATCGACGACGACGCGCTGGCCCAGCTCGAGACCGCACTTGCCTCCGCCGCCCGCGCGGCAGCGGCCGTAGAGAACTGAAGGGACCGGCAACGGTGACCGAAACGACGGTCGTGCACCTGATGCGTCACGGCGAGGTGCACAACCCGACCGGCGTGCTGTACGGCCGGATCCCCGACTTCCACCTGTCCGAGCTCGGCCGCAAGATGGCCGACCGGGTCGCCGAGCACGTGGCCGGCCGCGACATCGTGCACCTGGTCAGCTCGCCGCTGGAGCGGGCCCAGGAGACGATGGAGCCGATCGCCAAGGTGTTCGGCCTGACGCCGGACATCGACGAGCGGGTGATCGAGGCGGCCAACCAGTTCGAGGGCAAGAAGTTCGGCGTCGGCGACGGCGCGCTGCGCCAGCCGAGTGCCTGGTGGCTGCTGCGCAACCCGTGGAAGCCGTCCTGGGGCGAGCCCTACAGCCAGCTGGTACGCCGGATGCGCGACGCCATCGAGACGGCCCGGCAGAAGGCGGCCGGGCACGAGGCGCTGATCGTGTCGCACCAGCTGCCGATCTGGATCGTCCGGTCCGCGGTGGAGCACCGCCGGATGCTGCACGACCCGCGCAAGCGGCAGTGCAGCCTGGCCAGCCTGACCTCGTTCACCTTCCACGGCGACGCGATCGTCTCGGTCGGCTACGCCGAGCCCGCCAAGGACCTGCTCCCGGTCAAGAACCCCAAGAAGTTCTCGGGCGGCGCCTGATGCGTTTGCTCCGTACTACGTCCGTCGCGGCCGCCGTGCTGCTGGCCGCCACGGCCTGCAGCTCCGGTCAGGACGTGAAGGACACCCGCCAGGGCCAGACCGGTTTCGTCAGCGGCAGCGGCCGGGTCTCCAGCTTCGCGCCGGCCGACCGGGAGAAGGCGCCCGACTTCAAGGGCACCACGCTCGACGGCAAGGAATGGAACTTCGCCGACCAGACCGGCAAGGTCACCGTGCTGAATGTGTGGGGATCGTGGTGCCCACCGTGCCGCAAGGAGGCGCCGGACTTCAGCGCCGCGGCCAAGGAGCTCGGCGCGAGCGTCCAGTTCATCGGCCTGAACACGCGCGATCTCGACCCGGCTCCGGCGAAGAAGTTCGTCGAGGCGTTCGAGGTGCCGTACCCGAGCATCTACGACCCGTCCGGCAAGCAGTTGCTGCTGTTCCGGGGCCAGAAGATCTCGCCGAGCTCGATCCCGGCGACGATCGTGATCGACAAGCAGGGCAAGGTCGCGTCGAGAGTGATCGGCAGCGTGACCAAGCAGACCCTGCTCGGCATGGTGAAGGACGCGAGTTGACCCGTGGGTGAGTGGTTCGCCCAGTCGATGACTGGTTCGATGCTGGTGGCACTGCCGATCGCGGTGCTGGCCGGTGCCATCTCGTTCTTCTCACCCTGCGTGGTTCCGCTGTTACCGGGCTACCTGTCCTACGTGACCGGGCTGTCCGCGGCCGAGCTCGGGTCCGAGCGCCGCGGCCGGATGCTGGCTGGGACGAGCCTGTTCGTCGCGGGCTTCTCCGCCGTGTTCATCCTGACCGGCGTGCTGTTCGGTGCCGTCGGCAACGCACTGCTCGATCACCAGGCAGTGATCACCAAGGTGCTCGGTGGCGCGACGGTCGTCCTCGGCCTGATCTTCCTTGGTGGCTTCGGTTTCGCGCAGCGCGACGTGCGGGTGCACCGGGTGCCGGCCGTCGGGATCGCGGCGGCGCCGTTGCTGGGCGTGCTGTTCGGCTTCGGGTGGACGCCCTGCATCGGGCCGACGCTCGGCACGGTGATGAACCTGGCCGCGACCGAGGGAAGTACCGGCCGGGGTGCGATCCTGGCGCTGGTGTTCAGCCTCGGGCTGGGCATCCCGTTCATCGTCGCGGCGCTCGCCTTCCGGCGGATGCTCGGCGCGGTCGCCTGGGTGCGCAAGCACCAGGTGATGGTGATCCGGATCGGCGGCGTGCTGATGATCGCCGTGGGGCTACTGCTGCTGACAGGAGTGTGGGACTCGATGACCGCCGAGCTCAGGCAATGGGTCGCGAACTTCGGATCGGCGGTGTGACGTGACGGACGTGAAGGATCGCGTCGAGGCGCCGACGCCGCCAGATCAGCCCGACCTGCCCAAGCTCGGCCTGATCGGCTGGCTGCGCTGGACCTGGCGGCAGCTCACCTCGATGAAGACCGCGCTGGTGCTGCTCTTCCTGCTCGCGCTCGGCGCGGTGCCGGGCTCGCTGATCCCGCAGACCGCGATCGATCCGGTCAAGGTCTCCGACTTCCTCGAGGCGCACCCCAAGCTGGGTCCGTTCTACGACAAGCTCGGGCTCTTCTCGGTCTACAAGTCGGCCTGGTTCTCGGCCATCTACCTGCTGCTGTTCATCTCGCTGATCGGTTGTGTGGTGCCGCGGCTTCAGGTCTACCTGAAGGCGATGCGGGCCCGGCCGCCGAAGCCGCCGCGCAACCTCAACCGGCTGGCGGGATACCAGTCCTTCGAGGCCGGTACCGACGGCGATGTGCTGGAGCTGGCCGCGACCGAGCTGCGCCGGCGGCGTTTCCGGGTCGAGCTGTACGACGGCGCGGTGGCGGCCGAGCGGGGGTACCTGCGCGAGGCGGGCAACCTGCTCTTCCACTTCTCCTTGATCCTGGCGCTGATCGGCGCGGCCTGGGGTGCGTTGTTCGGATACCACGGCACCGTGCTGGTTGTCGTGGGCAACGAGTTCTCGAACTCGATCGCGCAGTACGACGACTTCAGCCCGGGCCGGGTGTTCAAGCCGGACGATCTGCCGCCGTTCTCGCTGAAGGTGGACAGCTTCACGGTCAAGTTCCAGACCGACGGTCCGCAGCGCGGGGCGGCGCGTGAGTTCAAGGCGCCGATCACGTACCAGGAGACGCCGGACTCGCCGGAGAAGTCGTACGACCTGCAGGTGAATCATCCGTTGCAGGTCGACGGTACCGATGTACACCTGCTCGGGCACGGGTATGCGCCGAAGGTGACGGTTCGGGACGGGAAGGGTGAGGTCGCGTTCTCCGGGCCGGCGCCGTTCCTGCCGCAGGACAGCAACTTCTCGTCGTTCGGGGTGATCAAGGCGCCGGACGCGCGGCCGGAACAGCTCGGTTTCGAAGGGTTCTTCCTGCCGACCGGGGTGATCGATCCGCAGCGTGGGCCGACGTCGGTCTTCCCTGATGCGCTCAACCCGGTGCTGGCGATGACGGCGTACTACGGCCGGCCGTCGGTGGAGACGGGCAAGCCGCAGTCGGTCTATCAGTTGGACAAGTCGAAGCTGACGCAGTTCTCGGGCGACGGTGGGGACAAGCTGCGTTTCCAGCTCGCGCCGGGGCAGAGCTTCAAGCTGCCGGACAACCGTGGCTCGATCACCTTCGACTCGTACGACCGGTGGGTGAAGCTGCAGATCAGTCACACTCCGGGTCTGCATCTGGCGCTGGCCGGGATCCTGCTCGCCATCCTCGGGTTGATGGGGTCGCTGTTCATCCACCCACGGCGTACCTGGGTGCGGGTCCGGACGCAGGACGGGCGTACCGTGGTCGAGGTCGCCGGGCTGGACCGGGGGCCCGAACGCGGCCTCGGGGACGAGATCCAGGCCATCGCAGTCGCCCTGAAGCCAGCGCCGCAATCAGCAGAACCGATGCAGGAGAAGCCATGAGCCCGGAGAACTACGCACACCTCTCCAACCTGGTCATCCCGACGGCAACCGTCATCTACATCCTCGCGATGGTCTCCCACACCCTCGAATGGGCGATGGGCCGGGCTGTGGTGACCAAAGCAGTTGCAGGAGACGCTCTGGTCACATCCGCCGTCGGCGCCGGCACCTCCGCACGGGCCGGGTCCGCCGGCGGCGCAGATGGTGTTACGTCAGCCGGCACGCTTACTTCAGCCTCTGGCTCCGCTGGGGCGTCTGCCACCTCCACCATCTCCGGCATCTCCGCCGCAGGCGGCGGAGATGCGGGGCGGTCGGAGCGGGCTGATGCTGCTAGTCGGGTTGGGTTGTTGCTGACCTGGTTGGCGTTTTTGCTGCATTTGACTGGGGTGGTTACTCGAGGGCTCGCGGCTGGGCGGGTGCCTTGGGGGAACATGTATGAGTTCTCCATCACCTCTTCGCTGGCGGTAGCGGCTGTCTATTTGTTGTTCGTGCATCGGGCCAAGCTGCAGTGGCTGGGGCTGGGTGTCACGTTGTTCGTGGCCGCGGTGCTGGGGCTGGCGACCTTGGCGCTTTATACGCCGGCTGGGCCGTTGGTGCCGGCGCTGCACTCGTACTGGCTGGTGATCCACGTGTCGGCCGCGGCGATCTCCGGTGGCGCGTTCACCATCGGCGGGCTGGTTTCGATCCTGTACCTGGTCAAGGCGCGCGCCGAGCGGCGGGTGCTGGACGGCGGGACGATGTCGGCGTCGCTGAAGCGGCTGCCGAGTGCCGAGGCGATGGACGGTACGGCGTACAAGGTGCTGGCGTTCGCCTTCCCGCTGTGGACCTTCGGCGTGCTGGTGGCCGGGCCGATCTGGGCGGAGTACGCCTGGGGCCGGTACTGGGGCTGGGACCCCAAGGAGGTCTGGTCGCTGGTCACCTGGGTCGTCTACGCGGCGTACCTGCACGCTCGCGCGACGGCCGGCTGGCGTGGCCGCCGGGCCGCGACGATCGCGATCGTCGGCTGGTTCGTCTTCATCTTCAACTTCGTCGGCGTGAACCTGCTCGTGTCCGGCCTGCACTCCTACGCCGGGGTCTGAGCCATGAAGGAATTCGCCATCTACACCGGCCTGCGGCTGGTGCTGTTCCTGGTCTCCTTCGGCATCCTCTGGGTCGCCTTCCACACCTGGCTGAGCGCCTGGCCGCTGGCCCTGCTCGCCCTGTTCATCACCGCCATCCTGTCCCTGTTCGTCCTCCGCTCCGCCCGCGACCGGCTCGCCGCCAAGATCGACGAGCGAGCCGGCCGGATTGCGTCCCGGATGGAGGCCGCCCGGGCGGCCGAGGACGAGGACTGACAGCAGTACGGGACTTCGCAGTACCGGATATCGGACAGCCGGCTCGCCTGATGGCGGCCGGCTGTTTGCGTCTGTTCAGGCGGGGATGAGTAAGACCAGTGGATCGCTGGTACTCAGAGTGACGTAGGACACAGAAGCCTCCGGAAGAAAATCGTTTGTGCAGTCCTTCACATGAGTCGTAACGTAGTTGATGAAACGAAACCGTTTCGTTCTATCAGCAATCAAACGACTACCGAGGGTGATACAGAGACCATGGCCGATGTTGCCGATGCAGGTCCGCGCCAGCGGCCGCGGGTCGAGGGCGGGCGCGAGGACGAGATCCTCGACGCGACGGTCGCGACGCTGGCCGAGCTGGGTTACGACCGGCTGACGATGGACGCGGTGGCGACGGCCGCCAAGGCCAGCAAGGCGACGCTGTACCGGCGATGGTCGACCAAGGCGGAGCTGGTCGTGGACGCGATCAGCCGCGCCAAGGGCTGCCCGATGCCCGAGGACGTCGACACCGGGAGCCTGCGCGGCGACCTGATCTCGATGTCGTGCGGCGAGGGCGGGTTCACCGAGGAGATGCCGATGTCGGTGATGGCCGGTCTGATGACCGCGCTGCACCGCGACGAGGATCTCAAGCGGGCCTTCCAGGAGCTGTTCCTGGCGCCCCGGATCGCGATCACCAACGGGGTCTACCGGCGCGCTGTGGAGCGGGGCGAGATCGGGCCCGACGTGGATGTCGAGCTGCTCTCGGTCACGCTGCCGGCGATCGTCGTCCACCAAGCCTTCGTACTCGGCATCGAGCCGACCGAGGACCTCATTCTCCGAGTGATCGACAACGTGATCATGCCTGCGGCGCGGGGGTCGCAGGTGAGCTGAGCCGGTGAGGGGCCGGCCGGCGACCTAAAAGCCAGTTACACCCAAGAGGGGATATTGCAGCATGTCTGAAGACGTCATCAAGGCCGACCCGCCAGAGGGGCGACCGGTCGACTCGGTGGCCGAACCGGCTACCCACGGCCACCGCAATCTCGGTATCGCGCTCGCGCTGATCTCCATGGCGCAGCTGATGGTGGTGCTCGACGGCACCATCGTCAACATCGCGCTCCCGCACATCCAGAAGGACCTCGGCTTCACCAACGGCTCGCTGCCGTGGGTCGTCAACGCGTACGCGCTCGCCTTCGGTGGTCTGCTGCTGCTCGGTGGCCGGATCGGGGACATCCTCGGCCGCCGCAAGGTGTTCATGTTCGGTGTGGTGCTGTTCGGCGTCGCGTCGTTCCTCGGTGGTATCGCGCAGAACGAGACCCTGCTGCTGGCCAGCCGGGTCCTGCAGGGCCTGGGTGCCGCGGCGGCCTCACCGAACGCGCTCGCCCTGATCACCACCACCTTCCCGGCCGGCAAGGAGCGCAACCGCGCGATGGCCGTGTACGCCGCCATGTCCGGCGCGGGTGCCGCCGTCGGCCTGATTCTCGGTGGTCTGCTGACCGAGGCGTCGTGGCGCTGGACCTTCTTCATCAACACCCCGATCGGCCTGATCGTCGCGGTCCTGGCGATCCGGTACCTCGGTGAGTCGGCGCGTCAGCACGGCAAGTTCGACCTGCCCGGCGCGATCACCGGCACCATCGGTCTGACCTCGCTGGTCTACGGTCTGACCCACGCCGGCAGCAAGGGCTGGGGCAACAGCGCCACCCTCGCGTTCATCATCGGCGGCGTCGCCCTGATCGGTGTCTTCCTGCTGATCGAGGCCCGCTCGCGGCACGCGCTGATGCCGTTCCGGATCCTCGCGAACCGGACCCGTGGGATCAGCTTCTTCGTGATGCTGATCGTCGGCGCGGCGCTGTTCTCGATGTTCTACTTCCTCGGCATCTTCATCCAGAACGTGCTCGGCTACAGCGCGCTGAAGACCGGCTTCGCCTTCCTGCCGTTCAGCTTCGGCATCGTGGTCGCGGCCCAGCTCGCCTCCACGCTGATCGCCCGGATGGACCCGCGCTGGATCTCCGGTGCCGGTGCAGCGATCGCCGCGGGCGGCATGTTCGGCTTCACCCAGCTCGAGGTGGGCTCCAGCTACGCCGCTCACCTGCTGCCGTACATCCTGCTGCTGTCCTTCGGGATGGGCCTGATCTTCGTACCGCTCACGCTGACCGCGGTCAGTGGGGTCGCGGACGAGGACTCCGGGGTCGGATCCGCGGTCCTGAACACGGTCCAGCAGATCGGTGGTGCGGTCGGCCTGGCGCTGCTGGGCACGGTCTCCACCAACGCGATCAAGGACAAGTTCACCGAGCTCGCGCCGGGGCTGGCCAAGGCATCGCAGGCCGCACCGGATCAGGCCGGCGTACTGGCCAAGCAGGCCGAGGCCGTCGCCACCACGCACGGTTTCACCACCGCGTTCATGGTGTCGGCGATCATGTTCGTCGGTGCCGCGTTGTTCACCCTGGTCGGTCTCTCGGTCAAGCACCAGGACCTGGCCAACGACGGCAAGCCGGTCCACGTCGGCTGACGTCACCGTAGTACGCGAAGGGCCGTCTTCCGGAGGGGGAGGCGGCCTTTCGTCATGCCCGGCTAGAGCGGTTTGCGCATCACGACTTCGTGGTGGACGCCGTCGGGCATCAGTTCGCCCTCGATGTCGGTGTCGGCGAAACCGCTGCGCAGGTAGAGCGCGTGGGCCTTGTCGTTGCCATCAGCAACGGACAGCTGGAGGGTGTGGGCGGCGGCCTGGTCGCGGGCCCATTGCTCGACCTTGGCCATCAGCTGGTCGCCGATGCCGCGGCCACGGCCGGTCGGCGCGATCCACATCGAGATCAGCTCGACGACGCCGTTCTCGTCGGTGCGGACGCCGCTGGCCATGCCTACCGGCGTACCGTCGAGGACCGCGACGAAGTTGCGGGAGCCGGGGAGGTCGAGCCGGGCGCGCCAGCGCTCTTCCTCGGCGTCGACCCAGTCGGCCAGCTGCGAGCCGAAGGCGTAGGGGGCTTCCTCGAGGGCGGCCAGGCGCAGCTCACGCCAGAGCTGCCAGTCGTCTGTGGTGAGTTCGCGGAGTTCGATCACCCCGCCAGCCTCTCGCGCTGACGGGGTCGTGCTCAAATGACTAAGACCGCGGGGGCTGGAACTTCGAGGAGACCCAGTCGCGGACGCCGCCGAGGCCGTCGCCCATGTCGCGCAGCAGCTTGGCCAGCGGGTCCTGGGAGCGGGCGAAGGAGTCGGAGTACGACTTGGCGGCGTTCTTCGCCTCCTGCGTCATCGAGGCGTCGCCGTCCTCCTGCCGCTTCGGGTAGGTGCCGGAGACGATCGAGGTGTACTCGCCCTCGTCCACCCAGCGGCGCAGCTCGTGCGCGCGGATGACGGCCAGCGGGTGCGACTGCGCCTCGAGCAGCAGCAGCTTGAGCACGCTGTCGCGCAGGTCGCCGGAGCTCTCGTACTCCGTGCCCTGGGCCAGGAACGCGGTGGTGTCGAGCTGGTCGAGCTGGCCACCGCTGGCGAGCTTCATCTGCACCCGCAGCGCTGCCGCCGGGTCCTGTACTGCGAGCAGGCCGGCCCGGTCGCCGGACAGCTCCGCCTTGCGGGACCACTCGTGCAGTGCAGCGATGATCGCCCGCAACCCGAAGGCGCCGATCGGCATCCAGTTGACGGCGCCCGTGAGCCGCATCAACCAGAGCAGCAGCGACTGGTACAGGGCGTGCCCGCTCTGCGCGTGGCCGAGTTCGTGGCCGAGGATGAACCGGGTCTCCTCGTCGTCGAGGCCCTGGATCAGCGCGCTGTTGAGCACGATGAACGGCTTGTCCATGCCGATCGTGACCGCGTTCCACACCGGGCTGTTGGTGACGTACAGCTCGGGCAGCTGACGGACGTCGAGCGTCGTCGCGGCCTCGGTGTACAGGGTGTGGATCTTGGGGAACTGACGCTCGTCGACCCGGATCGCCGAACCGAGGAACTGCAGCCGGAAGGCCCGCTCGTTGATCAGCCCGGACATCTTCCGCAGGATGAAGTCGAAGCCCTTCAGCTGCCGCAGCGCGACCAGCGCGCCGCGGTCGGCGGGGTGCTCCCAGGCCCGCGAGCTGATGTCGGTCAGAGTCACCCGCGGCCGGGTCGGCCGCTCTTCGTTCTCACTCATCAATCCCCCACGGGTCGGCGTAGACCACCAACCTAGCTCGCTTCGGGGTCCGGTTGCAGAGAGTAGGAATACCTAAACTGTCGGTACTGTCCTAGCCTGACCAGATGAGTAGCAACCGTCCAATGCCGTCTCGGGAGGTTGATCGGCGCGACGACAAGGCTCGGGCCTGGGTCTCCGAGGCGATCCGGCTCGTCGAGGCCGATGCCAACCGCAGTGCCGACACCCACCTGCACGCCTTCCCGATGCCGGCCTCGGTCGGGGTCGACCTGTACCTGAAGGACGAGTCGGTCCATCCGACCGGCTCGCTCAAGCACCGGCTGGCCCGGTCGCTGTTCCTGTACGCGCTCTGCAACGGGTGGATCGGCGAGGGCACCACGGTGATCGAGGCGTCCAGCGGCTCGACAGCGGTCAGCGAGGCGTACTTCGCCCGGCTGCTCGGGCTGCCGTTCATCGCGGTGATGCCGGCCTCGACCAGCCCGGAGAAGATCGGGCTGATCGAGTTCTACGGCGGCCGCTGCCACTTCGTCGAGCGCTCCGGGCAGATCTACGGCGAGGCCAAGCGGCTGGCCGAGGAGACCGGCGGCCACTACATGGACCAGTTCACCTACGCCGAGCGGGCGACCGACTGGCGGGGCAACAACAACATCGCCGAGTCGATCTTCAACCAGCTCTCGCTCGAGCAGCACCCGGTCCCGACCTGGATCGTGGTCGGCGCGGGGACCGGCGGCACGTCGGCGACGATCGGCCGGTACGTCCGGTACCAGCGGCACGAGACGTCCGTCGCGGTGGTCGACCCGGAGAACTCGGCCTTCTTCCCGGCCTTCGAGTCGCTGGACGGTGACTTCGCCACCGGGCGGCCGTCGCGGATCGAGGGGATCGGGCGGCCGCGGGTCGAGCCGTCGTTCGTGCTCGGGGTGGTCGACCGGATGATCGCGGTGCCGGATGCTGCTTCGATCGCGGCGATGCGGTTCTGCTCGGCCGTGACCGGGCGGTTGGTGGGCGGATCTACCGGTACCAACCTGTGGGGGTCGTTGCGGCTGGCGGCGGAGATGCGGCGTACCGGCGTACAGGGGAGCATCGTGACGTTGCTGTGCGACAGCGGCGGGCTGTATGGCGACACCTACTACGACGACGACTGGCTGAAGCGCAGTGGGATCGATCTGGCGCCGTACACCGAGACGCTGGAGGGGTTTGCTCAGACTGGGCGGTGGCGGGAGCCTGTGCGCTAGTTGCCCAGGAAGAGGCCGACGGTCAGGCCGATGGCGTAGACCAGTTCGGTGAGGCCGGTGCCCTGGAGCACGGGGATGAGTGCGGGGCCTACTGCGTCGCTTAGGACCGTTTTGGCGGCCTTGGCGGCCAGGGGCAGGGCAACCAGGGCTAGGAGAGTCCAGGGGGTTGCCACGGCTGAGACGGCTGCCAGGATGAAGGCTAGGGCGATCAGGGCGGCGTACAGGCGTCTTGAGTTGGCTGCACCCAGTACTACGGCCAGGGTGCGCTTGCCCGTTACTGAGTCGGTGGGGATGTCGCGGAGGTTGTTGGCGACCAGGAGTGCGCAGGCGATGCTGCCGATGGCTACTGCGCCGGCTACTGCGGTCCAGTGGAGCTTTTCGGCTTGGACGTAGGTCGTGCCGAGTACTGCGACCAGGCCGAAGAACAGGAAGACGCTGATCTCGCCGAGGGCGCGGTAGCCGTAGGGCTTCTTGCCGCCGGTGTAGAACCAGGCGCCGAGGATGGATGCGGCTCCTGGGACCAGTAGCCACCAGGTGGTGGTGATGGCTAGTACCAGGCCGAGTGCTGCGCCGATGCCGAAGCAGGTGAACGCTACGGTCTTCACCTGCTGCGGGGTGGCGACCTTGGCACCTACTAGGCGGAGCGGGCCGACCCGGTTCTCGTCGGTGCCGCGGATGCCGTCGCTGTAGTCGTTGGCGTAGTTGACGCCGATCTGGAGCATCAGGGCGACGCCGAGTGCGAGCAGGGCCTTCCACCAGACGAAAGCATCGAGGTAGGCGGCTGCGCCGGTACCGACGAGCACGGGAGCGATCGCGGCGGGCAGGGTGCGAGGGCGAGCGCCTTCGATCCACTGGGCAGGGGTGGCCATGGCAAACGATTCTGTCAGCCGGTCGGTAAGGGCTTGCAGCCGGTACGGGACGCGGGGTCGCGCGGGGTGCGCCGTACGCTCGGAGGGACATGTCTACGTTGCGCCTGGTCCCTGGCACCCCGGATGCCGTCCTGTCGGCACTGACCGCCTTGCTGGACGGTACCGGTACTGCGTTCGCCCCGTTGCCGGGCGATCCGGCCGCTGCGGCGCGCGTCGGCCAGGCGGTGGTACCGGACGAGCCCCTCGAGTCTTCCGGGGTCGGCGTGGTGCTGGCGACCTCCGGGTCCTCGGGCGAGCCGAAGGGTGTCTTGCTCTCGACGGCTGCCCTGGTCGCGTCGGCCACGGCCACGCATGAGCGGCTTGGCGGCCCCGGCCAGTGGCTGCTCCCGATGCAGCCGTACTTCGTCGGGGGGCTGCAGGTCCTCACCCGGTCAGTGCTGGCCGGCTACACACCAGTGGTCGCGAGCGACTACCCGGACTTCGCGGCGGGGGCCTCGGCGATGACGGGGGAGCGGCGCTACACGGCGATGGTGCCGACGCAGTTGGCGCGGTATCTGCGGACGGATGTCGAGGTGCTGCGGGGCTTCGATGCGATCGTGATCGGCGGGGCGGCGATGCCGGCCGGGTTGAAGGCCGAGGCGGCCGAGGCGGGCGTGACCGCGATTCCGTCGTACGGGATGACAGAGACGGGCAGTGGGTGTGTATATGCCGGCGAACCGTTGGCGGGGACCTCGCTGCGGCTGGACGACCAGAGGATTCTGATCAAGGGGCCGACGCTCTTCTCCGGCTACCGCTTGCAGCCTGAGTTGACGGCGGAGGTGCTGCGGGACGGGTGGTTTCGGACTCAGGACCGTGGTGAGTTGGTTGATGGCCGGCTGCGGGTGGTGGGGCGGGTGGATGATGTCGTCATCTCTGGTGGGGTGAATGTGACGGTTACTGCCGTGCAGGCGCGGTTGCTGGAGCATCCGGGGGTCAAGGATGCTGTTGTGCTTGGGGTTCCTGACAGTGAATGGGGTTCGCGGGTGGTTGCGTTCGTGGTGGGGGAGGTCGGGCGCGAGGAGCTGCGGGATTTTGTGGGTGAGGTGTTGCCTCGGACGTGGGCGCCTCGGCAGGTGGTGGGGTTGAGCGCGTTGCCGATGCTTGCTTCGGGCAAGGTTGATCGGCAGAGGTTGCTGGACGGTGTGCGGTGATCACTTATGCGATCGGGTTGAAGAACCGGTTTCGCGGGATCACGGTGCGCGAGGGGATGTTGTTCGAGGGGCCGGCGGGGTGGGCCGAGTGGTCGCCGTTTCTGGACTACGACGATGCGACGTGTGTGGCTTGGCTTCGGGCGGCGTACGAGGCCGCTTATGACGGGTGGCCTGCGGCGGTGCGTTCCGAAGTACCGGTGAACTGCACTGTGCCGGCGATCGGACCGGAGAAGGCTGCGGCGATCGTGCGGGCGTCGGGGTGCGGGACGGCGAAGGTGAAGGTGGCTGAGCCGGGGCAGACGCTCAGGGATGACTTGGAGCGGGTGGAGGCTGTCCGCGATGCCATTGGTGGCGGGCAGGTGCGCATCGATGCCAATGGGGCCTGGTCTGTGGATGAGGCGCTGCGGGCGTTGAAGGAGCTGCAGCGGTTCGACCTGGAGTATGTGGAGCAGCCGTGTGCTTCGGTGGAGGACCTGGCGGCTGTACGGCGGCGTACCGACGTACTGGTTGCTGCCGATGAGTCCATCCGTCGGGCCGAGGATCCCTTGCTGGTCAAGAAGCTTGAGGCGGCCGACATCGCCGTACTGAAGGTGCAGCCGATCGGCGGCGTCCGGGCCTGTCTGGACATCGCTGAGCAGATCGGGCTGCCAGTGGTCGTCTCCTCCGCGTTGGAGACCTCTATCGGGATCGCTGCCGGGGTTGCGCTTGCAGCGGCTCTCCCTGAGCTCCCGTACGCGTGCGGTCTTGCCACTGTCTCCATGTTCACGGCAGAGGTCGTCGACGAGCCGCTGCTGCCGGTCAACGGCTTCCTGCCGGTTAAGCGGCTCGTGCCGGCTCCAGAGTTGCCAACTGCTGACCAAGCGACCACAGCCAAGTGGGAAGCGCGGTTCGCGAGGGTAGAAGCACTGAGAGGAACCAGATGAACCCGTCCACGGCATTCGCGACTGTAGTGGTCGACGAGCTGATCAGGTCCGGGGTCCGTGAGGCCGTACTGGCTCCCGGGTCCCGCAGCACCCCGCTGGCTCTCGCGCTGGCCGCTGCCGACCGCGACGGGCGTCTGCGGCTCCACGTACGCATCGACGAACGTACTGCGGGCTTCCTGGCGATCGGCCTGATCCGTGGCACCGGTCTGCCGGTACCGGTGCTGACGACCTCCGGGACTGCGGTAGCCAACCTCTACCCCGCGGTGCTCGAGGCATCCCACAGTGGTCTGCCACTGATCGTGTTGAGCGCAGATCGCCCGCCGGAGCTGCGGGGGACGGGTGCCAACCAGACGACCGACCAGCTCAAGGTCTTTGGCGACGCCGTCCGCCTCTTCCATGAACTCGGTACGCCGAGCAAGCAGCTCGGGCAGG
This sequence comes from Kribbella koreensis, assembly GCF_039525325.1. Lineage (NCBI taxonomy): Bacteria > Bacillati > Actinomycetota > Actinomycetes > Propionibacteriales > Kribbellaceae > Kribbella > Kribbella koreensis. The sequence continues at coordinate 522,767 of NZ_BAAAHK010000013.1, forward strand.
TCGCCTACTGGCGCTCGTCGATCGCCCGCGCCGTCTCGGCAGCCGTCGGCGCCCGCACCGCCGACCCAGGCCCGGTCCAGCTCAACTGCCCACTAGTCGAGCCGCTGGTCCCCACCGACGACGGCGACTGGCCCGAACCCCTCGACGGCCGCACCACCGGCCCCTGGACGAGTGTGCACGCGACGGGCGCGCAGCCCTCCGCCGTAGCCCCCGGCCCCAAGACGGTTGTGGTCGCAGGCGACGGCGCCTCCCAGGCGGCGAGGTTGGCGGCCGAGGCCGGCAACTGGCCGCTGTTCGCTGAACCCTCCAGCCGGGCGAGGACCGGCCCGGCGGTCATCTCCGCCTACCGATTGTTGCTTGCAGCAACGTCTCCGGCTGCAACCGCGCAGGCGGCACCGTCGACGCCGGGGACGGCGGCTGAGGCGGTGGCTTCGCTCGGGGCGGAGATCGAGCGGGTGATTGTGTTCGGGCATCCGACCTTGTCGCGGCCGATCTCCAAGTTGCTTGCACGGCCGGACGTTGAGGTGATCGTGGTTGCGCCGACCGGGCTCTGGCCTGATGCTGCGCATCGGGCGGCGTCGGTCGTCACCGGGCTTGAGGTGATCGGCTCCGATCAGACCGACTGGCTGGACCGGTGGCTGCATGCCGACCAGCTGGCGCGGGCTGCGATGGACAAGGTGCTTGCTCCGGTCGGTGGGCGGGCCGGGGCGGCCGGTGGGTTGTCGGGGCCGCTGGTTGCGGCGGTGGTTGGGGAAGCGGTCGGGGCTGACGGGATGCTTGTTGTTGCCTCTTCCAATGCGGTGCGGGATCTTGATCTGGCTCCGGTGGTGCCGATTCGGACGGTGGCCAACCGGGGGCTGGCGGGGATCGATGGGACGCTCTCCACGGCGGTGGGTGCCGCATTGGCCAACGCGGGGGCGACGCATGCGCTGGTGGGGGATCTTGCTTTCCTGCATGACTCCAACGGGCTGGTGATCGGGCCGGCTGAGCCTCGGCCCGACCTTCGCATTGTGGTGCTCAACGACAACGGGGGTGGGATCTTCGCCACGCTCGAGCAGGGTGGTGGCGACCACGCCGACTACTTCGAGCGCGTCTTCGGTACGCCGCATGACGTCGACCTCGCAGCGCTCTGCGCCGCCACCGGTACGCCACACCAACTAGTGGAGACAGCAGACGAGTTGCGGGAGGTACTGGCTCGCACGGTGGCCGGCATCGACGTTGTAGAGGTCAGAGTGGATCGCTCGGCTCATCGAGAGCTACATGCTGACCTACACCAGGCAGTCAGCCAGTTGTAGCTGCAACTTTGGTTCGTGTGGGGAGAGCCGGCTGGAGGGTGCGGAGTCGGCCGAGTAGACAGCCGACTACGACTAGTACCAAGGCCGTGGTGACCAGGATGGGGATGACTGCGCCGCGCAGTGAGGAGTTGAGCGGCGAGGCGATCGTCAGGACGATGCTGACGCCTATCAAGGCAGTGGCGAGCTTGCGGCCGGGGCGGGCCACCGCCAGGAACGGTAGGCACCAGATGAAGTACCAGTCGTGCGCAGTCGGCCCCAGCTGAACCAGTGCCAGCAAGGCAATCCCCACTGCCCGAGCAGCGTTGTGGATCGACGACCGCAACCCCAGTACCGCGATCAGCCCGATCGCGATGAGCATCGCCAGCAACCGCACGATCTGCAGCGCCTGCTGGGCAGCGGTGTCCTCGCCGAGCCACCCCAGTACGCCGGAAGCCCCCAACGCAATCAAGTTGGAAATCGACAAAGGCGACTTGATCAGCCCTGGAACATCGAGCGCACTGAGCCACCCCGACCCCACCCCGGTCAGCTCGCCAACGGTCACCAGGGTCAGTACAGAGATCGCCCCCGCAATCGTCAGGCTGGCCAGTCGCAGGCGAGCGCGCCCAGCCAGCGGACTCATCACTGCGGCGATGGCGACGACCACGAGCCCACCCGGGAGCTTCACGGCCGCAGCAATACCGGCGAGGACAGCAGCTGTGCCCCAATGACCAGTGAGGGCTATCGCGAAGGCAGCGCAGGCCAGTCCCAGCATGAGGATGTCGTTGTGGGCCGCGCCCAACCCGTGCGCGATCAGCATCGGGTTGGCGACGACTAGCCAGGTTGCGATGGCCGGGTTGACCCGGCAGGCGGTGGCGAGCCGTGGCACGGCCCAGGCGATCAGTACGAAGCCCAGTACTGCGAGCAGCCGGTGCGCCAGCATGAGTACGTACGGATCCATGGTCAGCCGCGCGACGAGACCGCCGTACGCGAGCGGTATCGGACCGTACGGCGCAGGCGTCTGCATCCACATCGGGTCGACAGCCTCGATCACATGCCCGGACAGCACACCCGGGCCGACGCTGTAGGGGTCGTACCCCTCCGCGACCAGTGCGCCCTGCGCCGCATAGCTCCAGACATCCCTGCTGAACAGGGGCGGCCCGAGCAGCAGCGGCACACTCGTCCACACGATGAACGGCGTCAACCGGTACCGGACCCCCGCCAGCACTTGCCGTCCGACCGACAGCCAGGCCCAAACCATCAGCCCCAGCCCAGCCACCATGAACGCCAGCCCGGTCATCCGCCCCGGCAGCGTCGACCGCAGGTCACTGGCAATCGGCAACGACGCCACCCACGACGACTCCGGCACCACCGAGGTCACCAAGGAGGCGGCGGCGACAACGCATGAGCCAATCACCCCACGAACCAGCGCCAGCGGTACCCGCATACCGCCGACGCTAGTTCGCTAAAACGACCCTCTGATGAACACGAGGGGTCAGGCGGATTCCTTGCGGAAGGTGCGGGCTCCCACGGCCAGGCCGACGACAGTGAGCAGTACTACCCAGAAGAGGCCCCACAGGGACGCACTGCTGGAGATGTCGCCGCGGAAGAGCGCACGGACCCCGTTGACGACATGCTTGAGCGGGCTGATGTCGGACAGCCGCTGCAGCCAGGTCGGGCCGATCTGCATCGGCAGCAGGATGCCGGACAGCAGCAGGAGCGGCATGGCGATGCCGTTGAGCAGCGGCGCCAGGGCGTCCTCGCTCTTGGTGATGAGCGCTACGGAGTACGAGAGCGAGGCGAAGGTCGCGCCGAGCAGGGCGACGATCACCAGCGACAGCAATACGCCGCCCCACGGTGCGCGCAGTCCCAGTGGCAGCGCGGCCAGCAGCAGGAGGATCGACTGCACGACGAGTACCACGACGTCTCGTAGTACGCGGCCTGCCATCAGCGCGATCCGGGAGGCCGGCGTGACCCGGTCGGCCTCGATCACGCCGGCCCGGTACTCCGCGATCAGGCCGAAGCCGACGAACATCGCGCCGAACATGCCGAGTTGGACGATCAGGCCAGGGATGAACACCTGGTAGGCGTTCGTGGTCGCGCCCTGGCTGATCTGCGCGGTGATCGGCTTGAGCAGCGGGCCGAACAGGAACAGGTACATCAGCGGCTGGCTCAGCATCAGGATCGACCACATCGGATTGCGCAGCGACAGCCGCATCGCGCGGTTGAAGACGATCCAGGTGTCGGTCAGGACCTTCATGCGGCCTCCTCCTTGTCATCCGCCGAGGAGGTGTCCTCGTCGCGCAGGGAACGGCCGGTCATCGTCAGGAACACGTCGTCCAGGGTCGGCCGGTGTACCTCGACGCCGTGCAACTCGATGCCCTGGGCATCGATCGAGCGGAGCAGCGACGGAAGTACCGAACCGCCCTTGGGGATCCGGAAGCCCACCACATCACCGTCGGTCTCGACAGCGACCGCACCCGGCAGCTCCGCCACGATCTTGCTCACCGCAGGCGCCTGCGCGGCATCGGCCAGGCTCAGCCGTACGCCGTCACCGGAGACCTGCTGCTTGAGCTCCTCGGGCTTGCCGGCCGCGACGATCTTGCCGTGGTCGATGACCAGGATCCGGTCGCAGAGCGCGTCCGCCTCGTCCAGGTAGTGGGTGGTGAGGAAGATCGTCGCGCCCCGGTCGCGCAGGCCGCGGATGTGCTCCCACAGGTTCGCCCGCGCCTGCGGGTCGAGGCCGGTGGTCGGCTCGTCCAGGAAGATCAGCTTGGGGTCGTGGATCAGCCCCATCACGATGTCGAGCCGGCGCCGCTGGCCGCCCGACAAGGTCTTGCACTGCCGCCGCCACAGGCCCGGCAGGTCCAGCTCGTCGAACAGCGCCTGGCCGTCGGCGGCTGCCTTCTTCTTGCTCACGCCGTACAGCCGGGCGTGGTCGACGACCTCGTCGCCGGCGATCGCTTCGGGCAGCGTCGAGCCGCTCTGCGGGACATACCCGATCCGCCGGCGGACACCGACCGGATCCTTGGCCAGGTCGCAGCCGGCCACGGTCGCGGTCCCGCTGGTCGGCGTGATCAGGGTCGCCAGCATCCGCATCGTGGTGGTCTTGCCGGCCCCGTTCGGGCCGAGGAAGCCGACGATCTCCCCGTCGGCGACATCCAGGTCTACCCCCTGCACGGCCTGCACCGGCCCGCGCTTGGTCTTGAAGGTGCGGACGAGTCCGCGAGCTTCGATCATCATGCGGACAGTGTCGAACAATCAACATTGAATAGTCAATGTTGATTAAATCTGAAACCTGGCTCAGCCGGGCGGGTCGGGGATGGTGCCCCAATGGGTCGTGAGCCCGGGAGGCGGCTCCCAGCTCGGCGGCTCGCCGGCGAACGAGTACTCCCCGTCGGCCACCCGCTGGCGGAAGCCGCGCGTCCACTCCAGCTCGCCCCGGTCGCGGGCGCTGGAGATACGGAACATCTCGACCACGTGGTTCGGCGTACCGGGGTCTTCGGCGATCTGGCGCTCGGAGAACGGCTCGGCCTTCTCGAGTTGCTCCAGCTGCACGATGCGGGACTCCAGGGCGGCCAGCACCTCGTCGCGACGCAGCGACCAGAGGAAACTGAGCGCGGCCTGCATCTGGCCGGGCTGGAAGCCGTTGACCGTCCAGAGCGCCGATCGCAGCAGCGAGAAGTACTCCGACTCGCCGTCGTTGGTCAGCTTGTACGACGTCCTGCCGGGTTTGTGCCCGGCGCCTTCCTCCAGCTCCATCAGGTAGCCGTGCTTGGCCAGCGTGCGCAGCCCGGTGTAGATCGAGCCGGGGTTGATGTTCGCCCAGTGCTCCACCTGCCAGGTCATCAGCTCGCGGCGCAGCTGGTACCCGTACGCGGGCTGGAAGATCCGGACGACCCCGAGCAGGAGCAATCGCGTGGTGGACATGATCGCAGTGTAAATTCACCTGCCCGTGTCCGTTGCTGCCCGTAGGGTGACTGGGCATGAGCACGCGGCTGACCACCGATCCGGCAGACTTCCAGGCGACCGTCTTCCCGTTCCTGACCCGCGATCCGGTCCGGCACACCCTCATCCTGAGCAACGTGGCCGACCGTGCCGCCAATCAGTACGAGCCCGAGCCCTCGTACTTCGTCTCCGTCCACGACGACGACACCGGCGAGGTGACCGGCGCCGCGATGCGGACTCCCGGCCGGCGCGTCTACGTCGGCGCCCTCCGAGCGGACCTCGCGGCCGAAGTAGCCGAGGCGTACTTCGAGGTGCTCCCCGGACTCGGCGGCGTCGCCGGCGACCGCGCCGCCGTCACCGCCTTCGGCCAACGCTGGGCGGAGCTGTCCGGCGCAGACCGTGCACCTTGGACGGAGTCAGCGGGCACCCGACTGCACCAACTCGAGACGCTCACCCCACTGACGGCCCCCGGCGCCATCCGTCCGATGCGCGAGACCGACATCCAACTCGCCCACGAGTGGATGCTCGACGGCTTCCCCGAGGAGGCCCCCTTCCTGGAACCCGACTGGGCCGAACACAAACTCGCGCAAGGCACTCTCTGGTTCTGGGAAGCCGACGACGAACCGGTATGCATGGCCGCCCACCGCACCCCCGTCTTCGGCGTCAGCCGCGTCGGCCCCGTCTACACCCCACCCACCCACCGCCGCCACGGCTACGCCGGCGCCCTCACCGGCGAGGTCACCGCCAAACTCCTTGCCCAAGGCATCAAACCCTGCCTCTACACCGATCTCGCCAACCCCACCTCCAACAAAATCTACGCCCAACTCGGCTACCTCCCCGTCACCGACTTCGTCGACTTGATCTTCACCCCATGAAGGTCCGCGTAACCGCCGACCCGGCGGAGTTCAAGGCGACCGTTTACCCTTTCCTGCAACGCGATCCGGTCCTCAACTCCTACATCCTCAGCAACACCGAGGATCGCATCAACGGCATCCTGCACGACCCCGCGCCGCCGGTGTTCCTGTCGATCCACGACGACACGGACGCGGTGCTGGGCGCCGCCTTCTGCACCGCACTCCGCGGCATCCAACTCGGCGCATTACCTGATGCCTTGGTCCCGGCGATCGCCGACACCTGCGCCGCCCAAGCACCCAACCCAGACGTCATCGCCGGTACTGCGAGCGCCGCCCTCCTGCTGGCTGAACTGCTTGCCGCGCACGCCGGCAGAACCTTCCGCCGGACAACCGGCATGCGGCTGCACAAGCTCGGCACCTTCGTCGAACAGCACGCGGAAGGCACCGCCCGCCAGGCGGTTGCGGCGGATGCGGAGACTGTTGTGCCTCTGCTGGTCGCCTACGGAATCGAGCTCGGACATCCCCTGTCACCCGACGAGCAGGAGCGCTGGGTTCGTACCAGGATCGAACGCGGCCGACTATGGCTCTGGGAAGACGGAGGCCGCGTGGTCAGCGTCGTCGGCCACCAGCAGACCCTCTTCAACTCAACCCGGGTGGGCCCCGTCTATACCCCTCCCTCCGCCCGCGGCCACGGGTACGCCAGCGCTCTCACCGCCCACGTCACCCAGGTCCTCCGAGCCACGGGCTCCGAGGTTTGCCTGAATACCGATCTCGCCAACCCCACGTCCAACAAGATCTACGCCGCCATCGGCTACCGGCCCGTGAACGACTTCGTCGTCTACGAACTCAGCTGAAGCCGGTGCTGTTCAGGTGGGCCTCACCCTCGACGTGGAGTCTCAAGAGTGGTTGCTAGCGGCAACTAGTGGACGGCGGTGCATACCTAATACCGGCAGGCAACCGCTTACCCCGGCGCGCCGCGGTGGTTCGCGGGGGTTGTGTATGCGTGGCGGCCCGGTTCCTCACCGATCCAGGCTCTGAGGCGACTTTGTGCTCGAAGCTAGATCCAGCCGTGGGTGCGGGCTACCCGGACTGATTCGTGGCGGTTGGTGGTGTTCAGTTTGGTGGCGGCTGAGGAGAGGTAGTTGCGGACTGTGCCGGGGGAGAGGGAGGCGCGGCGGGCTATCTGTTCGATCGGGGCGCCGTCCGCGGCGTGTTCGAGGACTTCGGCTTCGCGGGGGGTTAGGGGGTTGTCGCCGGCGGAGATGGCTTCGGCGGCTAGCTCGGGGTCTACGTAGCGGCCGCCGGTGTGGATGGTGCGGATGACGTCGGCCAGGACCTGGGCGGAGACGGTCTTGGGGAGGAAGCCGCGGACGCCTGCCGCGAGGGCTTGTTTCAGATGGCCGGGGCGGCCGTGGCCGGTGACGATCAGGCAGTGGCAGGTGGGGAGTTCGGTGCGTAGGGCTTGGACTACGCCTATGCCGCCTATGGCGGTGGAGCCGGTTACGCCGGGCATCTGGAGGTCCAGGACTGCTACGTCTGGGTGGTGGAGGCGGGCCATTGCCAGGGCCTCGTCGGAGGAGGCTGCTTGGGCTACTACGTCTAGGTCGGGTTCCAGGGAGAGGAGCGCGGCCAGGGCAGTGCGGATGAGGTTCTCGTCGTCGGCGAGGAGGAGGCGGATCATGTGCTGGCCGGGAGTTGGACGACGAGGATGAAGCGGCCGGGGGTGCTGCCGACGGTCAGGGTGCCGCCGAGGGAGCCCAGGCGTTCGCGGAGACCGGCGATACCGGTACCGGACGAGCCGCCGCCGGTGGAGCGGGCAGTAGCGGTGGTGGATGAGTCGACGGCGGAGGAGGACGCAGCGGAGGAGGAGGCGGTGCGGACGCCGTCGTTTTCCATGCGCAGGATGGTGAGCTCGGGGCTGAGGTCCAGCTCGATCTTGCAGACGGTCGCGTCGCTGTGCTGGATGACGTTCGTGGTGCCTTCCCGGACCACCCAGCCGAGCGCCGTCTGGCTTGCGGGCGTCAGCGCGGAGCCGTCGCCGATGATGCGGCAGTTGACGCCCGCGGACCGGAGTACCGATTGGGCGCCGGCCAGTTCAGTGGCGAGGTCGGTGGCGCGGTAGCCGCTGACGACGGCCCGCATCTCGCGGAGCGAGTCGTGGGCGATCTGGCGGACGTCGAGCATCTGGTCGGCGGCGGTGGCGTCCCCTCGCGTTGCCAGTGCAGCAGCCAGCTCACTTCGTACTGCCACCAGGGACAGGTTGTGGCCGAGCGTGTCGTGCAGATCACGCGCGAACCGCAGTCGCTCCTCGGCGATCGCCAGCTGAGCGCTGACCGCCCGCGACCGGTCGATCTCCCAGCCCAGCCCGAGGGTCCAGGCCGAGATGCGGCAGGTGAAGGCGATGAAGGCGACCGTACTGAGGTAGGCGAACCCCGGCTCCACCCGAACTGCCAACGCCGCGGTCAGAACGCTGCCGGCGAGCATGACCCCGAAGAGGCTCATCCAGCGCAGCATCGGCGTCAGTGCGAAGGTCAGCCCGCCGGCCAGCACCAGGATCACGCCGTCCCGGAGATCCGAGTCGCCGATCCAAGCGAACCTGGGGAAGGCCAGCGCCGCTGCCGGGACCCCGGCTACTGCCAAGGCGATCGGACCGATCAGCGCACGGCTGCTGACCTGCTTTCCATGCAGGTACCGCCCGAGACTCTCGCGAAGCAGGTAGAGGTTGGCCGCGGTGTGCGCGACAACGACGAGCAGAAAGACGACTACGCCCAGGACGCGGTGTTGCCGCTCGCTGAAGATGGCCAGGGCGGCGATCGGGATCTCGGCACAGCAAATGCCGTAGAGCGGCCAGCGGAGGCTGATGTCGAAGCGCTCGGCTCTGCTGCGCGCTAGCCACCAGCGCGGGACGGAAACCATGGTGGTCAGCCTGTCACGTTGCTCAACGACGGGGCTCCCAGAGGAACCAGCGGCGGGTCGCCAGCCCACCGACGATCACCCAGGCCAGCAGGACCAGCAGCGGCTGTACTGCGGGTACGAACGACCCCGCCAAGCTCACTGTGCTCCCACCCGGCGTGGTGCCCGACAGGCCGAGCCGCAGCAACTCCACCACCGGCGTCAGTGGCAGTAGCCGTGACAAGTGGTCCAGCCACGACGGTAGTTCGGACAGCGGGAAGTACAGCCCACTGAAGTTCAGCGGAACGATCAGGAAGGGCAGGGTCGTCAGTTGCGCCATCTCCACGCTGCGGGTCAGGGCGGTGGTAGCAGCCGCGAGTAGGACGAACACAGCCCCGCCGAGCAACAGGGCGAGCACCACCAGCAGGAGGTTCACCGGTACGGGTAACCCGACCAGCAACGCGCTGGCGATGGCGGCGAGCACCGCCTGCGCCCAGGCGATGACCACTGCGGGGATCGCGGCACCAGCCAGGATCTGCAGGTCGGTGGCTTCGCCGGTGCGCAGTCGTTTGAGGACGAGTTCCTCGCGGCGAGCGACCAGCGAGCTGACCAGGTTGTAGTAGATGAAGAGGTTCAGCGACACGGCCGCGATCATGGTGAGGATCGCCGTGCCCGGGTCCGGGCCGACGACGGACATCAGCTCTGCCGACGACTGCAGTCCGAGGACGACGAAGATCGGCAGACCGATGGCGACCAGTACGGCCAGCGGGTTGCGGCGGAGCAGCAGAGCCTCCGACCAGGCCAGTGAGGTCATGCGGCTGCTCCTTCGGTCGAGTCGGCGATCGGGCCCGAGGCGGCGATCGCGAGGAAGGCTTCCTCCAGCGAGGCCGGGCGGGCGGTGAGTTCGGTCAGCTGGATACCGGCCTGCGCTGCCCAGGCCAGCAGCGCGGTGAGGGTGAGCTGCAGGTCCTCGGTGTCGAGGAAGACCTTGCCGCCGGCGTCGACGGTGGCAACAGCCTGCGGAAGCGAAGGAAGCCGAGCGTCGGCCGGGAGATGGAACGAGATCCGGGCCGGACGGATGCCGGCGATCTCGGCCGGCGTACCGAGTCCGACGATGCGGCCGTGGTGCATGATCGCCAACCGGTCGGCGAGCTCGGCGGCTTCGGCGAGATAGTGCGTCGTCAGCAGCACCGTCGTACCCGACGACAGCAGCCGAGAGATCAGCTGCCACGTGCGTTGCCGGTTCTCCGGATCGAGACCGGCGGTCGGCTCGTCGAGGAACAGCAGATCCGGCTGGCCGGCGATCGCGAGACCGAGGCTCAGCCGTTGCCGCTCGCCGCCGGACAGTTGGCGGACGCGGACACCGGCTCGCGAGGTCAGCTCGACGAGCTCGAGGATCTCGCCGACCGGGCGCGGCGTGCTGAGCGTCCCGGCCCACATCTTGGTGGTCTCGGCGACGGTCAGATCGGCCGCGAAACCCCTGTCCTGCAACATGATTCCGATCCGCGACCGGACCAATCGCCGATCCCGGTACGGGTCGTGGCCGAGCACCCGGACGGTGCCGGAGGTCGGTTGCGCGAGTCCTTCGAGCACCTCCAGCGTGGAGGTCTTGCCGGCCCCGTTCGTGCCGAGCAACGCGAAGAGCTCACCCCGGCGTACTGCGAAGTCGACCCCGCGCACTGCCTCGTAGCCGGGCCGGCCGGCGTACCGGCGGGTGAGCCGCTCGACCTGGATGACCGCTGATTCGTCCATACGGATCAGCTTGGCGGCCGAGCGGCCCCGTACTGCGTGAAGCTGTCACCGGTACCGGTGACAAATGTCAGTTGACCTCGACTGTGGTGCCCGGCTCGAGCTGCTGGTACGGCCGGTCGTCGGCGTTGATGAAGCGCTGCATCATGCCCTGACCGATCGTGCTGAGCAGGGCGTCGTGGATGCCGATCGTCTGGACTGCGTCGACAGCGCGGGCGTACTCGACGGCCGGCGGCAGGGCGAACCACGGACCCGAGATCGGCACCAGGTTGGTGTGCACCTTGCGGTCCGGACGGGTGAACGAATCGCCCGGGTGGTAGACCGCGTCCTCGATCAGGAAGCCGACGTTCTCACACGGAACTCCCCACTCCGGCAGGATGATCGCGTGATCCTTGCCATAGGCACGGACCGCGAAACCGGCCGCCTCGAAGACGGAGCCGTCGGCAACGATCTGGACCCGCTCGCCCAGCTCGCCGAGTTGCCCGGCGACACCCGCGTTGGTCCAGATCGGCGCGTCGAGCCCCTTCACCCGGTCGACGTCGAGGTGGTCCTGGTGCTCGTGCGTGACCAGGATCGCGTCCACACCTTCGAAGGCCGCGTCCTCGGTGAAACTGCCCGGATCGACCAGCAACACCTTCCCGTCCTTCTCGAGCCGGACACAGGCATGCGTGTACTTCGTGAGCTTCAAGATCAATCTCCCAGAGCGTCTCGCATCGGAACCAATTTTGCGTTCGTCTCGGCCAGCTCGGCCTCTGGGTCGGAGCCGGCGACGATGCCGGCGCCGGCGAACAGGCGCATCCTGGTCGGGTCGTCGGGGTCGGCCTGGCCGCAGCGCAGGGCGATGCACCACTCGCCGTCACCGGCCGCGTCCATCCAGCCGACCGGGCCGCTGAACCGGCCGCGGGGCATGCCCTCGATCTCGCCGATCACGTCGCGGGCGACATCGGTCGGCGTACCGCAGATCGCCGCGGACGGGTGCAGGGCGGCGGCTAGGCCGAGCGCCGAGGCTCCGTTGGCGGCCACGCCGGCCACGTCGGAGGCGAGATGCATCACGTTCGGCAGGTGCAGCACGAACGGGGTCTCGGGCACGTTCATCGACTTGCAGTGCGGCTTCAGCGCGTCGGCCACCGAGCGGACGGCGTACTCGTGCTCCTCGAGGTCCTTGCTCGACCGGGCGAGGGAGGCGGCCAGCGCCAGATCGTGCGCGTCGTCGCCGGTACGCCGGATGGTGCCGGCCAGCACCCGGGAGGTGATCAGGCCCTTCTCGCGCCGGACCAGCAGCTCCGGGGTGGCGCCGATCAGGCCGTCGACGGAGAACGTCCAGCAGTTCGGGTACGCCGAGGCCAGCCGGCGCAACGGCCAGCGGAGGTCGATCGGGTTGGGGGAGATCGCGATCAGGTCGCGCGCGAGCACCACCTTGTCGAGCTCGCCGTTGGTGATCCGCTGCACCGCGTCGGCGACGATGCCGGACCACGCCGTACCGGAGCGCGCACCGTCCGCGAACGCGACCGCACCGACCGGTTCCGGCTCGTACGTCGTCAGCTCGGGCGGCGCGGCCAGCGAGCTCGCACCCGAGATCGTGGTCACCCAGGTGATCCCGCCACGACGGCCGACGATCACCTCGGGCACCACCAGCTCACTGGCGTCGGTGTCGGTGAAACCGAACGAGCCGAAGCAGACCAGTCCCGATCCTGGTACGCCGATCTCGTCGCGCACCACCGCGTTGGCGGTGAGCTCCTTCCACCAGGCCTGGGCCTCCGCGAACCGATTGCTGCCGGCAACGTCCAGCCGGGCGGCGACGCCCCAGCCGACGTGCCCATCGCCACGGCGTACCCAGGCCAGCCCGCCGGTCTGCGGCAGGTGGTCCATCAGCGCGGCGGCCACACCCTCGACGCGCTGGCTGCGAACCACCAGCTGCGGAGCCGGCACCGCGCCGGGTTGGAGCGGGTCAGACAGGCTCACGGTTGCACTCCTCGCTCGCTTCCCGGCCCCGGGTCGCGATGGCCGGCCGGCTCAATGGAGATTCGCTCACGAGAGGCAAGCGTAGGCCGCTCTCGTAACCGGCGAATTTCGGTGCCTGTCGCGGCCGTGATCAACTAGACAGGTGACCAGGGCGGATCTCAGCAAACAACCCGAAGCAGTGGCCGCGATGTTCGACAACGTGGCCGAGGGCTACGACCGGACCAACGCGGTCGCCACGATGGGGCTGGAGAAGGCCTACTGGCGGCCGCAGACACTGGCCGAGATCGCGCCCCGGAAGGGGATGAAGATCCTCGATCTGGCCGCCGGGACCGGCGCGTCGAGCGTGAAGCTGCGCGAGGCCGGCGCCGAGGTGGTGTCCTGCGACTTCTCGGTCGGCATGCTCCGGGTCGGCAAGCGCCGGTACCCCGAGCTGGACCTGATCGCAGGCGACGCGCTCCGGCTGCCGTTCGCGGACGAGACCTTCGACGTGGTGACCATCTCGTGGGCGCTGCGGAACGTGAACGACGTCACGGTCGCGCTGGCCGAGATGCTCCGGGTGACCAGGCCGGGCGGCCGGCTGGTGGTGCTGGAGAACTCGCACCCGACCTGGAAACCGTTCCGGGTCGCCTACCTGGAGTACATGATGCGGGCCGTCCCGGTCGTCGCGAAGGCGGTCTCGACGAACCCCGACGCCTACGTGTACCTGGCCGAATCGGTCCGGGCGTGGCCGGCCCAGGCGCCGCTCGCCGACACGATCGCGGCCTCCGGCTGGACCCACGTCCAGTGGCGCAACCTGACAGGTGGTCTGGTCGCGATCCACCGGGCCGTCAAGCCGCTCTAATTACGCAACGAAAAGAGCGCATAAATCGGTTGCAGGCAAGGGGTTCCGGGCCGGTTTCGTGTCCAAGTCAGGCAGTCCTAGACTGTCGGATGACCAGGCCTCGTGAATCCCTTCACGAGTGACACAGCCCTCCACCAGGCCGGGATGAGATGAGCCAGAGCGTGCCTAGCAGGCAGCAGGCCGAGACCGCTGATGTGATCGTCGTCGGCGCCGGGCCCGCAGGCTCGGCAGCGGCGTACCATCTCGCGAACGCGGGCCTCGACGTGCTGCTGCTCGAGAAGACCGCGTTCCCGCGCGAGAAGGTGTGCGGCGACGGCCTCACGCCCCGCGGGACCAAGCAGCTGATCAACATGGGCATCGACATCTCGCCCGAGGCCGGCTGGATCAAGAACTACGGCCTGCGGATCCGCGGCGCCGGGCACGAGCTGCAGCTCGACTGGCCGGACCTGGCCAGCCACCCGAACTACGGGCTGACCCGCAACCGGATGGACTTCGACGACATGCTGGCCCGTCAGGCCGTCAAGGCCGGCGCCCAGTTGCGCGAGCGGACCAACGTGACCGCGCCGATCCTGGACGACCAGGGCTTCATCGTCGGCGTCACCGCCAAGCCGGTCGACGACAACGGCCGCCGGGCCGGCGAGGACCTCGAGTTCCGCGCCCCGCTGGTGATGGCCGCCGACGGCAACTCGTCGCGGCTGAGCGTCTCGATGGGCCTGCACAAGCGTGACGACCGGCCGATGGGCGTCGCGGTCCGGACGTACTTCACCAGCCCGCGGCACGACGACGACTACCTCGAGTCCTGGCTGGAGCTGTGGACCGACGACCCGAAGAACCCGGGTCAGCGCAGCCTGCTGCCGGGCTACGGCTGGATCTTCGGGATGGGCGACGGCACCGTCAACGTCGGGCTCGGCATCCTGAACACCTCCGACGCGTTCGGCAAGGTCGACTACGCGGACCTGCTCAAGCAGTGGCTGAAGAACACGCCCGACGAGTGGCAGTTCCGCGACGAGTTCCAGACCATCCCGATCCGCGGGGCGGCGCTGCCGATGGGCTTCAACCGGCAGCCGCACTACACCCGCGGCCTGATGCTGCTCGGCGACGCGGGCGGGATGGTGAACCCGTTCAACGGCGAGGGCATCCCGTACGCGATGGAGTCCGGCGCGTTCGCGGCCGAGGTCGCGGCGCAGGCTCTGCGCCGGCAACCGAACCAGCGCGAGCGGGCGCTCTCGGCGTACCCGAAGGCGCTGAAGCAGGAGTACGGCGGCTACTACACGCTCGGCCGGGTGTTCGTGAAGCTGATCGGAAACCCGGAGGTGATGCGGCTGTGCACCAAGTACGGTCTGCCGCGCACCACCTTGATGAAGTTCACCCTGAAACTCCTTGCCAACCTCACGGATCCGCGCGACGGCGACGTGATGGACAAGATCATCAACGGTCTCACCAAGGTGGCTCCCGCCGCCTGATCGGCGGGGCGCGTGACGTGAGACACAGCGGTACTGGTAACACAGTGCTGCACCGCAACAGGCAGTACGGCACTACGAACACGACCGACCCACGCAGTACCGGACGCAAGTAAGGAGGGAGCAGCGCCAAGATGCACCCTTACGTACCGATCCTCATCCTCGGTGTGCTCGCGACGATCTTCGTGGCGGGCACCTTGGTGACCAGCGCGCTGGTCGGCCCGAAGCGCTACAACCGGGCCAAGCTCGACTCGTACGAGTGCGGCATCGAGCCGACGCCGCAACCGGTCGGTGGTGGGCGTTTCCCGGTGAAGTACTACATCACCGCGATGCTCTTCATCGTGTTCGACATCGAGATCATCTTCCTCTACCCCTGGGCCGTCGCCTTCGACCAGATGGCGCTGTTCGGGTTGGTCGAGATGGTCATCTTCATCGTTACCGTCTTCGTCGCGTACGCCTACGTCTGGCGCCGCGGCGGACTGGAGTGGGACTGACCTATGGGTGTTGAAGAACAGCTTCCGGCCGGCGTACTGCTGACCACGATCGAGGGCCTGTCCGGCTACATGCGGAAGGCTTCGTTGTGGCCGGCAACCTTCGGGCTGGCCTGCTGCGCGATCGAGATGATGACGACCGGAGCGCCGCGCTACGACGCCGCCCGGTTCGGCATGGAGGTCTTCCGCGCTTCGCCGCGCCAGGCCGACCTGATGATCGTGGCCGGCCGGGTGAGCCAGAAGATGGCTCCCGTGCTGCGCCAGATCTACGACCAGATGCCGAACCCGAAGTGGGTGCTGGCGATGGGTGTCTGCGCCTCGTCGGGCGGCATGTTCAACAACTACGCGATCGTCCAGGGCGTCGACCACGTGGTCCCGGTCGACATGTACCTGCCCGGCTGCCCGCCGCGGCCGGAGATGCTGCTGGACGCGTTCCTCAAGCTGCACGAGGACATCCAGAACGGCAAGCTCGGCGCGAACAAGAAGGCGCTGCAGGCCGAGCAGGAGACTGCCGCCCTGGCCGCTTCCCCCACCCTTGAACTGAAGGGCCTGCTCAGGTGAGCGACACCCAACCAGAGAACCTTCCGGCGACTCAGCCGGGTGCGGACGCGCAGACGCCGGGCGCCGAGGTCATCGACCAGCGCGAGGGCATGTTCGGCGTCCGCGGTACCGGTGACACCTCCGGCTTCGGCGGGCTGCAGCGCCAGGTCGCGCTGCCCGGCGGATCGGCCAAGCCCTACGGCAGCTGGTTCGACGGCGCGACCGAGAAGCTGGAGAGCCTGGTCGGCGACGGCGCGATCGAGAAGGTCGTCGTCCAGCACAACGAGCTGACCCTGCACATCGCCCGCGAGCGGCTGGTCGAGGTCGCCCAGCACCTGCGCGACGACGAGGCGCTGCGGTTCGAGTTCTGCTCCGGCGTCTCCGGCGTGCACTACCCGCACGAGACCGGGCGCGAGCTGCACGCGGTCTACCACCTGCTCTCGATCACGCACAACCGGCGGATCCGGCTCGAGGTGTCCTGCTCCGAGGCCGACCCGCACATCCCGTCCGTCGTCTCGGTCTACCCGGCCAACGACTGGCACGAGCGCGAGACCTGGGACTTCTTCGGCATCATCTTCGACGGACACCCGGCGCTGACCCGGATCCAGATGCCCGACGACTGGCCGGGCCACCCGCAACGCAAGGACTACCCGCTCGGCGGTATCGACGTCGAGTACAAGGGCGCCGTCATCCCGCCGCCCGACACGCGGAGGTCGTACAACTGATGACCACTACAGACCCCTACGCCACCACCCGGGACACCACCGAGGGCAAGGTCTTCACCGTCACCGGTCAGGACTGGGACTCGGTCGTCTCCGGCCTCGGCGACGAGCCCGAAGAGCGCATCGTCGTGAACATGGGCCCGCAGCACCCGTCCACCCACGGCGTGCTCCGGCTGATCCTCGAGATCGAGGGTGAGAACGTGACCGAGGCCCGCTGCGGCATCGGTTACCTGCACACCGGTATCGAGAAGAACATGGAGTTCCGCTCCTGGACGCAGGGCGTCACGTTCTGCACCCGGATGGACTACCTGTCGCCGTTCTACAACGAGACGGCGTACTGCCTGGCGGTCGAGCGGCTGCTCGGCATCGAGGACCAGATCCCGGAGAAGGCCAACGTGATGCGGGTGCTCCTGATGGAGCTGAACCGCATCAGCAGCCACCTGGTCTGCATCGCCACGGGCGGGATGGAGATCGGCGCCCTCACGGTGATGACGATCGGCTTCCGCGAGCGGGAGATGACGCTCGACCTGTTCGAGCTGATCACCGGCCTGCGGATGAACCACGCGTTCATCCGGCCCGGCGGTGTCGCCCAGGACCTGCCGGCCGGCGCGCTGGACAAGATCCGGGAGTACATCACCTGGATGAACAAGCACCTGCCCGAGTACGCCGAGCTGTGCAACGCGAACCCGATCTTCAAGGCCCGGCTGGGCAACGTCGGCTACCTGGACCTGACCGGGTGCATGGCGCTCGGCATCTCCGGCCCGCCGCTGCGCGCGACCGGGTACGGCCTGGACCTGCGCAAGACCCAGCCGTACTGCGGCTACGAGACCTACGACTTCGACGTACCGACCTGGGACACCGCCGACTCGTACGGCCGGTTCCGGGTGCGGCTGCAGGAGATGTGGGAGTCGCTGAAGATCGTCGAGCAGTGCGCCGACCGCCTGGCCAAGATGGAGGGCGAGCCGGTGATGGTGCAGGACAAGAAGATCGGCTGGCCGAGCCAGCTGGCCGTCGGCAACGACGGGATGGGCAACTCGCTCGACCACATCAAGCACATCATGGGCGAGTCGATGGAAGCCCTGATCCATCACTTCAAACTCGTCACCGAGGGCTTCCGGGTCCCGGCCGGGCAGGCCTACGTGGCGATCGAGTCGCCGCGTGGCGAGCTGGGCTGTCACCTGGTCTCCGACGGCGGCACCAAGCCGTACCGGGCGCACTTCCGCGACCCGTCGTTCGCAAACCTGCAGGCGATGCCGATCCTGTGCGAGGGCTCACAGGTCGCCGACGTGATCGTCGCCGTCGCCAGCCTTGACCCGGTGATGGGTGGAGTGGACCGATAGATGGCTGACACAACCGTTCCCTACAGCACAGGCGAGACGAAGATCGGTGACACCACGATCGCCGAGATGCGCGAGCTGGCCGCCCGGTACCCGGTCGGCCGCTCGGCCCTGCTGCCGATGCTGCACCTGGTGCAGTCGGTCGAGGGCCGGATCACCCCCGAGGGCATCGAGGCCTGCGCCCACGTGCTCGGGCTGACCGGCGCCGAGGTGTCGGCGGTGGCGACCTTCTACACGATGTACAAGCGCCGCCCGGTCGGTGACTACCACGTCGGCGTCTGCACCAACACGCTCTGCGCGGTGATGGGTGGCGACCTGATCTTCGAGCGCCTCAAGCAGCACCTGGACGTCGGCAACGACGAGACCACCGAGGACGGCAAGATCACCCTCGAGCACCTCGAGTGCAACGCCGCCTGCGACTACGCGCCGGTGATGATGGTGAACTGGGAGTTCTTCGACGACATGACGCCGGAGTCGGCGACCCAGCTCGTCGACGACCTGCGCGAGGGCACCGAGGTCAAGTCGCCGCGGGGCGCCACGATCTGCACCTGGAAGGAAGCCGAGCGCGTGCTGGCCGGCTTCCCCGACGGCCGTGCCGACGAGGGCCCGACCGGCGGCAAGGCCACCCTGGCCGGCCTCCGGCTGGCCCGTGAGCGCAACTGGACGGCGCCGGAAGGCAGCCACTCCCGCAGCAGCAACGGGCGCGCCGCTGAGGCCAGCGTCTCGCCGGAAGCCGCTGCCGGTCCGCGTCCGGAAGACCAGCCGGGCAAGGAATCCCAGGCTGTGCACACCGACGACAGCCGCAAGGAGGACTGACCGTGCTCACTCCAGTGCTGTCCGACAACTGGGACCAGATCCGCGCCTGGCAGCTGGCCTCGTACCAGCGTTCCGGCGGGTACGACGCGTTGCGCACCGCGCTGCGGATGCAGCCGGCCGACGTGGTCACCGCGGTCAAGGACTCCGGTCTGCGCGGCCGTGGTGGCGCGGGCTTCCCGACGGGCATGAAGTGGTCCTTCATCCCGCAGGACAACCCGAAGCCGAAGTACCTGGTGGTGAACGCCGACGAGTCCGAGCCGGGCACCTGCAAGGACATCCCGCTGATGCTCGCCTCGCCGCACACGCTGGTCGAGGGCGTCATCATCTCCGCGTACGCGATCAACGCGAACACCGCGTTCATCTACGTCCGCGGTGAGGTGCTGCACGTCGTCCGCCGGCTGCAGCAGGCGGTCGCCGAGGCGAAGGAAGCCGGCTTCATCGGCACCAACGTGCTCGGCACCGGCTACGACATCGACGTGATCGTGCACGCCGGCGCCGGCGCGTACATCTGCGGTGAAGAGACCGCGCTGCTCGACTCGCTGGAAGGTCGTCGTGGTCAACCCCGGCTGCGTCCTCCGTTCCCCGCGGTGGCCGGCCTGTACGGCTGCCCCACTGTCATCAACAACGTCGAGTCGATCGCATCCGTTCCCTCGATCATCAACAACGGCGCCGACTGGTTCGGCTCGATGGGTACCGAGAAGTCCAAGGGCCCGACGATCTACTCGCTGTCCGGCCACGTCACCCGGCCGGGTCAGTACGAGGCGCCGATGGGCATCACGCTGCGGCAGCTGCTCGACCTGGCCGGCGGGATCCGCGAGGGCCACGAGCTGAAGTTCTGGACCCCTGGTGGGTCCTCGACGCCGTTGCTGACCGCTGATCACCTCGACATTCCGCTGGACTACGAGGGTGTCTCCGGCGCCGGCTCGCTGCTCGGTACCAAGGCGCTGCAGATCTTCGACGAGACCGTCTGCCCGGTCCGTGCGACGCTGCGCTGGACCGAGTTCTACAAGCACGAGTCCTGCGGCAAGTGCACCCCGTGCCGTGAGGGCACCTGGTGGCTGGTGCAGATCCTGGAGCGGCTGGAAGCCGGCCAGGGCGACGAGAGCGACCTTGAGAAACTGCTGGACCTGAGCGACAACATCACCGGCCGCTCGTTCTGCGCGCTGGCCGACGGCGCGACCGCGCCGATCACCAGCTCGATCCAGCACTTCAAGGACGACTACCTCGCGCACTTCACGAACGGCGGCTGCCCGTTCGACCCGATGGCGTCCACCGTCTTCGCGACCGCTGGAGCAACCGCATGACGATCCAAGCCAACCCGCCGGCGGGCCAGGTCGAAAAGGTCGACCTGGTCACCGTCACCATCGACGACGTCGAGGTGAAGGTGCCGAAGAACAGCCTGGCGATCCGGGCCGCCGAGCAGATCGGCGTCCAGATCCCGCGGTTCTGCGACCACCCGCTGCTCGACCCGGTCGCCGCCTGCCGTCAGTGCCTCGTCGAGGTCGTCGACGCGGGCAACGGCCGGGGGATGCCGAAGCCGCAGACCTCGTGCTCGCTGACCGTTGCCGACGGCATGGTCATCCGGACCCAGATCTCCTCGCCGGTGGCCGACAAGGCCCAGCAGGGGCAGATGGAGTTCCTGCTGATCAACCACCCGCTGGACTGCCCGGTCTGCGACAAGGGTGGCGAGTGCCCGCTGCAGAACCAGGCGATGACGAACGGCCGGGGCGAGAGCCGCTTCGAGGGTGTGAAGCGGACCTACCCCAAGCCGATCAACATCTCCGCCCAGGTGCTGCTGGACCGCGAGCGCTGCGTGCTTTGCGCCCGCTGCACCCGGTTCTCCCAGCAGATCGCGGGTGACCCGTTCATCGAGCTGCTCGAGCGCGGCGCGCTGCAGCAGGTCGGTATCTACGAGAAGGAGCCCTTCGAGAGCTACTTCTCCGGCAACGCGATCCAGATCTGCCCGGTCGGCGCGCTGACCAGCGCGGCGTACCGGTTCCGGTCCCGGCCGTTCGACCTCGTCTCGGTGCCTTCGATCGCCGAGCACGACGCGTCCGGTGCGGCGATCCGGATCGACTACCGGCGCGGCAAGGTGATGCGCCGGCTGGCCGGTGACGACCCGGACGTCAACGAGGAGTGGATCTCCGACCGGGACCGGTTCGCGTTCAACTACGCGAACACCGGCGACCGGCTGACCCACCCGCTGATCCGCGAGGACGGCGAGCTGCGGCCCGCCTCCTGGCCGGAGGCGCTGGACTTCGCGGCCAAGAAGCTCGTCGCCGCGCGGGGCAACGCAGCGGTACTGACCGGTGGCCGGCTGACGCTCGAGGACGCTTACGCCTACTCGAAGTTCGCGCGGGTGGCCCTCGGTACCAACGACATCGACTTCCGTTCCCGGCCGTACTCGTCCGAGGAGGCCGACTTCCTGGCCGCCGCGGTCGCGGGCACCGGGCTCGGTACGACGTTCGCCGACCTGGAGAACGCGGCATCGGTACTGCTCGTGGGCTTCGAGCCCGAGGAGGAGTCGCCGTCGGTCTTCCTGCGGCTGCGCAAGGGCGTCAAGAAGAACGGCACCCGGGTCTTCACGGTCGCGCCGTTCGGATCGCGCGGCATCGAGAAGCTGTCGGGTGTCGTCGTCCAGAGCAGCCCGGGCACCGAGGCCGCGGTACTGAGCGATCTGCGCGGCACCGGTGAGACCGGCGCGCAGGCGCTGGACGCGCTCGGCGCCAACTCGGTCATCGTCGTCGGCGAGCGGCTCGCGTCCGTACAGGGCGCGTACTCCGCCGCGCTGCGGCTCGCGCTGGACACCGGGGCCCAGCTGGTCTGGATCCCGCGTCGTGCGGGTGACCGTGGTGCGCTCGACGCCGGCTGCCTGCCGGGTCTGCTGCCGGGCGGTCGCCTGGTGTCGGACGCGGCCGCACGGGTCGACCTGCAGGCCGCCTGGGGCGTCGAGAACCTGCCCAGCACGGTCGGCAAGGACGTCGGCGAGATCCTCGCCGCGGCCGGCTCGCTGCAGGCACTGGTCGTCGCGGGTGTCGAGATCGACGACCTGCCGGACCCGGCGGCTGCGCTGGCCGCACTGGCCGCCGCGCCGTTCGTGGTCAGCTTCGAGGTTCGCAACTCGCAGGTGACCGAGCACGCCGACGTCGTCTTCCCGGTGGTACCGCCGGCGGAGAAGGACGGCACCTTCGTGAACTGGGAGGGCCGCGAGCGGTCCTTCCCGGTCGTGCTCAAGGTGCCGGCCGCGATGCCGGATGTCCGGGCACTGGCCGCGCTGGCCCAGGAGATGGGCTCGCCGCTCGGCTTCAGCACCCCGCACGGGGCGAAGAAGGAGTTCGACGAGCTGGGCCGCTGGGACGGCGACCGGGCCGGCGAACCGACGTACCAGGCGGGTCCGCCGCTCGGCGCGTTCGACTCGACCCGGCTGGCCACCTGGCGGATGCTGATCGACGACAGCCGCGGCAACGACGGTGAGCCGCACCTAGTCGCGACCGCCCGCCGGCCGGTGGCACGGATCTCGCTGACCACGGCCCACCGGGTCGGCGTGAACGACGGCGACGAGCTCGTGGTGAGCACCGACGCCGGCTCGATCCGGTTGCCGGTGGCGATCACCGCGATGACCGACAACGTCGTCTGGCTGCCGGCCAACTCGGCCGACTCGCATGTCCGACGCTCGCTGCATGCCGATCACGGCTCGATCGTGACCATTGCCGGAGGGAACGCATGATGTCCATCCCGCTCGCCCTGCCGCTGGCGCCGCCACCGGACGCGGGGGTCGGCAACGACCCCTGGTGGGTGGTGCTGATCAAGGTGCTGCTGATCTTCGTCTTCCTGATCGTGCTGACGCTCTTCAACATCTGGTGGGAGCGCCGGGTCGTCGCCTACATGCAGAACCGGATCGGGCCGAACGTGCACGGCCCGTTCGGTCTGCTCCAGTCGCTGGCCGACGGCATGAAGCTGATGTTCAAGGAAGACCTGATGCCGAAGGGCGTGGACAAGTTCGTCTACGTCGCGGCGCCGGTGATCGTTTCGATCCCGGCCTTCCTGACCTTCGCGGTGATCCCGTTCGGGCCGACCGTGAAGATCCCCTTCACCGACACCTACACCCGGTTGCAGCTGACCGACCTGCCGGTCTCGGTGCTCTACGTGATGGCGATCGCCTCGATCGGCATCTACGGCATCGTGCTCGGCGGCTGGTCGTCCAACTCGACGTACTCGCTGCTCGGTGGTCTGCGCTCCAGCGCCCAGATGATCTCCTACGAGGTCGCGATGGGCCTGGCGCTGGTGACGGTCTTCCTGTTCGCCGGCTCGATGTCCACCTCGGACATCGTCAACGCGCAGGCCTCGCACCAGACGCTGAACCTGTTCGGGGCGCACATCCCGATCCCGGGCTGGTACGCCGTGCTGTTGTTCCCGTCCTTCGTGATCTACGTGATCTCGATGGTCGGCGAGACCAACCGGGCGCCGTTCGACCTGCCGGAGGCCGAGGGCGAGCTGGTGGCCGGCTTCCTGACCGAGTACTCCTCGATGAAGTACGCGATGTTCTTCCTGGCCGAGTACATCAACATGGCGACCGTGTCCGCGCTGGCCACCACGCTGTTCCTGGGCGGCTGGCGGGCGCCCTGGCCGATCTCGATCTGGGACGGCGCGAACTCCGGCTTCTGGCCGGTGCTGTGGTTCGTCGGCAAGATGATGTGCTTCATCTTCATGTACATCTGGCTGCGCGGAACGCTGCCGCGACTGCGCTACGACCAGTTCATGAAGCTGGGCTGGAAGATCCTGATCCCGGTCTCGCTGGGCTGGATCCTGCTGGTCGCCACGGTCCGCGCGGTCGGCCGTGAGGTGGACAGCGGCAACCAGCGCAACTACCTGCTGGTGGCGGCCGGTGTGGTCGCGGCCATCGCGGTGATCTCGATGTTCCTGCCGCAGAAGAAGACCGACCAGCCGGAACCGGTCGAGGGCGAGGAGTTCGACGCCTTCGCCGGCGGCTTCCCGGTGCCACCACCACTCGTCGATTCCACGAGCACGGACGTTCGTAGCAAGGAAGGCAGCCGTGGCTAGCGTCAAAGAGTCCCTCTGGGATCCGGTCGCCGGATTCGGGGTCACCTTCCGGACGATGTTCCGGAAGACGTTCACCGAGCAGTACCCGTTCGAGAAGAAGCCGACCGCGCCGCGGTTCCACGGCCGTCACCAGCTGAACCGCTGGCCCGACGGCCTGGAGAAGTGCATCGGCTGCGAGCTGTGCGCCTGGGCCTGCCCGGCGGACGCGATCTACGTCGAGGGCGCTGACAACACCGACGGCGGCCGGATGTCGCCGGGTGAGCGGTACGGCCGCGTCTACCAGATCAACTACCTGCGCTGCATCCTGTGCGGACTCTGCATCGAGGCGTGCCCGACCCGGGCGCTCACGATGACGAACGAGTACGAGCTGGCCGACCGCAGCCGCGAGTCCCTCATCTACGAGAAGAAGGACCTGCTGGCTCCGCTGCTGCCGGGGATGTCCGAGCCGCCGCACGACATGCAGCTCGGCGCCACCGACAAGGACTACTACCGGGGCCTGATCGGCGCCGCGGTTCCGACCGAGGGTGGTGACGGCAAGTGACCCCGCTCGTCACCGGCGGCCAGGTCGCGTTCTGGATGCTGGCGCCGATCATGGTGCTGGCCGCGATCGCGATGATCCTGGTCCGCAAGGCGGTGCACTCCGCGCTGCTGCTCGCGACCGTGATGATCTGCCTGGCCATCCAGTACGCGGCGCAGGACGCGCCGTTCCTGTTCGCGGTCCAGATCATCGTCTACACCGGCGCGATCCTGATGCTGTTCCTGTTCGTCTTGATGCTGGTCGGCGTCGACGCGTCCGACTCGCTGGTCGAGACGATCCGCGGTCAGCGGCTGCTCGCCGGGGTCGCGTTCCTGGGGATCGGGATCCTGCTCGTCTTCGCCGTCGGCAACGTGAAGTACGGCGACCCGGTCGGGCTCGGCCAGGCGCAGCCGGACGGGAACGTGAAGGGCCTGGCGCAGCTGCTGTTCGGCAAGTACGTGTTCGCCTTCGAGGTCACCTCGGCGCTGCTGATCACCGCGGCGATGGGCGCGATGATGCTGGCGCACCGCGAGCGGCTGACCAAGAAGCTGACCCAGCGCGACCACGCCGAGGAGCGGATCCGCAAGTACGCCGAGGCCGGCGTGCACCCGGGCCCGCTGCCGACGCCCGGTGTGCTGGCCCGGCACAACGCCGTCGACACGCCGGCCCTGCTGCCGGACGGGTCGATCGCGCCGACCTCGGTTTCGCGGGTGCTGCAGGCACGTGGCACGGTGTTCCCCGAGACCGAGGAGCGCGACGACGTCGACCTGGTCCGCGAGATCGCCGACGGCGACGCGGGCGACGAGGTCCCGCCGGAGCCCACCGGTACGGATCTCACCGGATTCCGTGAAGGAGACAAGTCGTGACGACCGAGCCATACATCGTGTTGTCCGCGATGCTGTTCAGCATCGGGGCGCTGGGCGTGCTGGTACGCCGCAACGCGATCGTCGTCTTCATGTGCGTGGAGTTGATGCTGAACGCAACGAACCTCGCGTTCGTCAGCTTCGCCCGCCAGCACGGCAACCTCGACGGCCAGATCGCCGCCTTCTTCGTGATGGTGGTGGCCGCGGCCGAGGTCGTGATCGGCCTGGCGATCATCATGGCCATCTTCCGCACCCGTCGCTCGGCCTCGGTCGACGACGCCAACCTGCTCAAGTACTGAGGTCTGAAACCGATGAGTCATGAGCTGACGTGGCTGCTGGTCGCGATCCCGGCGGTGTCCGCGGCGATCCTGCTGCTTGGTGGCAAAGCCACCAACAAGTGGGGTCACCTGCTGGGCACCGCGGCGTCGCTGGCCTCGTTCGTCTGCGGGGTCCTGCTGTTCTTCCAGATGCAGGGCAAGTCCGGCGAAGAGCGGTCCGAGACGATCAAGCTGTTCGAGTGGTTCTCGGTCGGCAGCGTGCACGTGGACGTGACGCTGCTGGTCGACCAGCTGTCCATCCTCTTCGTGCTGCTGATCACGGGTGTCGGGTCGCTGATCCACATCTACTCGATCGGCTACATGGAGCACGACGCGCGCAGGCGCCGCTTCTTCGGGTACCTGAACCTGTTCATCGCGTCGATGCTGTTGCTGGTGCTGGCCGCCGACTACCTGCTGGTCTTCGTCGGCTGGGAAGGCGTCGGTCTGGCGTCGTACCTGCTGATCGGGTTCTGGCAGCACAAGCACTCGGCCGCGACCGCCGCGAAGAAGGCGTTCGTGGTGAACCGGGTCGGTGACATCGGCCTGTCGCTCGCGGTGATGAGCATGTGGGCGCTGTTCGGCTCCTCGGCCTTCGCGACCGTGAACGCCGGCGCCGAGCACGTCTCCAGCACCTGGGGAACGCTGCTCGGCCTGATGCTGCTGCTGGCAGCCTGCGGTAAGTCCGCGCAGGTGCCGCTGCAGTCCTGGCTGCTGGACGCGATGGAGGGCCCGACCCCGGTGTCGGCGCTGATCCACGCGGCGACGATGGTCACCGCGGGCGTCTACCTGGTGGTCCGCTCGCACGCGATCTACGAAGTCACCGACGCGGCCTCGACCGCGGTGGTGATCGTCGGCACGGTGACCGCGCTGGCCGGTGCGATCATCGGTTGCGCCAAGGACGACATCAAGAAGGCACTGGCCGGTTCGACGATGAGCCAGATCGGCTACATGATGCTCGCCGCGGGCCTCGGCCCGGCGGGTTACGTCTTCGCGATCTTCCACCTGCTCACGCACGGCTTCTTCAAGGCCAACATGTTCCTCGGCGCCGGCTCGGTGATGCACGGGATGAACGACGACGTGAACATGCGGCACTACGGCGGCCTGGCGAAGTACATGAAGGTCACCTTCGTGACGTTCGCCTTCGGCTACCTCGCGATCCTCGGCATCCCGCCGTTCGCCGGCTTCTTCAGCAAGGACAAGATCATCGAGGCCGCGTTCGCGGACAACATCGTGATCGGGCTCTGCGCGCTGCTCGGCGCCGGGATCACCGCGTTCTACATGACCCGGTTGATGCTGATGACCTTCTTCGGCGAGAAGCGCTGGGAGAAGGACGTGCACCCGCACGAGTCGCCCGCGGTGATGACCGGTCCGCTGATCATCCTGGCGGCCCTCTCGCTCGGTGGCGGCGCGCTGTACTTCGCCGGCCACTGGATCGTCGACTGGCTGGAGCCGGTGGTCGGTCACGAGGAGGAGCACGCTCCGGTCAGCGCCGTCGTGATGACACTGATCACCCTCGCGGTGGTTGCCGTCGGCATCGCGATCGCGGTGGTCCGGTACCGCCGTGACATCCCGAGCGAGGCGCCGGTCCGGGTCTCGCCGGTCACCACCTTCGCCCGCCGTGACCTGTACGGCGACGCGCTCAACGAGGCGGTCCTGATGCGCCCGGGCCAGTACCTCACCCGGACGCTGGTCTGGCTCGACAACCGTGGAGTGGACGGCCTGGTCAACGGGCTGGCCGCACTCTTCGGCGGGCTGTCCGGCCGGCTCCGCCGGTTCCAGACGGGCTTCGTCCGTTCCTACGCACTCAGCATGGTCTTCGGCGCCGCATTCGTGGTCGTCGCCCTCCTCGCGGTGAGGTTGTCGTGAAAATCGGTTGGCTGACCCTGACGCTGCTCCTGCCGTTGGTAGGGGCCCTGGCGACGATCGCGGTGCCGAAAGCCAAGGCGCTGCTGTCCAAGCAGGTGGCACTGGTCTTCTCCCTCGTCACGCTGGCGCTGACCATCGTGATCGCTGTCGGCTACCACCAGAACGGTGCCGCCGACTACGAGGAGAACCACACCTGGATCAAGGCCTTCGGCGCGCACTACGCGCTCGGGCTGGACGGCGTCGGGATCGTGCTGGTGGTGCTCACCGCGCTGCTCACCCCGATCGTGCTGATCGCCTCCTGGAACGACGCGAAGACCGGTCGCTGGAGCGAGAAGTCCTTCTTCGCCTGGATCCTCGGCCTGGAGGCGCTGTCGATCGGCGTCTTCAGCGCCACCGACGTGTTCCTCTTCTACGTGCTGTTCGAGGCCACGCTGATCCCGATGTACTTCCTGATCGGTGGCTTCGGCGGTCCGCAGCGGTCGTACGCGGCGGTGAAGTTCCTGCTCTACTCGCTGCTCGGCGGTCTGCTGATGCTGGCCTCGGTGGTCGGCCTGTACGTGGTGTCGGCCAAGAACGGCGGCGACCCGTCGTACCTGCTGACCGACCTGGTCAAGGTCGACATGTCGCAGAACACCGAGCGCTGGCTGTTCCTCGGCTTCTTCTTCGCCTTCGCGGTGAAGGCGCCGATGGTGCCGTTCCACACCTGGCTGCCGGACGCGGCCGCTGAGGCGACCCCCGGTACGTCGGTGCTGCTGGTCGGCATCCTGGACAAGATCGGCACCTTCGGGATGATCCGGTTCTGCCTGGGGCTGTTCCCGGAGGCGTCGCGCTGGGCCACCCCGGTGGTCCTGGTGCTCGCCCTGATCAGCGTGCTGTACGGCGCGCTGGTGGCGATCGGCCAGACCGACATCAAGCGGCTGATCGCCTACACCTCGATCTCGCACTTCGGCTTCATCGTGATGGGCATCTTCGCGCTCACCTCGCAGGGGCTGACCGGGTCGACGCTCTACATGTTCAACCACGGACTCTCCACCGCGGCGCTGTTCCTGGTGGCCGGCTACCTGATCTCGCGGCGCGGTTCGGCCCGGATCGCGGACTACGGCGGCGTCGAGAAGGTGGCTCCGGTCCTGGCCGGCACCTTCCTGTTCGCCGGCCTGTCCAGCCTGGCGCTGCCCGGTCTGTCGCCGTTCATCTCCGAGTTCATGGTGCTGGCCGGAACGTTCAGCAAGCACAAGGTGATCGCGGTGATCGCGGTGCTCGGCATCGTGCTGGCCGCGCTCTACATCCTGATCATGTACCAACGCCTGATGACCGGCCCCGTCCGTGACGGGATCGAGAAGCTGAAGGACCTGAACTTCCGCGAGGTGTTCGCGATCGCACCGCTGGTCGTGCTGATCATCGGGTTCGGTATCTACCCGAAGCCGGTGGTCGACATCATCAAGCCGGCGGTCGAGTCGACGATGCAGCGGGTGGGCGTCACCGACCCGGCCCCGCAGGTTCCCGCGACGGAGGGACAGAAGTGAGTGCAGTTCTGATGCCGCTGGCGGCGCAAGCCCTGCCGCTGGCGGACTTCGTCAAGCCGAAGATCGAGTACAACGAGCTGGCTCCGCTGCTCGCTGTCTTCGGTGCGGCCTGTGTCGGCGTCCTGGCCGAGGCGTTCGTGCCCCGGTACGTACGCCACCTGGTCCAGATCGCGATCGCACTGATCGGTGTCGTCGCGGCCGGCGCCTGGACCATCTTGTTGATGAACGACAAGAAGGAACTGCTCGCGGCGCAGGGCGCGATCTCGGTGGACGGCCCCGCGCTGTTCACCTGGATCACGCTGCTCGCCCTGACGCTGGTCAGCATCCTGCTGTTCGCCGAGCGCTCGGTCGACGGTGGCTTGTCGGCGTTCGCCGGCCAGGCTGCCGCAGTACCGGGCAGTGAGGCGGAGCGCGAGGGTACGGCGCTGAAGGTCGAGCACACCGAGGTCTTCCCGCTGACGCTGTTCGCGGTCGGCGGCATGATGCTGTTCGCCTCGGCCAACGACCTGCTGGTGCTGTTCGTCGCGCTCGAGGTCTTCTCGCTGCCGCTGTACCTGCTCTGCGGGCTGGCGCGCCGTCGCCGGCTGATCTCGCAGGAAGCCGCGATGAAGTACTTCCTGCTCGGCGCCTTCGCCTCGGCCTTCCTGCTGTACGGCATCGCACTTCTGTATGGCTACGCCGGCACCATGTCGCTCGGCGGCATCTCGGACGCGCTGGCCACCAAGACCGGCGGCGACGCGATCCTGCTGGCCGGTACCGGCCTGATCGGGGTCGGCCTGCTGTTCAAGGTCGGCGCGGTCCCGTTCCACTCGTGGACGCCGGACGTGTACCAGGGCGCTCCGACGCCGGTCACCGGGTTCATGGCGGCCTGCACCAAGATCGCCGCGTTCATCGGGCTGATGCGGGTCTTCTACGTCGCCCTCGGCGGCTCGCGCTGGGACTGGGCGCCGATGATGTGGATCGTCGCGATCCTCACCATGGTGGTCGGCTCGATCGTGGCGCTGACCCAGACCGACGTGAAGCGGATGCTCGCCTACTCGTCGATCGCGCACGCCGGCTTCCTGCTGACCGCGTTCGTCGGGCTCTCGCAGGCCGGCAGTGGGGTCACCCACGGCATCACCTCGACACAGGCGGTGCTGTTCTACCTGGTCTGCTACGGCTTCCCGACCATCGGCGCCTTCGCGCTGGTGACGCTGGTCCGCGACGCGGGCGGCGAGGCCACCCACCTGTCGCGCTGGGCCGGACTGGGCAAGAAGTCGCCGCTGCTGGCGGGCATCTTCGCCTTCTTCCTGCTCGGCTTCGCCGGTATCCCGCTGACCGCGGGCTTCACCGGCAAGTGGGCCGTGTTCACGGCGGCGTGGACCGGTGGCGCTTGGCCGCTGGTCGTGGTCGCGGTGCTCTGCAGCCTGGTCGCCGCGTTCTTCTACGTCCGCGTCATCGTGCTGATGTTCTTCTCCGACCTGCCGGCCGACGCGCCGGACGTGGCCCTGCCGGGTTGGCAGACCACCACGGCCGTCGCGCTGGGTCTGGCCGCCACGGTGGTCCTCGGTATCGTTCCGGGACCGGTGCTCGACCTGGCTGCCCGGGCGGGTGAGTTCATCCGGTGAGTCCCACCCCGCTGCCGGCCGAGAGCCTGGGCTTCACGTTCGCCGACGAGGCGCTCGAAGCCCGGGTTCGCGCTGGGCTGGTCAAGGTCGAGCAGGCGCTGCGCGACTCCGCGCAGTCCGAGGCGCCGTTCGTCACCGAGGCCGTCCAGCACGTGATGGTTGCCGGTGGCAAGCGGTTCCGGCCGTTGCTGGTGTTGCTCGCCGCTGAACTCGGCCCTTCGTCTGGCTCTTCCGAGGTGATCGACGCGGCCGTTGTCGTGGAGCTGACCCACGTGGCGACGCTCTACCACGACGACGTGATGGACGAGGCGGCGTTGCGCCGTGGGTCGTCGACGGCCAACGCGCGCTGGGACAACTCGGTCGCGATCCTGGCGGGGGACTGGCTCTTCGCTCGCGCCTCGGACTTGGTTGCTTCGCTGGGGCCGGAGGCTGTCCGGATTCAGTCGCGGACGTTCGGGCGGCTGGTCGAGGGGCAGATCCGGGAGACCCTTGGTGTCTCGGAGGGGCAGGATCCGCTGGCGCATTACCTGTCGGTGGTTGCGGACAAGACCGGGTCGCTGATTGCGACGTCGGCTTTGTTCGGCGCTCGGTTCGCGGGGGCCTCGGCGGAGGTACA
This sequence comes from Kribbella koreensis, assembly GCF_039525325.1. Taxonomy (NCBI): domain Bacteria; kingdom Bacillati; phylum Actinomycetota; class Actinomycetes; order Propionibacteriales; family Kribbellaceae; genus Kribbella; species Kribbella koreensis. Next base: position 554,020 of record NZ_BAAAHK010000013.1, read on the forward strand.
GGAGACTGTTCGGGCGTTCGGCGAGGAGATCGGGCAGGCGTTCCAATTGGCCGACGACATCCTCGACATCATGTCCGAGGAGTCCGGGAAGACGCCTGGTACGGACCTGCGCGAAGGCGTTCCGACGCTGCCGGTGCTGATCTTCCGGGCTCAGGCCAACCCGTCGTCACCGGTCGACGCGCGGCTGCTCGAGCTGCTCGACTCGGACCTGACCGACGACGCCCGGCTGGCCGAGGCGCTGGCGATTCTGCGGGTGCATCCGTCGCTGCAGCAGGCCGAGGACGACGTACGGCGTCGCGCCGATGACGCCCGCAAACTGCTTTCCGATCTGCCTGAGGGCCCCGGCCGCTCAGCGCTCGAGTCCCTCTGCGACCTGGTGGTCACCCGCTCGATCTGAGCCGGAGCCGCAGATGACGCCCGTGGAACCGACCGGTTCCGCGGGCGTCAACGTTTGTCCGCCCCCCTTCTGAGTCTCAGCTGAAGGTGATCCTGGCCAGTCGGTCTGCTTGGTCACGGGTCAGGATCACCGCCGAGGTCGCGCCGGGGACCACCCGGCCGGGGTCGGTGACGGCCAGCTCGCGTAGTACCGGCCAGCGGTGGGCATGGGTTTGCATACTTGCGGTCCGGACGACCCGCTGCCGCGCATGCTGACCATGCCTGGCGATGTCGGCCGGCACATCGAGCATGACCAGGTGCACCGGCCGGCCCGCGAGCTTCGCTGCCTGGCCGATCAGGTGTCTGGCCAGCGGCTTCGTCGCGCAGTCGTGAATCACCAAGGGGCCTTTGGAGCGGAGTGCACGGAGTACCTGGGCGTAGTAGGTCAGGTGGAGGAGGGGACGCCAGGCGGCGTACGGGAGATTGCGCAGTACCGGCTTCCAGCGGTTGCGGATGGGCTCGGAGTCGAGGACCCGGACGGCGCCGGACCCGGCCGGGAACAGCCGCCGGAGCAGGGTGCTCTTGCCTGCGCCGGGGATGCCGGCCAGGACGACAACCGAGTCCTGTGGGTAGTGGAGTTCGCGGACACTCGGTGAGCTCAGCAATGCCGTCACGGGGAGCCTCCTTCGGCGTTCCCCCGATCATCGCCGGGGCCTCTGAGAGCCCTCTGAGAATCCGCTGAAGACGGCTAGCGGTTGGTCCAGGTGGGGCTGTCGACGTAGTGGTTGTCGTAGAGGTCGCTGGTGGTGGCGAGGACGGCGGGGTCGGTCTCGCCGCGGTAGACGCCTTCGAGCAGGCGGTAGTAGTTGAAGCGGGGCTTGGCGTGGGTGAGGACGAAGAGCACCTCGGCTTCCGGCGTACCGGCTGCTTCGAAGGCGTGCGGGGTGTTCGGTGGTACGACGAGGAAGTCGCCCTGGTCGAGGGTGATGAGGTCGTCGCCGGTGAGTACGCGCAGGCTGCCGGCGAGGACGAAGAACAGCTCGGACGCCTCCTGGTGCAGGTGCGGGGGAGCGCCTTCCTTGCCAGGCTTGAAGATCGAGCGGTGGCTGGTGAGGTGGCCGTTCGTGGCCGGGGTGTCGGCGAGCAGGGTGACACCGCTGGCCTCGAGAACCTCGGCGTCGGTGGAACGGATGAGGATGCTCATGTCTTGCTCCTTCAATGTAGACGTTTGATGTCCAGAATTAAGTCCTGCGTTTGCTGCTCCGGGTGGCGCTCAGGACTTGAGGTTGGCGAACCAGCCGCGGGTGTTCTCGGCGGTCTCGGGGTAGGTGCTCTCGACCTGCTCGACGAGGTCCGCGATCGTCTTGGCGGCCAGCTCACGCCGGTAGGTGAGCTCGGCCTTGCGCATGGACATCGAGACCACGCAGGTCTTCCGGTAGTCCGCCTTCTCGTCGGCGCCCGGCCCGGCCTTCAGAATCTGAGTGCACCGAAAGGCGTCCTCGGATCCGTCGATCGCCACCACCACGTCAAGCAAGGTGATCTTGTCGGGCGCCTTGGCCAACTGAAACCCACCCTTGGGCCCCGAGGTGGAGCTGAGAATGCCGGCCCTGGTCAGCGCCTGGAGTTGCTTGTTCAGATAGGCCGTCGGAAGCTCGTAGAACGCAGCGAGCCGCTTGGCGGTCACCGCCTCGCCCGGGATGAAGCACAGATTCACGCAACTGTGCACCGCCCACTCGACCCCCTCGTTCATCTTCACAACCTAGATACTAAATATCCAGAATAAAAGTGTCAACCCCGGTTTGGGGAGGATCATCTACGGGACTGGGGAGGCAAATCGCCCGATCCGGGGGCAAGAACCACCCCAACCCCCTTGCCCGGCCTGCAGGAACGGTGTGTTGGTTACTGATACAGCGTTCTCGGGTCGAGTTGCGTGCTGGGTTGTGGGGAGTTGGTGGGGGCGTTCGTCGGGCGGGTGCGGTGGTGGTGGGTGAGGGAGTCTGCGGTGAAGACGGCTAGGGCTAGCCAGACGAGGGTGAAGCCGGTCCAGCGGATGGGGGACATGTGTTCGTGGAAGACGAGGGTGCCCAGGAGGAATTGGATGACCGGGGTGAGGTAGTTCAGGAGGCCGAGGGTGGTCATCGAGATTCGGGTTGCGGCGGCGCCGAAGAGGAGCAGGGGGATTGCGGTCAGGGGGCCGGTCAGTAGGACCAGGACGAAGTAGCCGGGGCCGTGGTCGGTGACCGTGGAGGTGCCGTGGGCGCCGAGGATGGCGATGGCGAGCAGGGCTAGCGGAGATACGGTGGCGGACTCGATGGCCATGCCTTCGAGAGCGCCGGCGTTGGCCTTCTTCTTGGCCAGGCCGTAGAAGCCGAAGGAGAAGGTCAGGATCAGCGCGATCCACGGCGGGCGGCCGTTTTCGATGGTCATGCCGGCTACGGCGATGAAGGCGATCGCGACTGCCACCCATTGCGCCGGGCGGAGGCGCTCCTTCAGGAGCAGTACGCCGAGGAGGACGGTGAACAGCGGCGTGATGAAGTAGCCGAGCGACGCCTCGATGATCCGGTCGTTGTTGACGCTCCAGATGTAGCCGCCCCAGTTGACCGTGATCAGGACGGAGCCGGCGATCAGCGGCCACCGGCTGCGCGGGTTGGCGAGCAATGCGCGGACTTGACCGAAGCGACGGCGTACCAGGACCAAGCCGGCGATCGTGACGAGCGACCAGACGATGCGGTGGGCGAGGAGTTCGACCGCGCCGGACGAGCTGATCAGCTTCCAGTAGAGCGGGACCAGCCCCCAGAACAGGTAGGACGCGAGACCGAAGAGGAACCCTCTGCGCTGTTCTGGCACGCTGGCGAGTCTAGGTGAGCCGTCATTTGTGTCAATGCACTTTGCTCATGACGTGAGACGGGCTTTGCGGATGAGGTTGGATAGAGGGAGAAAGAGGAGGTACGGCGTGGGTGTGCGGACCGGTCTGGTCTCGGTGACGTTCCGGAAGTTGGCGGTCGACGAGGTCGTCGAGGTGGCCAAGAAGGCGGGGTTGGCAGCGATCGAGTGGGGTGGTGACATCCATGTCCCGCTCGGCGATCTGCCCGCGGCGCGCAAGGCCCGTGAGCTGTGCGAGGCGAACGGTCTGGCCATCGCGGCGTACGGGTCGTACCTGCGGGCCGGCAGCGTCGACCGCGAGGAGATCCGTACGGCGGTCAACACCGCGGCCGAGCTCGGCGCGCCCCGGATCAGGGTGTGGGCCGGAACAGTCGGTACTGCGGAAGCCGGCGTCGGCGACCGGATGGCGGTCACCCGAGGCTTGGCGGAGCTGGCCGATGTCGCGGCCGGCGCGGGGATCGAGATCGCGATGGAGTTCCACCGCGGCACCCTCACGGATGAGGTCGACTCCACCATCACACTGCTACTCGATGTGGGTGCGCCGAACCTCACGACGTACTGGCAACCCCCGGTGGACCTCAGCGACGCCCAATGCCTCGAGCAACTCGAGTCCCTGATGCCCTGGCTGAGCACAGTCCACGTCTTCTCCTGGTGGCCGTCGAACAACCGCCTCCCGCTCTCCGGCCGAGAGTCCCTCTGGCGCCCAGTCCTGGACCGCCTGTCGAAGGAACCCCGAGAAATCAACGCCCTCCTAGAGTTCGTAGCCGACGACTCCGTAGACCGGTTCTCCACCGACGCAGCCCAACTCCACAACTGGATCTGAGCTACTCGGGCAGATAGATCGCGAGGTACAGCATCCCCTTCGTAGGTCGGCCGTCGACGATCTTCAGGGTGACCTTGCCGGCCGGTCCGGCCGGCGCGCCGTAGGTCTGGGTGAGGAAGCCTGGACCGACGTTGGCGGTGCCACCTCCGAGTTGGACGCTGGGATCATTGGCTAGCCCGAGCAGTTTGGCCTGAATCGGTGCCTGACCAGGCGTCGGGCCGCGGGCGGCAATGCCGTAGGCGATGACGTATGGCTTGTCGGCCGGGGTATCGATTGTCAACTCGTCGCCGCCGGCCGCAGCGACAGTCCGTGCGTCGGTCCGCAGGTAGCGGTAGCCGCCGTACTCGATCACCTGGTCGATGAGGGCGGGTCCGCCGTCGCCGATGAGCGCCTGGATGCTTCCCAATGCGTACGCGCCGAATCCGATGTGCAAGGGCGCACCCGCGAACGGCTTTCCGGTCGCGGTCTCCACGACCTGCAGCGTCACCTCGAGGTATCCGTTCTGGGGCCAGACCACGCTGAAGTCGGAACCAGCCTGCTGGAAGACCACAGGCTGCTCCGCGGTGCACCGGTACGACGTCAGCGGCTTCCCGTTGATGATGATCTTGAGGGTGAACTGGCCGGACACCATCTCTGCGGCGCAGAAGGTCCGAAGGCGGATCCCGGCGGAGGGGGCTTTGAACCGTCGGGTCAAGGTCTCTTCCCCGAAGTTGCTGACGGCCGCGCTGACCAGCGTGTCGGTGGCGGCCTTCGAGGGGAACCGGAATCCGTCCTTGACGTAGTCGCCGGGTCCTACCGGTGGGACCCGGACCGGTAGGCCGGCAACAGCCGGATCCACGGGCTGCGCGGGCGATCGATAGATACCGATCGCCAGGCCGGCCACGGAAGGGCTCTCCTTACCTGTGCTCCGGTCGACAACGAAGACCTGTACCCGGGTCGCCTTCCCGGGCTTCGCCTGGAGCCAGAGAAGGTGGTCCGATGGCACCGCCGACGCGTGCCGGGGTGAGTCGCCGGTGTCGTCGCAGGGCTGATCCAGGACGACGTGGGTGTCGACGGTGACTCGGACGAGCTGGCCCTCGGCCTCCGCCCGGCAGTAGGAGCGGAAGGTGAGGTCGGTGCTTCCCGGAGTCCAGCTGAACTCGAGACTGTCGGCACCTGGCTCGGCGATCTCAGCCTTGTCGAGGCGGTCCGCACCTACGGTGCCGGGGATGGTGATGCCGTTCCGGGTGACGTCCGGCGGCGGTTTGGCGGGATCTGGGGCTGAGGTATCGATGGCGCCGGGCAGCACTGCCGCGATGGCGGCGACGGCGGCGGCCGCGGTGGTGAGGATTGTCGCCGCGCGTTGGCGTTTCAGGACTTTGCGGCGGCGGCGGATGGCCGGCAGCGGTACCGGGGTGGCGGGGTCTACTTCGCCGGCCTGCTGGTGGAGTTGGCCGCGGAGATCTTCGAGGTTCATGGGCGCCGCTCCTTCGCAGGGCTGTGGTCCAGCAGGCTGGGGTCGATGCGGAGCTTGGCCAGGGCCCGGTTGGCCTGGCTCTTGACTGTGCCCACCGAGCAGTTGAGGAGGCGGGCGGTTTCTGTTTCGGTGAGGTCTTCGTAGAAGCGGAGGACTATTACTGCCCGCATACGTTTGGGGAGGCGGCGGAGGGCCTCGGTCAGGTCGGTGCGGTCTTCGACCTCGGTGCGGGCGTTGGGGGTGGGGGTGTGCGGGAGGTCGTCGGTTGGGTATTCCGAGTTCCAGCGGCGGCGCCACCAGGCGGTGTAGGTGTTGAGCATGGTGCGGCGGACGTACGGCATCGGGTTGTCGTGGGCGATGCGCTTCCAGACGAGCCAGCATTTGGCGAGGGTGGCTTGGACGAGGTCTTCGGCGGTGGATCGGTTCTGGGTGAGCAGGTACGCAGTACGCAGCAGAGCCGCGTACTGCGTACTGGCAAACTCCTCGAAGTCCGCAGGCCCGCTCATCCCAGCCCTCGTCGTGTGCACACCGACAAGGAGCGGCTGAGCGGCCCCGATGGTTGCATCCGGATCAGTCGGCGGGGACGTAGATCGCCATGACGAGGTGGCCGGGGCCTTTGCCGATGCCGGTGGCGGTGAGGGTCGCGGTGCCGGCTGGGCGGGCCGGCTCGCCCTCGGTGCCGTAGCCGCCGGCGCCGCTGCGACCCGGTGAGTTGGACAGGCCGGTGACCTCGATCATGGAGTTCTGGCCGACCTTGCCAGTGCTGCCGTAGGAGACCAGGAACGGGGTATCGGCCGGCGTCGCGATCGTGAGGCGGTTGGCGCCGGGGAACGCGACCTTCTTCAGTTCGGTGAGGCGGTAGTTCCGTCCGTCGTGCTCGCGGAGCTCGTCGAAGTTCGTGTCGTCGACGGTCTGCTGCTTGCCCTTGGCATAGACGCCCAGGCCGATCCAGTCGTGCTCCCGGGTGACCGGCTTGCCGTTCTTGTCTTCCAGCCGGACGGACACCTTGACCTGCTCGCCGGCCGCGGGCGGCGCCACGCCGAGGATGACGCTGCTGCCGGCACCGGCGTCGAGGGAGCCGCCCGAACAGCTGACCGAGGAGGCCGGCCCGCCGTTGTAGCTGATGGACAGCTGGTACAGCGGGAACTCGCCCGGACCGGTCGCCAGCGCCGTGCAGAGCGGACTGAGGCTGAGCTGGCTGCCGGTCGCGGTGACGGTGAGGTCGAACTGGTTCTTGCCACGATCGGCGACCAGCGCGCCGAGCAGCGTGTCGCCGCCGACCTTGGCGCGGTAGCGGACACCGTCCTTGACGTAGTCGGCGTCGGAGGTCGGCGGGATCCGGCCGGGTGGGCCGTCCGGCGCCGTGCCCACGCTGTGATAGATGCCTAGGGCAACTTGTGTGCTGCGGTCCTGGATCGCCCGGCCGGACTCGTCGGTGAGCTGGACGACGACCCGGGCGGACTTGCCCGGCGTCACCGCGAGCCAGAAGGTGTCGTTGGCCTGCACGTTGACCCCGGAGCCGGGCTGGTCCGAGGGGTAGCTCGGGAAGCACTCGCTGGTGCCGATGACGAAGTCGTTGACGGTGACCTTCACGTGCTGGATCTCGTTCGTACCCGACTGGCAGAGGCCCTCGAACCTGAGGTCCTGGCGTTCCTGCGGCGTCCAGCTGAAATCGAGCTTGTTCTCGCCGAGGTCGCCGACCCAGCCCTTCAGTAACGTGTCCTGGCCCTCGACCGCGGAGATGACCATGCCGTTCTTGGTGTAGTCGCGGGGTGTGGGGGTTTCGGCCGGTTGCGGAGTCGTGGTGGTGAGGCCGGGGATCAGGCCGGTGGCGAAGGCTGCGATGAGGGCTACGCCGGCTACGGCTCCGGCGGCGCCGGCGGTGCGGCGGCGTTTGGTCTGGGTGATTTTGCGGTGGACGCCGGAGAGGAGGTCGGGGGTTTCGTCGGTGGTTTCGGCGCGGGCGTTGAGTTCGTCGCGCAGGTCCGTGAGCTTCATCGCGTGGCCTCCCGGTCGGCGGTGGTGTCGGTGGTCAGCAGCGCGGGGTCCAGGCGCAGTTTGGCGAAGGCCTTGCTGGTCTGGCTTTTCACCGTGCCGGGGCTGCAGCCGAGGACGCGGGCGGTCTCTGCTTCGGACAGGTCTTCGTAGTAGCGCAGTACGACGACGGCGCGTTGCCGGCGTGGCAGTCGTTGCAACGCTCGCCACACGTCGGTGCGCTCTTCGGCGCTCGTCTGTACTGCGTGCTCGGGCAACTCCTCCGTCGGCTGCTCACCGTTCCAGCGGCGGCGCCACCAGGAGGCGTAGGTGTTGACCATCACCTTGCGGACGTACGGCTCCGGGTCGCCGCCCTCGATCCGGGACCAGGCGAACCAGGCCTTGGCCAGGGCCGTCTGGACCAGGTCCTCAGCCAGCGCGTGGTCCTGAGTCAGCAGGTAGGCGGTCCGCAGCAGTCTGCGAGACCGCGCGAGTACGAACGCATCGAACCCTTCAGCAGCCGTCACCGGTCGCCCCGTTCCCCGTGCACGCAGTGTGAGCGTGCTGTCGTCAATGGTCACATCATGGAGGACCGGCAAGCTCGTCCGATCGGTTGCCCGCAAGCTGCTGTTCGTCGAAAAGTTTCCAGCGAGCTCTGGTCAAGTGGTGGATCTTGCCGGGACAGTGGCCGGGTCAGGCGCGTTTCGCCCCAAATGCGTTCGGAGGTTCTCGGCATGAGTAAGTACTTCAGTCATCGCGTGATCAGAATTCTGTCCATCCTCGGCTTGTTCGGCGCCCTGCTGGTCGGCTCGGTGGCGACCCAGGCGGTGACCGCGACCAAGGCGTACGCCGACGGTTGCTACACCTGGGGCCGCACGCTGAGCGAAGGCGCCAGCGGCGAGGATGTGCGCCAGCTGCAGATCCGGGTCGCCGGCTACCCGGCGTACGGCGGGCACATCGCCGCGGACGGTGCCTTCGGTCCGGCTACCAAGGCGGCCGTCCAGCGATTCCAGTCCGCCTACGGTCTGGGCGCCGACGGGATCGCCGGTCCCGCGACGTTCAGCAAGATCTACGCGCTGCAGGACGACGACTGCACCCCGATCCACTTCACCTACGCGGAACTGGACGACGGCTGTGGTGGCAGCGGCTGGGACGGCGGGCCACTGTCGGCTGCTGCGACCAAGGCCAATGCCCTGCAGACCATGTGGCAGCTCGAGGCCATGCGGCACGCGCTCGGCGACCAGCCCCTGAACATCACCAGTGGCTTCCGCAGCATCCCCTGCAACAACTCTGTCGGCGGTGCGAGCAGCAGTCAGCACCTGTACGGCCGCGCGGCCGACCTGGTCGGCGTCCACTCCCTGTGCACGCTGGCCAAGCAGGCCCGGTACCACGGGTTCGGCGGCATCTTCGGTCCTGGCTACCCGGGCCACGACGACCACACCCACGTCGACATCCGTACCAGCAACTCCTGGTCGGCACCCAACTGCGGCATCTGAGCGGCCGCTGAGTATGGTCCGGGCGGGTCGGCCCGCCCGGACCAGCTGGGTCAGGCTGCCCGGACCAGCGCTGGGTCAGACTGTCCGGACCAGCGCTGGGTCAGACTGCTCGGACCAGCTGGGTGAGCGTGATGCCCGCTGCCCGGTCCAGGTGTTCGGCGGCGAGTCCGGCCGCGCGGGCGCCGAGGACGTCCTTCTCGAGGTTGTCGCCGATCATCAGGGCGTCGGCGGGGTCGACGCCTAGGGCTGCGCAGGTCAGCAGGTAGGACTCCGGAACGGGCTTGCTGACGCCGAGTCCTTCCGACGTGGAGACGACGTCGATGTGGCCGGCCAGGCCGATCGCGGCCAGCTTCGCGTTCTGCTGGCCGACCGTGCCGTTGGTCAGCACGCCGATCCGCCAGCCATTGCTTTTGGCAACTTCCAGTGCCGGGAGGGCATCGGGGAAGGCAGTCCAGTACTGCGGGTAGCGGTCGAGGAACCCGGAGAAGATCTCATCCAGCTCAGCGTCGCCCGTCGGTACCGGATGGCCGACCGCCGGGAGGAAGTCGCGCAGGCGGCCCCGGCGCTGGTCCTGATGGCTCAACTCGCCGGCCAGCCAGAGCTCGAAGTTGCGGTGCTCCGCCACGAACCACTGCGCCACGTGCTCGTCGGTCAACTCGCCGCCTCCGAGCACAGGAACCCAGGCGCGCAAGGTGGCGACGACGGACGAGTAGTGGTCGAAGAGGGTGTCGTCGAGGTCGAAGATGACCGCCTTCACGCGGGGACCACCGACGTCCGGTTGAGCTCCCGGTGGTTCGCATAGCCCGACAACGCGAGGGTGAGGTCGAGCTCGGCCAGCAGGCAGCGCAGTACATGCTCGACCCCGGCCTGGCCCGCGAGCGCGAGACCGTACAGGAAGGGACGGCCGAGGAGGATCGCCTTGGCGCCGAGCGCGAGCGCCTTCGCGGCATCGGCTCCCGTCCTGACTCCCGAGTCGAAGAGCACGGTGACCTGCTCGCCGACGGCGTCAGCGATCGCCGGGAGCGCGTCGAGGGCCGCGATCGCGCCGTCGACCTGACGACCGCCGTGGTTCGAGACGACCAGGCCGTCGACGCCGTGCTCGGCCGCGAGCTTGGCGTCGTCGACCGAGGTGATGCCCTTGAGCACGATCGGGCCGGACCAGTTGTCGCGCAGGAAGGACAGCTCGTCCCAGCTCAGTCCGACGTTCGGGAACATCTGGGCCCAGTGCATCACCGCCGCCGTCGGGTCCTCCCCGATCGGCTTGGCGAGCTTCGCCTGGAAAGCAGGGTCGCTGAAGTAGTTCGCCAGCCCCTCACCCTTGAGGAACGGCAGGAACCCGCGGTCGAGGTCGGCCGGGCGCCACCCGATCGTGCCGGTGTCGAGAGTGACCACCAGCACGGAGTACCCGTTGTCCTTGGCGCGCTGGAGGAAGCTGAGGCAGACGTCCCTGTCGGTCGGCCAGTACAGCTGGTACCACTTGCTGTCGGCCTCGATCTGCTCGAACGCGTGACTGGCCTGGGTCGAGTGCGTATACGTCAGCCCGAGCGCGCTGGCCGCCCGCGCGGTCGCCAGCTCGCCTTCGGGATGCGCCAGCGTCTGTACGCCGACCGGCGCGATCACCACGGGCGCGGGCATCTTGGTGCCGAGGATCGTGCACGACAGGTCCCGCTCGGTACTACCGCGCAGCATCCGCGGGACGAGTCGCCACCGCTCGAACGCGGCCAGGTTGGCGCGGGCCGTCGAACCACTGCCCGCACTCGGGACGATGTAGCCCATCGCCTCCGCAGACAGGCTGCCGGCGGCCTGGGACTCCAGCCGGGACAGATCGGTGGTGATCTCGGGCAGGGTGTTCTGGAACATCCCCTGCACGTAGATGCTCAGCTGGTGATCGCCGTAGTTGGCCATGCCGGATGCTTTCATGCTCGCTTGCTCCGCCTCAACGCCCCGAGTCCCACGAGTGTCAGCAGGCACGACAGCCAGGCGAACCAGTCACCCCAGCGGGTGTAGAGGGTGCTGTGGATTCCGGGGTGGAGCTCGCCCAGCAGCGTGGCGTCGGCGCCGCTCGGTGCTGCTACTTGGGTGGTGACGCGGCCGTACGAGTCGCTGAGGGTGAGCAGGCCCTGGCTGCCGTTGCGGGCGATCGGGACGCCGTTCTCGATCCCGCGCAGGAGCGCATGCCGGCTGTGCAGCCAGCCGTCGTTGTCGAAGTCGAGCGCGGGGACGAGGAGGAGGCCGGCCTTCTTCTCGCCGTACCGCCGGGCGAGCGCGGGGAAGTCCAGGTCCTTGCAGATCATCACGCCCCAGCTGCCCATCATCGCGAGGTGATCGCCGGGCTCGAACAGCTCGATCCCGGGGATCAGGTGGTGCTTGTCGTACGAGAGGGGAGCGCCGCCGGTCGGGTGGAAGAGGAGGGCGCGGTTGTAGTCGTTGCCGTGATCACCGAAGACGGTGAGCCCGGCCAGCAGCTCGACCTTGCTGCCGGTGGCGATCTTCTGGAGATGTCCTTGCAGGTCGGGGAGGGCCGTGGCGTCGACGTCGATGAACTTTTCCGGGAGTACCACCACCTGGGCGCCCTTGGCCGCGGCTGCCTCGATCTGCTGCGTGTACGCCGTGAGGATCGTCGGTCCGTTGGCGCCGGACCAGCGGGTGTCGTCGAGGCCGTTGCTCGCCGAGACGATCGCGATCTTGACGGCCTGGCTGGTCTCGTCGCCAGAGAGTCGCCAGGCGCCGTAGGAGAAGGTGCCCATGGCAATCAATGCGAGCGCTGTTGCGAGCTTGATGCCGGTACGCCGGGGCGCATGGACAACCGCGGCGACGACGGCCGTCGGGGTGAGGATCAGGTAGCTGAGGCCCCAAACCCCTGTCAGGGAAGCGATCTGGGTTACTGGATGGACGTCGGCTTGGGTGTACGCGAGGCTGGTGAAGGCGCCGTGGGGTGAGACGAGCGCGATCAGGTAGTCGGCGGCTGCCCAGCTGGCGGGTGCTGCGACTGCTGCCAGCGCGTAGCGGCCGCGCAGGATGAGGGCGCGGAAGAGTAGGGTGGTCAGGGTGAAGACGCCGGCCAGCAGGACGAGGAAGCTCATCGCTGCCGGTGGGAGCTCGAGGTCGTTGAGCAGGTAGCTCCAGAGGTTGGCCAGGCCCAGGGACCAGCCGGTGAAGGCGGTCAACGCGGCCAGTCGCTTGGTGAGGAGTGGGGCGACGAGCAGGGCTGGGAGGGGTGCCAGCCAGGTGAGGGCGGGGATCGTGGTGAGGCCGCTTCCGAAGTACAGGAAGGCGCCGGTGAGGAGGGCGGCCAGAGCGGCATACAGGCGGTTGTTACGTGCGGAGTCCATCGATCATCCTTTCGCCCAGGCTCAGGCAGAGGGCGCGGAAGTCGGCTTCGGGCATGCCGATCCGGTCGCCGTGGTAGAGCTGGATCAGGCCGTGCAGGAAGGCGGCGATCATCAGGCTGGACTCCCAGATGTCGTCGTCGCGGAAGAGTTTCTGCGTGATGCCGTCGGCGATCGCGTCGGCCAGCAGGGTGAAGGTGGGCGAACGGCGGGCCCGGAAGTCCTCGGGGAACTGCCGCGCCTGATCGCGTCGCTGGGTGAACATGTAGTCGTAGAGCCGCGGCTGGGCGAGGGCGAAGTCCACGTGGTCGACGAGCATCTCGCGCAGCCGCTGGTCGGCGGCGGCACTGCGCGGCTCGGCCTCCCAGCGCCGGACGAGCTCGGAGAACGCGGCATCGGCGACCTCGTGCAGGAGCGCGTCGCGGTCGGGGAAGTACTGATAGATCGCCATCGGCGTGATGCCCACCGCGGCGGCCACCTTGCGCATGCTGACGCCGTCGGCGCCCTTCTCGGTCAGCAGGTAGCTCGCGGCGGCAGTGATGCGGTCCTTGGTGGTCACCTCGGTCATGGTCGCCATTCAAACGCAAATGCCTATACGCCGTATAGGGGAATTACCCTGAACTCGCCCCTGAGGCTGCCGGGGTGAGGGTGGATGCGACAATCAGGCGTGACAAGTTCGGTGACTCCTGACAGTTCGCTGACTGCGCGGCACGTCGGGCTGGCTCTGCTGGCTCTGGCGACCGGTGGTTTCGCGATCGGAACCACCGAGTTCGTCACGATGGGGCTGCTGCCGCAGATCGCCGACGGGGTGGACATCTCGATCCCGACGGCGGGGCACATCGTCTCGGCGTACGCGATCGGCGTGGTCGTCGGGGCGCCGGTGATCGCGGCGCTCGGCGCCCGGACCGGCCGCAAACGCCTGCTGCTCGGGCTGATGGCGGTGTTTGTCGTCGGCAACATTCTGTCGGCGGTCGCCAACAGTTACGAACTGCTGATGGCGGCGCGATTCCTGACCGGCCTGCCGCATGGCGCGTTCTTCGGGATCGGCGCGGTGGTCGGCGCGTCCATGGTGCCGGTCAATCGGCGGGCCTGGGCCGTATCGATGATGATGGTCGGATTGCCGGTGGCGAACATCGTCGGCGTACCGGTGACCACCTTGCTCGGACAGAGGTTCGGCTGGCAGTTGCCGTTCGTTGCCGTCGGCATCCTCGGGTTGCTGACCCTGATCGCGGTCTGGTTCTGGATCGGGCCGCAGCCGGTCGGCAACGACGTGAACGTCCGCAGCGAGCTGAGCGCGCTGGCCAAACCGCAGGTGTGGATGGCGTTGCTGGTCGGCATGGTGGGCTTCGGCGGGATGTTCGCGACGTACTCGTACATCACCCCGACGATGACCGACCTGGCCGGCTTCAGCGAGGCCGCAGTGACGATCGTGCTGGCCGTCTACGGCATCGGTATGACCGGCGGCACCCTGGTCGGCGGCCGGCTCGCGGACCGCGCGCTGATGCCGAGCCTGTACGGCGGGTTGGTGGCCGTGACGGTCGTGCTGGCCACGTTCGGCTGGCTGGCCCATTCGAAGGCCGGCGCCTTGGTCGGGGTCTTCGCGCTGGGCTTCAGCGCGAGCATCCTCATCCCGGCGCTGCAGACGCGGCTGATGGACGTGGCCCATGAGGGGCAGTCGCTGGCCGCGTCGCTCAACCACTCGACGCTCAACGTGGCCAACGCGCTCGGCGCCTGGCTCGGCAGCGTGGTGCTCTCGGCCGGGTACGGGTACGAGTGGCCGAGTCGCGTCGGCGCGGTTCTGGCGGTCGCCGGGCTGGTTCTGGCCCTGGTCTCGGGGCGGATGGATCGCCGGCGGCGTAGTACGGGGTAAGTCAAGGGGTGTTGCCTGAGCCCGATCCTTTGCCGGGTTGGTTGAATCTAGATATGGCGACAATGGTGTTGAGCGGGCCGGATCTGGTGCGCCGGCGTGGGCTGCGGCAGATGCGGATGGTCGCGCTGTCACTGCTGGTCCTGGCGGCGGTGATCTACGTGTTGACGCTGCACCATGAGGGCGGCTGGGCCTACGTGAACGCGGCCTCCGAGGCGGCGATGGTGGGCGCGCTGGCGGACTGGTTCGCGGTGACGGCGCTGTTCCGGCGTCCGCTCGGGCTGCCGATCCCGCACACGGCGATCGTGCCGACGCGCAAGGACAGCCTGGCCGAGAGCCTGGAGCAGTTCGTCACGGAGAACTTCCTTTCCGAGGAGGTCGTCGGGGAGAAGATGCGGACGGCCGAGGTGAGCCGGCGGGCGGGCGAGTGGCTGGCCGCGGGCAACCACGCCGAGCGGATCGTCGAGGAGGGTGTGCGGACGATCGGCGCGGCGTTGCCGAAGCTGGGCGACGACGACGTGACCGCGTTCGTCCGGGGTTCGCTGCTGCCGCGCTTCGCGGAGGAGCCGTTGAGCCCGATCGCTGGGCATTTCCTCGGCTCGGTGGTCGACGACGGGGCGCATCACGCGCTGCTCGATCTGCTGATGGTGGAGGCGTACGACTGGCTGGCCGAGAACCGGGAGCTGCTGGCCGATGTGGTCGGGCCGCGAGCGCCGCGGTGGTCGCCGCGCTGGGTCGACTCGATCGTCATCGACCGGATCCATCGCGAGGCGCTGAGCTGGCTGGCCGCCGTACGGGACGACCAGCAGCACCCGGCCCGCAAGGCGATCGACCGGCTGCTGCTCCAGCTCGCCGACGACCTGCAGCACGACCCCGAGATGATGGACCGCTTCGAGGCGTTCAAGCGGCGGATGCTCAGCCACCCCGACATGGGCCACAGCCTGACCGCGGTCTGGGACGCCGTCCGCACCGCCCTGATCGACGCGATCGGCGACCCCGAGGGCCCGCTCCGCCTGCGCGCCACCCAGACGATCAAGGACCTGGGCAAACGGCTGCAGACCGACGAGGTCCTGATCGCCAAGATCGACACCCGGGCCGCCGAAGCGGTCGGCTACGTGGTCCGCACCTACGGCACCGAGATCGTCTCCATCATCTCCGACACCATCGAACGCTGGGACGGCCGCGAAGCCGCCGACCGGATCGAGCTCCACGTCGGCCGAGACCTCCAGTTCATCCGCATCAACGGCACGGTGGTCGGGGCCCTCGTGGGGTTGACGATCCACACCCTCAGCCAGTTGCTCTAGGGGAGCTGCCTCAGTCGCCGGGTTGTGGACGCCCGGGCGGCGTATTCTTTGCCGGCTGAGCCTGGGTGGGCCCGGTGTGGGGGAACAGACGGGATTGCGTGATGGATGACGAGCGAGCAGCCGGTACGCCGACCAAGCGCGGGCCCAGGCGTGGGGTATGGATCGCCGGCGCCGCAGCGCTAGCGGTCGTGGCCGGTGGGGTGACGTACGGCGTGGCCGGACGAGACGAGTCGCCCAAGATCACGGCGGAGACGTCGGTGACGCCGTCGGCGACCGGGCCGGTGGTCTCGGCCGACGAGCTCGCTGAGCAGAAGATGATCGCGGGGATCGACGCCGCGCTCAAGGGGCGGGCTGCCGCGTTGCAGAGTGGAACGCTGGCGCAGTTCCTCTCGTACTCCGATCCGAAGAACGCCAAGCTGCTGCAGCGGGATCGGCAGGTGTTCGCCAACCTTCGGCTGATCGGGGCCAAGCACGTCAGCTATCTGCGCCAGCTCAGCTTCTCGCCGGAGTTGCGGCCGAAGCTCGGCGCGAACGCGCGAGCGGTCCGGATCAAGATGCAGACGCAGCTCACCGGGATCGACCCGGCGCCGCGACTGACCCAGGTGGGGTTCACGTTGGCCGAGCGCGGGGGCCGGTGGTTGGTCGTGGACGATGACGACGCCGAGGCAGGGGATCGCGGCCCGGCGCGGGAGCCGTGGGAGCTCGGCCCGATCGAGGTGTCGCGCGGGCGCGGCGTACTGGTGATCTCGTCGCCGGGCGAAGAGAAGAACGGCCGGCGGCTGGTACAGGAGGCTGTGGCGGCGGTACCTGCGGTGCAGGCCGTCACCAAGCGTGCTCAGGCGGGAATCCTGGTCGTCGCGATGGCCGCGCCCCGGTCCTGGGCAGGGTTGATGACCGGCGGGCATCCGGCCGGCGCGGTGGCCCTTCGCAATGTGACGCTGACGAACGCCGACGGCACCGAGTTCAAGGTCACCGGCAGCCGGATCGTGATCAACCCGACCGAGCGGAAGACGGCGGATCGCTTCCTGCTCGCGCACGAGTTCACCCATGCGGCGATGGCCCCGCTCGGCGACGGCGCGCCGACCTGGCTGGTGGAGGGCTCGGCCGAGTACGTCGCGTACCGGCTGCTCGACCAGAGCAACTACAGCAACTACGTCGCCGACGAGCGCCGCGCGTACCGCAAAGCGGTCAAGGCGCTCGCGGTGCTGCCGATCGACGGTGTCTTCCACGGGGACTACGACGAGAACAGCTACGGCGTCGCCTGGCTGATCGTGGACTACCTGGTGAAGAAGTACGGCCAGCCCAAGGTCAACGCGTTCTACGCCGAGGTCGCGAAGGGCACGGACGATCCGGTCCTTCGCGACCAGGCGCTGCTCAAGTACTTCAAGGTCACCGACGCGGCGCTGGTGGCCGCGCTGAAGAAGGCGAGTTAGTCGACGGTCCAGGTGTCCGATCCGGTGATGAGGGACTGGAGGGAGCCGCCGGATTGGGTTTCTTTGGAGGTTTCCACCTGCTGGCGGACCATGTCGTCGTACGCCGGGCGGGCGACCGAGCGGAAGATGCCGATCGGGGCCTGGTGGAGGACGCCGGCGTCGGTGAGGCGGGACAGGGCGAACGCGTAGGCCGGGTCCTCGGTGTGGGCGTCGTGGATGACCAGGTCGGATTCGCCGCCGGGGAGGTCGGCCACCTCGCGGACCGCCAAGGAAGCGAAGCCGTCGCGGACCACGCCGAGGTGGCCGTCGGTGCCGAAGCGGATCGGTTCGCCGTGGACGAGCGGGATGATCGCGTCGTCACGGGTCTCGGGGTTCTTGAAGGCGTCGAAGGCGTTGTCGTTGAAGATCGGGCAGTTCTGGTAGATCTCCACGAACGCCGTACCGCGGTGCTCGGCCGCTGCCCGTAGTACCGACGTGAGGTGCTTGCGGTCGGAGTCGACGGTGCGCGCGACGAAGGTCGCCTCGGCGCCGAGGGCCAGGGAGACCGGGTTGAAGGGGTTGTCGACCGAGCCCATCGGGGTCGACTTGGTGACCTTGCCGGGCTCGGAGGTCGGCGAGTACTGACCCTTGGTGAGGCCGTAGATCCGGTTGTTGAAGAGCAGGATCTTCAGGTTCACGTTGCGCCGGAGCGTGTGGATCAGGTGGTTGCCACCGATCGACAGCGCGTCGCCGTCACCGGTCACCACCCAGACGCTCAGGTCGGGCCGGGCCACCGCGAGTCCGGTCGCGATGGCCGGCGCGCGGCCGTGGATCGAGTGCATGCCGTACGTCGACAGGTAGTACGGGAAGCGGGACGAGCAGCCGATGCCGGACACCATCGCGACGTTCTCGCGCTTGATTCCCAGCTCGGGCAGGAAGCCCTGAAAAGCCGCCAGTACTGCGTAGTCGCCGCAACCCGGGCACCACCGGACCTCCTGGTCCGACACGTACTCCTTACGGTTCTGCGGCTCGGTCGCGGCCGGTACTCCGGCCAGCCCGCCCGGCAGGCTCGGCAGGCCGAGGTCAACGGTGCTCATCGTGCTCCCTCCGGGTGGTGGACGCCGTTCGGCTGGACACCCAGCGCCTCGCCGTGAGTCACAGCGGCGGCGGCCTCACCGAGGTGCCGCGCGTCGTCGTCGATGCCTTCGGTCTCCTCGACCAGGTTGCCGATCACCTCGGCCAGCTCGGCGGCGCCCAGCGGCATGCCACGGACCTGCGCGTACGAGACGATGTCGACCAGGTACTTCGCGCGCAGCAGCATCGCGAGCTGGCCGAGGTTCATCTCCGGCACCAGCACCTTCTCGTACTGCGCGAGCACCTCGCCCAGGTTGGCCGGGAACGGATTGAGGTGCCGCAGATGCGCCGACGCGATCTTGCCGCCGACCTTGCGGACCCGGCGTACCGCGGCGCCGATCGGGCCGTACGTGCTGCCCCAGCCGAGCACCAGCACCCTCGCCGTACCGTCTGGGTCGTCCACCTCGATCGGCGGCACGGTGATGCCGTCGATCTTGGCCTGCCGGGTGCGGATCATCAGGTCGTGGTTCGCCGGGTCGTAGGAGATGTTGCCGGTCTTGTCCTCCTTCTCCAGCCCGCCGATCCGGTGATCGAGGCCCGGCGTACCGGGGATCGCCCAGGCGCGTGCCAGCGTCTCCGGGTCGCGCAGGTAAGGGAGGTAGACCGGCTCGCCCTTGTCGTTGGTCGAGTTGTGCTCGGTGGTGAAGTTCGGCTCGATCTTCGGCAGGCTCTCGATCTCGGGGACCTGCCAGGGCTCGGAGCCGTTTGCCAGGTAGCCGTCGGACAGCACGATCACCGGGGTGCGGTAGGTGACCGCGATCCGGGTCGCCTCGACGGCGATCGCGAAGCAGTCCGCGGGGGACTGGGCGGCGACGACCGGCAGCGGCGCCTCGCCGTTGCGGCCGAACATCACCTGCAGCAGGTCGGCCTGCTCGGTCTTGGTCGGCATACCGGTCGAGGGGCCGGCTCGCTGGATGTCGCAGACGACCAGCGGCAGCTCGAGCATCACGCCGAGACCGATCGTCTCGGACTTCAGGCTGATGCCCGGGCCGGACGAGGTGGTCACGCCGAGCGCGCCGCCGAACGACGCGCCCAGTGCAGCGCCGACGCCGGCGATCTCGTCCTCGGCCTGGATCGTGGTGACATCGAACCGCTTCAGCTTCGACAGCTCGTGCAGCACGTCGGAGGCCGGCGTGATCGGGTACGCGCCGAGCACCAGCGGCAGACCCGCCCGCTGGGCGCCCGTCACCAGGCCGTACGCCAGCGCGAGGTTGCCGGAGATGTTGCGGTATGTACCGGTCGCCATCCGGGCCGGCTTCACCTCGTACCGGACCGAGAACTCCTCTGCCGTCTCGCCGAAGTTGTAGCCGGCCCGGAACGCCGCGATGTTGGCGTCGCGGATGTCGGGCTTGCCGGCGAACTTGGTCTGCAGGAACGCGATCGTCGACTCGACCGGCCGCTGGAACAGCCAGGAGACCAGGCCGAGCGCGTACATGTTCTTGGCCCGGGAGGCGTCCTTGCGGGTCAGCCCGAACTCCTTGACCGACTCCACCGTCATGCCGGTCAGGTTCAGGCCGATCACGTGGTACGCCTCGAGCTCGCCCGATTCGAGCGGGTTCTCGTCGTACCCGATCCGCTTCAGGTTGCGCGCGGTGAAGTCGGCGGTGTCGATGATCAAGGTGGCGCCGCGCGGTACCTCCGGCAGGTTCGCCTTGAGGGCCGCCGGGTTCATCGCGATCAGCACGTCCGGCGCGTCACCCGGGGTCAGGATGTCGTGGTCGGCGAAGTGCAGCTGGAACGACGAGACGCCCGGCAGGGTGCCGGCAGGCGCCCGGATCTCGGCGGGGAAGTTGGGCAGCGTCGACAGGTCGTTGCCGAACGATGCCGTCTCTGCGGTGAATCGGTCTCCGGTGAGCTGCATCCCATCGCCGGAGTCACCGGCGAAACGGATCACCACGCGGTCGAGCTGCTTGACCTCGATGGTCACGTGTCAGTCATCTCCAAGTCGAAGCTTGGGCCGGCCAGTTCTCTTGTGGAGAAGAGGACGATCCCCCCAGTGGGCGATACCTCAATCTTAGTTCGCCCCTTGTACGGAACCATGTATGAGACCGGAAGGTCCACAGCCTGGGATCAGCCGATATCGAGTTGCATTTCGATGCTGCCGATGCGGGCCGCCGAGCCTTTCAGTGTGACGCAGGGCAATCGTTCGCTTGCCATCCGCAGCCAGGTCGGGAAGAGTGTCTTCATCAAGCTGTGATCTACCCCGGGTGCCACCCGGGCTCGAGGGAGTTCCACCATGGGCGTTCGTCCCATCCTTGCTCTGTTGGCCGTCCTGGTCCTGCCGCTGAGTGGCTGTGCCGCCTCCGCGGTGCCGGCCGAGAGCGCGATGGCCGTCCAGGACGCTCGCTCGGTGCCGTCCGTCGTCGCCAGTACGCCGGTGCGGACGGTGAAGATCACCAGTATCAAGACCACCGACGCGACCAAGGGTGTGCTGACGGTGGTCGGGCAGATCACGCCGGCGCCGGTGGCCAGGTCGCGGGTCTCGCTGCAGCGCTGGTCGGGCGCACGCAGGTGGGAGGAGATCGGCTACGGCGTGACAGTGGGGACGAGCATCACGATCCCGCGGAAGCTGCCCGGGTCGATCAGGACGTACCGGCTGTCGATCGGTGCGCAGGCGCCGTACGCCGCTGCTGTCTCGCCGACGGCCAGGTTCTCGCACTACGTGTATCGCGGGATCTTCAAGAAGCCGCTGCTCGCCGCGGGCGGCAAGGGGCATCCGCAGTTCAACGTGGTGCCGGTGAGCGAAGGGCCGCGGCGCGCCGAGGCGGAGGTGCTGGCGGACAAGGCCGGCGTCGTCTGGGGTGACGTCGACAGCACCGGCTGCCGCTGGGTGCGGACCTGGCTGGGCAACATCACCGACGGCACGATCCGTGCGTCCCTGCTGAACGGCAACAAGGTTGTCGGCACGGTCGACATGAAGCAGGAGTCCGAGACCTGGCTGAACCGGGACATCCTCGGCGTCAACCGGCTCCGCCTGCAGATCGCCGACGTGAAATCCGGCTACGGCCCGATCGTCGCCGTCGACGCGTTGCTGCTCTGCACCAATTAGGGTGTTGCCCATGATCGGGCTCGTGTCGCAGTCGTACGGCGTGGTCGGCGCGATCGTCGTCCTCGGCCTGCTCGGACTCCTCGGTGCCTTCGCGCTGAACAAAGCGCTGACGATCACCTACCCGACGCCCGACAAGCTGAAGACGTACGAGTCCGGCGTCGACCCGGTCGGCGAAGGCTGGGCCCAGGTCCACATCCGGTACTACCTCTTCGCCTACCTCTACGTCATCTTCGCCGTCGACGCCGTCTACCTCTTCCCCTGGGCCACCGTCTTCGCAGCCGTCGGCGTAGCCAGCCTGATCGAGATGTTCATCTTCCTGGCCTTCGTCGCCGTCGGCCTGCTCTACGCCTACCGCAAGGGCATCCTGTCGTGGACCTGAGCGGTCTCCCCGAACACTTCGAGAAGTACCTCGGCGAGATCGAATGCGGCTGGAACACTGACCCGGACGGTCACCCGATGCCGTTTCAGGTCGTCCGGTACCCGCAAGGCTCAGGCGCTGGGTCGTGTGCCTTCAGCACACTGGGCATCAGCGGGTACGAGCTGGACTCACCCAGCGGGCGGGGCCTTCGGCAGGAGTTGCTGATGCTTGTCACGGACGATCATCGCGACGGGTCGATTCCGGCGGTGCTCCAGCAGGTCGGCATGATGCTGATGGAGCGCCATCGCGCCGTACTGCTGGGAGACCTCCTGGGACCGAACGGGCCGGTCGTCGCCGGGTCGCCGCTGGAGGCGTTCTGGGTCCACCAGCCGGTGTATCAGCCGGATGACTTCGCCGTCTTCCAGGACTCGGTCGTCATCGCCTGGCTGATCCCCGTCTCACCTACGGAGGCCGGCTACATCCGTGAGGAAGGCTCCGAAGCCTTCAAGGAACTCCTGATCAAGCATGACCCCAACCTGATGGATCTCTCGCGGGCCTCAGTCGTCTGAGTTGGCGAGGGCTCGGGCGATGGACCAGTCCTGGCAGCCGACGCCTACTGATTTGAAGACCGTGCGGCCGGTGGGGTTGGGCTTGGTGGTCAGGGCTGTGCCCAGTTCCAGTAGGTCGGATTCTTTCAGTGCGCCCTTGGCCAGGGCGTCGATGATTTCGCCGGACTCCTCCAGGGCTGCCTCGCGTTGGTCGACCATGACGAGGTCGGCGGTGGCGAGGAGGTCGCGGGGGAGTTCTCGCATGGTGGGGCGGAAGGCGCCGATGGCGTTCACGTGGACGTTCTGCGGGAGGGCGTCGGCTGTGAAGAGTGGGGTGGTGGAGGACGTCGCGCAGCAGATGATGTCGGGGGTGGCGATCGCGTCGTCGATCGAGGTGGTGGGGGTGAAGGCGACGGTGGGGAATTCGGAGGCCAGGGTCTTGGCCAATTCGGTGGCGCGGCGTTCGTTGCGGCCGGCGATGGTTGTCGTGGCGATTCGGCGTACGGCGAGGACCGCTCGGACCTGATCGGCTGCTTGGGCGCCGGTGCCGATCAGGGTCAGGCGGGTCGCGTCGGGTGGGGCGAGTAGGTCGGTGGCGACGCCGACGACGGCGCCGGTGCGCAGGGTGGTGATCGAGGTGCCGTCTGCCACCAGTTGTTCGCCGCCGCCGGTCCAGATGACGGTCGCGCGGATCGCCGGTACCTGGCTGAGGTTGATGCCGATCTTCTTAACCACGGCGGTACCGGTCGGGGAGTGGTACGCCGACATCACGAGCACCGTGCCGTCGCCGAAGATCTGCCGGGCGGGCAGGACGAAGTTCCCGGCGGCCAGCTCGAGGAAGCCTTCGCGGACCGCGTCGATGGCGGCCGGCATCGAGACGGTACGGCGTACGTCGGCCGCGGTGAGGACCTTCATCAGCTCAGCTCCTTCATGGTCGGCGACGTTATAGCGTGGCGGGACAGTCGACAGTTGGAGGGGCACCGATGACGGACCTGCACGGCGACGCGGTAGTGGCCGATGGGCACAACGATCTGTTGATGCTGGTGGCGCGGCGGCCGAAGGAGGTCTGGGTCGAGTACTTCCGGGATCGGTGGATTCCGCAGTTGCGGGCGGGCGGGATCGACGTACAGGTGCTGCCGGTGTTTCTCGATTCCGAATTCCTGCCCGAGGGGGCGTTGCGGGAGACGCTGCGGATGATCGAGGCGGCGCATCGGATCGCCGAGGGCAATGCCGATCAGGTGACGCTGTGCCGGACCGGTTTCGAGATCGACGAGGCTGTGGCGGCCGGGCGGATCGCGTTGGTGCTGGCGCTCGAGGGGTGTCCGCAGATCGACAAGGATGTGGAGATCTTTCAGACGCTGGAGCGGCTCGGCGTACGGATGGCCTCGTTCACGCACTTCGGGCGGAGCGCGCTCGGGGACGGTTCGGGCGAGGACGCGACCGGGAGCCGGCTGACGAAGGCGGGCGTCGAGGCGGTCGGGTTGCTGGAGGAGCTCGACGTACTGATCGACGTCTCGCATGTCGGCCGGCGCGGGGTCGAGCACATTCTCGAGCTGGCGACGAAGCCGGTTGTCGCGTCGCACTCGAGTGCTTTCGCCGTACGGGAGCATCACCGCAACCTGACCGACGAGCAGCTCCGCGGGATCGCCGCGACCGGCGGGGTCGTCTGCATCAACTTCTTCGCCGGCTTCCTGACCGCCGATCCGCGGCCGACGATCGAGCATCTGGCCGACCACATCGAGTACGTCGTGAGCGTGGCCGGCGAGGATCATGTCGGGCTGGGCAGCGACTTCGTCGACGAGGTGTTCGCGGAGAAGATCCCGGCCTGCGATCGCCCGCTGATCATCGAGGGCGTCGACACCGCGATCCTGGTCCCCGGGCTGGAAGGGCCGGCCGGGATGCCGCTGGTCACCGAGGCGCTGCAGAAGCGCGGCCTGCCTTCAGCCCTCATCCGGAAGATTCTCGGGACGAATCTGGTCCGCGTCCTGCACCGGGATTGATCACTGAGAGTAGTTGTTGGACCCCCGTGGAGATCGTTGCCTCGTCACCCTTGGTTATTGCATCGGTCAACGGTTGTGTTCGGAAACCTCGCTCTGTAACGGATTGCGATGAGACCATCGCCAATTGCTGAGATCGGGGTTACAGTAATTACTGGGGGGAACGGGGCGAATACGGGGCGGTGGGGTATGTCTTGGCAACTCTGGGTATTGATTGCGGCGGCAGCAAGCGGCATCGCGGCCATCCTGCTGGTGAAGCTCAGCCAGGCCCAAGAAGTCTTCGAGCGCATCGTCGAGCCCAACAGCGGCGCACGCTCCGACCGGAACCCGCGACCACGGTCCGACCGTCCTGAGACCACGGTCGACGACCTGATCAGGTACCGCCGCCGGCAGGAGCCGCGGCTGACCTGGTTCCCTCTACCCGCCCATCCACAGCACCGCTCGCGCGGCCACCACTGACCCTGGTACGTGCCCTGCGGTGATAGTGGGCACCCGCCTGCACAACGTCGGCTCCCGGGCCACCTACCCCCCGGCCCCGGACCCCACAGTGCAGCTGGGTGCCCACCTCGCGTACCTGCGGGTGCCGCCGGGAGTGGTGGCACCCGCAGGGGGTCAGGCCCAGGGGTCGAAGGGGATGCCTGCTGGTTTGGAGGCGTTGAGGAGGTTGTGGAAGCGGTTGTCCTTGTCGGTGATCTTGATGGTGGCGGAGCCGAAGTCGGCGTTCATCAAGGTGTCGCGCAAGGTGAGGCTGGGCCAGCCGTTCCAGTCGACGAGCGGGGGGTAGCGCCAGTTGTGGTAGTGATTTTCCGGCGGCTCGTCGTTGTTGTTGGCGAGGCGGAAGAAGTGCGTGCTGGCGCCGTCCTTGTGGTAGACGACCTTCGGGTGGGAGCCGTCGAAACGGACCTGTGAGCGGGCGTACGTCACCTGGCTCGAGTGCTGCGTCGTGGTCACGTACTGGACCTCGTTGGCGGACTGGTTGATCCACGAGATGACGTGCTCGAAGTCGTGCCGGTGGCCACCGAGGCCGCTGCCGGCGACGGCCTGGTCCTTCTCGAAGTAGCTGGCGTAGACGACCGCGCACCAGCCGTTGTTGCACGACGAGCGGGCGTAGGTCTGTGAGTTGTCGAGGTCGGACTGGTCGCGGCAGTTGCCGTTGACCGCGCCGCTCGGGTTCAGGCCGGGGTTCAGGGTGCCGTTCGCGCCGATGGCGGGGGTGGCGTAGCAGCCGTCACCGTCGTAGTCGTACGCCGGGGAGAAGGACTGCTCCCACCCGCCGGCGTTCTGCGGGAGGCCCTGAGGCGGAGCGGCGAAGGCGAGAGCCGCGGAGGTGACCATCAGCGCGGCGGTACCGAGGGCGACGCCGGCGACACGGCGCCGGCGCTTGGACTGTGGCTTGGGGGCGGAAGGGGGCGACAGCTTGTCCATGCTTCGCTCTTTTCAACGATGTCGCTGGGCGGTTGCGAACGTTGAAGAGGATGACACCAAAAGGGCACGTCAGTACATACTTCACGCCAACAAGAATCGACGCCGAGTGAACAAGCCCCCACGCCAAGTGAACAGTTCTACTCGAGCAAGCCGTCCCGCCGGGCCACCGCGGCCGCCTCGGTACGACTCCGGACACCCAGCTTGGCCAGGATGTTCGACACGTGAACGCTGACCGTCTTCTCCGAGATGTACAGCTCCCGAGCCAGCTGCCGATTGGTCCGCCCCTCGGCCAGCAGAGCCAGTACTTCGGTCTCGCGCGCCGTCAACGCCGCCGGACCCGCACCCGCCCCGCCGCCCTCGGCTCCGCCCAACTCATCCAGCAACGGCTTGGCGCCGAGCCGGCGAGCGGTCTCCGTCGCGAGCGCCACCTGCTCGTTCGCATCAGCCACCCGACCGGCCGCTCGCAACGCAGCCGAGAAGTGCAGCCGCGACCACGCCTGCTGATGGACGTCGCCGTACCCGAAGGCGTCGACCGCGCGCAGCCAGGCCGCGACGTGCTCGGCCGGTGTCGGCGGATCGATGTCGGCCAGCCAGCGGAGGCGCTCCCATTCCGCCTCCAGCCTGGCCAGCCATGCGATCCCCTCGGCGCCGAGCACCCGGCCGGGAGGCATCCCCTTCTCAGCTGTCGTCCGGCCGTCGCTGACCAGCTCGGCGCCACGTGCCACCAGCTCGGCGGCCGCGGTCGGTTCGTGGACGACGCGATGGCTCAGCAGCTGCAGGCCGATCGTCGAGAAGCGGACCCGGGCCGTGAACCACTCGGTCTGGAAGATGTCCGCGCACAGTGCCGACACATCGGCGATCAGCTTCTCCGCCTCGGCGACGCGGTTCAGTGCGAGGTAGGCGTCCACAGCCGGCTGCAGCCCGATCAGTGGCGACAGCACGTCGAGCGACCACATGTTGCGCATCCGCTCCAGCTCCTCGGCGACCGAGGTATCGCCGCGACCGCCACGAACGCCGATCCCCACCGCACGCAAAGCGGCGTCCGCGACAGCCGGAGTCATGGAGTCGGTCCGCGTGGTCTCCGCGGCCTCATCCCACTCGCCCAGTACGAACTGGGTCAGCGCCAGCATCCGCCGCGCATCGAAGCCATAAACCGCCCACTGCCGCCCCAGCTCACCTGCTCTCCCGGTGGCCAGCTGGAACGCGGTCCGGGCACTGACCAGGTCACCCATCTCGTAGTGGTTCGACCCCAGCAAGAACCGGCTGCGGACCTCGGCCGCGGAGTCACCGGCCAGCTGAGCCCGTACCGCCGCCTCCTCCAGCTGCTTGGCTGCGGCAACCGGATCGCCGGCCCGCCGACGCAACTGGGCAAGGGTGATCCCGGCGTCGCTCGCCGCCGACTCCTGGCCGACCTCGCGGGCGATCTGCAACGCCTCATGCGCCCAGCGCTCGGCCTCCATCGGTCGCCCAAGGGCATCCGAGACCCGCGCGTACATCGAGGCGACCTGGGCCTTGAACACCGTCGCGGGCTCGTCCGAGGTCAACCGCAGCGCCTGCGAGATCGCCTCGTGCGCTTCCTGGTCGTTGTCGATGGTGAGGGCGATCTCGGCCAGCGGCATCAGCAGCTCGGCCCGCTGGAGCCGCGGCGCGTCCGCCGGCATCTCGGCCAGCGCCTTGCGCAGCAGCTTCAGCGCACGCAGGTGTTGCGCCGACAGCGCCGCAGCAGTCGCCGTCTCGACGATCAGCCAGGTCTTGTCGATGCTCGCGTCGGGCGCCGCATTCGGCAGCAGCTCCAGCGCCATCTCGTAGTGCTTCAGCGCCTCCTGCGGCGCCGCCACCGAGATGGCCTCCTGTCCAGCTCGTACGCGCGCCTCGAAGGCAGTGGCCAGGTCGTGGGACCTGGTCGCGTGCCCGGCCAGCTCCGCCGCAGTACCGGCGACGGTCTGGTCCTTCAGAGCCTTCGCGTACGCCGCGTGCTGCCGCACGCGCTCACCTGGCAGCAGGTCGTCATACACAGCCTCCGCCAGCAGCGCATGCCGGAAGTAGTAGCTCGCATTGCCCGGGTGCTCGATGATGTGGGCGTCGATGAGCTCCCGTAGCGCCGCATCCAGCTCGCGGTCGGGCAGCCCGGCCACAGCGGTCAGCAGCGTGTGAGGAACGCGTCGGCCTGCCACCGCGATCACCCGGGCGACCTGCCGGGCATCGTCCGACAGCGGGTCGAGCCGGACGAGCAGTAGGTCGGCCAGGTCCGGCGGTACGGCGTCTGCGTCGCCCATCGACGCTGCAGCGACCAGCTCCTCGGTGAAGAACGCGTTGCCGCCCGCACGCTCGAGGATGCGGAGCTCCTCCAGCTCGGGCAGCGGCTCGGTGAGCAGTGCGGTCAGCAGCGTGCGGGAGTCGGCGGCGTCCAACGGCAGCAGGCTCACCCGGCGTACGCGGGGGTTGCGGGACCACTCGGCGATCGGGCGGCGCAGCGGGTGCCGCCGGTGCAGGTCGTCGCTGCGGTAGGACACGACGAGCGCGAGCCGCTGCGAGGTCAGCCGGGTGATCAGGAACCCGATCAGGTCGCGACTGGAGTCGTCGGCCCAGTGCGCGTCCTCGATGATCACCACCAGCGGCTCGCTGGTCGACAGTGCGGTGAAGGCGCCCAGTACGGCATCGAAGAGCGCGGCGCGGTCGAGCTGCCCGTCCTGCGGGACCGTCTGCGCGCCGATCAAGCGGTGGGTCGGCAGCAGCCGGCCGATCGCCGGGAAGTTGGTCAGGACGCTCTCGACCACCTGCGGGCGCTCGTCGGCCAGCCGGCCGAAGATCTCGGTGAAGGGCAGGTACGGCAGACCGGCGTCGCCGAAGTCGGTGCAGTGCCCGACCAGTACGCCGAAGCCGCGCTCGTGCGCGCCGTTGGCCACCTCGTCGAGCATCCGGGTCTTGCCGACGCCGGCGTCACCGGACAGCAGGATCGCCCCGGCGCGGCGGGTCTTCGCCTCGTCCACGGCGCTGAGGAGTGCGGACAGCTCGGACGAGCGGCCGACGAGAGGTGTCGAGTTCCAGGGCACGTCGTCCATCTTCGCCCCTTGCACCGACACAATTCGACGGCATCCCGTCCGCGGAGCGTCCGCCGACAGAAAAACACCGTTCCCGACCGGGGCTATCCGGTCGGGAACGGCGGTCGCGGCGGTCATGCCGCGGTAGTGGGTCGCAGGGTGCGGCGGGCGTGCAGCGGCTCGGCCTTCTCGGCCCGCTTCGCGCGCAGCCGGCGGCCGTTGGCCCGGCCGTACTCACGCTTGATCCGCTCCTGCCGGTAGGCGGTCTCCGCCTGGATCGACTGGGTGCTCATGAACATTGACATGGTGTGTTCCTCCCTTCAGGCGCTCTTGGTGAACAGGTGGACGATGCGTCGGGTCACCGGCTTGCCGGTGGTCCTGCGGTAGTCGCGGGTGAGGCGCTCCTTGCGGTAGCTGACCTCTGCCTTGACCGACTCGTTCGTGAACATCTCGCTGCCTCCTGGCTGCTTCGGTTGATGCCCCTAATCTGCTCGTCTGAGGAGGACCGGCACATCGGAACTAGTCCCTATCCGGGGGTCCTAGGGGCCTACTAGGTAATCCGGTTGACGCCTAGGAACGGCTGGAACAGCAGTACGGCCGAGCCCCGGGTGAGGGGCTCGGCCGTACTGGATCGAGGGGGTCGGTGGTGGTCGCGCGCTCACATCGCGTGCCTGGCCTGTACCGCCGGCAGGCACGGTGTGCTGCTCACCGGCTTCCTAGGCGTGCGCTTGAACCACATCGGACGCTGGAAGTCACGCTTGATTCGCTCCTGGCGGTAGGAGACCTCCGCTTGGAGCGCTGGCATCGTGAGATAGAACATGGTGTCCTCCGGGAGCTTCAGTCGATGCCATGACTGTGCTCGCCTGAGGAGGAGGGCCACATCAGCACTACTCCCTATGCGCCGACTAGTGGTCCCTTAGATAGGCCTCTAGCTCGTCCCTAGTGGGTGCAGTGGCCGGTCCGCGCCGGGTCACCGCAAGGGCTGCCGCTGCGTTCGCACGACGGGCCGCCTCGGCCGGTTCCTTGCCCTGGGCAATCCCTGCCAGGAATGCCCCGGCATGCGCATCTCCAGCGCCATTGAGGTCCACAGCCTGTACTGCGAACCCGTCCACCTGCGTGACGCCCTGACCCCGTACTGCGAGCACGCAGCCATCTGGCCCTGTGCGGACGAGTACGTCGGCCCGGCAGGTCTTGCCCCGTACTGCGCGAGCTGCGTCGACTGGATCCGCCTGGCCGGTCAGCAGGGTCGCCTCGGCGGCGTTGGAGCTCCACCAGTCGATGCGGTCGAGTACTGCCTCTAGTGCGCTGGTGGGGATCTCGGCGACGAGTGGGCCCGGGTCGAAGAAGACCTCGATGTCGTCCGGGAGCTTGGCTAGCCAGGGGAGGAGGGCGGCTCGGTTGGAGTCGTGCAACAGGCTGTACCCGGACAGGTACACGAGGTCGTCGCCGGCTGGGGTCGGGAGCTCGTCGCCGGTGAGGGTGGCCTCGGCGCCGCGGCTGGTGACGAAGGTGCGTTCGCCGGTGGCGTCGACGAGGGTGACGACGAAGCCGGTGTCGAGGTCCTCCCTTGCCGGGTGCAACCACTCGATGCCGGCTGCGGCGAGGGCTTCGCGGGCCATGGAGCCGAAGGGGCCGGTGCCGTGCGCACCGGCGTACAGGGTGGGGAGGCCTTGGCGGACGGCGGCGGCCATCACGTTGAAGCCGCCGCCGGGGGTGGTGGCGGTGCTGGAGGCGATGACGTCGCCGCCGCGGGGTGGGAGGTCTCCGACGGTCAGGACCAGGTCGATGACGACGTTGCCCAGGTGGAGGAGTCTCATCCGGATCGGACCTGCAGGAGTTGAGTGGCGAGTGTGTCCAGGTCGAGGTTGTTGACGGTGGCAACGGTGGAGCGGGCGTGGGCGGGGAAGCCGTCGAGGCCGTGGCAGGCGCCTGCGATCGCGCCGGCGATGGCGGCGATGGTGTCGGTGTCGCCGCCTACCGATGCGGCTAGGCGGACGGCTAGCCAGGGGTCGTCGGGGTAGGCGGCGAGGACCGCGAATGCGGCCGGTACGGATTCCTGGCTGGCCAGGCTGGTACCGACCAGGTCGTACAGAAGTGCAGACACGGCGCCCAGCCGAGGAGGGGTAGTGCCAGACGCCGTGTCGATCAGGGGGACGGCCGTATCGCCGTCGGCCGCGCGGGTTGCCGGTCCGCCGCCGGCGGCCGCGGTCGCGGGTCCGCCGCCGGGCCCGGAGCTTGCCGGCCTGCTGTCGGCTGCAGAGGCGGGGTGGGTGAGGCGGGGGTCGGTCGCCAGGGAGGTGGCCCACTTGATGCGGGTGGCGATGTCTGCGCCGGCTACCCAGTGGCCGCTGGTTGAGGCTTTCGTGGCCGCTGCGATCGCGGCGGTGGTTGCTTCGGGGATGGTGGCGCCGTCTATGCCTGCGCTGACGGCGGCGGCTACTGCTGCGGCTGCGGAGAGGGCCAGGCCGGTGTTGTGGGTTGCGGCGCTGGCGGCGATCACGCGGTCGATCAGCAGGTCGAGGTTGTCCGAAGGTGTTGCGATGCCGACCGGGGTGATCCGCATCGCGGCGCCGTTCGTCGTCCCGTACCGGCCGGTCTCGTCGATGTCCTTGCCCTGCAGGAGTTCGTCGATGGCGCGCTTGGTCGACGGCCCCAGCAGATCGAGCGACCCACGCGCCCGCATCCCGTCCTCCCACGCCAGCAACCGCTGCGCCAGTTCCCGCCCGTCAACCTTCCCACCGGACTCCACCACCAGCCGGCCCAGCAACACAGCCTGCTCGGTATCGTCCGTAACCGCCCCCGCCACCATCCCCGCCGCCAACGGCTGATCCTCCGGCGCCGCGTGAAACCCATCGACCACCTCGCCGTACCGCTCAACAATCAGTGCCCGAGGCAATGACTGGGTCGGCATCCCGAGCGCATCCCCGATCGCCAACCCGTACAGCGCGCCCGCCGCGCGTGAGCCCGCGGCGCCGGGCACCCCGCTCGGAACCAGGCCGTTCACGGCGTCACCCGCTTCGCCGCAGCTCGCACCGCGTTCCTGCGAGCCATTTGAGGGGTTAACCCCTCAAATGGTGGGTTGCCCCCTCGGATGCAGGTGGGGCAACCCACAACCTCAGGGGTTAACCCCTGAGATGGCGGAGGGGCGCTCGGTCGGGCGGGGGGTGGGGGGTGTGGTGGAGGGGTGGCTGGTGCGGAGGGTGGTGTTGTCATTGGTTCGGTCCGGCGTACGTGAGGCTCAGCTCGAAGTGTTCTGGGTCCAGGAGGCTGTCTACCTGTTCGGCGAAGCGGTTGTCGGGGGTGTAGCTGACTCGGCGGGTGTGGAGGAACCAGGTGCCTTCGGGGCGGCCCAGCAGAGTGGCTTCTTCGGGGTCGAGGGGGCGGCCTCGGAGGCGTTGTTCGCCGTGGTCGAGGTGGAGGCCGGCTCGGGCAAGGGTGGCGGTGATGGAGTTGTCGTCGAGGCCGCGTTCGGGGAGGTCTTGGAGCTCGTCCAACGCTGGGATGCAGCTGCGTTCGATGGAGATGGCGGCGCCGCCGACGATCACCCGCAGGCGCTGGATGACGATGACGTCGGGGGAGTCGAGGCCGAGGCGTTCGGCCAGTTCGTGGTCTTCTTCATGGGCGAGCCGCAGCATCTGCACCCGCGTCTCGACACCCTGCTGAGCCAGCGCGTGCGACCACCCGAGCCGATCGTCCAGCGGTCGCCCGTCAAACAGTACAAATGAACCCTTGCCGGTCCGGGTAGTGATCAAACCGTCTTCACTCAGTACTGCGAGAGCCGACCGAACCGTATTGCGGCTGACCGCAAAGCGCCGGGCCAGCTCCACCTCACCCGGCAGCTGATCGCCGTGCCCGACCCGCCCCGAGCGGATCTCCCGCGCCAGGATGGACGCGATCCGCTCGTGCTTGAGGTTCATCCCACGGATCACTGGTTGCGTACTTCCTCGACCGTCACGACCTCCAACATCGGCGAGTACAACCGCATGATGTCGAGCGTCTTCTGATGACTCGCCTCGTCAACCCCAGCGCAGGCATCCGCAACCACTTGAACCCGTACGCCGGCATCGACCGCCGCGAGTGCCGTCGTCAGCACGCAGCAATCAGTCGTCACGCCGGACAACACCAGCTGCCCGCCCGGCCCGACCGCCTCGGCCAACTCCGGCCCCCACTTGCCGAACGTCGTCTTGTCCAACGTCGGCGCACCCCGGAACTCGTCCACCAGTTGATAGGCGTACGAGTCCGGCGGCTGCAACGCGAACGGCCACTGTTCGTAGTACGGGATCCACGACCCGGTCGGCTCCGAGGGCGCGACGAACCGGGTGAAGACGACGGTCGGGATGAGCTCGATGAGCTGCTGCGTCGGCTTGATCACCCGCTGGAAGTCGGGCGTCGCCCACCCGCTCTCCGGCTCGGCGAAGATCCGTTGCAGGTCGATCAGCGCGAGGACAGTCATACGACCTGCTCCTGAGCGCGCACTTGCGGCCGCGCCACGAAGTACTGGACCAGGAAGCCGATGACCAGCGCGAACAGTACGCCGAGGTTGGCGAACGCCCACGCGCCTTCCTTGCCGCCGAGACCCAGTGGCTTGAGCAGATAGCCCTGCCAGGTCAGCCAGCTGGCGAGGCCGTTGGTGACCAAGCCCCAGCCGATCGCCGTCGCGACCACGACGGTTGCTATCGGCAACCACTGGATGTCGCCGTACCGGCCGCGCCGGTCGAACAGCTCGGCCTCTGCGTAGTCGCGACGACGAGAAGCGATGTCGGCGAGCATGATGCCGCACCAGGCTGCCACCGGGACGCCGAGCGTGATCAGGAAGCCCTGGAACTGGGACAGGAAGCTGTCGCTGGAGAAGAAGACCACGTAGATCGTCCCGGCGATCATCACGAGGCCGTCGATGAAGGCGGCGACGTACCGCGGTGCGGGCAGCCCGACCGATAGCAGGGCGAGGCCGGAGGAGTAGATGTCCAGTACTGCGCCGCCGACCAGCCCGAGCACCGCGACGATCACGAACGGCACCAGGAACCAGGTCGGCAACGCCTCGGCCAGCGCGCCGATCGGGTCGGCTGCGATCGCACTGCTCAGGTCCTGCGACGAGCCGGCCAGCAGGAGTCCGAAGATGAACAGCACTACGGGCGCGACCGACGAGCCGAAGGTCGTCCAGCCGACCACGCCCCGGCTGGACGCAGTACGGGGTAGGTAGCGGGAGTAGTCGGCGGCGGCGTTCACCCAGCCGAGGCCGAAGCCGGTCATCAGGAAGACGAGTGCGCCGACCACCGCCTGGCCCGAGCCGCTCGGCAGCGCGCTGACGGCGCTCCAGTGGACCTGGTCGGCGACGAGGATGATGTAAACGACGGTCAGTA
Organism: Kribbella koreensis; assembly: GCF_039525325.1. NCBI lineage: Bacteria > Bacillati > Actinomycetota > Actinomycetes > Propionibacteriales > Kribbellaceae > Kribbella > Kribbella koreensis. The sequence continues at coordinate 587,851 of NZ_BAAAHK010000013.1, forward strand.
CGCCGGTGACGACCGTGATGACCGTCTGCGCGCGCATGATCAGGTCGAAGCCCAGTACGCCGCACGCCACGGTCAGCGTGCCGACGACGACCAGCGCGATCACCTTGGTGATGGAGCCGCCGCCCCAGCCGAGCCGTTCGAACACGGTCGCCGTGGCCAGCGTCGCGAGGATGGTCAGCACGGTCTCCCAGCCGACCGTCAGCCACCAGCTGATCAGCGACGGGAGCTTGTTGCCCCGTACGCCGAACGCCGCCCGGCTCAGCACCAGCGTCGGCGCCGAGCCGCGCTTGCCGGCCAGGGCGATCAGCCCGCAGAGCAGGAACGAGAAGACGATCCCGATGACTCCGGCGATCACCGCCTGCCAGAACGAGATGCCGAAGCCGAGCGCGAAGGCACCGTAGCTGAGGCCGAGCACCGAGACGTTGGCGCCGAACCAGGGCCAGAAGAGCTGCCGCGGCGTGCCTTTGCGATCCGTGTCGCTGATGACGTTGAGGCCATTGCTCTCGACCGAGAGCGCCGTGCGCCCCTCGACCGCGTCGACCCGCAGCTGATCGGCCATTCGCGCTCCAACCCGAAATGAACCTGTCCAGTCCTGTCCAGTTCACGGTAGGGCGGCGGTGTCGCGGGGTCAAGGAGCTGGGGTTTGACCTAGACCGTCCTCTAGGACCTAGCGTCGGGAGCCCCCGACGCTAGGAGCTGGCTGTGCAGAGGTTCGAGAACAAGGTGGCCTTCGTGACGGGCGCCGCCCACGGGATCGGGCGGGCGACGGTACTACGCCTGGCGGCGGAGGGAGCGTTGGTCGGAGCGGCCGACATCGACGCCGAGGGGATCGCTGCTGTCGTCGCTGAGGCTGGGAGCTCCGTAGTAGCTCTCAATTGCGACATCACCTCCACTGCCTCGGTTGAGGCGGCCGTAGCGGCGACTGTCGAGCGGTTCGGGCGGCTCGACGTACTGGCGAATGTGGCCGGTCACAACCTCGCGCTGGAGGGAACGGACGAGCAGTGGGGTCGGCAGTACGACTTCACGTTCGTCGGAGCGACCCGCTGCATCGAGGCGTCGTTGCCGCATCTACTGGAGTCGCGTGGGTCCGTAGTGCTGGTCGGGTCGATCAGTGGAGAGGTAGCGCTCGGTACTGCGCCCTATGCCGCCGCGAAGGCCGCACTGGCCAACCTGGTTCGCAACCTGGCCACTGACCACGGGCCTCGCGGTGTGCGCTTCAACGTGGTCGCGCCGGCCACTGTCGCCACTGATCGGTTTATCGGCAAGGAGGCGCTGCTGGAGGAGCTCAAGGCGATCTACCCGCTCGGCCGGGTCGGCACGGGCGAGGACGTGGCCGCGGCGATCGCCTTCCTGGCCTCCGATGACGCTTCGTGGATCACCGGCATCACGCTTCCGGTGGAAGGCGGACTGACAACCGGCCCCGGGCACTTGCTGAATCTGCTCTGATGGAGCCATGCCGACTAGTGCAGCTGTAGACGGGTTCTCGCTGGCTTACGACCGCGACGGGGAGGGGCCGGCCGTCGTACTGCTCCACGGCTGGCCCGGTGACAGGACTGACTACCGGCGGCTGGTGCCGTTGCTGGTGGAGCAGGGGCATGAGGTCGTCGTACCGGATCTGCGCGGGTTCGGGGAGTCGGACAAGCATGTGGCCGACCCGGCTGCGCAGTACGGGGTCGCTGGGCAGGCGCGGAGCGTACTGGGGCTCATCGAGGAGTTGGGGCTCGATCGGCCGGTACTGGCCGGGTATGACGTCGGTAGCCGGATTGCGCAGGGGATAGCGCGCAGTCACCCGGAGCTGGTCGACGGGCTGGTGGTTGCGCCGCCGCTGCCGGGTATTGGGAAGCGGGTGTTCTCGGAGAAGGCGCAGGCGGAGTTCTGGTACCAGGCCTTCCACAAGCTGCCGGTGATCGAGTCGCTCGTCGACGGCCAGCCTGAGGCGGTACGGGCGTACCTGGAGCACTTCTGGACGCACTGGTCGGGTCCGGGCTTCGTACCCGAGCTGGATCACCTGGTGGAGATGTACTCGGCGCCGGGCGCGTTCACTGCGTCGATCAACTGGTACCGGGCCGGGGCCGGCTCGGTGGCGACGTCGGCGGCTGAGACTGCTCCGGCGTCGTACGACCGGATCGGCGTACCGACGGTGGTGCTGTGGCCGGAGTTCGATCCGCTGTTCCCGCGGGCCTGGTCGGACCGGCTCGACGACTTCTTCAGCGACGCCCGGCTGCGCCTGGTCGACGGCGTCGGCCACTACGCGCCACTCGAGTACCCGGAGATCCTCGCGGAAGAGATTGTCGGACTAGGCTGACCCTCATGCCTGACAGCCCGGTCCACCTGCCGACGCCGACGGTGCGACCGATGGTGGGCGCGCTGGCGAAGCTCGCGCCCGAGCCGGTGCGGTACCTGCTGAACTGGGGCCGCAAGTACTCGCTCTGGGTCTTCAACTTCGGCCTCGCCTGCTGCGCGATCGAGTTCATCGCCGCCTCGATGGGACGGCACGACTTCATCCGGCTCGGCGTGATCCCGTTCGCGCCCGGGCCGCGGCAGGCCGACCTGATGGTCGTGTCGGGGACCGTGACGGACAAGATGGCGCCGGCGATCAAGCGGCTGTACGACCAGATGCCGGAGCCGAAGTACGTGATCTCGTTCGGCTCCTGCTCCAACTCGGGCGGGCCGTACTGGGACTCGTACTGCGTCACCAAGGGCGTCGACCAGATCATCCCCGTCGACGTCTACGTGCCAGGCTGCCCGCCGCGGCCGGAGGCGTTGCTGCAGGGCATCCTCAAGCTGCAGGAGAAGATCGCAGGCGAGAACGTGACGTCGCGGTACGAGCCGTCTCCGCAAGCCCTGACCCGCGGATTGGTTGCTCCGCCCGAGGTATCGCAGTGAGTGATGACGTGGTCGGCGCGCTGACCGAGGCGGGCATCGCGGCGACCAAGGTGGACAGCTTCGGCCCGGAGACGATCGACGTACCGGCTGAGGCGTGGGTCGCGACGCACGAGGTGCTGCGCGACGAGGTCGGGCTGACCTTCTTCGACTTCCTCACCGCGAGCGACGAGCTCAACGACGGCTTCCGCGTCGTCACGCACGTCGCCGACTTCTGGGGCGGCGCGCATGTCGACCACCTGCTCGTGCGCACGCTCATCCCGCGCGCTGCTCCGTCGTTGGCCTCGCTGTCCGGCCTGTACGCCGGGGCGAACTGGCACGAACGCGAGACCTTCGAGATGTTCGGCATCACCTTCGACGGTCATCCGAACCTGATCCCGCTGCTGCTGCCGGACGGGTTCGAGGGGAATCCGCTGCGCAAGGAGTTCGTCCTCGCCTCGCGGATCGCCAAGCCGTGGCCGGGGGCGAAGGAGCCAGGCGAGTCCGATCACGCGCCGAAGGCCGGGGCGCCGAGTCGGCGTCGGACGTTGCCGCCGGGGGTGCCCGATCCCGAGTCGTGGGGTCCGCGGCCGCCGGGGTCGCCGGATCCGGATCCGCTGGCGCCGGCCTTGTCGGCGGCAACCCCGGCACGTCCTCGTCGAGCCGCGGGCGAGCGGCGTACGGCCAAACAAACCGAGCCGAAGCCGGTCGAGCCGGCGCCTGCCGAGCCGGCGCCTGCCGAACCGGCGCCTGTCGAACCGGCGCCTGTCGAACCGGCGCCTGTCGAACCGAAGCCGGAGACTGAGTGATCCCCGATCCTTGGGAACTTGCTGCCTACACACTCGAACGCCAGCACCCGCTGACCCGGAGATGGGTGGACGACGAGACCCGGCTGGGATTGCTGGCCGAGCTGCACGCGGGTGTGGACATCCTCCTGGCGACCGACCGGTCGATTGCCGAGTCCCGCGTTGAGCGGATGGCCCCTGGTACGCCGGTAGACGCGATGCTCAACCACTGGGTGGCAGTGGCCGACGACCTCTCCGCCATGCTGAGCATGCGCTTCGAGGGCCTCGACATCACGAAGCCCTTCGTCGACGCCACCCCAATGAGCCGCCCACTGGAGCCCCGCGACCTCCCCGCCCTAGCTGCAGCAGCCCAAGACCTCTACGGCATCCATCACCCGCGCTACGTGCGGCTGTGGAGCGCAGAGCCAGTAGACGCCTTCCCCGGAGCGCTGCGCGACCGCCGCCAATACGCTGCGCTCATCAAAGACCTACAGCCCCGCAACGTCCCGCCCGGCCTGGTACTGACCACTGCCACAAACGTGGACCACTACGAGGAAGCCCAGCGAGCCTACGACGCCGTAGACCAGGCCCACCCCGAGCACCCGACCCAGGCCCACCTCCAATCAAAGGAGAGCCTGCAGGAGTCGGTAGAAGCCGGCCGCCTCTTCGACGTCACCGTCGACGGCACCTGGGCCGGCTACGTAGGAGCCCTGACGGACAGCGAGGAAGCACTGGCCCTCCCCGCCTACGTAGTAGAAGAACTGATCCTCACGCCCGCCTTCCGAGGCAAAGGCCTGGGCACCCACCTCTCCACCCTGATGGCCCAGTCCCTCCCGCCTACCCACCCCATCCTCATAGGCACAATCCACGCCAACAACACCGGCGCCATCACCGCAGCCACCCAAGCCGGCCGCCAAAACATAGGCGGCTGGCTCCTCCAACCCCTCTAACCCCTGAAGTCGGCTGCGTGGTCTTCGGCCCATTGGCGGTAGGTGCGGGCGGGGTGGTTGAGGAGGGTTTCGACTGTGGTGGTTACTGGTTCGGGGGTGGTGACCAGAGACTCCCAGTAGGTGAGGGCGGAGTCGACGAAGGCTGGGTCTAGGCCTTGGGTGAGCATTGAGTGGCGGGCCTCAGGGGTGGGGACTTCTTCTATGCCGAGGGGCCTCTCCAGGACTTTGGCGAGGGTGGCTACCTGGGCGGCTTGGGTCAGGACCTCTGGGCCGGTGAGGGTGGGGGACCGGCCGATGTGGGTGTCGTCGAGGAGGGCTTGTACTGCTACCTCGGCGATGTCGCGTTCGTGGATGAGGGAACGGGCGGCGTTGGGGGAGGGCAGTCGGACTACGTTGCCGGCGCGGAGCTGGTCGGCCCATTCGAGGGTGTTGGTGGCGAAGCCGCCCGGGCGGAGGAAGGTCCAGTCTGCGCCTGCGTCCGTCAGCAGCAGTTCGAGCTCGCCCCACACGCCGCTGGCGGCTGGGTCGGCGTCCCTGACGCTCATAGCTGAGAGGTAGACGACTCGCTTCACCTGCTTGGTCAGTGCGGTGACCACGTCGGCAGCGCCGTCGGCGGTGAAGGCAGGCCAGAGCAGGAAGGCTGCGTCGACACCAGTAGCTGCCTGACCGACAGCAGCAGGGTTGTAGATGTCGCCGCGTACTACCTCCACCTCCGCGGGTAGGGCTGCTAGTGCTGGGTTGCGGACGAGCGCCCGCACACCTACTCCCGCCTCCAGCAGGCCCTGTACTACGTGACGCCCGACGTTCCCGGTCGCGCCGGTGACGAGGATGGTGGTCATCTCGCAAACAACTCCTTCACTAGGTGCCACCCACCCTGCGACCTCAACGGCGGTTCAGGTCAAACCGGCGCGACGGACCACCTCAGCGCCAGCGCGATGGGGTGGCCAGTAGATAGGCTGCCGCCATGCTCGAATTCGTGGTGCGGGTCGTGGGAGTGCTGGTCGCGTTCCTCGTCGCGCCGCTCGTGGTCGGGCAGGCCGAGCACAAGGTGATGGCGCACATGCAGTCGCGGCTCGGGCCGATGTACGCCGGTGCGTTCCACGGCTGGGCGCAGTTGGTCGCCGATGGGGTGAAGTTCATCCAGAAGGAGAGCGTCACCCCGGCCGCCGCGGACAAGCGCGTCTTCGAGTGGGCGCCGATCGTCGCGATCCTGCCGTACATGGCGGCGCTCGCCGCGATCCCGCTCGCGCCGGGCATCGTCGGGGCGGATCTGGACTCGGGGCTGTTCTACGTGCTCGCGGTGATGAGCATCGGCGTACTGGGTTCGCTGATGGCGGGCTGGGCGAGCGGCAACAAGTACAGCCTGCTCGGCGGGTTGCGGGTGGCGGCGCAGTTGATGAGCTACGAGCTGCCGTTCGTACTGTCCGCCGCGAGTGTTGCTGTCGCCGCCGGGACGCTGAGCCTGAGCGGGATCGTCGGGGTGTGGAATCCGTGGTGGTTGCTCTGGCAACTGCCCGGCATGGTCGTCTTCTTCATCGCCGGGCTCGCTGAGCTGCAACGCCCGCCGTTCGACATGCCGGTGGCCGACTCCGAGGTGATCTTCGGTCCGTACACGGAGTACACCGGCCTCCGCTTCGCGATGTTCCTGCTCGCCGAGTACGCCGGAATCGTGGTGCTGGCCGGCCTCACGACGGTGTTGTTTCTGGGCGGCTGGAGCGGCCCGGGGCCAGACAGCATCGGCTGGATCTGGACCGTCCTGAAGGTGGCGGTGGTGTCGTTGCTGGTCATCTGGGTGCGCGTGGCATTCCCCCGCCTACGTGCCGACCAACTCCAAAAACTTGCCTGGCAGGGCCTGGTGCCGGTGGCGCTACTCCAGCTAGCCCTCACCGGCATCGGCGTCGTCATCTTCTACTGAACACTCCCGTCCTGCCGTCTCCGCGTCTGGGGGTCGCCAGGTGTCCTCAGGGCGTTGCCAGCGCTTCCGTGGGGGAGAGGCGGGAGGCTCGGATGGCTGGGTAGAGGCCGGCCAGGCCGCCGATCAACAGGGTCGCCGCGACGCCGCCGGTCAACGCCCAGAGGGGGAGGACTGTCAGCCAGCCTTGGTACGAGGCGTAGGCGGCGGTTACTGCGCTGCCGAGGATTGCTCCGCCGACGCCGCCTAGAGCTGAGAGCAGCAGCGACTCGGTGAGGAACTGGGTGCGGATCTGGCCTCTGGTCGCGCCGAGGGAGCGTCGGAGGCCGATCTCGGCGCGGCGCTCCAGTAGGGAGATCACCATGATGTTGGCGACGCCGACACCACCGACGACCAGGGCGACCGCGCCGAGGCCGAGCAGCAGTGCCGTGAACGCGTCACCGGCCGCCTGCTTCGCGGCGAGGGCGTCGGAGGGGCGGGAGACGTCGACCTCGTTGGGCGCCTCGGGGTTGGCGGTGGCGCCGAGTACTTCGCGTACTGACTCGACCTGGCTGTCCGGCGTACGGGTGTAGATCTTCGTCGCGTGACCGTCGAAGCCCAGCGTGGAATCCGCCGCGCGCCAGCCGATGAGAGCAGCGCTGTCCAGCTCAGGCGCCAGCGCGGCTGGCTCGAGGATCCCCAGAACGGTGAACCACTCGTCCCCGATCAGCACCTTGGTGTCCGCACCCGACCGATTGATCCCCAGCCGCTCAGCCGCCGCCGACCCCAGCACCGTCGCCGGATAAGACCCGGTTGCCGCATCCAGCCATCGCCCATTGCGCACGGTCGCCCCGATGGTCTCCAGCAGATCGGTCCGCGCCGCATACGCCGCAATCCCATTGGTCTGGATCGCCGGAATCCGATCACTCCGATAGACCGAAGCCCCATCCACCAACCCGATGGCCGACAACGCCTCCACCGGCCCGATCCGCCGAACCATCCCCTCCGCCGCCAACGGCAACTCCGCCGCCTCCCCCGTCAACCGAGTCCCCGGCGCCACCGTCAGCAAGTTGGTCCCCAACGCATCCAACGTCTCATCCAGCTCGGCCCGCGAAGAAGCCGAAATCCCCACCACACTCACCATCGCCGCAATCCCGATAGCAATCCCCAACGCCGACAAGAACGCCCGCCCCGGCCGAGTCCGCAACCCCACCCCACCAACCCGAACCAAATCCCCAACCCCCAACCGCCCAGGCTGAAGCCCCCGCCCACCCCGCTGCGGTGGGACTGCTCGTCCGCCGCGTTCCGAGGACGCTGCCTGCGCATCTGGTTCGGGCGGGGCGACCTCGCTGTTCCGCTCGGGCGGGGATGTGTCGGCACTGGCACCGGCTTCTCGCGGCGCGGTCGGCTGCGACTCCGCCGCTCCCGCTCCCGCTTCCGGTGCCGCGGGTCCACTCCGTTCGGGTGGAACTGCTGGCCAATCGGCTCCTGGCTTGTCCTCGGTCATGGGTGGAGCTCCTGGGTTAGGTGGCCGTCTCGCATGTGGAGTTGGCGGGGGAGGGAGGCGGCTATTTCCCGGTCGTGGGTGATGATGACGACGGTGGTGCCGGTGGTGTTCAGGTCGTGGAGTAGTTGCATGACAGTGGCGCCGGAGGTGGAGTCGAGGGCGCCGGTTGGTTCGTCGGCCAGCAGGACGGCGGGGGTGCCGGCTACTGCTCGGGCGATGGCTACTCGTTGGCGTTCGCCGCCGGAGAGTTCGTGGGGGTGGTGGGTCAGGCGGTGGCCCAGGCCGACCCGTTCGAGGGCGGCGGCGGCTCGTTTGCGGCGTTCGGGGCGTCGTAGGCCGGAGTAGAGGAGGCCGTCGGCGACGTTGTCCAGGGCCGGTACACCGGAAGCCAGGTGGAACTGCTGGAAGACGAAACCGATTCGGCTCGCCCGCAACGCCGACAAACCCGCGTCGGACAGTTGGGCCACGTCGTAGTGGTCGATGCGGACCTGGCCTGTTGTCGGGCGGTCCAGGGTGCCGATCACGTTCAGCATCGTTGATTTGCCGGATCCGGACGGGCCGACGATCGCGACCAGTTCGCCGGCCTCGATTCGCAGCGATACGCCGGCCAGCGCGGCGACGCCACCGGCGTACACCTTCGTCACCTCGGTGAGCTCGATCATTTCGGCACCGCCACGGCCAGCCCGTCGACGATCCCGGCCCCGCTGACCTCGACCCGTCCGGCCGCGAACAGCCCGGTCTTCACCGGCCGGTACTTCGGTGTGCCCGCGACCTCGACCCCGAACCCACCCTCCTGCAAGGCAAGCAGCGCCGAGACCGGCACCGTCAGTACACCCTTCCGCTCCGCCGCGGTGAACGTCACGTCGACCGAAGCCAACGCGTACGCCGCCACCGCCTTCTGGTTGCCTAAGGCAATGACCACGGAGACCTCGGTCGTCGGATCCTGATCCGGCGACGCGGCCGGCACGATCACCGTCGCCACCTCGGAGACCTTGCCCGCGACCGTCGTGTCGTCCGGCAATGCCACCGACACCGTCGCGCCCTTCTTGGCCAGCCGCTGGTCCGCAGCCTCCAACGACACCGTCACAGCCTTCGTCGTCCCCGTGTAGCTGAGCACCTTCTGCCCAGGCGCAACCGGATCGGACACCGCCGCCTCCAGGCTGTCCACCCGCACCGCCGAAGGCGCGAACACAACCTGCCCCAGCTCAACCACCCCCGTCTCCGGCAACCCGCGATCCTCCTGCCACTCCTCCACCGCCTCCGCGGTAGCCGAAGTGAACGTGTCGTCGACGGTGAACCCCTTGTATCCAAGGGCTTTGAGGTTCCGCTCAAGCTGCAGCACGTCAGCCCCCTCGCTGTCCTCCGCCAACCGCCGGTACGCCGGCAGCACGCCGTAAAACAGAGTCGTGGGCAAGTTGTTAACCCGGTAAAGCGTTTCCCCTCGCCCGACCTGCTCTCCGCTCTCGGGAAGCCAAGTGAGCGTCCCGGCCGCCCGATTGGTCGCCGTAGTGGTCGTCCCATAGGCGAGCTCGCCATCAGCCGTCTCGGTGTCCTTGAGCGTCTGCCGGGTGACCTTGGCGGTGTTGGTCAGCGCCGCCGGACTCTCGCCCGCAGCCTCACTGCTGTCGCCCCGAGTCAGCAGCCCGGCTGTGAGTCCACCACCCGCAGCCAGTACCGCGACCGCCGTCAGCACAGTCCGGCGCGCCATCACTTACCGGCCAGGATCGGCTGGCAGGCCTCTTGCGCCTTCGGGAAGTCCGGGTCCTCCCCGGCCGCCCGGTCGATCATCACCCCGCGCTGACCGGGCTTCGGGTCCGGGAACTTCTCCACTCCGTGTTCCCGCATGCAGGCGGCGAACTTGCGGCCGTTCTCCTCCTGCTGGGGATCGGGCCCCGCCTCCCCTTGCGGGTTGAACTCCTGGCAGTCCTCCATCGCCTTCTGCATGTCCTCCTGGCTGATCCCGCTGCTCGGGTCGAGCTTGATCATCGGGCCCTTGCCCGGTTCCGGGTCGGGCACGTCGATGCCGTGCTCACGCAGGCATTGGGTGAACTTCACGCTCTTCTCGTCCCGGCTGAGGCCCTCGCTGCCGGGGCTGGTGCCGGCTCCGGCGCTCGTGCTCGTGGTGGGCTGAGCGCCGCTGCCGGAGGCGACTTGGTTGTCCTGGCCATCGGTGTCGGACCCGCAGCCGGCGAGGGCGATGGCGAGGGCGATGGTGGCCAGCGCGCCGAGGGAGTGCTTTCGCGTCACGGTCTTCTCCTTGAGGAATCGGGTTGCTGGCCTCAAGACAAGTCGCGACGGCGTTTCCCTGCTGTTTCCTGCTCGGGTAACACCGGGGAAACGCGGCGTCGGGGATCATGGACAGTCACGACGGAAGGTGGCGTTGCGATGCGGGTACTGGTGGCCGAGGACGAACCGTTGCTCGCGGCAGCGATCGCGGAGTGGCTGCGGGATGAGCCGCATGCCGTCGACGTCGCGCCGGACGGTGAGTCCGCGCTCGAGCGGCTGGCGGTCAATCAGTACGACGTGCTGGTACTGGATCGCGACCTCCCCGTCGTCCACGGCGACGAGGTCTGCAAGCAGGTAGTCGCATCCGGATCGCCCACTCGCGTACTGATGCTCACGGCCGCAGCAACCGTCACCGACCGGGTCGACGGGCTTGGGCTCGGCGCCGACGACTACCTGACCAAGCCGTTCGCCTTCCCCGAGTTGGCGGCCCGCGTGCTCGCCCTCTGCCGGCGTAGTCGCCCTGCCGATCCGCCGGTACTACGACGCGCCGGCCTAGCCCTGGATCCGTCGCGGCACGAGGTCTTCCGGGACGGACGCTATGTACCGCTCGCGAAGAAGGAGTTCGCCGTACTGGCCGAGCTGCTGCGTGCCGACGGCGCGACCGTGTCGGCGGAACAGCTGCTGGAGAAGGCCTGGGACGAGCACGTCGACCCGTTCACCGGCGTGGTCCGACTCACCATCCTCAAGCTGCGGCGCAAGCTCGGCGACCCCGCCGTTGTCGAGACCGTCACCGGCGTCGGGTACCGGATCCCATGAAGCTGACCCTCCGGGCCCGCCTGATGCTGATCTACACGGGCCTCTTCCTGGTCGCCGGTGTGCTCCTCCTGGCCGTCACGTACGCCCTCTTCAGCAACCAGCTCTCCAGAGACCACCGGGTGATCATCCAAGGTAAGTACCTCTCACCACCAGTCAGTACGCCGACGGCGAGCGAAGAAAAGGTGCCCACCAAAGAGCTGTACGTGATGAACAGCGCCGGCGACGTGCTGACCGGGCCGGACGCCGAGGAGGTGATGCGGGAGCAGAACGCGCGCGTCAAAGCGGCCGCGACGAAGACCCTGCTGGCCCAGGGGAGTATCGCCCTGGTCATCGTCGGCGGGCTGGCCGCTGGGTTCGGGTGGCTGGTCGCGGGGCGGGTGCTGGCGCCGCTGCATCGGGTGACCGACACCGCCAAGCGGATCGCGGCGGCGCCCGCAGCAGGTCGCGGTCTGCATGAGCGGATCGCGTTGAAGGGTCCGGACGACGAGGTGAAGAATCTGGCCGACGCCTTCGACACGATGGTCGAGCGGCTCGACCACTCGTTCGACGGGCAGCGGAGGTTTGTCGCCAACGCGTCGCACGAGCTCCGTACGCCGCTCACTCTCGGCCGCGCGCTGGTCGAGGTCGCCATGCATCGCAAGACCGCCTCCGACGACGTACGGCAACTCGGCGAGACGTTGCTGGAGATCAACGCCCGGCACGAGCAGCTCATTGGCGGCCTGCTCCTGCTGGCGGATTCGGAGAAGCAGGTCACGGCCACGTACCCGGTGAATCTCGCCGACGTGATCACGCACGTCACCGCCCAGCTCACGCCGGAGGCCGAGACGGCTGGCGTCAGCATCACCACCGAGCCTGGTGATGCGCCGGCGACCGGCGACGCGCTCCTGCTCGAACGCCTTGTCCACAACCTGGTGGAGAACGGGATCCGGCACAACCTGTCCGATGGCGGGTGGGTCCACGTGGTCAGCCGAACGGCGGGGGAGCGGGTCGAGGTCGAGGTGACGAACAGTGGGCCGAGCGTTCCGCCGTACGAGGTGGATGGGCTGTTCAAGCCGTTCCATCGGCTGGCCGACGATCGGCTGGTCGGGGCCAAGGGGGCGGGGTTGGGGTTGTCGATCGTGCAGTCGGTCGCCCAGGCGCACGACGGGTCGGTCAGCGCGAAACCACGGGAGGTGGGCGGGCTGGCGATTATTGTGAAACTGCCTGTCGATCCGGGCTGAGGGCGTTCGTGTAGGAGGTAAAGGAGGCAGCATGAAGCAGTACCTGCTCAGCATTTACCAGCCTGACGGACCGGCGCCGGCGCCCGAGATCCTCGAGCCGATCATGAAGAATCTCGCCGTCTGGAACGACGAACTGCGGGCGGCTGGGGCGTGGGTGTTCAGCGCCGGACTGCATCCGCCGGAGTCCGCGACGGTACTCCGCGCCGAGGGCGACGAAGTCCTGCTGACCGACGGGCCGTTCACGGAGGGCAAGGAGCATCTCGGCGGCTTCACCGTCGTGCAAGCCGCCGATCTCGACGAGGCGCTGGCCTGGGCCCGCAAACTAGCTGCCATCCTCAAACCCCTGTCCATCGAAGTCCGCCCCTTCACCGGATGACCGACCACCCCGAGCGCCTGGCTCCCGCGCAGCCGGAGAGCCCGCGGCCCGCGTCGCCGCAGTCGGCGGAGCCGGAGCAACCGGTACCCGGTCAGCCGGTAGTGGTGTCTGCGGCCGAGGTAGCGGGTGTGTTTCGGGCGGAGCATGGGCGGGCTGTGGCCGTGCTGGCTCGGGTGTTCGGGGATCTGGATATCGCGGAGGACTCGGTTCAGGAGGCCTTTGCGAAGGCCTTGGAGAAATGGCCGGTGGACGGGCTCCCACCCAGCCCGGCCGGCTGGATCATCACGACCGCGCGCAACCGCGCGATCGACCGCCTGCGACGCGAGTCCTCCCGCGAGGACAAGCACGCCCAGGCCGCGCTGCTGCATGCCCAGGACGAACCAGCGGAGGAGGGGATTGTGCGCGACGACCGGCTCCGCCTGATCTTCACCTGCTGCCACCCCGCCCTGGCCCTGAACGTCCGCGTCGCCCTCACCCTGCGCCTGCTCGGCGGCCTCACCACCACCGAGATCGCGCACGCGTTCCTCGTCCCGGAATCGACGATGGCGCAGCGGATCGTCCGCGCGAAGGCGAAGATCCGCACCGCGGGCATCCCGTATCGCGTGCCCTACGAGGCAGACCTCCCCGAGCGCGTCCGCGGCGTACTCGCGGTCGTCTACCTGATCTTCAACGAGGGGTACGCCGCTTCGTCCGGCGACGAACTCATCCGCACCGAACTCTGCCAAGAAGCCGTCCGCCTCGGCCGGCTCCTCGTCGAGCTGATGCCCGATGAACCCGAAGCAGTCGGCCTCCTCGCCCTGATGCTGCTCCAGGAATCCCGCCGCCCGGCCCGAGTCGACGCCACCGGCGCAATGGTCCTGCTGACCGACCAGGACCGCGACCTCTGGGATCGAGCGCTGATCGCCGAAGGGCAAGACCTGGTACGCCGATGCCTGCGCCGCGGCCGGCCCGGTCCGTACCAGTTGCAAGCGGCGATGAACGCGGTCCACAGCGACGCCGCCTCTGCGGCCGACACCGAGTGGGGCCAGATCGTCCAGCTGTACGACCACCTGCTCACCTTCGAGCCGACCCCGATCGTCGAGCTCAACCGAGCCGTCGCGGTCGGCGAGGTGGACGGGCCGGCCGCTGCCCTCGCACTGGTCGACGACCTCGACCTCGGTGGCTACTACCTCTTCCACGCGATCCGCGCCGAACTCCTCAAGCGCCTGGACCGGCGCGACGAGGCGGCCTCGGCGTACCGGGCGGCGCTGGAACTGACCGTCAACACGGCAGAGCGCGACTTCCTGCAGCGCAGCCTCGACGCCCTCTGAGATTCACCCGCTCGCCACATCCGGGCGCTTGATCCGCACGCCCATCTTCAGCAGCGGGAGAGCAACGTCCGGGCGCGTGGCGTGTTCGCTGTCGTTCGGGACGCCGTCAGCCCGACGGAGCAGCCTCCGCCGACGCACCGTGCCGGCGATCCCACCGATGACGGCGAGGAACGGCGGCATAAACAGCGCCGGATCGGTCCTCTCGTAGTGGTCAGGCGCAGTCGCGAACCAGCTGAGCGCGACGTCGGCGACAGCCAGCGTGGCTGCGCCGGTCAGGCACCAGATCAGTGGCTGGTATCGGCCCATCCCAAGACCGGACGGCCGACTAGGGTCGGTTGCCATGGGTGACGGGTTTGAGCTGATCTGCGAGGTGGAGCCGCCGACGCGGCCGGATCTGAAGCGGGTGCGACACCAGATCGGGGTGATGAGTCCGATCGCGGATGCGTTTCTGATTCCGGACAACCACATCGGGCGGGCGACGGTCAGCAGCGTTGCCGTGGCCAACGAGGTGCAGGCGATGGGGGCTCGGGGGATCGCGTGCCTGAACTCCCGCGATCGGAACCTGCTCGGCTTCCGCCGGGACCTGCTCACCGCGGCGGCGTACGGGGTGGAGCAGTTCCTCTTCGTTCACGGGGACGACCCGACCGAAGGCGCGCGGACCAGTCAGCTCACCGTGCGGACGATGATCGACGAGGCCCGGGCGACCAGCTTTCCGGGGATCGAGCCGTTTCAGGTCGGCGCGGCGACGCGGCTGCGCGCGGTACCGGGTTGGAAGGCCGAGGCCGACTTCCTTTACGTGCAGGTCAGCTATGACCTCGACGAGCTGCTCAGGTGGCGCGACAGCGTGGACCTGAACATCCCCGTGTACGCCGGGGTGATGGTGCTCGCGAGCGCCAAAATGGCCGCTGACCTGGCGAAACTGCCCCAGCTGACCATCCCCGACGCGCTCGTCGCCGCCGTCGGGCGCGACCGCGACGCGGGCGTGGAGGCTGCCTGCGAGCAGATCCTGCGGATCCGGGACAGTGGCGCGTTCCAGGGTGTCCATCTCATTCCGGTGAGCCGTTACCGGCAGGTCGCGGCACGCCTGGAACGCGAACTCTGACACCGGTTGGCACCGTCACCGGCCGAAACCGACTAATGTCAGCGTGCAGAGCTGACTGAGGGAGGAGGGGGCATGGTCGTACCAGGCAAGGGTCTGATCGATGGCCTGAAGGTCACCGCCAAGACGCTGGGCCGCCGTGCCGTCACCGAGCAGTATCCGGACGTGCAGCCCGAGCTGGCGCCCCGGACGCGCGGCGTGATCGCGCTGATGGAGGAGAACTGCACCTCCTGCATGCTCTGCGCGCGGGAGTGCCCGAGCTGGTGCATCTACATCGACTCGCACACCGAGACCGCGCCGTCGGTCGGTGAGCAGGCCCGCGAGCGCAGCCGGAACGTGCTCGACCGGTTCGCGATCGACTTCAGCCTCTGCATGTACTGCGGGATCTGCATCGAGGCGTGCCCGTTCGACGCGCTGTTCTGGTCGCCGGAGTTCGAGTACGCCGAGACCGAGCTGCGCAACCTCACCCACGAGAAGGACCGGCTGCGGGACTGGATGTGGACCGTCCCCGCGCCGCAACCGATCGACCCGGGCCCGTCGGTGATCGAACCGATCGAGGCGACCGAGGCGGCGCCGAGCGACGCGGCCCCGGCCGCCGGATCCGCGAGCGCGCCCGCGCCGCGCGAAGGCGGCTCGACTCCCCCCATCGCGGAGGGCGAGGAGTGACCACTGCGCTCTTCTCCATCGCGGGGGCGGTGGCGCTGCTGGCAGCGGTCATTACGGTCACCTCCCGCCGGATCGTGCACGCCGCGCTCTGGCTGGTCGTCACGCTCGGCGCGGTGGCCGGTTGCTTCGGCGCCCTGCATGCCGAGTTCGTCGCGCTGGTGCAGATCCTCGTCTACGTCGGCGCGATCGTCGTCCTCGTCCTCTTCGCCCTGATGCTGACCAAGGCGCCGACCAACCCGCTGCCCGCGCTGACCACCCGCCGCAGCCCGTTCGCCGCCGCGGTCGCCCTGGTGCTCGCGCTGATCCTGGGCACCGGCGTGGTATTTGCCTTTGGCAACCAAAAGATCGAGCCGGTACCGACCGGCAGCGCCGAATCCATCGGTACCGCCGTCTTCCGCAACTGGGTGCTCCCCTTCGAAGTCCTCTCAGTCCTGCTGCTGGCCGCCCTGATCGGCGCGATCGTCTTGTCCCAGCGCCCGGGGAAGAAGGGCGACTGACCATGCCGATCATCGTCCCGCTCCTGCTCGCCGTCGCGCTGTTCTGCATCGGCGTGTACGGCGTACTGGCGCGCCGCAACGCGATCACCATGCTGATGTCCTTCGAGCTGATGCTGAACGCGGTCACTCTCAACCTGGTCGCGTTCGACGCCTGGCGCGTCGACGGCCTCGCGACCGGGCAGACCCTCGCGGTCTTCGTCATCACCCTGGCCGCCGCCGAGATCGGGCTCGGCCTCGCCATCATCCTGCTGCTCTTCCGCGGCCACGGCCATGTGGACGCGGATGCGGCTCGCGACCTGGTCGAGGCCGCTCCTGGCGAGCACACCGAGGTCGAGCAGTGATCGCCACCGCCTGGCGCGTGATCGGCGTCGGCTTCTCCCTGCTCGTCCTGCTGACCGCCGGCCTGCTCTACGGTGTCGACCCGCAGCAGGAGCGCTTCGGCGGTGTGTTCCTCAGCCGCGACGTGTACCTCAGCTACGGTGTCCGTACCGACGATCTGACCGTCTTCATGCTCGCGATCGTCGGCGTCGTCTCGCTCTGCGTGCAGGTGTACTCGATCGCCTACGTCCACGAACGTGTCGCCGCCTACACGGCCCTCGTCACGCTCTTCACCGCATCGATGGTGACCGTGGTCGTCTCCGACAGCCTCTTCCTGCTACTCATCGGCTGGGAGCTGATGGGTGCGTGCTCGTACCTGCTGATCGGTCACTACTGGGAACGCCGCGACGCCCGCTCGGGTGCGATGAAGGCGTTCCTGATGACCCGGCTCGGCGACGTCGGCTTCCTGTTCGGCATCTTCGTGCTCGGCCTCGGCTACAAGACCTTCACCCTCTCCGAGCTCGGCGACCGGCCGATCTCGCCCGGCCTGCTGACCACCGGCACGCTGCTGATCCTGGTCGGCATCGTCGGCAAGTCCGCGCAGGTCCCGCTGCAGACCTGGCTCCCCGACGCGATGCCCGGCCCGAGCCCGGTCAGCGCACTGATCCACGCGGCCACCATGGTCGCCGCCGGCGTCTTCCTGATCGCCCGCCTGTACGACGTGTTCGCGGCGGCCGAGACGACCTTCACCGTGCTGGCCGTGATCGCCTGCGTGACGATGCTCTTCGCCGCCTTCTGCGCGATGGCGGCCGTCGAGGTCAAGCGCGTCCTCGCCTGGTCGACGGTGAGCCAGCTGGCGATCATGTTCGCCGGCCTCTCGCTCGGCACCCATGAAGGACGGCACGCGGCGCTCTTCCACTTGCTGACGCACGCAGCCTTCAAGGGTCTGCTTTTCCTCTGCGCCGGTGTCCTCCTGCATCAGGTCGGCAGCGCGGCCTTCGTCGTACTGCGCCGGTACACCCGTCGCGGAGCGCTGCGGAAGCGGATGCCGGTCACCTTCGTCACGATGACGATCGGGCTCGCCGCGCTCGCCGGAGTACCGGGCTTTGCCGGCTTCTTCTCCAAGGACTCCGTGATCGAGGCCGCCTGGGAGCACGCGCGCGACGGGTCGACGATCGGCTGGGTCGTGCTCGTCTCGGTCTGCCTGACGGCCGCGCTGACCGCGTTCTACTGCGTCCGCCTGTGGTTGTGGGTCTTCTTCCGTACGCCGGCCCTGGCGGGCGCGCTCGGTGCCTTCGAGGACGACGACCCGATGGCCGATCTCGAGGAGCCGGATACCGCCAAGCTGCGGGACGGGTCGTGGCTGATGCTCGCGCCGCTGGTGCTGCTCGCGGTCGGCGCCATCGGGCTGGGCTACACGGATGGTGTCCACCTCAAGTGGCCGATCGCGTTGGTGACGACGGTGCTCGGACTGTTCGGCGCGCTGCCGGCGTACTCGTTGTGGCAACGGGGGGCTGATCCGCGGCCGGTCGTGCTCGAGCGTGAGTTCGGGGTGGATTCGGCGTACCAGCGGGTCTTCGTCGTACCGGTTCAGTGGCTGGCGAAGCTGGCGGTTGGCGGGGATCGGGACGTGATCGGGGGGTATGTGCGTGGGGCCGGGCGGGCCGGCGTACTGGCCTCGGCCGGGTTCCGGAGGCTGCAGACGGGCAACGTGCAGACGTA
This sequence comes from Kribbella koreensis, assembly GCF_039525325.1. Lineage (NCBI taxonomy): Bacteria > Bacillati > Actinomycetota > Actinomycetes > Propionibacteriales > Kribbellaceae > Kribbella > Kribbella koreensis. Next base: position 606,096 of record NZ_BAAAHK010000013.1, read on the forward strand.
CTTGACGGCGGCCGTGATCGGGGCGGTCGCGCTGGCGATCCTGGCGGGGGTGATCGGCTCATGAGTGTGTTGCTGATCGCGCTGCTCGTCGTACCGGCTTTGGCTGCGGCGATCCTGTGGGCACTGCCTGCTGGGACCGGTGATCGCGTTGCTGCGATCGTCGGATCGGTTGTCTCCGGGCTGGTGCTGGTCGGTTCGGCAGTGCTGTGGTGGGATCTGATCCGGCCTCGGAAGCCCGACTACGAGACCGCTGACGTGATCATCAGCGGCTTCGTCAACGATCTGCCGCGGACCCTGCCCGGCAAGATCCACGCGTTCGCCGAGACCGACAGTTCGTGGATCCCGGCGCTGGACGTGCGGTTCCATCTCGGCGTCGACACCATCTCGCTACCGCTGATCGTGCTGACCGCGCTGCTCGTCTTCCTCTGCTGCCTGTACTCGCTGCGGATCACCCCGCGGATCGGCCGCACGCGGTCCCTGATCGCGCTGCTGCTCGTCATCGAGACGGGTGTGGTCGGGACCTTCTCGGCGCTCGACCTGGTGCTGTTCTTCCTGTTCTTCGAGGTCGTGCTGATCCCGATGTGGCTGGTGATCGACATCTGGGGCGACGACCACGACCCGGCCGGGCGACGGCGGGCGGCGACCACGTTCGTGCTCATGACGGTGTTCGGGTCGGCGCTGATGCTGCTCGGCTTCCTGCTGGTGCATCGGCTGGCGGGGACGTTCGATCTCGAAGTACTGGGCTCGAACCCAGTCGCAGGTGGGCATGGGATCGCGCTGATCGCGGCCGTCCTGATCGCCCTCGGGCTCGCGGTGAAGATGCCGCTGTGGCCGCTGCACATCTGGCTGCCCGACGCGCACGCGAAGGCGCCGACCGTCGGTTCGGTGCTGCTGGCCGGCGTACTGCTGAAGCTCGGCAGCTACGGCATGATCCGGATCCTGCTCCCCGTGCTGCCCGACGCGACGGCCACCATCGCGCCGTACCTGGCCGGCTTCTCGACCGTCGCGATCATCGCCGGGTCGCTGGCCTGCCTCGCGCAGACGGACGTCAAGCGGCTGATCGCGTACTCGAGCGTCGGCCACATGGGCTTCATCGGGCTCGGGATCGCGACGATGTCACCGGAGGGCCTGGCCGGCGCGCTCTACGCGAACATCGCCCACGGCATCATCACCGGCCTGCTGTTCTTCCTGGCCGGCGCGATCAAGGACCGGCACGACACCAGCGACCTGCGCGCGATCGGCCGCGCCCTGTACGCCCGGTTGCCGCGCATCGGCGGACTGCTCACGTTCGCGTGCCTGGCGTCGCTCGGGCTGCCCGGGCTGGCTGGGTTCTGGGGCGAGATGCTGATCCTGCTGGGTGCCTACCATCCGGCGGATGTGTTGCCGCGGACAACGTTCCTGGTGCTGATGGTGATCGCTGGGCTGGGTGCGGTACTGACCGCGGCGTACTTCCTCAAGCTCATCTGCCAGCTCAACCAGGGTGACCCGGCCGAGAACCCGGCCAGTGCCTTCGCGGTGGACCTGAGCCGGATCGAGCTGATCACCTGGGCGCCGCTGATCGTGCTGACCGTCGTCCTGGGACTCTGGCCGCCCTTCCTGCTCGACTACTGGACGTTCGCATGACGATCACCTGGACCGACTGGCAGACGATCGCCGTACCGCTGGTACTGGCGGTGGGCGCTGTCGCCGTGCTGCTGATCGACGGGTTCTGGAGCAGTGGTTCCAAGCGGGCCAAGCACCTGGTGGCCACGTTGATCACCGGGGGCGTGATCGTCTTCGGGCTCGCCTTCGTGATGGCGCAGCGGAACGGGTTCAAGGCGGCCTTCTGCCGCTTTGCGGTCGAGGGTCCGGCTGAGTGCAGCCTGGTGCTCGATCCGCTGACGATCGGGTTGTGGGCGGTGCTGCTGATCGGTGGCCTGGGGGTCGTCGGGCTTTCGGCGTACCGGTTGTTGTCGGCTGAGATTCCGGTGGGGGAGTACCACTTCCTGCTGCTCAGCGCGCTGGTCGGCGCGACGGTGCTGGCGGGGGCGCGCGATCTGGCGACCGTGGTGATCGCTCTTGAGGTGGTGTCGCTGCCGAGCTTCGCGATGGTGGCGTTGCGGCGGGATCGGCGCGGGTCCGAGGCAGCTCTGAAGGCCTTTTTGGTGTCGGTGCTGTCGACGGCGGTGATGCTGTTCGGCATTTCCTACCTGTACGGCGTGACCGGGTCGCTCTACCTGCAGACGATCGCGAACCGGTTGCCGGGGATCGATCCGGATCTGCGGCGGGTGGCGTTCGCGGCCGGGTTGTTCGTGATCGTGGGGTTCGGCTTCAAGATTGCTGCGGTGCCGTTCCATGGCTGGCTGCCGGACACGTACGCCGGGGCGCCGGTCGAGGTGACTGCCTTCCTCGCCGTCGTCTCCAAGTCGGCCGGTGTCGCGGGGCTGCTCGTGCTGGTGACGTACGGGATCACGCCGTCGGGGCCGGATCTGCGGATCGCGGTGGCTGTGCTGGCGGCCTTGACGATGACGGTCGGCAACTTGGCCGCGCTGCGCCAGGTCGAGGCGGTCCGGCTGCTCGCATGGTCGTCGATCGGCCAGGTCGGCTTCCTGCTGGCGCCTTTGGCGGTCGGGGATGCGCAGGCAGTGGTGGCGTACTTGGCGGCGTACGTCGTCGTCACTCTCGGCGCTTTCGGGGCGGTCGCTGTGGTCCAGCGCCACCGGCCGGGCGGCCTGTTGCTGTCGGACTATCGGGGCATGGTTCGCTCGGAGCCAGGCCTCGGTACGGCCCTCATCTTCTTCCTGGTCGTCCTCGCAGGCCTACCACCAGGTCTCGCGGGCCTCTTCACCAAGTTCGCCGCCTTCCAGTCCGTCATCGACGCCCACTACGGCTGGCTGGCCGTGGTGATGGCTCTCAACGTGATGATCGGCCTGGCGGTCTACCTCCGCTGGATCGCCGAACTGGTCCGCCTCCCCGCCGACGACCCGTTCTCCGTCGACATCGAAACCCCCGCGGTCACCGTCATCTCGCTGTGCGCCGGCGGCGCCGTCGTCCTGTCAATCCTCCCCGGCACATTGTTCGCCCTGGTCAACTAGTTGACCGGTTGAGGACAGAGCCACCTGAGGGCCGCGCGACCTTTGCGAAGGTTCATCGAGTCGCCGTACTGGGACTGCTGCTCGTACTGACCGGGTGCTCGAGCCCGGCTGAGGAGAAGGGCGCTGCGCCGCAGCCGTCCAGTGCCCCGACCACGACGCCGGTGCCGACGCGGGTGCTCGTCATCCGGTCCGACGTGATGTGCTCGACGATCGGCGAGTTGACGTCGGCGCAGGGCGACCTGGCGAGCCTGAACCAGGATCTCACGGGTCCATCCAGGCTGATCTGGAGCTGGCTGGCGGGTTGTTCGCCCGCTGGCGACCTGTGGAGCGTCAGTCGGCGAAGAAACAGCGTTCGCTGGCAGGTTTTGGTGCCGCTGACGTGATGCTTCATGCCAGCAGCCCGAGAACCTGCCGGTGGGCGCGCGAGATTGCAGCCCCGATGTTGGCCGGGCGGGCAGGGCCGCAACCCCGCTGGTGGCCTGCTCATCAGGGCTGCCGGCGGCAGCAGCTGGGGCAAGAAGGACGCGATGACCTCAGGAAGGTCGTCGGCCTCAATGCCGCAGCCGCTGTCGTGGAGCTCAGTTCTACTTAGCAGCGAGGGCGAGCCGCAGGATGGTGTCGTAGTCGACCAGTTCGACGCCGGGCTCGGTGGTGGTTTCGTTGGTGGCTAGGACGAGGAGCTTGCGGGGGTCGGTGACCTCCACGTTGTACTTCGTCTTCGCGAACGCCTGGTTCTCCGCGTTGGCGAAGTACTCCCCGTACTGCGTGAGTCGGGCGACCCCGTCCTGCGCGGTGGTCGAGCGACGGCGCTTCTTGCCGTCCTTGCCCGTTTCGAGCAGGGGGAGGGCCAGGTCGCCGATGATGTGGCTGCCGTCCTCGCGCTCGAGGATGAAGTCGGGCGTCACCGAAGTACCGTCTGCTGCTTCGAGCACCGGTTCGCGGACCAGTTGCGTCGCGCTGAACGCGGACAGCAGGATCTCCTCGTGCTGCTGCAGGAACTCGCCGACCGTCGTCTTGTGCAGCCCGTGCTGGTACGTCGCCCCGAACGGCTCGGCCTTCAGCAACTCCTCCACCTGACCGCGCGGCACGGCGAGCGTGCCGATCGGGTCGAGGTGAGCGGCCTCGTTGACCAGCTGCTGCAGGTACTGGCGGTACTTGTCGGCCGGCTCGGAGCGGTGGATCGCGATCGCGAGGAAGGTCCAGCGGACCCGCACGGACGTGTCGACGCTGGAGGCGAGCAGTACGCGCTCGAGCGTCGTGTAGTTGCCCGGGGTGAAGCTCAGCAGCTTGCTCTCACCGGTGCCGACCAGCTCGCGGCCGATGATTCGCTCAGCGCTCGGGTACCGGCTGTCCAGGGCTGCGCGGCCGTACTCCGTCGCGATCGTCGCGTCCTGGTACCGGTCGTCGTTCCGCAGCACCACGACCGTACCGGCCTGGTCCTTTGCGGCACCGAAGTACTCGTCGATCCCCGCAGCCTTCTGCCGCCGGACGTCCAGCGACCGGAACTCTTTCGTCACTCCGACGAGCTCCAGGATGTTCCAGTCCGGCGTCTCCGTCAGCACCAACTGCCGCGGATACAGCAACGGCCCCACCAACTCGCGCCCATGACTCCCCGGCAGGTGCTCACTCACGCTCTTGAGGTGCTCCCCCCAGAACTGACTGTTCACCTTCACGAACTCGGTGGGTTTCATCGCCCGCTCTCTCCTACCTCTAGCCAACCAGACTTTGGTACAACTCCAGGTGTCCTTGCTGCTATTCCCACGCCCGGCTCGCGAGTCACGCCGAAGATGGTGTGTAGGTCGGCTGGCCAGCTTGTGCGCCATGCAGAGAGTAGCGATCGCAGCGCGATGGCTGGACATGGGCCTGAGCGAGGGGGCGGAGTCTGACCGGCAGCTATGTTTGGTGAGTCGCCGGGCCCCCTATCCCGAGCCTCTCGACGGTTGCCCTGTCTTGGAGAGGTTTCAGGCATATCCCTTGCAGAGATGGAAATCGTCGGTCGTCATATCAGGAATTGGGCGACTACGCCGCTGAGACGATGGATATCGTGTGACTGAGGTACTAAGCTGCTAGCTCGCTGTCCTGAATGAAAGGTTCGCAACATGGTGGGCGCGTACGACGCAGATCCGGTTTTCCAAGCCAATCCAGCGCATCTTGAGTACCTGCTGCAGCGGATCGATGCGGGCTCGCTGGCGATCCCCGACTTTCAACGGGATTTTACGTGGGAGCCGCGGAGGACGGCAACACTCCTTCGCTCGATGATGTCACGCTTCCCGGCGGGCACATTCTTGTTCTGGGCAATCGGCGCAGATAACAATATGTTCGGCTGGCGCTCGATCGAAGGCGCGCCTACTCGTACGACGCATCCGCAAGAGTTGATTCTGGATGGGCAGCAGAGGCTTACCTCGCTCTATCGGGCGCTAAATAATGCGGGCGACGAGAGGTTTTTCCTTTCGATCCAGGAGTTCTTGACTTTGCCCAGTGAGGCGAGTATCGACGGGCGTCTACGCGATCAAGAGGAAATCGATTTCGAAGCTGCCGCATTTTGGTATCCCGTTGAATCCAAGGAAGCGAAGAATCTGGAAACCAGGGCGGCAAGAATTGCCGCCCACGTAATCGCTGTCGATGAGCATCGAAATTTTGACGAATGGCTTGATGAATATGCTGAGCATTACTCCAGTGAAATGGACGAGAAAGCAACCAAGGCTCTTTTGCGAAGGTTTCGCGAACGCTATTTGACTCCGTTGCGTTCTTATGGCTTCCCGGTTGTAACGCTGCCAAGTACCACCAAGATAGAGGCAGTCGCAACAGTTTTCGAGACTCTGAATAGCACGGGGAAGGCACTAGGGCCATTTGAATTGCTAACGGCCCGATACTACCCGGATAAGGTTCATCTGCGCGACTTGTGGGACCAGGCGTTGGTAGATCATGAAATCCTGGGGGACTTCGCGGTCGATGCCTACAGCCTCCTGCAGGCCGTAACTCTGAGAGCACATAATTCGGCCCAGCGGAGCGATGTGCTGAGAAAATTGACGGCCGCCGACGTTCAGGCACATTGGGACGCGGTCGCCCGCGGCTTCGCTCGTTCCCTCGAATTGCTGCAGGCAGAATGCGGTGTGGTCACGCCAAGGCTCCTGCCTTACTCGATGATCTTGGTTCCGATGGCCGCCGTCTGGGAAGACATCGCAAAAGTCAAGGGCCCTGAGCAAGTCAATATTCTAGGCAGGTTAAAGAAGTTCTTCTGGTGTACGGTTTTCTCGACAAACTACGATCAAGGCGCCAATAGTCAGGCTAGTGCTGACTATTCGAAACTGAAGTACTGGCTTTTCGATCCGAGTAAGGAGGCGCCAGAAGCAGTGGCCTCCTTCAGTCTGTCCGCGTCAACTTTGAAGGCCGCCACGACTAGACGAAAGGCGCTATATGCAGGCCTCCTAGCCTTGACTGTCACAGCCGGCGCTCGCGACTTTCATACCGGTTTGAAGCTTACTGCAGATCGCGTTCGAGCGGATAAAATCGACTCGCACCATGTTTTTCCGAAGGCCTTCTTGGCGGGAATGAAAGATGATAGCGGTAAAGCCGCGAACTCGGAGCTTGCTCTCAATCGAGCCTTGATCGATCCTGTTACTAACAAGGCCATTGGCGCAAAGGCGCCGAGCGTTTACTTCGCTGATCTTCGTGATACCGTGGGCGAAAAGGAACTCGTCGAAATTCTGGGATCCCAACTAATCGATGCCAACGACGACGACGACCCAATGCGGGAAGACGACTACGTGGGGTTCGTCGCTCGCCGGCTAGAGGATGTGGTATCGGTGATCGAGAGCGTCACCGGCCACGCCGTAGCCCGCGACGATGGCGAGTAGGCCGCGACCCAGCGCTAGCCAGATGGTGCGGGGTTGATCCCTGTCGCTCGCGGCCCAATGTGTCCTGCCTTACACCACCGGTAGCTCTGGGCTCCAGGCTGCCAACAAGTGGATCCGAGATAGCGGCCCCGCCTGCTCGTTGGATGCCCAGCACGGGACGTAGCGAACTCGTAGACCGCAGTCGATGCTCGACCGAAAGAAGCAGCCCCTGACCTGGAGTCCAGGCCAGGGGCTGCTCAGCTCCTGTGGCGGGTGCAGGGTTCGAACCTGCGTAGGCATAAGCCGACAGATTTACAGTCTGCTCCCTTTGGCCACTCGGGCAACCCGCCAGGGTGCTGCCGGTTCGTGAACCGGCGTGAGAGACGATACAACAGACAGTGGCCCTGACAGCAAATCGGTTACGACAGTTAGCTTCAGAAAGGACGTGCCCATGGCTTCGGAGTCCTCCTTCGACATCGTGAACAAGGTCGACCAGCAGGAGGTGGACAACGCCGTGAACCAGGCGGCCAAGGAGATCAGCCAGCGGTTCGACTTCAAGAACGTGGGCGCCGAGATCAAGTTGTCCGGCGAGGCGATCGACATGCAGGCGAACACCGAGGAGCGCTGCAACGCCGTCCTCGACGTGCTGAAGGACAAGCTGGTCAAGCGGCAGATCTCGCTCAAGGGCCTGGAGGTCGACGAACCCAAGCTGTCCGGCAAGATCTACAAGCTGCAGGCCACCATCAGCGCCGGCATCAGCCAGGAGAACGCGAAGAAGATCTCCAAGCTGATCCGCGACGAGGGCCCCAAGGGCGTCAAGGCGCAGATCCAGGGCGACGAGCTGCGCGTCTCCAGCAAGAGCCGCGACGACCTGCAGGCCGTCCAGTCCCTGATCAAGGGCCAGGACCTCGACTTCGCCGTCCAGTTCGTCAACTACCGCTGACAGAGCCCCTCAGCGGGCCGAACCCTGACGCCGCGCCGGCTGACCAAGCCGGTCGGCGGCGCGGGCCGACCACTGCATCGACGCTCCTCCATTGCCACGGACAGTAGTGACTGATATCACTGTCCGCACGAAGCCTGAGGGGGAGCTGTGGGGGAAGACAGAGCTGCGTGGATGGTGCGCGCGGGCCGCGATGGGGAGCGAGCAGATGCTGCGGTCGAGGAGGGCTTGGCGATCGCCGGATGGATGGAACTCGGCGATCTCTCGGAAGTCTCGTCGCGCGCTGAACTCCGCGCGGTCGTACGCAGTACGTATCCCGATCGAAGCAATGCGGTAATCGGGAACTGGACCGGCCAGCTTTGGCGATTCATCTCGCGCATACGTGTAGGCGACCTGCTCGTCGTACCGCTGAAAAACCGTGAGCGACTCGCCATCGGTACGGTGGCCGGTGCGTACGAGTATCGGCCCGACGCGCCACCGGGTTTTCGGCATGTTCGGCCCGTCAACTGGGCGCGGACAGACGTACTACGTGACGCTGTGCAGCCAGATCTGCACAGCTCGATGGGCTCAATGCTGACCGTATTCGGGCTCAAGCGACATGACGCTGTACGGCGGATCGCAGGCCTGGCCGAAACTGGCGCCGACCCAGGCCGAGATCAAGGTGACGGGGTTCCTTCCAGCCGCGACGAGTTGTTGGATCGAGCTGCGAACGCCACTGAGCCTCCTCGACTCACGATCCGTGAGCTGCTGGGACACTGGGGCGTCGGTCGCCGCACGGCGGGGAATGTGGCCGTAGTCGAGGCCGAACTCGCCGATCGCGGCCTGACCACCGTTCCTCCGTTCACCGAAGGGTGGATAGACAACGCAGTCGGACTTGTCCGGGTCAGCTCCGAGCCCGAGCCGGCAGAAGGAGCCGTGGCGGTACCAGCAGATCCATTGAGTATTGAGGAGATACTGCCGGCTGACGAGCTACCGCCTGTTTCTTTGAGGGTTGGCGATCTGGAGTCAGCGAATCGCGAGGTCGTCGGGGTGGACTCGAACCAGCCTCTGGCCGTCGCAGTCACCCGAATGCTCGCGCACGACTACTCACAACTCGCAGTCTTCGAGGTAGCGCACGAGGGCAGACCGGGCGGTGTTCGAGCGGTCAGCTGGGAGTCGATCGCCAGAGCGAGTGTCGCGCGCCAGAACATCACTCTGGCTGAGGCGACAGTCGCTGCCAGGATTGTCGATCACGACGCTGACCTGCTGGCCCACGTCGACGACATCTACACCACGGGCTATGTCCTGGTGCGCGGTCCCGACCGGGTTAGCATCACCGGCATTGTCACGGCCGGCGATGTGACCTTGCAGTTCGCGTCGATTGCCAGGCCGATTGCGTTGATCGAGGAGATCGAGCGCCGCTTGCGTAGACGTGTCGATGAAGCTTTCACCCTCGCGGTCCTGCGGACGCTGACGAGGAAGCCAAACATCTCCTCGGCCGCGAACCTCACCTTCGGTGCCTATGGTCATCTGTTGAGGGCGGAGGAGAATTTCAGCTGCCTGAAGTGGAGTCTGGATCACCAACTGTTCCTCGGTGCCCTGGAGGCCGTGCGCCAGGTGCGCAACGAGTTGATGCACTTCTCGGCCGATCCTTTGACGACCGAACAGCTGCGGAGTCTGCAAGGGATGATCAACTTGCTGCGGACGGTGGACCCGCGGCCGTGAGGGAGTGGCTCGCGGCTGACTTCGGGATCGACTTCGTGACGCTGATCCGCGTCCGCCATGGTGCGGACAACGCCGCGGAAGTATGGCGAGCTACCGCGGTTGGCGGCAGTGAGTACGCCGTGAAGTGGACCTCCGGCGGCACGACGGCGGCGTACGAGGTGACGTCGTACCTGGCTGAGGCCGGCGTCCGTGGCGTCCCAGCTCCCATCAGGACCTCCACCGGCGCCCTCTGGACGACCCGCGAAGGCAGGCGCCTCTCCCTGACCCCTTGGATCGACGGAGCCCGCGCATCCGAGACGGGGCTCACCACGGACCAGTGGAGGCAGTACGGCGGACTGCTGGCCGAGGTGCATTCTCAGGCGGTACCGGACCGGCTCAGAGCGCTACTGCCGCCCCTCAACCCCATCAACGCCCGCATGCCGGCCCTGGCCGGTGAACTCGGCCAGAGGTTCGCCACGCGGGCTCCTGAGGACGACCTGGAGGCTGAGCTCGCCACCACCTGGCTGGCCCACCAGGGCGCGGTCGACGCCCTCGTGGAGCGCACCGCCCAGCCCCCGGCTCCAGGCCCCCGCGTGATCTGCCATGCCGACCCGCACCTGGGCAACGCGCTCGTCACGCCCGAGCAGCTCTACTTGATCGACTGGGACGACGCGGTATTGGCCCCCATCGAGCAAGACCTCCTCTTCATGCTCGGCGGCATGGGCTCCTTGGGCCCCACCACCGAAGCAGATCGAGCCGCCTTCTTCGCAGGCTACGGCTCAGCCGCCCTAGACCCCACCCGCCTCACCTACTACCGCTCAGCCCGAGCCCTGGAAGACGTAGCCCTCTGGGCCGAACAAGCCATCACCGGCCCCGACCGTGCAGAGTCCCTGGAGATCCTCCAAGAAGTCCTCGGCCCAGACGGCCTCGTAGTACAGGCCCTGAGCTAGGCGTGGCGGAGCCAGATGTTGGGTTCTGTGTAGAGGCCGGTGTTGGAGGGCTTGTCTATGGCGAGGGTGGTTAGGCCGCTCGGGATTACGTAGGTGCCGGTGGAGGGGAAGGCGAGGCCGGTCCAGGACTCCCACTCGGGGATGGTGCCGGTGATGGTTTGGGAGGTGGGGGCGGGGGCCAGGAGGGTGGCGCCTAGGCGGATGTGGGTGCGGAGCCAGGGGTCCAGGGGGAGGCCGTCTTCGCGGTTCCAGGTCATGAACTCGGCAATGTCGGTCAAGGGGTAGCTGGATTTCAGGGTGGGGCGGACGGGGGCGATCATGCGCGTGAGGCCGCGGGTCAGGGCTTGTTGTTTGACGGCGGTGATCACTCGGCTGGCATGGCCTTTGCCTTGTTCGTCGTTGCGGACGGCGGCGGCCATCAGGACGAAGGTGTCCGGCTCGGCGCCTGCCTCGTAGGAGTCGACCGAGCGGACCAACGAGTCGGTGAAGCCGCCGGGGAGGTCGGGGACGGTGCCGTTCCAGGGGAGGGGGACGCCCCAGCAGCCGCCGATCAGGCGGCGGGTGTCGTCTACGAGGTAGAACTCCCAGTCGGAGAAGTAGGAGCGGCGGCGATCGCGGTACTGGCTCACCACGTCGTCATGGAAGATGAACTCCGGCCACTCCTCCACCAAGCGCTGCTCCGCTTCCGCATCCAGTTCGGGCGCCGCAGCCACCGGGATCAGCTCGTACATGACCCGAACGCTAGACCGGCCGAGTACCAGCGGCCACCGCATTTCCAGCCCGTACTGCGCGTGGCGCGCCGCCCAGTTCGCGGTGACAGGTCTTGTTGAAGGCCTGTAGGTCGGGGATGCCGACAGTGGCGGCTATTGCAGGGATGGAGAGCGTGGTGGAGACAAGGAGATGGCGCGCTCGGGCCATGCGACGTTGGCGGATGTAGGCGACTACTGTCATGCCGGTTTCGGTGCGGAAGAGTCTGGTGAGGTGGTTGTGGGATACGCCGGCTGCGGCGGCTAGGGCGGGCACAGTGAGAGCCCGTGCGAGGTTGGCCTCGATGTAGCTGATCGCTGCCGCCACTGCCGAGTGGCCGGCCGCTACGCCGCCTTCGGTCAGGGGCGCGGACAGTTGGGCGACCCGCCACAGCGCGGCCCACACCTCGGCCACTACCCGAGGAGAGCCGCTTGGTGAGGCCCCGATGGCTGAGCGGAGCATGTCGGAGAGGACAGGGGCCGTAGTACCGGCGTCCTGGACGACAGGCACGTATGACGGCTCGCCGGCGATCCGCGGCCGGAAGTGTGCGAAGAGGTGTTCCGAGCGACCCCGGTAGTCGAACTGCACCGGTACTCCGGCAGGCGTAAGGCTGACCGATCCAGGGGCGACCGGGTACGTCGTACCGCCCACCGTCAGGTCGGCCGAGTACCCGTAGAGGTGGAACTGCCACAGATCCGGCAGCCGGAACACATCCCGCAGACCACGCACCCCGTGCACCCCGACGCCGACGTTCACCAGCTCCGGCGGCTCGGTCAGGTGCAACGGAATCATGGTGAGAAATTACCACCAGTGGTGAACACAACCCACACAAACACAGCGCGAGGAAACCTAGCCTGGAGGAGTAGCAACCACCAGCACTAGTCGCCCCGAAAGGGAGAGACATGCCGCATCCGCATCGCAAGAACCTCCTCACCTCCGTCCAGATGGCGAGTTTCGTCGCCACCGGCGCGTTCCGGATGGACGCCGTCGTGCCCGACGAGATGAACCAGCAGGCGCTCGACGTCCTGAAGGCCGGCATTCCCGGCGTCCCGTACGGCACCCCGCTGTCGGAGGCGTTCGTGGACAGCGAGTTCGTCCAGCGGCTGGTGCAGCTGCCCGAGATCGCGGGCGCCATCCACAGCCTGGTCGGCCCCGAGCCGACCGTCGACCACCACGCCGTGCACATCCGCAAGGCGCACGAGGGCGAGGCGCAGAACCTGCACGGCGACGCGATCATCGACGTCCGCGAGGACGCCTTCGACGTCCAGCTCATGTACTACCCGCAGGAGGTGACGCTCGAGATGGGCGGCACCCTCAGCGTCCCGGGCAGCCACCTGCGCCGCACCAACGAGTCCGACACCGGCCGGTACCAGAACCTGCTCGGCCAGACCCGGCTCACCTGCCCGCCCGGTACGGTCGTGCTGCTCCACCACGGCATCTGGCACGGCGGCCGCAAGAACGACAGCGCCATCGACCGGTACATGTTCAAGATCCGCTTCAACCCGACCGTCCGCCAGGTCCGGCTGTGGAACACCGACGACCTGTATGACGACGCCGTCGCGCAGGAGCTCGGCCAGTACTTCCCCTGGTACGAGAACGCCACCGGCCGGCTGGAGATCTACAACCGGGTCAAGCTGTGGCAGGCCCTCACCGGCGATGACACCTACGACCCGGACTATTGGGTCACCCGGGTGACCAACCGTCCGCGCCGCGTCGTCGCCCAGCGCAGCCTCAACCCGCACGCAGCGAAGAAGGAGATGGCATGAGCATCACCCCCGACCAGCAAGCTCTCGGCCTGCAGGCCATCGGCGAGCAGGTTGTGCGCCAGCAGGTTCTGGTGCTCTACCTGGCCTCATCCGCGCTGGACTCGCGCACGGTCGGCTGGTCGACGTACGACGGGACCGGTGCGACGACACCCACCACGGGTGACTCCGACGTCCCGCCGTACGCCAGCGGACTCGACGCGCTCAAGGACGGCTGGCGGCTCTTCCAGGCCGCGCAACTGCTGCCGCCGCAGCCGGGTCACGAGTACGACGTGTCGTTCCTCAAGCACGAGTTCTTCTTCGAGAAGCTCGTCGCGATCTGACTAGTAAGGCAGGACACAGACCGGTTTCGGCCAGTTCAGCGGCGTCCCCGTTGCGGTGAGGGCGCCGCTGCTCTGGTCGACGGTGAAGACCGCGATGGTGTCCGAGGTCTCGTTCCCGGCGTACAGCTGCAAGCCATCCTTGCTGAAGGCGAGGTGCCGCGGCCAGGTCCCGCCGGAGCTGATTGTCTGGATCAGCTCGGCTTCGAGGCCTTCGGCGCCGGTCTCGAAGACCGCGATCGTGTCGTCACCGCGGTTCGAGCCGTAGACGAAGCGGCCGTCGGCCGACACCAGTACCTCGGCCGGAAAGTTGTCGCCCTCGGCGCCGTCCGGCCGCGTCGACACGGTCTCGGCGATCGCCAGCTTGCCCTCGGCGTGGCTGAGCACGATCAGCGTCGAGTCGAGTTCGTTGATCAGGTACGCCGCATGGCCGCCCGGGTGGAAGGCCAGATGCCGCGGCCCAGCGCCCGGGTGGGTCTGCAGCCGGCTCACCTCTTCCAGCCGGCCCTCCTTGCTCAACGTCGAGACGTATACGCTGTCCGACCCGAGATCGATGTCGAAGGCAAACGATCCGGACGGGTCGAAGGTGACCTGGTGGGCGTGCGGGCCCTCCTGGCGCTCCTCGTTCGGGCCGCTGCCCTCGCGCTGCAGGATCTGGCTGGGGTCGCCGAGCGAACCGTCTTCCTTGATCGGGTGGACCGCGATCGAGCCGGAGCTGTAGTTGGCCGACAACAGGAACTTGCCGGACGGGTCGATCTCCAGGTGGCACGGGTCGGCGCCGCCGGTCGGCTGGTGGTTGAGGAACTCCAGCACGCCACTGTCCGCGATCGCGAACGCGCTGACGCGGCCGGACGGCAGTTCGTTGGTCGCGTAGAGGTACCGGCCGTCGGCCGAGATGGTCAGGAACGACGGATTGGCGGTCGCCGCGGCGACCTGCAACTCCTCCGTGGTACCGAACCCGATGCCTTCACCGCCACCGTCCCGAAGGGTGTAACTGCCGACATAGATCTGCTCCGAGGTCATGGCGTCCACCCTGCCAGGTAAGTCAACCGCAAGCACCCATGGGGCTCGTAGGCTCAGCCCATGGACACCGCCGCCTTCCTGCATCGCATCGGCCTCGCGTCGCATGCCACCTCGTACGCCGCCGGGCACGTTGCCCCGAGCGTCGAGGGGCTGTCGGAGCTGCACGAGGCCTTTGTCGGCACCATCCCGTACGAGTCGGTGCAGTTCCAGTTCGGACAGGGTGGGCCGATGGAACCCGAGGCGGTTGCTCAGCGCATCATCGCGCGGGAAGGCGGCGGGTACTGCTTCCAGCTCAACGGAGTCCTGGCGCACCTGCTGACTTCACTCGGGTACGACGTGACGCTGCACCGCGGTGGCGTCCAGACGGCCACCCGACCAGCCGTCGTCGACGCGAGTCACATGGTGTTGACGGTCGAACTCGACGGGGAGACGTGGTTGGTCGACGCGGGGTTGGGCGACGGCCTGTTGACCCCGATGCCGTTGCAGGCCGGCGCATCGGCGTACCAGGATCCCTTCACCCTGACGCTGCGGAAGTCGGACCTCGTCGACGGCTGGCGCCTCGACCACGACCCCCGAGCCGGCCTGATCGGCATGGACTTCGAGTCGGCCTCCGCGACCTTCACCGACTTCGAAGCCCAGCACCAACACCTCTCCTTGTCCCCGGACTCACCCTTCGTCCGCACCTGCTCGGCATTCCTCCGCCGCCCCGGCCAGATGGCGGCCCTACGCTCCGTCGGCCTGACCCAAACGTACAAAGACCGGATCGACAACAAGATCATCGATTCCCAGCCCGAGTACTACGAAGTCCTCGCCGACCTCTTCCAGCTACCCCTACTGCATTTCACCGCTGCCGACCGCGACGCATTATGGCGCCGGGTCTGGACCCAGTACGAGAACTTCCTCGCCGCCCAGCCGGCCGTTTAGCTCAAACTGGGACCTTGTCCCACTTCTGGGATTTGCTGTCACTGCAGGTGAAGTGGATCAGCCCGACGGTGTCGTCTCTTGGTCCGCCGGGTACCGCGAGGCATTTCCCGCTCTCCTGGTTGTGCAGTCTCCAGCCGCGGTCGTAGGCCCACCGCTGGTTCTTGTTCCCCGCGATGCAGGTGTATTGCCAGACGATCCCGCCACCGGCCGCCGTCAGGCACTTCAGGGTTCTCTTGTTCTTGAAGACGTAGACAAAGTTACTGAATTCGTCGATATCCACATCCGTGGCTTCCCACTGCTGTTCCAGATGTTTGACATCGCCGCAGGTGAACTGAATCACCTGAACCTGGTTGGCCGGGTTGTTGCCCGGAATAGCCGCACACTTGAGGCTCTCCCAAGTCACGAGATTCACCAACTGGGTGAACTGAGCAGTGTCCTCCGCCGCCGAACTGGCATTCGCCGGCACCGTCAACCCAGCCGCCAGAAAGCCGGCGGCGGCAATACTGATGACTCCCGCAATTCGTTTCCGGGCTCGCATTGATGATCCTCCGTTGTCGGGTGGTGCGGAGTCATAGGACATGCGATCCCGGGGTGTGGGTCAACGGAGGAACGGATAATTGCAACTAGCTGCAGGGGCTGCAACTGAAGGGGGGCGGCCGGGTTCTGATGGCCGGCGTGGGGCGTCAGCGGTTTGTGGGTGGGGTGACCTCGTAGATCGTGTCCAGTACCTGGCTGTGGTTGCGGAAGCCTCGGTGGTAGGTGATTTTTACGCCGGAGGAGTGCAGCGGGCGGGCGTCGGAGGTGACGCGGTAGCGGAGGTAGATGATGCCTTCGAGGGTGGACTCGGGGGCGATCTGTTGGCCGCCGATCGGCTTGGAGGGGAGGGTCGGCGGGCTTGAGTTCTCTCCTGAGCCGGGGGACCAGGCGAGCCAGGCTCCCTCCTTGCGGGGTGGCGCGGGGTACAGCCGGGCCTCGATGAACTCCATGCCGGGGTCGGTTGTCTGCGGTTCGACGGCGACGAGTTCGAGCGGCTGGCGGCTCTTGTTGACCACGGAGGGCGCCAGGTAGTAGATCTCGTCGCCCTTGCGCGGGTTGCTCAGTCCGGTGGTGGTCGAGCCGTCGCCTACGTCCAGCGAGGAGCCGTTGAGATGGTCTGCCAGCCAGGCGCCGAAGACGAGTACGAGCACCAAGGCCATGGGCAGGATCTTCTTGCGCATGACGTCCCCCGGTCGGTCAGGCGTTCAGGAGGGTGAGGTCCTCCGTGGACAACATGATGGCTGCTGTGGCGATGTTCTGCTCGAGGTGGGCCGGGTTGCCGGTGCCGGGGATGGCCAGGACGGTGGGGGATTGGTGGAGCGTCCAGGCCAGGCGGATCTGTTGGTCTGTGGCGTTGTGGGACTTGGCGACGGTTTGTACTGCGGTCGCGGCCGTGCCCGTCGTACCGGCGATGGCGAAGAACGGGACGTACGCGACTCCGCGGTCGGCGCAGACCTGGATGAAGGCGTCGTCGGAGCGGGACGTCTCGAGGGAGTAGCGGTTCTGGACGCAGACGACCGGAGCGATCGCCTCCGCCTCGTCGAGGTGGTGCGGGCTGACGTTGGAGATGCCGAGGTGGCGGATCAGGCCGGCGTCGCGGAACTCGGTGAGCCAGTGGAAGCGTTCGGCCAGCGACTCGCCGGGCTGGTTCATGATCCGCAGGTTGACCACGTCGAGGTGGTCGACGCCGAGCCGGCGCAGGTTCTCGTCGAGCTGGACGCGCAACTCGGCCGCGGTCGTCGCGTTGTGGAAACCGCGCTCCGGGCTGTCTCCGGGGCCGATCTTCGAGGTGATGACGAGGTTGTCCGGGTACGGCGAGAGCGCCTCCCGGATCAGGTCGAGCGCCGGCCCGTAGAAGGCGGCGGTGTCGATGTGGTCGACGCCGAGCTCGACCGCGCGCCGCAGGACCTGGAGGGCCACCTCGCGATCCGGACTGCCCGCCAACCGCATCGAGCCGAAGCCCATCCGGTTGACGGTGAGGTCGCCGAGTTTCCAGGTCCCCGCGGCGGCCGCGGTCAGCTCGTCAGAAGACACGCAAGGAGCCTACTCACTCCTCGATCGCGCCACCGACACCGCGAAGATGCTCGCGAAAGGTGAGCGACGGACGCTCCTTGCGGGCGGCGAGGTAGGCGTCGAAACCGACTTGCCGGCGGAGCGAAGTACCGGCTCTGATGAGTTCTGCCTGGCGTCGTTCGGTCGACTGGATCGAGGCGGCGAGGTCGAGCAGTTCGTCGGCGCGGCCGGCCGGGATGAAGATGACGCCGTCCTCGTCACCCAGTACTACGTCCGCCCTGGTGACCGTCCATTCGCCGACGACCGCATACTCCAAAGCGTCAGGCGCCTGCGGATCGAGCCGTAGCGGGCCGGTCGGCAGCGCGCCGAGGCTGTACACGGGCAGACCCACCGCCTGGACGTCGACGGTGTCGCGGTGCAACCCCCAGACGACAAGGCCGGTGACGCCGGCCGCCTTCGCCTCCTCGGCGACCAGGTCACCGACGCAGGCCTCGTCCCGGCGCCCGCCGTTGTCGACGACGAGCACATCACCGGCCTCGGCCGACTCGAACGCCTCCAGATAGATGTCGACGCTCCCGACGTGGCGTACGGGCAGCACCCGGCCGGCGACGCGCCCCGAGGTGACGGGCAGCAGCGACACCGTCCGCACCGGAACGTCCGCGCGCAGGCAGGCGTCGGCGACATGAGCAGTGGTCAGATTCTCGAACCGCTTCAGCAGATCAACCATTCCCTGACTTTAGTCAGATGATTGATACGGAGCTAGCAGGTTCTAGTACTACGGACTGACGTGGGGCTGGGCGCCTATTCGGTGGCGGAGCGTGGTGGCGGCTGTGGTCGCGTCGGTGGCGGCGGGGTGGTTGCCGATGGCGGTGTAGTGGCGGGCCAGGCCGTCGAGGCAGTCGGCGGCCAGTGGGTCCTGGAGGCCTTCGGTCAGGCGGGCGGCTTCGATGAACTGGTCGCCGGCTTCGGAGGTGCGGCCGTCGTCGGCGGCCAGGTGGGCGAGTCCGAGGAGTGCTTGGGCGATTCCCCGGTCGTGGTCGATTTCGCGGAAGATCTCCAGACCTTGCCGGTACGCGGCGCCCGCAGCGGCGGAGTCGCCGCGTCGGCGTTCGACGTCGCCGACGGAGGTCAGGCCGAAGGCCAGGCCGTAGCGGCTGTCCATGTGCGCCGCCTTCGTGACGGTCGTCCGGAAGTACTCGGCCGCTTCGTCGTACCGGCCGAGGTCGTAGTACACGATGCCGAGGTTGTGGGTTGCGGCGTTGGCCGTGTTCAGGTCGCCGGCCTGCGTCGCGAGCTCGGCCGAGGCGAGGAAGAACTGCTCTGCCTGGTCGTACTCACCGCGCAGCCGGGCGGTCGTCGCGCTCCACAGCAGCAGTTTGGCCTTGATGAGCAGGTCGACGGAATCGTCCAGCAGCCCACGGACGGCGGCGAGCCAGTGGTCGGCCGTGGCGAGGCGGCCGTGCCAGGTCCAGTACCGCCAGAGCTGCCGCACGAACTGGATCGACCGCTGCGGATCCCCGGTCGCAACCACATGTCCGACGGCAGCGTCGACATTGGCGTCATCGGCGGCGAGCCGGAGCTTCCAGCGAGTCTCGTCCGGGCCGACCATCTCGGCGCGGGCGGTCAGCTCGAAGAAATACGCGTCGTACTTCGCCAGTACCGCCTCGCGATCCGCCGGCTGCAACTGCTCATCGGCATACTGCCGAACCATCTCCAGCAACCGGAACCGCTCCCCGTCCGGCGTCACCAGACTGCTGTCGACGAGCGCGGCGAGATCCCGCACCGACGCCCCCGTCACCGCGATCGCCGCCTCTGTGCTGAAACCACCGACGAACACCGACAACGCGGCCAGCACCCGCTGCTGGCCCGCCGTCAGCAATTGGTTGCTCCAGGCAAGTGTGTTCCGCAATGCCTGGTGCCGCTCAGGAAGATCCCGCGGCCCGTCCGCCAGCAACTCGAGCTTGCCAAGCTGCTCCAGCAGCTCCTGCTCCGACAACACCCGCACCCACGGCGCCGCCAACTCGATCGCCAACGGCAACCCGTCCACCTTCCGGCAGATCGCCGCGACAGTCCCCGAATTCCCAGCAGACACAGCAAATCCCGGTACGACGGCCAGCGCCCGCCGGGCAAAGATCTCCACCGCCGGCAGTGTCAGCAACTCACCGGCCGACAACTCCTCCGGAACGTCCAACGGCCGCAACGAGAACACCCGCTCACCACTGACCCGCAACGGCGTCCGACTGGTCGCCAGCACCCGAAGCCCCGGGCACGCGGCGAGCAACTCCGCCACCACCCCCGCCCCCGCCACCAAATGCTCGAAGTTGTCGACCACCAACAACATCTCGCTATTCCCAATGGCCTCAACCGCCCTGCCTACTGCGTTCGTCCCACCCCGCTCCTTCACCCCCAGCGACCGGACAACCTCCGCCCCAACCAACCCCACCTCCCGCAAATCCCCCAACCCCACAAACACCACCCCACCCCCAAACACCAGCCCCGCCCGACCCGGGACGTCCGTTGGCCGCGCGGGCGCCGCTGAATCCTCGCCATCTGCTGGCGCCCCCGCTACCAACTCGCCGTCGGGCGAGAGCGCCGCGCCACCCGCGAACTGGCTGGCGATCTCCAGTGCGAGGCGGGTCTTGCCCACTCCTCCCGGGCCGACGATGGTCAGCAAGCGGACTGATGAATCTGCCAGCAGCGTGATGGCCGAGGCGACCTCGGTGGTGCGGCCGAGGAGGGGATTGGGCGGGATCGGGAGCGGGCGTCGTTCGCCAGGGGTGCCGGGGGAGCGGGTGATCAGCTCCCCTTGGCGGGCGCGTTCCAAGTCCTCCCGGTCGGTGGGGGTGAGGTGTAGGGCGGCGGCGAGGGCGGTGAGGGTTTGGCGTTGGGGGCGGCGGCGTTCGCCTCGTTCGAGGAGGCCGATGGCGTCGACGCTGAGGCCGGCGCGTTCGGCCAGTTCCTCCTGGGTCAGGCCGGCGCGCTGCCGGTAGGCGCGCAGCAGTTCGCGGAACTCCCCCTCGGCCGGCTGCATCTGTCCGATGGTAGCCAGCCGGTTCGGCGTTTGTCGGGGTGTTTGTCGGTGGGCGGCAACGGACGGTGCGCGGAGGCTGTACGGCGTACAGGGACGTCGGACGGGCTGGGGGAGCTGTGGCGCACTATCGGGGGCTGGGCCGCGTACTAGCGGTCAAGGAACTGGATGATCGCCGGGAGGTCCGGCTGGTAGCCGTCGGTGGTGTCGACCGTCAGGGTGGGGACCGGCAGCGTGATCGGGTCGAACGCGGTGTGGCCGCGGCGCCAGGTCTCCGCGGAACGGTGACCGTCCTCGTGGGCCTTGCGGAGGGTGTTCTCGGTGGCGCGGGTGGTGATGCGGTCGTGCGCGATCTCGGCGGAGACCTCACAGTGCACGATCCGCAGTTCGGCCAGCCCTAGGAACGGCGTCAGCCCCGGCCGCCAGACGCGATCCTGGAACGCGGCCTCGGCCACCACCGTCGAGCCGCGACCGATCAGCAGGCCGATGACGTCGAAGAACGTCGCGAGCGTGCGCATCGTCAGCGGATCCGCGGGACCCGGCACGAACCCCGGCGTCGCGTGCGCCATCCCCTCCTTGATCTCGTCCCGGCAGATCGCCGGACAACCGACAGCGGCCGCGATCCGGTGGGCGAGTGTGGTCTTGCCGCTGCCCGGGGGACCGCTGACCACGATGAGCATGGGCTTCGACGACATCCGGGCACCTTAGCGGCCTGTCCGGTGATGATCGGCATCTGTCCGGATATGACTGGACGGACCAGCCCAGTATCAGCACGATGGCTGAGTGACCACGTACTCCGCAGTCCGTACCACCGGCATCTACTGTCGCCCCGGCTGTGGCGCCAAGCCGTTGGCGGAGAACGTCGAGACCTTTGAGCTGCCCGCTGCCGCCGAGGCCGCCGGTTATCGTGCCTGCCTGCGTTGCCGTCCGTACCGTGTCGCCGGCACCGTTGCCGACGAAGCCCCGGAACTCGTCTGCCGGGCGGTCCAGTTGATCATCACTGGGGTGCTCGACGATGCGGATGAGGCCGCGTTGGCCGCACGGCTGGGGCTGTCGGCGCGTCATCTGCGGCGGATGTTCAACGATCATCTCGGCGTCACCCCGGATCAGTTCGCCCGGTCTCGTCGCGCGCATTTCGCCCGGCGCCTGCTGGACGACTCGGAGCTGACGATCGCCGATATCGCCTTCGCGTCCGGCTTCGGCAGCCTGCGCCAGTTCAACCGGGCGATGCGGGAGATCTTCCGGTCGACCCCACGCGAGTTGCGCGAGCGGCGTCGGCGTACCGACCGGCTCGCGGCCGACGGAGGGCTCGTACTCCGGATGCCGTACACCCCGCCGTACGACTGGCCGGCCATGATCGCCTTCCTCGAAGCCCGCGCGATCCCCGGCGTCGAGTCCGTCATCGACGGCGTCTACCGCCGCACGATCGCCCTCGACGGCGACCCCGGCCTCCTCGAACTCGCCGCCGGCGGCCCGGAGCACCTCATCCTGCGAGCCCATCTCCCTTACTGGGAAGGCGTAATCCACGTCGTAGAACGCGCCGGCACCCTGGTCGGCCTCGAAACCGAACCCGTCCTCGCCACCGCCCAACTGACCGGCGACCCAACCATCGGCCCCCTCATCAAAGCCCGCCCCGGCATTCGAGTGCCTGGCGCCTGGGCGCCGTTCGAGATCGCCGTCGCGTCGGTCGTGCGAGACCTGCTGTCCAGCGGGCACCGTCAGTCGCTCGCACAGTTGGTGGAGGCGGTTGGTACGCCGGTGGCTGGGCTCGGGTACGGGCTCACTCATGCGTTTCCTTCGGCTGAGACGGTGGCGAGGCAGTACGACCAGCCGGGTCGCCTCGGCGACACCCTCCGGGCGCTGGCCAATGAAGTTGCTGTAGGCAACATCAAGCTGGACGGCGGCGAGCCGCTCGAAACCCTGGTCCCGGCCCTCACCCGCATCGACGGGATCAGTGCGACCGCCGCGCACCACATCGCCCTTCGCCTGGGCGCCCGCGATGCCTTCCCGGGCGAGCCCACCACGGACTCAGAAGCCTGGCGTCCGTGGCGGGCTCTCGCTTACCTTCATCTACTGCAGTAGTGCGTTGTGCTTGCCCAGGTCACCCAAGAACTCATAGGTGCCGGTGGTAAGCACCTCCTGCGCAGCCGCCGCCGCGAGCCCATAAGCGCCCGCGCTGAGAGCCGGCCCAAGACTGATCCGAGCGACCCCCAACGCGGCCAGCTCGCCAATCGACGGCCCGCCGGGGCCGGTCATCACGTTCAGCGGAAGCGGTGACCCGGCGACGAGTTCGCGGATCGTTTCCGCATCCCCGACGCCTGGTACGAAGAGCACATCGGCGCCGGCTTCGGCGTACAGGCGTGCTCTTTCGAGCGTCCCGGTCCCGTCGCCGAACAGATGGGTGTCGGTCCGCGCGTTGATCACCAGGTCGATGCCTGCAGCAACCGCTGCCTCGCGTGCCGCGGCGATTCGCGAGGCCAGCAAGGACGGATCGCCCAGCACGTGCGCGACGCTGTCCTCGAGGTTGATGCCGACGACGCCGATCTCGATCACCTCGGCGACGGTTTCGCCGACCTCGGCCGGCGTCTCGCCGTACCCGGATTCCAGATCGGCGGTGAGTGGTACCGAGATGACGGCCGCGATGCGGCGCAGTACCGCGAGCGCCGCGGCGCGGGTGAGACCACCCGCGTCCGCGACTCCCTCGGCCCACGAAACCCCCGCGCTCGTCGTCGCGACAGCCTTCGCTCCGGCCGCCTCGATCGCCCGCGCCGAACCCGGGTCCCACGCGTTCGGCAGGACCAGCGGCCCGTCCGCATGCAGTGCCCGAAAAGCCCGAGCCTGGGCCTGGGCCCGCTCGGCGTTCACAGGCTGACCAGCAGTTCGTGATCGATCTCGACGAACTCGACGATCAGCTCGGCGAACTGCCCCGCGATCAGTTCCTTGTACGCCGACGAGCCGGTGTGCGCGTCGTACGCCGCCTGGTCCGCGAAGTGCTCCACGAACAGCAGGTAGTCGGGCGTCGCCGGATCGCGATACACCCGGAACGACAACGTCCCTTCTTCCTGCCCCGGCCCCTGCGGCGCGAACGCCTGAACAAGCTCCTCGGCCTTCGCCTGGTTGCCGCTCTTCAGATGAATGGGAAACACCTTTGCCAGCACTTCTTCCTCCTGATGGATGCGTTCTCAGGACTCAAGAATCACCCGCCGGGCCGGTCCCGGTCTGGCCATATCCGGTCATCATCTTCGTCTCGATATTCAAGACAATATGTCTCATTGAGCAAGATGAAGCGCTAGCCTGAGCGGGTCGACCGAGGACAAGGGAGTCCGTCATGAACAACGTGTACACGCACGGCCACCACGAATCCGTACTGCGCTCGCACAGCTGGCGCACCGCCGAGAACTCCGCCGGCTACTTGCTGCCGCAGCTGCGTCCCGGCCAGTCCCTGCTCGACATCGGCGCTGGGCCCGGCACCATCACGGCCGACCTCGCCAGGCTCGTCCAGCCGGGCCGGACGACGGCCCTCGAGGCGAACGAGAGCGCGCTCGACATCACCCGCGCGACCTTCGCCGAGCTCGACATCTCGGTGGACTTCGTCGTCGGCGACGTCCACCACCTCGACCTGCCTGACGACTCCTTCGACGTCGTCCACGCCCACCAGGTCCTGCAGCATGTCGCCGACCCGGTCCAGGCGCTCCGCGAGATGCGCCGCGTCTGCAAACCCGGCGGCATCGTCGCGGCCCGCGACTCCGACTATCAAGCCTTCGCCTGGTTCCCCGAGCTGCCGCAGCTCGCCGAGTGGATGACCTTGTACCAACGCCTGGCCCGCGCCAACGGCGGCGAACCCGACGCCGGCCGGCGCCTGCTCTCCTGGGCCCTCGCAGCCGGCTTCGAAAAGGTCGAGGCGACAGCCAGCAACTGGACCTTCACCACCGACGAGGACCGGGCCTGGTGGGGTGGCATGTGGGCCGACCGCATCCTCCAGTCGGCGATGGCGAAGCAGGCGCTCGCTTCCGGCGTACCGCAGCAGACTCTGGATGAGATCTCCGAAGCCTGGAAGGCTTGGGCGGCCGACCCAGCAGCCTTCATCTCTCTACTCCACGGCGAGATCCTGGCCACTGCTTGAAGCCAGCACAACCAGGTAACCGTCGGGGTCGCGGAGCCAGAGTTCGTGGTGGTCGGCGTTGGGGTTGTGGTGGATCGTGGTCTGGACGGTGGCATCGATGGTGATGGCGCGGTCGGCGGCTGCGTGCAGGTCGTCGACCTCGAACCAGAGCGCGACTCCGTTGCCCAGAGGCTGGCCGGGGTCGCCGATGGTGCCGTGGTGGTGGCCGAGTTCCAGCTTGTGGAGTTGGAGGATCATCGCGTCGTCGACCAGCAGTTGCTCGTACTCCGGGCCGCCGTGGCCACTGGTCGCGCCCAGCACAACGCAGTACCAGGTGCTGCTCTTCTCGACGTCGGTGACGGCGATCATCGGTTGGGGACGAGTAGTCATGGCGACCAAGTTATGAGTCGCCGCTGCCGCCGGTCTTGAAGGATTGGGAACGCTGACGGGAGGTTTCGTAGAGGACGGCGGTTGCTGCGTTGGCGGCGTTCAAGGAGCTGGCTGAGCCGGTCATCGGGATGCGGACGAGGTGGTCAGCGAGTTCCTTCCAGGCGGCGCTGAGGCCTGAGGTCTCGTTGCCGATCAGGAGCAGGGTCGGCTGGGTGAGATCGAAGTCGAAGATGTCGGCCTCGCCGTGCTCGTCCGTGCCGACCACGACAACCGGCGTTCCGGCCGCGCGCTGCTCCTCGATCCACGCCATCACCTCGCGCTGCGACGGCACCCGCACGGCCGGTACTGCGAACAGCGACCCCGTGCTCGCCCGGACGGCCTTCGAGTCGTACACGTCGGCGGCGTGCCCGGTGACGATCACGCCGTCAGCACCGAAAGCATCCGCGGACCGGATGATCGACCCGATGTTGCCCGGCCCGGTCGGCCGATCGAACACGACGCCGAGGAAGTCCGGACCGACCTTGATCCGATCGAGGTCGTCCGCAGGCATCTCGACAACCGCGATCAGTTCGGGCGGCGTCTCGCCCTTCTCACCCAGTTCGGCCAGCAGCTCCGGCGCCATGCTCACCCGCTCGACGCTGCGATGATCCTGCAGCAGGTCGCCGGCCCAGCGAGACAGTCCGCGTTCCGAGTCGTACAGGAACGCCCGAATGGTCCACCCGTGCTCGATCGCCAGGCTGATCGGCCGGACTCCCTGCACCAGGAACTCGCCGGCCCGGAGCCGCTTGTTCCGGTTGGTGAGCAGCGCCTCCCACACCTGGAAGCGAGCATTCCGGCTACTGATCCGCTGCGCCGCGGCCATCGGTCCTCCGTCTGGTCAGCCGAACGAACCCCCACAGTACGAGGCTCGGCAGCCAGACCAGCACCAGCCACGGAATCCACCATCCTCCGAACCCGTTGCCGACCTGCGGTTGTGGTTGAGCCGCGAACGGTCGCGCCGTCGCGGACCAGACCAGGAACGCGTCCCCGATCGGCATCAGCCCGAGCGCATATCGCTTCGTATGCAACCCAGAGACCGGTACGCCCAGCAGCTCACCCTCCCGAGCCAGTACGCCGGCCAGCCGATCGTGCTGCACCCTCGCCGCCCCGAGCCCGACCGTCGTCGCCGACAGGCTCACCCCGAACACCAGCGGGCCGGAATCGACATCCCCGCTCCCGTCGGTCCCCTCAGGGAACTCCCGGATCGCCGGCCCGAGCCCCGTGACGAACTTCTCCCGGAACACTTCGTACTGCGACCGCGCGAACCCCGGATCGATCTCCAGCAGGAACCGATGGATCAGCGTCTGCGACGTACCCCGAGCCCCCGTGCTCACCGGCGTCACCTGGTGCGGCATCAGCCCGGTCGCCGGATCGAGCCGCGTCTTCACCCCGGCCACCCAGCGCTCCACGGTCGGCTGGAAACGAGGTGTCACCAGGTGGTCGTAGAGAGCGATAGAGGCCATCGCCACCGTCGAGTCGACCGGCCACGCCTGACCCGGATACGCATCCAGGTAAGGGGTTTGCGACGCATCGAAGGCTTTCGCCAGCTCGGTCGAGGTTTTCGTGTACGCCGTGAGGTCGCGCGACTCGGGCGGCTGCAGCGCGACGATGCCGCCGCGGAGCCAGTTGGTCCAGCCCGCGTGGAATACGCCGTACCGGGGGCTGAGTCCGGCGAGGTCGAAGGGTCTCGTGCCGTCGGCGGTGTAGAGCCGGTTGAGTGCCCACTGCGCTTGGGCTGTCGCCTCGGCCCGGCGTACCGGCGAGTCGAGACCGACCTGCACCCAGGACAGCCCGTAGAGCACATTCATGAAGAAGTAGCCCTCGGGCTTGATCCCCTGAGCGTCCTGATCGGCCCCGTTCTCGATCGCTTGCCTCAGGAACCGCAGTTGCTTGACCGCGCCGTCGGTGGGCTCCCCACGGGGGCCGACCAACCGCGCGGTTCCCACCAACGACAGCAGAGTCGCCACCACGGCGACAACGATCAGCAACTTGCGGAGCACTCGCATCCCCCTACGATTCTGCTCCCTGAACCGTAGGGGGCGCCGAGGTCAGGCGATGACCTGGATCAACCCCAGCGTGTTGCCGTCCGCGTCGGTCGTGGTCGCGAGGCGCTGGCGACCACTGGAGACGATCTGAGGGTCGGTTGCGGTGATCCCCGAGCCGGCGAGCGTGGAGAGCGTCGTGTCCAGGTCGTCGACGGCGAAGTTGACCGACGTACGACCTGCCCGCTCGGGGTCCTGGAAGACCTGGACCACACCGAACTCGCTCAAGTGCCATTCCGCCAGGGTGTCCATCGGCTGCTGGTCCGCGGGCCGCCCGAAGAACGACTCGTACCACTGAGCCGCCGGCGCGAGCTCATGCACTGGAATCACCGCGAGCACAGCCTTGAACATCACGTCACCCTCACCTCATCGGACCGCCACCCGAGGTCCGAGTGACGCACTCCCTGGCCTGCCAGTGCCCACAATGCTCCTTCGCCATGCTTCGGTGGGTGTCATGCTCAGGTGCTCGCGCAGTCCGGCGGGCGGAGCTCTCAGCTGAGTTTTCGGCCCAGGAAGTCCTTGATCAGGTCGGCGATCTCCGGGGCGTTGGATTCGAGGGCGAAGTGGCCTGCGTCGAGAAGGTGGATCTCGGCGTCGGGCAGGTCGCGTTGGAAGGCCTTCGCGCCGGCGGGTGGGAAGATCTCGTCGCCTGCGCCCCAAGCTGCCAGCAGCGGGACCTGGCTGGTGCGGAAGTACTCCTGGAACTTCGGGTAGAGCTTGAAGTTGTCCAGATAAGTGCAGACCAGGTCCAGCTGCACCTGCTCGGCACCGGGGCGGGCGAGCAGTGACAGGTCGTGCTGCCAGGCGTCGGGGCTGAGCAGAGTCTGGTCCTTGACGCCGTGTTGGTAGGCCCACTTCACCAGCGCCTCGGTCTGCATCTCGGCCGCCGCCTTGGCGGTCTCCGGGGTCGGGTTCGCGTCGTAAGCGACGACGGCGGCCCACATCTCCTCGACGTACCCGTCCTCGTAGGCGTTGCCGTTCTGGGTGATGATCGCCGTGATCCGCTCCGGGTGCTCCAGCGCCATCCGCCACCCGATCGGCGCGCCGTAGTCCTGCACGTACAGCGCGTACTGCGTGAGGCCGAGCGTCTCCGTGAAGGCGGTCGTCAGGCCGGCCAGCTTGGCGAAGCTGTACTCGAACTCGGCCGCTGATGGCATCGCCGAGTATCCGAAGCCGAGGTGGTCGGGCGCGATCAGGTGGTAGCGGTCTTCGAGCAACGGGATCAGGTCGCGGAACATGTGCGAACTCGCCGGGAATCCGTGCAGGAGCAGCAGTACGGGCGCGTCGGCCGGTCCTGCCTCCCGGTAGAAGATCTCGTGTCCATCGACCTCGACGGTGCGGTGGTGAACGGTCATCGTTTAACCCCTTTGCGAGTTTTATCTGGTTACAGGGGCTAGCGAACACTGTCGAGGTGTAACCTGTCAATATGGTTAATGCGGTTATGCCTGATGAGGCAGCCTTGCTCGCGCTGCTCAACTCGGCGCCGATCGTGGACGGCGTACCGACCGATGAGCTGCGCGGCGCGGGGGCAGTCGAGTGGCTCCGCGCGCACGACATCCCCGGTACGCCGGCCGCCGCGCGCGAGGTGCGTGATGCGATCGCGGGCGTAGTGCGGGGGCAGGAGCCGGCGGCTGGGCTGCAGCGGTTCGTCGCCGAGGTGCGGCAGGTGCCGGTCGTGGGGGAGGCCGGTGTGGAGTGGAAGCTGGAGGGCGCGCGGTTCGCGGCGCGGGTGGTGCTGGCGTGGGCGACGGTTCAGGGCCGGTTGCGGCCGTGCGAGAACGTTGCCGAGTGCACCTTGTTCCTCATCGACCGGAGCAAGGCGAACGCACGGCGGTGGTGCTCGATGTCAACGTGCGGGAACCGGTTGAAGGCGCGGCGGCATCAGGACCGGCTTCGGAGTACCTAGTCCGTGGTGGCTAGGACTTGGTGCTGGTCTGGCGGGTCTCGATGACGCGGGCGCAGAGCTCCATCAGCTCGGTCTCGTTCTTGACGATCTGCTTGGCTTTGGGGCCGAGGGCAATGATGTGCTCCTTGGACTCCTGCAGCCTGGCGAACAGGCGCTCGCGCTCGTTGGCGTCGTCGGTGTACTCCGCGTCGAGATAGGCGAGCGCGTCGCGGCGGATGTTGGCCATCGCCGTCTGGGTCCGGCCGCGGGTGCTGAACAGCGACGCGAGGATCGTGATCACCAGCACCACCAGGATCACCACCAGCGACAGGCCGGTGCTGATCTCCATCACCTCGATCGGCTCGCCACCGTTGATGAACGGCAGGTTGTTCTCGTGCAGCGCGTGCAGGATCAGTTTCGCGCCGATGAAGGCGAGGATCGCGGCCAGCCCGAAGGACAGGTAGATCAGCCGGTCCAGCAGGCCGTCGAGCAGGAAGTACAGCTGCCGCAGGCCGAGCAGGCTGAACGCGGTCGCGGTGAAGACGACGTACACGTTCTGGGTCAGCCCGAAGATGGCCGGGATCGAGTCCAGCGCGAACATCAGGTCGGTACCGCCGATGGCGACCATCACGAGCAACATCGGGGTCATCACCCGGCGGCCGTTCTGGTGCGTGATCAGCTTGTCCTCGTCGTAGTTCTCGGTGGTCGGGAAGAGTCTGCGGGCCAGCCGGACGATGACGTTCTGGGCTGAGTGGGATTCCTCGGTCTGGGGCTTGAGCATGTTGCCGGCGGTGATCAGGAGCGCCAGGCCGAACAGGTAGAAGACCCAGGCGAACGTGTTGAGCAGCGCCGAGCCGAGGAAGATGAAGCCGGCCCGGGCGATCAGCGAGATGACGATGCCGACCAGCAGCACCTTCTGCTGGTTCTCCCGGGGGACGCGGAAGCTGGTCATGATGATCAGGAAGACGAACAGGTTGTCGACCGACAGCGCCTTCTCGGTGATGTAGCCGGCGAAGTACTCCGAGCCCATGCCGGTGCCGCCGATGACGAGTGTGCCGAGTCCGAAGGCGATCGCGATCCCGACGTACAGGCTGGACCAGACGGCCGCTTCCCGCAGGGTCGGCACGTGTGCGCTCCGCACGTGGAAGAAGTAGTCGAAGGCAAGCAGCCCGACAATCGCCAGCACGGTCAGAACCCAGACCACCGCAGAAACGCCCATCCTCAACATCCGATCACGAGGGACCCAGCCGCCCCCACCCAATCACGCCCACCCAGCCAATGTCCCCAACCAACCCACATTCCCCGACTGCTTCCCCCACGCCGGCTGCGCGGGCCTGGGGGTCAGGGGCGTTCGGCCCAGCGGCGGGACCATGCGTCGAGGGGTTCGAGGGCGGCGCGCAGGTCTCCGCCCAGTGGTGTGATGGCGAATCGGCCGTCGCTGTGCTGGATGACGAGTCCTGCTTCCGACAGCTCGCGTAGCCGTTGGTACAGGACGCTCGACGACATGTCGTCACACCTGTCCTTGAGCTCGAGCGCCCGCAGCGGCTGATGGGAAAGCTCCCACAGCACCCGCAACGCCCACCTCCGGCCAAGTAGGTCCATGGCCGCCATGACCGGGCGCCCGGTCGACGAACCGCGAACCGGATGACCCGGTGCCGGAGTGGTCGGCGTCACACATCCTCCTGGAGGTTTTCGGATTTAGAAATGCTAGCGTGCCGAGCAAGGATTTCGATTTACGAAATGAGGAACCGGCCGTGCGAATCACTCCGCTGGAAGCCCCGTTCGACCCGGAGGTGGCAGCTGCGCTCGCCCCGATGATGCCGCCGGGTGTCCCCCCGATCGGGCTCTTCCGCACGTTTGCCAAGAACCTGTCGATGACCAAGGCGATGCACGGCTGGGGCGCCTACGAGTTGAGCCGTGCGCTCTCCATCAGCATGCGCGACCGCGAGATCCTGATCGACCGTACGTGCGCCCGCTGCGGTTGCGAGTACGAGTGGGGAGTTCACGTCGCCTTCTTCGCGGAGCGGGTCGGCTTCTCGTCGGAGCAAGTCACATCCCTGACGCACGGAGGCCCCGGTGACCCTTGCTGGACCTCGACGCGGGACCGCCTCCTGGTTCGTGCGGCTGACGCACTCCACGACAACTCCACGATCCCGGAGCCGCTGTGGGACCTGCTCTCGGTTGAGTTCACCGAGGCGGAGCTGCTCGACATCACGCTGCTCTGCGGCTGGTACCACGCGATCTCCTTCGCTGCGAACGCCGCTGGAGTCCCGCTCGAACCGAACGCGCCCACCTTCGACAGCGTGCGCGTGCTCGACGATGCAGGCAGTGCCCGTGACGCATTGCGGCTCGCGAACCTCGATCCGGACGAGGTGCTCAGCCTGCTGAGGGCGGCAATGGCCGAAGATCTATCCGAGGCCGGAGACCTCACCTCGCTGGCGACGATCCCCACCGACGTAGACCTTGAGGTCAGCTTCACCTCGCGCGGCGCCGGCGTGGCCTGTGGACTTCCGGTGGTGGCCTTGCTGTGCGACGACGCCATCGGCCCGTCGGCCAAGTTCACGCCTTTGGTGACGGACGGAGACCGCATCGCTCCCGGTCAGCACCTGGCGACTCTGAGCGCGCCGGCGCGAGCCGTGTTGGCGGTCGAACGAACAGCGCTGAACCTGCTCACTCACCTGAGCGGAATCGCGACCGCTACCCGGACCTGGGTCGACGCGCTCGAAGGTACCGGGGTCGTGGTGCGCGACACCCGCAAGACCACACCGCTGCTCCGCGCACTCGAGAAGTACGCCGTACGGTGCGGCGGCGGCGCCAACTACCGGCACGGCCTGTTCGACGAGATCCTCATCAAGGACAACCACGTCGCAGCCGCCGGAGGGGTCGGCAACGCACTCGCCCGCGTCGCCGAGGCTCACCCCCGTGGTGCGGTGCCGGTACAGATCGAGGTGGACTCACTGGACCAGTTCGACGAGGCTCTCGCTCACGGCGCTGACCAGATCATGCTGGACAACTTCGCCGTGAACGACATGGGGATCGCCGTCGAACGCGCACGCAACTGCCCGCGCGACGTGCGACTCGAGGCCAGCGGCGGATTCACCCTGAGCGATGCCCGCCAGGTCGCGCTCACCGGAGTGGACTCGATCGCCCTCGGCGCCATCACCCATTCCGCGCCGGCGATCGATATCGGACTTGACGTCTTGATGCCCGCCGACCCGCAGTGACCAGGAGAGTCGCCGGCCTGGGTGGCCTTGGGGCGGCTGCTTCGTCAGGTTGGTGGGGCGGAGACCTTGGTTTCGGTGCGGAGGGCTTGGAGGGTTTCTATCTCTCGGGTGATGTCTCGGCGTTTGGATTCGAGGCGTTCTAGTTGGTCGGCCAGGAGCTGCTCGAGGACGCCGGTGCGTTCCTCGGGTGGGGATTCCAGGCAGGGGAGTAGCTCGTTGATGGTGGTGCTGCAGAGGCCGGCGGCAAAGAGGTGCTGGATGAGGACTACGCGTTCGACCGTGTCGTCGTCGAAGTCGCGCCAGCCGGCGGGAGTACGGGCGGCCCGGATCAGGCCGTGCTCCTCGTAGTACCGCAAGGAGCGTGGGCTGACGCCGCTGGCTTCGGCCAGTTCTCCGATGCGCATGGGGAACATTCTTGCAGTTGACGCCGGTGTGAGGGTTCACGATGAGGGCCGCATCAGGGACCACGGAAGGACGGATCATGGAGTGGCTTCATCTCGGCGTCGCGGTCGTCTTCGAGATCACCGTCGCGATCGCGGCGAGTAAGGCGCAAGGGTTCACCCGGTGGGGATGGACCGTGGCGACGCTGGTCAGCGGTGGCGTTGCGACGTACTTCCTCAGCCTCGCGCTGCTGACCTTCGACGTCGGCGTCGGGTACGCCGTCTGGACCTCGGTCGCCGGGATCGGGATCGCCGTCTTGGGCGCAAGCCTGTTCGGGCAACGGCTCGGCCGGCGAAAACTGATCGGTATCGCCGTCATCATCGTCGGCGTCGCCGGACTGCAACTCAGCGGATCCACGCTGTGACGGCGCGGGTACGGGGATGGCTGGTACTGCTTCTCGCCGGCGTGTTCGAGGTCGGCTACGCCCTGTCCGTCGGCGGAAGTCACGGGTTCAGCGTGCTGTCCTGGTCGCTCGTCGCGGTGGTGTTCTTCCTGCTGACGCTGTTCGCGCTCAGCGTCGCCCTGCGGACGATCGACATGGGGATCGGGTACGCGGTCTGGGCCGGGATCGGCGCGGTCGGCGCCGCGTTGCTCGGCCCCGTCTTCTTCGACGAGACCCTCACCCCGACCAAGGCGTTCTGGCTCGCCGTGATCGTCAGCGGGGTCGTCTGGCTCAAGCTGTCGGACCGGTCCAGGCCATCTCCCGATGCGGCTGGTTCAGCGACTTTTGACCAAGGCAACGAGGTACCGGGTGGTGCTGGGCGTGGGGTTGATGAAGGTGCACGGCGCGGGGGCGCCTAGCTGAAGACAGTCGCCGGTCGACAGCTGGTGGAGGATCTCGCCTTCCTGGAAATGCAGGCTGCCTTCGAGAACCCAGATCTGCTGGTACTTGAAGATGTACGCGTCCGCCGGGTACGAAACCGAGGCGCCCGGCGGCAGCTCGACCTCGACCAGTTCGAGCGGGCTGTCGCTGATGGGGGAGATCGCCCGGCGACGGTACCCGGTGGCCGGGTCGGTCCACGTGGGCTGATCCGCCGCTCGCCGCAGCAGCTCATCGGCCCCGCCCTCCGCCCGCGCGACCAGCTCGGACAACGTCAGCCCGAGTGCTCCGGAGAGCCTGCCCAGCAGTACTGCGGTCGGCTGCGCCTCCCCGCGCTCGATCTTCCCGATCATCGCCCGGGACACCCCCGACCGGTCGGCGAGCGCGTTGACCGACAGCTCGCGACCGACGCGCGCGGCCTGCAACGTCGCCGCCAGCGAGGCGGACAGCGGATCATCCATACTTGCCACTATAGCGGCATGTATGGCTACTATCGTGGCATGGGAAAGATTCGCGATGCGACCGCACTGGACGCCGAAGCCTGCGCGGCGATCTACGCGCCCTACGTCCGTGACACCGCCATCACCTTCGAACTCGACCCGCCGTCGGTCGACGAAATGGCCACCCGAATCGAGACGGCCACGCGAACCCACGCGTGGCTGGTCCTCGAGGATGACGACGGCACGGTTGTCGGCTACGCGTACGGCGGAGTCATGAAGCCGCGAGCGGCGTACCGGTGGTCCTGCGAAGTCAGCATCTACCTGGAGCTGGGCCGCCGCCGCACCGGAGGCGGCCGAGCCCTGTACGAAGCCCTCTTCGACCGCCTGACCACCCGCGGCTATCGCACCGCCGTCGCCGGGATGACCCTCCCCAACCCAGCCAGCGAAGGCCTCCACGCAGCCCTGGGCTTCGAACCCATCGGCACCTACCGAAAAATAGGCTGGAAACACAACGCCTGGCACGACGTCCACTGGACCCAACGCCCCTTGGCCACCACCGACGACCCACCCACCGAGCCGACCTAAGAAAGCAACCCGAGCACCCGCTCGGCCTGAAGCTCGGCAGTCCCGGCCGGGTTGCGATGGCCCGACGGACCATCGGGCCGGAGCAGCGTGAGCCAGAAGATCGCGTAGAGGCGGCGGGCATCTTGGAACCGCTCGGCGTCTACCGAGAACTGCGCGAGGAAGCCGGTCCAATCGGTGGCCCGGGAGGCGATGTGCTCGACCAGGTTGGCCAGTTCGACGGCGAGATCGCTCTGGCCCGCGTCCTCGAAGTCGATGATGCGGACCTGACTCCCGTCCCAGAGATAGTTCGCCAGATTGGGGTCGACGTGGCCGACGATGGCGTCGACAGGCTCGATCAGTTCGTCCGCGGCTGACCCGACCAACCACTCGGCGGCTGCCAGTTGGGCTTCGACAATGATTCCCGACCCCTCCCACGACGAGTTCCCTCGCCGAACCCGCTCGACGAAGGCCGCGTAGTCGACGGGCTCCAGGCCGGCTGGAGCGATCGACCAGAGCTCCGTCAGAGCAGCCTGCAGTCCCCGCAGTTGTTCTGCGGTCAAGGACCCGCCCAACGGCTCGCCCGGAAGGCGGCTCATGGTGATCGACGGCTGTGGTGTCGGCGCTACGAACTCGATCGGCGTCGGCACCAGGTGAGGCTTCGCGGCAGAGATCAGCTGCAACGCGCTCCACTCGCGCAGATGCTCGTCGCGCGCCCAGTCGACGTACGTCTTGATGACAACCTCACCAGCGATGTCGATCCGGTGGGTATGAGGCGTCGTCACCAGTCGAGGTGCTGGGCGCTTAGACGGTTGGTGTACCAGGTGCGGATTGCGTGGACGGTGTCGGTGGGGAGGGGGTTGGAGGCTGCGGCGATGCTGGATTGCAAGTGGTCGAGCGAGCGGGTGCCGGGGATGACGGTGGTGACGCCGGTGTTTGCGAGGAGGAACTGGAGGGCGGCGTCTACCAGGGATACGCCGGAGGGGAGTAGGGCGCGGAGTTCGTCTACCAGGCCCGCGCGGAGGGCTACGTCGGCGGGGGACCAGCGGGAGCGGACGTCGGTGAAGGTGCTGTTGGCGTCGTACCGGCCTGAGAGCCAGCCTGACTCGAGGGGGACCTTGATGATTACGCCGGCGCCGTGGGTGGGGGCTTCGGAGATGCTCGGCCAGGTTTCTTGGAAGAGGGCGGACATCCGGACCTCCAGAGCTTGCGAGTTGGTGTTGGTCAGGACGGTTCGAACGTCCTGGTCCCAGTCCACCGAGGCGCCGAAGGCGCGGATCAGACCCTTGTCGCGCAGGGCTTCCAGAGCGGCGTAGTGGTCGGCGCTGTTCAGGACCTCGGGCGGCGGGCTGTGCAGGACGACGATGTCGATGTGGTTGACGCCCATCCGCCGGGCGCTGCCCTCGACCGACGTCGCGATCGCGTCGACCGACCAGTCGGCGCGCCCGTCGTGGGTCGGGCCGACCTTGGTGCAGAGCACGACCTGGTCGCGGGGGACGGTCTGCAGCGCGGTGCCGACGTTCAGTTCGCTCTGGCCGTCCGCGTACGCCGGGGCGGTGTCGATGAAGTTCACCCCGGCGTCCAGGGCGGCGTGCACGATCCGCACCGCCTCGTCCGGGTCGGGACCGGTCGGCCAGCTCGAGGACTTGCCGAGCTGCCAGGCGCCCAGCCCGATCGTGGTGACGTCGATACCGGAAGAACCGAGGGGACGCGTCTGCAGGGTCATGACGCCAAACCTAGCTGTCCGGCGTTGCGGCAGACCTGCGGTTTTACGGCTTCGCGCGAGTTGTCAGGTGTTCCCGCCACTTCTCCATCGCCTGTTGCAGGGCCTCGCTGACGAAGGTCAACAGTTCGGCGGATTTGTCGAAGCGGTCGCCCGCAGGGGTGGTGGGGCCCAAGAGGGTGGCGGCCTGGCGGGAAGCGGCGATCAGGGCGTTGTTCATCTGGAGGGATGCGAGCAGGTTGCGCAGCCAGATCTCGTCGTCGATGACGTAGCGCTCCCGGCGTTCGCCGGGGTCGCGCCGGCGGAGCAGCATGCCTTGTTGTTCCAGGAATCCGACGGCGTGGGAGATCGAGGCGGGGCTGACGCGGAGGCGTTGGACCAGGT
Source organism: Kribbella koreensis (assembly GCF_039525325.1). Classification (NCBI taxonomy): domain Bacteria; kingdom Bacillati; phylum Actinomycetota; class Actinomycetes; order Propionibacteriales; family Kribbellaceae; genus Kribbella; species Kribbella koreensis. Next base: position 642,484 of record NZ_BAAAHK010000013.1, read on the forward strand.
CGGCGGCGCTGAGGGCGCCGGAGTCGGTGATGTGCAGGCAGGCCATCACCCGGGCTTCCATTCTGGGGAGGCCCTGCTGGACCAGGAGGTCGGTGAAGGACTCGGTGAACTCCTGGACAGCCTTGGGGTCGCGACCGTAGCTGCTGTCGGTGGGGGCCGGCGCCGGCGGCTGCGGCTGGTTGTTGCGGCGGGCGCGGGTGCTGGTGTCCTGCTGGGCGCGGTCGGCCCGGTAGTCGTCGGGGCCGCCGTTGCGGGTGACCTCTCGCATGATCGTCGAAGCGGGGCGGTCCAGGCGCCGGCCGAGTTCCGCGTAGCCGAGTCCTTCGGCCAGGCCCGCGGCGATCAGCCGCCGGTCCTCCTCGGTGAGTCTGCCTCCGGGCATCGGTACTGGTCTCCTGTCGCTGTCGGACGTCCGCCAAGTATGCATTCACCCTCAGGCCATTGCAATGCAACGCCGGAGAGATCATTGCGTTCACGATCATACTCATTGCAAAGCAAGCCCAAACAAGCCCAAAATAAGGCGAGAGAGCGTGAGATCAGTGTTGCATGATCTCTGAACGCAATGTAGCGTTCTTCTTGTTCGGAGATTCCTGAACACAAGAGCGCTAGGAGATCGTGATGGGAAACATGCAGATGGTGCCGGTCGACGACACGGCGCTGGCGATGACGGACAGCGGCGGCTCCGGCCAGGCGATCGTGTACCTGAACGGCGCGTACGCCGACCAGCGGCCGTGGCGCCCGGTGATCGAGGCCCTCGGCAACGAGTACCGGCACATCGCGTACGACGAGCGGGCCCGCGGCAAGTCGAAGCAGTCGGCGGACTACTCGTTCGAGGGGACCTTGCGGGACCTCGACGCCATCCTCGAGGCGACCGGCGTGGAGAAGCCGATCCTGGTCGGCTGGTCGTACGGCGCGACCATCGCGGCGCACTGGGCGGCCCGCCACCCGGACCGGGTGCTCGGGGTCGTCATGGTCGACGGCGCGATGCCGTACGGGCTGACCGGCGAGGAAGGGCAGGAGCGGATCCGCAAGCTCTTCCACAAGATGCGGTTCATCCTCCCGCTGGCCCGGCCGTTCGGGATGGCGGCGCGGATGAGTGCCGCGATGCACGCCGAGGTCAACATCGAGATCAACGAGATCGTCGACTCGGTGGACGTGGAGCTCGATCAGGTGACCTGCCCGGTGCGGTACGTGCTGGCCACCGGGTCCAACCTCGGTGGCGGCGAGGAAGAGATGGAGGCCGCGCGGGCTTCCCTCGACCCGGTGCTGGAGCGCAACCCGAACATCCAGGTCAGCGCCAAGGTCCCCAGCAACCACTCGAAGATCCTCAAGAAGGACTTCAAAGCCGTCGCCCAGGCGGTCCGCGAAACCATCGCGGCCGCCCGGCAAGACCACAAGCTGCACAACAACTGACCAGTTACACATCAACCAACAAGGAGAACTGCCATGACCATCACCCTCAACGACCAGGACAAGAACACCATCCGTACCGCCGCGTACGGCGCCGTCTCGCTGATCGCCGCCGCCGCGAGCAAGCCGCACAAGGTCGCTACCGACGGCACCATCGCCCTCACCTCCGCGACCGGCCTGGTCGGCCACGTCCTCAACGAGAAGTCCAAGGGCATGAACCTGAGCGGCAAGACCGTCGCCGAGCTGGCCGACAACGTCCTGCCGGCCCTGACCGAGGCGATGACCCTGCTCAAGGACCAGGCCCCGGCCGAGGCCGACAACTTCCGCAGCACCGTCGTCCTGGCGATCGAGGCGTCGCAGACCCACCTCGGTGAGCCCAGCCCGGTACTGGCCGACATGGCCCGCAAGATCACCGGTGCACTCGACGCCGCGTGATATCCCAGGAGACAGCACGTCCAGCGGCTACCTGCTGCTGGACGTGCTCTTCATGGGTGGGCAGGTCCCACCCGGCGTCGTGGCCAGCTCGAAGTGCCAGATCTCGTTGGCCAGCGTCTGGCAGAGCCCGAACCGCGCACCCTTGCGATTCAGCCAGTCGTCCGCGTCGGTCGGCCCGACGTCGACCGCATTGCCGGTGACGTGGTGCGATTCCTCCGGCGTAGCGACGTACTCGCTGGCCTTCTCCCGGCTGCCGTAGCGCTTGATCGCCTTCTCCAGCAGCTCTTCCTGGTACTCCTTGCTCCGCCACCCGGTCGTCAGATGCAGCTTGATCCCCGCCTTCTCGGCAGCGCGGGCAGCATCCTGGATCGCCTTCAGAAGGTCGGGATTCAGCTTCGCCACCCCTGGCAACGAGGTGTCGAACGGCGAGGCGTTGTCCGGCAGTACGCCGTCCTCCGGCCCTGGATCGCCACGGTGCTGCTTGGTGGACTTCACCGGATCCGGGGCGCCAGAGCCGGCCGCCTCCGAGGTCGAGGAGTGGGTGTCGTCGACCGAGGTACAGGCAGCCAGGGCGAAGCAGGCGATCGCGACCACGAGCGCCACCACGACCAGCACGTTGAGCCGGCGCATTTTCTTGCGAGTGGCAACGAGTTCGTCAGGCATCATGCCATTCAGTGCACAGTTCACGACGTTGCCGGAGCGTCAACGTTTCCGGATACGTTTTCGATACGTCCGGCCTGCTTCAATGGTGGTTATGCGGGTTCTGGTCGTGGAGGACGAGGTGTACCTCGCCGAGGCGATCCGGGCCGGGCTGCGGCTGGAGGCGATCGCGGCCGACCTCGCCTTCGACGGCGAGACCGCGCTGGAGTCGATCAGCATCAACGAGTACGACGTGGTCGTGCTCGATCGGGACATCCCGCCGCCGAACGGTGACGAGGTGGCCCGCCGGATCCTCGCCGAGGGACTGCCGGTCCGGATTCTGATGCTCACCGCCGCCGGGGATCTCGACGACAAGATCAGCGGCTTCGAGGTGGGCGCCGACGACTACCTGACCAAACCGTTCGAGCTGCGTGAGCTCGTTGTCCGGCTGCGGGCGCTGGCCCGGCGGCCGGCCGAGTCGGCGCCGACGGTGCTCGAGTACGCCGGGGTCAGCCTCGATCCGTTCCGGCGGGAGGTCTACCGGTCCGGGCGCTACGTGAAGCTGACCCGCAAACAGTTCTCTGTCCTGGAGGTGTTGATGACGGCCAAGGGTGGAGTGATCAGCGCCGAGACACTGCTCGAACGCGCCTGGGACGAGAACGCGGATCCGTTCAGCAACACGGTCCGGATCACGATCTCCACGCTGCGCAAGCGGCTCGGCGACCCGTGGGTGATCCACACCGTGCCGGGCGTGGGCTACCGGATCGGCGATTCATGAGTACTACGCCCGCCGTACCGGCAGGTCCCGGGCGTCCCGCAGTACCGGCTGAGCCTTTGATGAGCTGGCGGCCGCGGTTGACCGTGCGGCTCCGGTTGACGCTGAGCTACGCGTTGCTGCTCGTGCTCGCGGGTGGCGTGATCGGCGTCATCATCTACGCGGTGATGCGGTTCGTACCGAACTACCCGCTGACCGCGGCCAACCCTCGCGACCAGACGCCCGTGGCGACGCGCGGCGAGATCCTCGACACCGTCGTCAAGCTGACCCTGTATGCGTTGGCGTTGCTGGCCGCGATCGGGATGGGCGCCGGGTGGATCATCGCCGGGCGGATGCTGCGGCCGTTGCAGGAGATCACCTCGGCGGCGCGGCTGGCGGCGAACGGGTCGCTGGATCATCGGATCAGGCTGGGTGGGCCGCGGGACGAGTTCACGGATCTGTCCGACACGTTCGACGAGATGCTCGAGCGGTTGGAGCGGGCGTTCACGCAGTACCGGCGGTTCGCGGCGAACGCGTCGCATGAGCTGCGGACGCCGCACGCGGTCATGAAGACGATGCTCGAAGTGGCGATCGCGGATCCGGATCACCAGGACGTGCGGGAGTTGGCGCGCCGGCTGCACGAGACGAATCAGCGGGGGATCGACATCGTCGAGGCGTTGCTGGCGCTGGCGGCGCTCGGCAATCGGAAGGTCGAGCTGGAGCCGGTCAACCTCGCGGCGATCGCGCGGCAGGCGGTCGCCGAGCTGCAGCCCGAGGCGGAGGCGGCCGGCGTCGAGCTGAGCACGTCGATCGAGGGCTCGATCGTCGAGGGCAACGAGACGCTGCTGCACCAACTGATCATCAACCTCGGCCAGAACGCCATCCGCCACAACCTGCCCGTCGGCGGTACGGCGAAGCTGACCGTGCAGGCGGGCCGGCTGACTGTGGTCAACACGGGCGAGGTCATCGACCCGGCGAAGGTCGCCACCCTCGCCGAACCGTTCGCCCGAGGCGCCCGCCTGGCCAAACACTCCGGCGGCGGCCACGGCTTGGGCCTGGCCCTGGTTGCCGCCATCACCACCGCCCATGGCGGCACCCTGTCCCTAGCCCCTCGACCGGTAGGCGGACTCACAGCCTCAGTCCACCTGCGCCCCGCGACTCCAACCCCGCACACGACCTTCTGAAGCCAAGCGCGCGCGCCGCTCCGCCTGGGTTGGCTCGGCAGGCGCGCTCGAAAGCAGCGGGAGAGCCCGCAGCAGCCGAACCGAAGTTGGCCAGGGTGGGCCGGGAGCGGGGCGGCCCACAGCTCGGTGGACCTGGGGTGGGTGAGGATTGGGGTATGGGTGAGGTGACTGTGCGGCGGGCCGTCGAGGGTGATGAGGCGGCGCTGCTGGCGATCGAGTTGACGGTGTGGGACGCGTCGTCGGGGTTTCCGTCGATGACGCCGGCAGACAAGGACGCGTTCTTCAACGAACGGAGTGGGCCGGACGCCCATCTGGTGGCCGAGGACGACGGCGAGGTGCTGGGCTATCTCCGGCTACAGGACAAGTACACGTTCCCCGAGGGCGACGGCGTGCTGTCGATCAACGGGGTCGCGGTCGCCAAACAGGCGCAGGGCCGGGGCGTCGGGTCCATCCTGCTGACCGCGGCGACCGAGGAGGGGACGCGCCGCGGCGCCCGCAAGATCACCTTGAATGTGCACGGTACGAACACCGTCGCAAGGCGGCTGTACGAGCGCCACGGTTACGTTCTCGAAGGAACCCACCCACGTGAGTTCGTGATCGAGGGCCAGTATGTCGACAAGCTGACGCTGGCCAAGGACCTCTGAGCCAGGGCCCGCTGAGACAGGGAATTACGGGTTGACCCCATGTTCCCGCAGCCACGGCTTCGGGTCGATCGGGTCGCCGCCGCCGGGCAGTACCTCGAAGTGCACGTGCGGCCCGGTCGTGTTGCCGGTGACGCCGATCGCGCCGACCTGGTCGCCGGCCTTGACCGTGTCGCCGACCGAGACGTCGAACTCCGACATGTGGCTGTACGACGTGACGGTGCCATCCGCGTGGCGGACCTTCACCTGACGGCCGTAGGCGCCTTCGTAGTCGGCCTGGATCACTTCACCCGCCATCACCGAGCGGATCGGCGTACCGAGTGGGGCCGCGAAGTCGAGGCCGGTGTGGTTCCTGGCCCAGCGTCCGCCTGCCTGGCCGAAGCCGGCCGTCAGGTGGTAGCCGGTCGTCGGCAGCACGACCTTGGGAGCTGCCGCAGCCTTGGCAAGAGCCTCGGCCTTCGCCGCAGCGGCTGCCTTGGCGAGCGCCTTGGCCTTGGCCGCGGCCTGTGCCTTGGCGGCCGACAGAGCCAGCGCGCGGCGGGCGGTCAGCGTCGCGTTCGCGGTGAGCTTCGCCTGACGAGCCTTGGCGACGGCGGCCGCGTCGATCTGCGCCTTGCGGGTGGAGGCGAGCGACAGATCGAAGCGCGACGCGTCTCGCGAGGCGAGGTCACGGCGCTCGACCCGGGCCGCGGTCATCGCTTCGAGCTGGCCTGCGGTGGCGCTGGTCCCGGCGTTGGCCGGACCAGCTGAGGGGGAGAGGGCGACGGCACTGGTGCCGGCGGCGGCCGCGAGGGCGGCCGTCAGGCCGACCAGTTGGACGCCACGGACGGAAGTACGGCGGGTCAGGCGGTGCTTCGCCACCCGACGCGCGCCGGCCGGAGTACGACGAGGTGCCGTACGTCCTGCTTCCGACACGTCATGGTGAGGGGACACGAGAGCCTTCCAGAGTCGAGTTGCCGCCAGGGTCATCCCCAGCGGCCCATCGACCATAACGAGGAGGTCACGGACTCCTCAAACGCGCATTGCGATCAGATCACCGAATCCAGCTACCCACGGTGACGGAATCCGCGCCATCCGTCGCCGCTCAGGCGTAGAAGTGACCAGAGAGTAGTTGAATGTCGCCGTGACCGGGATCACCCGCGTCACAGCTCCTCAGGGGCCTCCGGAGCCGTTATAGGGCGTCCAGAATATGAGAGGTTTGTCTACCGACTTACTTCCCTTTCAATGTCCTCGCATACTGGGTTCACCAGGCCCGAAGAAAGGAGACGGTGATGACAGAACCAGCCCGGCGTGAACTCGCCTTCTACCGTCTCCACATCGACCTGCAGCGCGTCTCCAGCGCCCTGTGTCTGCTCTGACAGCTCTCTAGAGCCACCTCTTCCACTGTCACGACGGTCTGTCCGACCGTCCGCAGCGCCGTGCCCGCAGCTCCTGCCGGCACCGGCGTCACCCCTGCCTGCCCGCCGCCCGGGAGTTCAACTGTGTCGACCACTTCGCTGACCTCGGCGACCGCCGCCGCCGATCCACCTGAAAGCCCGGCCCTGCTGGACGCCGACCTGCCCGTGATCGGGCGCCGGCACCCCTGGCGCTGGGTCGGTGTCGCCGTCGTCCTGGTGCTGCTGGCCATGTTCGCGCACGGCCTGATCACCAACCCGGGATGGGACTGGCCGACGTTCTTCCAGTTCTTCACCACCAGGACGATCTTCTCGGCCCTGGCCGTGACGCTCCAGTTGACCTTGTACGGAACGGTTCTGGGCTTCGCGCTCGGCGCGGTGATCGCGACGATGCGGTTGTCCAGCAGCCCGTTCCTGCAAGTAGTTGCCTGGGGCTACATCTGGGTGTTCCGCTCGATCCCGTTGATCGTCCAGCTGCTGTTCTGGTTCAACCTGGCCTATCTGTACCAGGAGCTGAGCATCGGGATCCCGTTCGGACCGGAGTTCGTGCGGTTCAGCACGAACAACCTGTTCGGCCCGCTCGGCGCCGCAGTACTGGGGCTCGCGCTGCACCAGGCGGCGTACGCGGCGGAGATCATCCGGGGCGGCATCATCTCGGTCGACCAGGGGCAGTCGGAGGCGGCGGCCGCACTCGGCATCCCGCGCAGCAGGCAGTTCTTCCGGATCGTGCTGCCGCAGGCGATGCGGTCGATCCTGCCGAACGGCGCGAACGAGGTGATCCAGCTCTTCAAGGGCACCTCGATCGTCTCGGTGATGGCGATCCCGGAGCTCTTCTACCAGGTCCAGGTGATCTACGGCCGCAACAGCCGGGTCGTTCCGCTGCTGATGGTGGCGACGGTCTGGTACATCGTGCTCACCACCGTGCTGTCGATCGCACAGTTCTACCTCGAGCGGTACTTCGCCCGCGGTACCAGCCGGTCGTTGCCACCGACCCCGATCCAGCGGATCCGCCGAACCTGGCGGACCGTCCAGGCCAAAGCCGCGGCACGACCCGGAGTGGGGGTCAGCTCATGACCGCCATGCTCGACGTCAAGGGCGTGCACAAGAGCTTCGGCACACTGGAGGTACTGCGTGGCGTCGACCTGGAGGTCCGGGCCGGCACCGTGACGGTGATCCTCGGGCCGTCGGGGTCGGGCAAGTCGACGCTGCTGCGGTCGATCAACCACCTGGAGAAGGTCGATCGCGGCCTGATCCGGATCGACGGGGAGCTGATCGGGTACAAGCGGCGTGGCGACAAGCTGCACGAGCTGCGTGAGCGGGAGATCCTGCACCAGCGTTCGCAGGTCGGGTTCGTGTTCCAGAACTTCAACCTGTTCGCGCATCTGACCGCACTGCAGAACGTCGTGGAGGCCCCCGTCTCGGCGCAGCGCCGCAAGCGTCGCGAGGTGGAGCCGGTCGCGCGGGAACTGCTGGACCGGGTCGGAGTCGGCGACAAGGCCGATGTCTACCCGCGCCAGCTGTCCGGCGGGCAACAGCAACGAGTAGCCATCGCACGGGCTCTGGCCCTGCGACCGAAGGTGCTGTTGTTCGACGAACCCACCAGCGCGCTCGACCCCGAGCTGGTCGGCGAGGTGCTCGACGTGATCAAGGAGCTCGCCCGGGACGGCTCCACGATGGTCGTCGTCACCCACGAGATCGGCTTCGCCCGCGAGGTGGCCGACACGGTGGTCTTCATGGACGGCGGCGTGATCGTCGAGTCCGGCCCACCGCACGAAGTTCTCGACAACCCTTCCCACGAGCGCACCCGCGCCTTCATCTCCAAGGTTCTCTGATGAAACGATCCTTGCTCGCCGTCGCCCTGCTGCCGATAGCTCTCCTGGCGGCCTGCGGTGCAGATCCGGTGAATACCCAGAACGCCGCCGCCGACACCGGTGGCATCAATACGGCGCCCGAACAGAACCGGGTGGTGGCGGCGAAGAAGAACGACGCGGCCGCCGCGCTGCTGCCGGCCAAGGTTCGCGAGCGCGGCACCCTGGTGATCGGTGGAACGGTCGGTACGCCGCCTCTCGGCTTCGTTGCCGATGACAACAAGACCCCGATCGGCATCGAGATCGACATCGCCACCCTGGTGGCCAGCGAGCTCGGGCTGAAGCCGGACTTCCAGGTGACCAGCTGGGAGAACCTGTTCGTCGGGCTCGACTCCGCGAAGTACGACGTCGGCTTCTCCAACATCACGGTGACCGAGAAGCGCAAGCAGAAGTACGACTTCGCCACCTATCGCAAGGACGACATCTCGTTCGAGGCGAAGAAGGGTGTCAGCTGGAAGGTCGACAGCGGCAAGGACGTGGCCGGCAAGACGATCGCGGTCGGCAGTGGTACCAACCAGGAGAAGATCCTGGTCGACTGGAACGAGGCGAACCTCAAGGCCGGTCTGCCGGCCGCCTCGATCAAGTACTTCCAGAGCGCGTCCGACACCTACCTGGCGCTCTCGTCGGGCCGGATCGACGCGTACTTCGGGCCGAACCCGAGCGTCGCCTACCACGTGAAGACGAGCGGCCAGACCGAGACGATCGGCAAGTTCTCCGGCGCCGGCGCCTCGCTGCAGGGGCTGATCGCGGCCACCACGAAGAAGGACAGCGGGCTGGTGAAGGCCTTCCAGGCTGCTCTCAATGCGGCGATCGCGGACGGCAGCTACGCCAAGGTGCTGGCCCGCTGGAACGTGTCGAACGAAGCGGTCGGCAAGTCCGAGATCAATCCGCCCGGCCTTCCGATCACGAGCTGAGGACCTTCGATGAAGAAAGCATTTGCTGGTCTGGGCGTGCTGTTGCTGGCGCTGGCAGGCTGCGCGGATCCGGTCGCCGAGGCGCCGAAGGGCAGTGACGCTTCGGCGATCGCGTTCGACACCTCGGCCGGGCAGTCACACATCACGTCGGCCAAGGTGGACAGCATCGCGGCCGAGTTGCCCGCCTCCGTACGGGAGAGCGGGAGGCTCGTTGTCGGCAGCGGTTCGGCCGGTGGCGGGTTGCCGCCGCTGGCCTTCACCGCCGACGACAACAAGACGCCGGTCGGGGTCGACATCGACTTCGCCTACCTGGTCGCGAGCGTGCTCGGGCTGCAGGTGGAGATCCAGACCACCAGTTGGGAGAACCTCTTCCTCGGGCTGGACTCCGGCAAGTACCAGGCCGGTATCTCCAACATCGGCGTCTCCGAGCTGCGCAAGGAGAAGTACGACTTCGCGACGTACCGGCTCGGGCTGCACGCCTGGGAGGCGAAGAAGGGGTCGGGCTGGAAGATCGGCAAGCCAGCCGACATCGCCGGCAAGACGGTCGCGGTCAGCTCGGGCACCTTGCAGGAAGCGATCCTGCTCGACTGGAACAAGCAGAACGTCGCCGCGGGCCTGAAGCCCGCGACCCCGAAGTACTACCAATCGGCGACTGACTACTACCTCGCGCTGGATTCCGGCCGGATCGACCTGTACCTCGGCCCGAACCCGACCGCGACCTATCACGTGGCGACCTCGGGCAAGACCGAGATCGTCGGCACCGTCTCGTCGAGCTACCCGATCCAGGGGCTGGTCGGGGTGACCACCAAGAAGGACAGCGGGCTGGCCAAACCCTTCGCGGACGCGCTGAATGCGGCGATCGCGGACGGCAGCTACGCGAAGGTCCTGGCCAAGTGGCACCTGGAGGCAGAGGGCGTGCAGAAGTCGCTGGTGAACCCGCCTGGACTGCCGAAGAACAAGCAGAAGTGAGAGAAGGAGCAAGGGGCTCATGGCAACTATCGCGACCATCTCCAGCAGTCCGTCCGACGTGTCCCGGACCGACGCGGTGCTCTCCTATGTGACGAAGCGGCTGCTCAGCCACGGGCATCGGGTTACGCCGATCGTCCTGCGCGACCTGCCGGCCACGCCGCTGCTGCGGGGGCAGGCCGACGACCCGGCGATCGCGCGCGCGGTCGAGACACTGGCCGCCGCCGACGCGGTGGTGGTGACGACGCCGGTTTACAAGGCGGCGTACGCGGGACTGCTGAAGGTGTTCCTCGACCTGCTCCCGCAGTACGCGTTGCGGGGCAAGCCCGTGTTGCCGTTGGCAACGGGCGGATCGCCGGCTCACGTGCTGGTGATCGACTACGCGCTCCGGCCGGTGCTCACCAGCCTCGGCGCGGGCTCGATCGGGCAGGGATGGTTCGTGTTGTCGTCGCACATCCGCCTGTACGACGGGGGCGGACTACTGCTCGACCCGGAGGCGTCGGTGCCGCTCTATCAGGTGACCGAGGCGTTCCTGTCCACGGTGGAAGGCGAACAGGTGGTGGAGAGCCTGCCGGTCCAGCCTTCGGCGCTGGAGGTTGTCCGGGTACGGCCCGAGGACCCGGAGGCCGCGCCCCTACTGGCCGACCTGGTGGTCGAGTACAGCACTCGGTACGGGCGGAGCAACGACCAGATCCTGCTGACCGAAGTACCGCCGTCGGACTTCCATGCCGAGCGCGGTGGCTCGTTCGTCCTGCTCCGGCACGGCGGGCAGACCGTTGCCGGGGGCGCCATTCGCCGGTACGACGACGAGACCGCGGAGGTGAAGCGGATGTGGACCTCGCACCTGCATCGACGGCAAGGACTCGGCCGTCGGGTGCTGGCCGAGTTGGAGGTGGTGGCGCGCGATCTCGGGTACCGGCGGTTGTACCTGACCACCGGGCCGCGACAGCCGGAGGCCAGCGCGTTGTATCTGGCGGCCGGGTTCGAGCCGCAGTTCGACGTGGACGCCGATCCGGAGTCGATCGGGCCGCTGCCGTTCAGCAAGAACCTGCCGGTGAGCTTGCAGGTGGCGTCATGAGCCGGCGACTGATCACGGCGATCGAGATCGATGGCGCCGGGAGTCATCCTGATGCTTGGCGAGGGGCCTCGGTCGATCCGTCGGCGATTCTGACGGGGGAGTTGGCTTTGCGTGCGGTCCAGCGGGCGGAGGCGGCGGGGATCGACTTCGCGACCTTCGTGGACACGTTGGAGGCCCCGGCTGATGAGCCGTCGCGGGTCAGTGCGCGGCTGGACGCGTTGGGGCTGGCAGCGCGGATCGCGCCGTCGACCGATCGGATCGGGTTGATTCCGACGGTGACGGTCACGCATACGGAGCCGTTCCATGTGCAGGCGTCGGTTGCGACGCTCGACTTCGTGTCCGCGGGGCGTGCGGGGTGGCTTGCTGAGGTGTCGACCAGCGCGGAGGCGGCGGCGGTCATCGGGCGGCGGGAGCCGGCGGAGGCTGCTGATACGTGGCGGGAGGCCCGGTACGTCGTCGATGTGAGCCGGCGGTTGTGGGACTCGTGGGAGGACGACGCGATCATCCGGGATGCGCCGAGTGGGCGGTTCATCGATCGGGATCGGATTCATTACGTCGACTACAGCTCGCCGGCGTTCTCGATCAAGGGGCCGTCGATCGTGCCGCGGCCGCCGCAGGGGCACCCGCTGGTCGCAGTACGGCTGAGTTCTGCTGAGGCGCTGCAAGCCGGGGCGGATGCGGATCTGGTGTTGTTGCCGGGGGCAACTGGCCTCGACGATCGGCTGGCGGAGGTACGGGCGGCGAGTCTGACGCCGCGGGTGCTGCTCTCGGTGAGTGTGGCGCTCGGCGACGGGCCGGCCGATGGGGTTGATTACGCCGGTGGTGTCGAGGAGTTGGCCGATCTGGTGGAGGGCTGGAACGCGGCTGGGGTGGATGGGATCCATCTGCGGCCCGCGTCGCTCGAGCTCGACGTGCCGGTGATCGCGGAGCAGCTGGTGCCGTTGCTGCGGGAGCGGCGGTTGCTCGGGCCGGCGGTGGAGCGCGCGACGTCGCTGCGGAACCGGCTCGGGTTGAAGCGGCCGGCCAATCGGTATGCGGGGAGTGGGCGATGACGAAGCAGATCCATCTGGCGGCGCACTTTCCGGGCGTCAACAACACGACCGTGTGGTCGGATCCGGAATCGGGATCGCAGATCGACTTCGCGTCGTTCCGGCAGCTGGCGGAGACGGCCGAGCGGGGGACCTTCGACTTCTTCTTCCTGGCCGAGGGGTTGCGGCTGCGTGAGGTCAAGGGGCAGATCCATGACCTTGACGTGGTTGGGCGGCCGGAGTCGCTGACTGTGCTCAGTGCGCTGGCTGCTGTGACGACGCATCTCGGGCTGGCGGCGACGGTGAACTCGACCTTCAACGAGCCGTACGAACTGGCCAAGCGGCTCGCGACGCTCGACCATCTGTCGGGCGGTCGAGCGGCGTGGAACGTGGTCACCTCATGGGACGCGTTCACCGGCGAGAACTTCCGGCGCGGTGGGTATCTGGACAAGAGCGATCGGTATGTCCGGGCGCGGGAGGCGCTGCGGGTGGTCCGGAAGCTGTGGGATTCCTGGTCGTCGGAACTCGTGCTGGACCAGGACGGTGGGGTCTTCGCTCGTGAGGGCGCTGGGGCCTTCGCGGACGAGGGCGCCCACTTCTCCATCCGCGGACGTTTTGGGTTGCCGCCTTCGCCGCAGGGGCATCCGGTGGTGATTCAGGCGGGGGACAGCGATCAGGGTCGGGACTTCGCGGCTGAGGGCGCGGATGTGATCTTCAGCCGGCATGGGAGTTTCGAGGCTGGGCAGGCGTTCTACAAGGACGTGAAGGCGCGGCTGCCGCAGTACGGGCGGTCCGAGGACTCACTGAAGATCATGCCTGCGGTGACAGTTGTCGTCGCCGCTACCGATGCTGAGGCGGCGGAGAAGGCGCAGTACATCCGCGAACAGCAGGTCTCCGGACCCACCGCGATCGTCCTGGCCGAACTCCTGTGGGGCCGGGACCTCTCTTCCTACGACCCCGACGGCCCGCTACCCGCCGAGGACCCCGTCGTCGGCTCAGCTGTCACCCAAGGCCGCGTCGGCTACAACGATCCGGCCCCCATCGTCGCCGAATGGCGGGCCCAAGCCGAAGCTCACGGCTGGTCCCTCCGCCAAACGGTCATCAACCAGCAAAACCGCCAAACCTTCATCGGCTCCCCATCAACAGTCGCCACCGCGATGAACCGCCACGTCCAGGAAGACGCCGCCGACGGCTTCGTCCTCGTCCCCCACCTGACCCCCGGCGGCCTGGACGACTTCGTCGACACGGTCGTCCCGTTGTTGCGGGAACGAGGAGTCCTCCGCACCGAATACACCGGTACGACGCTCCGCCACCACCTCGGACTCGACGCATGACCACGCCGACTGTTCTTCACCCGCATCGTCCTCTCGCGGACCCGGCGACGATCGTCTTCGTCGGGGGTGGGCCGAGGACGGTTGGTCTGCTCGAGCGATTCGCCGCGAGTGCTGAGGAATTGCTCGGCGATCGCGAGGTGGAGATCCACGTCGTCGATCCGTATCCGGCGGGTGGGGGGCGGATTTGGCGGCGGGAGCAGTCGCGGTTGTTGTGGATGAACTCGATGGCCTCCGACGTCACGATCTTCACCGACGAGTCGGTGGTGTGTGAGGGGCCGATCGTGCCGGGGCCGGATTTGGCTACCTGGGCCAACGGGGTGGGGGCGACGCTGCTGGAGGAAGCCGGGTTGGAGACGACCGGGCCGATGGACTTTCCGCCGCGGTTGTTGCAGGCGGAGTACTTGAGCTGGGTTTGGGATCGGGTCGTGCGGTCGTTGCCGGCGGGGGTGACGGTGACAACGCATCTCGAGCGGGCGGTGTCGCTGACTTCGGAGTGGGGCAACCGCGTGGAGCTGGCATCGGGGGAGGTACTGGAGGCGGACCTCGTCGTACTCGCTCTCGGGTATCTCGACCGGGTGCCGACGGCTGACGAGGCGGCGCTGGCGGACTCCGCCTCGTCAGCCGGTCTGACCTACATCCCGCCCGGCTACACCGCCGACGTCGACCTGAGCGAGCTGCGCCCGGCTGAGCCGGTGATCGTGCGCGGCTTCGGCCAGGCGTTCGTCGACCTGATGGTCCTGCTGACCGAAGGCCGCGGCGGCTGGTACGACGGCTGCAGCGGCCGCCTCGAGTACAACCCCTCCGGCAGCGAACCGATCCTGTACGTCGGCTCGCGCCGCGGCGTCCCGTACCACGCCAAACTCGGCTACACCGTCCCCGGCACGACCCCCGTCCCCACCCGGTACCTGACGGCCGAGGCGTTGGGCACCGAGCCACTCGATTTCATCACCCAGGTGCAGCCGCTGGTCGAGAAGGAACTGACCTTCGCCCACTACCAGCAGCTCTTCCTGGCCCATCCGGAACGAACTGCCTGGCCATGGCAACAGTTCTTCGAGGTGCTCGACCGGACCTTGCCGTCCTCACCCCAATTCATCGCTGCCGTCAACGAGGCCGTCCCCGCTGTCGAGGATCGCTTCGTGCTGGCAGCCATCGACCGGCCACTGGCCGGGCTGACCTTCGACGATCCGGAGTCGCTGGACCGGGAGTTGGTGCGGCTGATCGAGGACGACCTGCTGCGCCGGGCCGATCCCACCTTCTCGGCCGATCTCGCCGTCTTCAACGCACTGCTGAGCGTCTACAGCGTGCTCTCGGTGGCGATCACGGCCGGCCTGCTGTCCGACGAGGACCGGGTCCGGCACGTCGAGACCGAGTGGCACGGCTTCTTCTCCTTCGTGGCCAGCGGTCCGCCACCGCGCCGCCTGGAAGAGTTGCTCGCCCTGCACCGAGCCGGCCTGGTCCGCTTCGCCGGCCCATCGCTGGAGGTTGCCCTACGCAACGACCGCTTCGTCGCCTCCAGCCCGGCCCTGCCGAGGGAGATCGAGGCACGCGCCTTCGTGGAAGCCCGCCTGCCGCGGCCGGATGTCCTCGCAACTCCGGATCCCTTGCTGAAAGGACTGCTCGAGTCAGGTCTGCTCGCCGCCGACGAGCTGATCGCCTCCGACGGTACGAGCCTGGGCGGCGGCCAACTCAAAGCCGATGGCGAATGCCGCGCGATCAAGGCCGACGGCTCGGTCCATCCATCGCTGTTCCTGCTCGGCCCCTCGGTGTCCGGCTCGGCCGGTTCGTCGGGCTTCTCCCGCCCACACTTCAACGGTCCGGGCTTCCGCCAGAACGACGCGGTCGCCCGTCAACTCCTTCAGCTCGTCGCTGTTCAGTCCGAGAAAGCAGGTCGACGTCATGCCAGTTGAGTTCCTCGGTATCGCCGGGACGAACCCGGCCAGCGAGGTCACGCCGCGAACCGGTGGCGCCCTCGATCTCGAGTACACCGCCAAGCTCGCCAGGGCCCACGAGGACAACGGGTGGGACCGGATCCTGTTCGCCTACCACTCGGGTTCGCCCGACCCGTCGCAGGTCGCGGCGTACGTGGCGGGCAAGACCGAGCGGATCAACCTGGTGGTGGCGCATCGGCCCAACGTGGCCTACCCGACGTTGACGGCGAAGACCTTTGCGACCCTGGACCACCTCAGTGGCGGGCGGTTCGAAGTCCACGTGATCACTGGTGGGTCGACCGCCGACCAGGCCGCGGAGGGTGACTTCCTGGCCAAGGACGATCGGTACGGTCGGACGCGCGAGTTCATCCAGATCCTCAAGCAGGCTTGGACTTCGGACGAGCGCTTCGACTTCGCCGGCAAGCACTACCAGTTCGAGCAGTTCGTCGCGGACATCAAGCCGTTGCAGCAGCCCCGGCCGCGGATCTCCTTCGGTGGCTCGTCGGCGGCTGCCTATGCCGTCGGGGCGTCCGAGGCGGACATCTTCGCGCTGTGGGGCGAGCCGTTGGCCGGTACCAAGGAACAGCTGGCCACGATCGACGCGGAGGCTTCGAAGGCCGGCCGTGTCGACAGGCCGACCATCCAGATCGCGTTCCGGCCGATCCTGGCGGAGACCGAGGAACTGGCTTGGGCGAAGGCGGAGCGGATCCTCGGCCGGATCAAGGACGCGCAGGCCGGCGGCGGAGCGGCCCGCGGCCGGTACCGCGATCCGCGCAAGACGCCGGAGAACGCAGGCTCCCAGCGACTGTTGAAGGCGGTCGAGGCCGGCGAGCGGCACGATCGCGCGCTGTGGACCGCACCGACCGGCCTGACCGGTGGTGGCGGCAACTCCACCGCACTGGTCGGTACGCCGGAGACCGTCGCCGCCGCGTTGCTCGACTACTACGACCTCGGCGTACGGATCTTCTCCGCCCGCGGTTACGACATCTACGACGACGCCGTCGACTTCGGCCGCTACGTGATCCCGCTCGTCCGCGAGGAAGTCGCCCGCCGCGAGAACGCCACCAGAGAGGACCTGGCCTCATGACCATCACGACTTCGCAGGAACAGGACTGGCAGACCTGGCACACCCTGCGTGAGCAGGACCTCAACACCGACTATGGCTGGCTCACCATCGTCGCCTTCAACTGGTTGCCTGCTTCGCCGTCGGCGCTCCCGGGGTTGCCCGGTGAGTGGTGGACTGCTGACGGACTGGCGCATGTGAGGGCAGCTGACGGCCTGACGCTCAATGGAGAGCCGTTGGAGGGCACTGTCTCGGCCAGCGTCGCCGAGGCTGGTTCGCTGAGCTGGCTGCTCCAAGGGGACAAGCTGGTTGAGCTAGTACTCCGCGGAGGCCGCTACGCGATCCGCCAGCGCGACCCACGCGCCGCTACCCGGGCCGGCTTCAGCGGGGTGCCCACCTTTGCGGTGGACCCGTCCTGGGTGGTCACCGGTCACTTCAGCCCGTACGAGGAGCCTGTGCGGGTTGAGGTCGCTACTGCCCGGCCTGACCTTCGACAGCACGTGACGGCCATTGGGACGGTTCACCTGGCGCTGGGCGATTCGGCGTACGAGCTGGTGGCGACTGCGGCGGGGGAGGGGAAGGTGTCGCTGTCGTTCCATGACGAGACCAATGGGGGCGAGACGGCTCCCTGGCGCACGGTGACCACTGGACCGGTGCAGGCCGACCGGAGTGTGGTGGTGGACTTCAACCGGACCATCAACCTGCCCTACGCCTTCACCGACTACGGCACCTGCCCAGCGCCGGTCACTGGGAACCAGTTGGCTGTAGCCGTCACAGCAGGGGAGAAGAAGCCCCGGTGAAGTTCTGTACGTACACGCTGATCGACAACTCGCCGGACCCGATCAGCGGTCGCCAGCTCTCGACGTCCGAGCGGTTCCAGCACGTGGTCCGGCAAGCGCAGTGGGCGGAGGAGCTGGGCTTCGACGCCTATGGGGTGGGTGAGCGGCATGCGCAGCGGTTCATCTCGTCCTCGCCACCGGTGGTGCTCTCCTACATCGCTGCGTCGACTAGCCGGATCAGGCTGCTCACTACGGTGACCGTGCTGTCGCTGCTGGACCCGGTGCGGGTTGCCGAGGACTACGCGACGCTGGACCAGCTGTCGGGTGGGCGGCTCGACATCATCATCGGCAAGGGCAACGACCCGGATCAGAACGCACTGTTCGGGTACGACGTCGACGGGCAGTGGGACCGGAACAGGGAGAAGTACGAGCTGCTGCGGCGGCTACTGCGGGAAGAGTCGGTGTCCTGGTCCGGTACCTACCGTCCCTCGCTTGTGGATGCCACTACTCAACCGAGGCCGCTGCAGTCGCCGCTGCCGATCTGGCACGGCTCTGCGTCGTCTACCGAGTCCACGGAGCTCGCCGCGAAGTGGGGAGAGCCACTGTTCTCGGCGAACGGCTTCCACCCGATGGAGAAGTACGCAGGGTTGATCCGGCACTACCGGGAGCGCTGGGAGGCGTACGGGCATGACCCGGCCGATGCGGTGGTCGGGGCCGGGTTCAACGGGCTGTACGTGAAGAAGAGCTCGCAGGAGGCGGTGGAGGGGTACCGGCCGATCTTCGACGCGTTCATGGACTCACCGGGGGCCAAGCACAACAAGCTGCCGTTCACGACGCTGGAGGAGTTCCTCGAGCAGGGGTCGGTACTGGTCGGGTCGCCGGAGCAGGTGATCGACAAGTTCGGGCGGTACCAGGAGGCGTTCGGGCACGAGCTGTCCGGCGTCTCCCTGGAGGTCTCCGGGCTGTCCGACGAGGAGAACCGGGCCAGCGTCGAGACCTTCGTGACCGAGGTCATACCGGTACTCCGCGCGACGTACCCCAGTCGGGTCTGGAACTAGTGTCCTGCGTCCGGCGCTGGTCGGCGCTTGCGGCGCCCAGGCACGCACTTCGCGGCACTGGCGAAGCATCCACGATGCTCCGCATCGAGGACGCTCCTCCAGCACCGCGATGCACGCACCTGGACACCGCAATCACTCGACCAGCGCCGGACGCAGGACACTGGGGCTAAAACTGGTCGGAAGCACTCCCGGGAACCGGTATGCTTCTCTGGTCGGAACGAGGGGCCTGCAAGGCGCTTCTTCCCCGATTTCACATCGGGGCGGGAGACCGTGTAATCTCTCTCCTCGGCCCGCCCCTTTAGCTCAGTCGGCAGAGCGTCTCCATGGTAAGGAGAAGGTCTACGGTTCGATTCCGTAAAGGGGCTCAGAGATCGCGTCCCACCCGGTCGCCCGGGTGGGATGGCGGACTTACCCGGCGGGGTAGCTCAGGTGGTTAGAGCACACGGCTCATAATCGTGGTGTCGCGGGTTCGACTCCCGCCCCCGCTACTTCGAGAACGCGATCACTCCAGTTGCGCGTTCCAGACAAAAGAGGCAGTAATGGCTAAGGCAAGCGACGTCCGCCCGAAGATCACCCTTGCGTGCACGGTCTGCAAGGAGCGCAACTACATCACCAAGAAGAACCGGCGCAACGACCCGGACCGTCTTGAGCTGAAGAAGTACTGCGCCCGCTGCAACGACCACACCGATCACCGCGAGACCCGCTGATCCCAGCAGTCTTCACGTCAGGCCCGCTTCACTCCCAGTGAAGCGGGCCTTTCGCTGTCCCAAACCCCTTACGTCCGAAGAAGTCGAGGGACGTCACTCGACTTCTTCGGACGTAAGGGGTTTGGGTCAGACGGTGAGGATGGGTTTGCCGGCCTCGTAGGCGGTCAGGCGGTCGGCTCGCGAGGTCAGGCAGCAGGAGCCGCAGACGGTGCCACGGCCCTTGGTGCTCGTGTAGTAGAGGCAGCAGGTGTTGCGGAGGTACACGAGCTTGCCGGCCGCCTCCGTGACCTCGCCCAGGCGGGCCAGCCCGGCCGGGGCCTTGGCGACGAAGGTCTGCCAGCGTTCGAGGAGGTAGGACGGGGCGACCGTCTCCTGCTCGCGGGTGGCGGCGCAGAAGGCCATGGCGCATCCGGCGGCCACCCCGCCGTGGAGCTGGCGCAGGCCGGCCCGGGTCCGGCGGTGAAGCTCGGCCGAGAGGGGGAGCAGGTGCTGGGTCAGCACCACGTCGTACAGAGTCTGCAGGCCGCCGGGGAGGAAGTCGGCGGAGCGGATGGCGACAGAGGCGATGCCGTGGCCGTCATGCGGCTTCACCCACAGGTTGTGCGGGCGGATGTCGAGCACGCGGCCTTCGAGGGCCCAGAGCAGCAGCGCGGTCGCCGGGGCACGGCCCGCGTAGAAGGACATCAGGCTGAGCGCGTTCGCGTGGGCCGAGACGTGGTCGCTCGCGTCGTGGTCGCGTTTGAGCAGCTCGGTCAGTTCGGGACCGTCCGGCTCGAGCAGCCGGTCGACCCGGAGCCAGTCCGTCCCGCTCGGCTCACCGATCTCCAGCCCGTACCTCGGGGCGTAGCGGGCCAAAGCGGCTACACCTCCGCGCTTTGAAACGACACTGTCTGCCGTCACGCGTGTCCTGCCCTTTCCGTCTCGGGAGGAGTGGGTGGCGGCACTCGGCTCCCAGTCTGCCAGTAGGGTTACTGGACATGACGATCGACGCCACGATGGTCGGCCGGAGCTATTCGGCCGCCGAGTCCTACCAGGTCGGCCGGGAGAAGATCCGGGAGTTCGCCGACGCGATCGGCGACCCCAACCCGGCGTACCGGGGGGTGAACGCGGTCGCGCCGCCGACCTTCGCCTTCATGGTCGCCAACCCGGCGCTGCTGGAGTTGCTCGCGGACGAGGAGCTCGGGCTGCGGCTGGACCGGATCGTGCACGGCGCGCAGAAGTTCAGCTACACCCGCCCGATCAAGGCCGGCGACGAGATCGCCGCGACCGCCACCATCACCACCGTGCGCAAGGCCGGTGACGTCGAGGTGATCATGTACGAGACCGCACTGACCACCGTGGACGGCGAGCCGATCGCCACCTCCACGTCGACGATCTCGCACAACCGGGCGGACTCATGAGCACCGTCGAGGTGGGTTTCGAGCTGCCGCCGCTGACCGTCACGCTGCGGCGCGAGGACCTGGTCCGGTACGCCGGTGCGAGCGGCGACTTCAACCCGATCCACTGGAACGACCGGATGGCCGCGGCCCTCGGGCTGCCCGGCGTGATCGCGCACGGCATGCTCACGATGGCGAGCGCGGCCCGGGTCGTCACCGACTGGCTGGACGACCCGGCGGATCTGGTCGAGTACGGG
This sequence comes from Kribbella koreensis, assembly GCF_039525325.1. Taxonomy (NCBI): domain Bacteria; kingdom Bacillati; phylum Actinomycetota; class Actinomycetes; order Propionibacteriales; family Kribbellaceae; genus Kribbella; species Kribbella koreensis. The sequence goes on from NZ_BAAAHK010000013.1 coordinate 663,297, forward strand.
GTGCGGTTCACCAAGTTCGTCGTCGTACCGGACGACGACAAGGGCGCGACCGTCACGTTCTCGGCCAAGGTCGACAAGCTGACCGACGGCCACGCCGAGATCGACATCACCGCCCTGGCCGGCGAAGAAAAAGTCCTGGGCCGCGCCCGAGCGGTCGTGCGACTCCCGTGACCACTCCGAACGTTCCTGTCACCGGCGCCACGGCTGCCGGGGCAACCGTCTCCAAGGATGTCCGGCTGGCGGACTTCACCACGTTGCGGATCGGCGGACCCGCCGACCGCCTGGTCGAGGTGACCACCGAGCAGGAACTGATCGACGCGGTCCGCGAGGCCGACGCCGCATCCCAGCCGGTGCTGCTGCTGTCCGGCGGCAGCAACGTGGTGATCGGCGACGAGGGCTTCCGCGGCACGGTCATCAAGATCGCCACCCGCGGCATCCGGGTCGACGCGGACGCCTGCTCCGGCGCGATGATCCACATCCAGGCCGGCGAGGACTGGGACGCAGTCGTCCAGCGCGCGATCGCCGAGGAGTGGAGCGGCCTGGAGTCGATGTCCGGCATCCCCGGGCTGGCCGGCTCGACACCGGTCCAGAACGTCGGCGCCTACGGCCACGAGGTCGCCGAGACGATCGCCTCGGTCCGCGTCTGGGACCGGGTCGACAACGCAGTACGCACGATCTTCGCCGCCAACTGCGGCTTCACCTACCGCAACTCCCGCTTCAAGGCCGCCCCGACCCGGTACGCCGTACTGGAGGTCGCCTTCCAGCTTCCCCTGGGTGACCTCTCCGCCCCGATCGGCTACGCCGAACTCGCCCGCACCCTGGACGTAGAGCCCGGCTCCCGAGCCCCCATGACCGAGGTCCGCGAAGCCGTCCTGGCCCTCCGCCGCAGCAAAGGCATGGTCCTGGACGAGACCGACCACGACACCTGGTCCGCCGGCTCCTTCTTCACCAACCCCCTCCTGGACACCACCGCCGACGTCCCCGCCGGCGCCCCCCAATGGCCCCAACCCGACGGCCGCATCAAGACCAGCGCCGCCTGGCTGATCGAGCACGCCGGCATCGCCAAGGGCTTCTCCATCGGCAACGCGGCCGTCTCCACCAAACACACCCTGGCGTTGACCAACCGAGGCAACGCAACCTCGAAGGAACTCCTGGCCCTGGCCACCCACGTCCGCACCCAGGTCCACCACGCCTTCAGCATCACCCTCGTCAACGAACCGGTCCTGGTGAACTGCGCCCTCTGACGCGCTGATCAATTCATCGGGGATGGGGTTGCTGCTTGTTGCAGCGCCGCGCTCTTGATTCGATTTTTCGCGGCAATGACGCTGTATTCGTGTGCGAGTCAATCCGCCCGAATTCGCACAGACCCGGCTCGAGCGCAGCGGTAATCGCGGCAAAATGCATTGGCCACGGTTCCTTGTTGTCCCGCGCCACCGCTGTGTCGTCGCGTGTCCCCGCGACCGTTTCTCCTTCCGGGCGGAGCTCTCTGGAGGGTGGGAACACGATGCAGAGAAAACGAATACTCGCGCTGGCGGCGGTCGCCGCGCTGGCGGTGGGCTTCACGCCGGCCGGGAACGCCATCGCGCATCTGACGGTGGCCGAGGGCGATCCGGTGGTCAAACCGGGCAGCCCGGGTTCTGGGCAGGTGGACCTGCGACAGCCCCCGGACGCCACCGGCAGTGTGCCGGTAGATCCGAACGCGGGGGCGGCCAGTCGCGACATCGCGACCCTGAACCAGCGGTACGCGCTCACCGCCGCTCAACGGGTGCAAGCCGAGACGATCCTGCAGAACAGCACGGTTCTGGGCAGCGCGCTCAAGAAGAAGAGCGCGAGCAGCCTGCCGTACACGGTCGACCAGTTCGGGGCCTGGCGAGACGACGACACCGGCGTGATGCACGGTGCGATCTACGACATCACGCTGAGCCGGCCGATCAACACCTTGATGTCGCGGTTGCCGGTGCTGACCGCCGACGGCCAGCCGTCGACCATCCAGGTCAAGCTGACGAACCTGCAGAAGTTCACCATGATCGTCTCCTTCGACACCCAGGCGGTGGTCGAGGTCGATCCGATCGCCACCGAAGGCGCCGTCTTCACTCCTGGCCCGGAGACGACACCGCGGCCGACCCCGACCGGAGACGGTGATCAGTGATGGGAACGCGATTCAAGCGGCTGGCCGCACTGGCGGGTGCCCTGCTTCTGGTCAGCTCGGTCTCCGGCCCGATGATCGCCCGGGCGGCCGAGGCAGGCAACGCGCAGGGGCTGCGGATGGGTACCGACCTGTTCTGGAACTACGACTTCACCACCAAGGTCGGGGCCGGCTGGGACAAGGTCGACTGGAACGTGACGCTGCTGTTCTACAACAACGCCGAGGTCGACAAGGTGAAGAACTCCTCGGCGATGCGGTTCTCCTACCCGTTCTCGGGCGGCTCGATGTACGCCTTCATGAACGACGGCGCCGGCGGTTACTACGACTCCGACCGGGGACCGAAGACGGACACCCCCAGTTGCTTCGGTGACACCCGGCACTTCCGGATCTACGCCGACGCGGATGACCGGATGTACACCACCGGGCTGGGCTACTGGGTCTTCGCGACGACGCACAAGGACTTCAACGAACTCTGCGCCGACTACTACGGGGACACCAACGGAACCGAGGCAGACGTCGCCAACCGGTTCGCGAGCAAGGGCTACACGGTGCTGCGGAACTACAGCTACTTCTACAACTACGAGCCGTACCACCTCGATCCACGCAACAAGAAGCACCGTTGGCAGTGCGACGGGTACGCCACCTACATCCGGATGTGAGCGGCGTGCGCAGAGTCCTCGCAGTGCTGGCCATCGGTCTTGCCCTGCCGTGCTTCGCCTCGGTCGCTACTGCGGCCGAGGCGCCGGCCCCGGTGACGATCGAACCCTCGAAGGCGTCGTGGCCGGTGGCAGACCTCGACCCGGCGGCGCGCACCGGCGTCCAGTTGGTCGGCACCAAAGGTCAGCGGTACGACGTGAAGTTCCGTCTTCCGGAGGGTGCGGCGAACGGCAAGCCGGACTGGTACCTGATGAAGCTGGACCTGCGCTTGCGGTTCGCCGCCCAGGCGCGCGGCGAGTGGGCGGTGGTCGGTGACATGAACGGCTTCACCGGCGCCCGGGTGGACTTCTCGGTCGAGCGGGGACAGGCGACGGTGAGCAGCCTGTCCCTGCTCGGCGGCCGACGGACCCGGACGACGGACGCGGCCGAGGTGACCGAGCAGTTCGTCAACTACGCCCAGGACGGTGGCTTGATCCCGGGCAAGGTGAACGTGCTCTCGTTCCGGATCGAAGCCGAGAAGGCCGCCGGACTGACCTCGGTGGAGGTGCTGCCGACCTCCGGCCTCGAACTGACCAAGGCCCAGCCGGACGAGATCGGGCTGGGGACACCGGACAAGGCGCTGGTGGCGGCGGTCGGTGAAACCATCGAGGTTCCGTTCGGGGTCAGCCGTCGCGGCGGGCATCCCGACGCCCCGATCGACGTCGAACTGAGTCCTTTGCGATCGGGAATGTCGGTGGTCGGGGAATCCCATCAGAAATTCCCCGGAGTGGGTTCCGGAATACGCGGGAAATTCGTCATCAAGGTCGACAGCGCGGGCGAATACCGGGTCGCTGTCCGGGCCATCGGCAGTTACAATCCGGCGGGCGGTGAGATCAGTATTCTGGCCGGTCCGCGAGGCCCTGATCGGGTACGCTGGTGGTTGATCATCCCGGTGGCGCTGTTGACGCTGACCTTCGGGCTTCGACGGTTGCTGCGACACCGCAAGAACACAGCGGAGGTCCCATGATGCCGACGACGAACGACTCGGCGGTGCGGCGGCGGCCGTTGCTGGCGGTCGGCGGGCTGGCACTGGTGGCGCTGGTCGTCGGCCTGCTGTTCGGGGTGATCTTCGCTCTCCCGGTGGCACTGCTGGGCGTGGTGGCTGCCGTGGTGCTGCTTCGCAAGACGCCCGGGCCGTTGGTTCTCGGCGGCGGGCTGAACGTCGGCGTTCTCGTGGTCCTGTACCTGATCGCCGCCTTCACCGGGAAGTGACGGCCGGTCAGGCCAGCGCCTTGCCGGTTTCCTGGTCCAAGGGGCTGCGGACCGTGGCCGGGTGGCGGGTGAAGTCGAGGATGCTGTTGCGGAGTGCCTGGGCCGCGGGGGCGTCGACGTAGCTGCGGGTGGTGGTCATCGCCGCCACCTCGCTGATGCGGTGGATCAGGGGGCGCATCCGGTACTCCGTGCGGGTCTCCAGGACTGGGATGAGGGTTTCGCGGGCGCCGTCCAGCTCTCCCAGGAGGAGGTGGGCCTTGACCTGCTGGAGGCGGGTCATGCGTTCGGAGCCGTGGTTGCGCAGGGCGTGCGGGGCCGACTCGAAGAGGGCGACGCTGCGGTTGGCGTGCTCGAGGGTCAGGTCGGGGTGGCCCAGCGTCAGGTAGGCGTCGGACCAGAGGCCCTCGGCACGCTCTGGGGTGCAGAGGAAGAGGCCGCCTACCTCTGGTGCGGCCGGGTCGGGGGTGGTGCGCTTGGCCTGGTCGAGCATGGTGCGGGCCTCGTCGGTGCGGCCGGCTCGGGCCAGGTCCAGGGCGGCGGCCGACGCCAGGAACAGGGCGGAGGTACCGGAGGCGTACCGCAGGCCGTCCAGGGCGAAGTCCACCGCGTGGTCGATGTCGTCCTGCCAGAAGGCGGCCGTGTGCTGGGTGGCGCGGACCCAGGCGCGCAGCTCGTCGTAGCCGGAGGCATCGGCGCATGCCCAGGCTGTCCGGGTATGGCTCTCCGCGACCTCCGGGCGACCCAGGTCGACCGACATCCACCCGAGCAGGGTCAGTGCCCAGCCGGCTGCGGCGTACAGGTCGCGGGTCTGCTGCGGTGGCTGTCGGCCGCCGAGCAGCTTGAAGGCGCGGTCGCGGACGGCGATGCTGCGCTGGAACAGAGCCTTGGTCGGCACCTTGAGGTAGTTCTGCGCGATCCGCTGGATGTCGGCATGCAACTGCTCGACGGTGAGGCCGCCGACGTTCGACTCCTCGGCCAGGGCGAGCAGCGAGACCGACTGGTCGCCCGCGTCGATCAGCTGGTCCTCCATCCCGGCCATGGAGCAAGTGGTCAGCTCCGGGCCCAGCGGTCCCAATGTCCCGGCCTGGCCGAAGCCCAGCTCGCTGTCGGTGGCGACGTGCAGCACCTCCCGCAGCCCGGCCCGGTACGCCGCACCCGGCCAGCGCACCGCGCCGCGTTCGAGTTTGGCGATGTAGTGCCCGTCCAGCTCGTACCGCGTATCGGTGGTGGCCCACAGCCAGGCGCAGACCGCCTCGGCCAGTTCCGCGCGGGACAGGTGGGCGCCCGGCGTGTTGGGGGACGGCGTCCGTTCCCGGGCGGCTCGCAACAACTCGTTCGACTCTGGCATGACGGTAACTGTAGGTGCCCGGACACGCTCCGCGACGGTGTTCAGGGCCCCTGTGGAGGAGCTGCCCCAAGCTGCCCCGCGGTGCCCCGAGCTGCCCCGTTTCCCAACCCCGCTTAGGCTTTGGCAGATGGCCGAAGAAGCAGTGACGACGTTGCGCGCCGAGCTGCGCCGGTTCGGGCGGGCCGAAGAGGCGTTCGCCCTGCTGGAGACCTTCCTCGAGGTCGCCCGCCCCCGGCTCGAGACCGCGTCGCTCGACCCCAGAGAGCTGTACCTGCCCGAGGAGATGACCGACGACCGGGCCGTCGTCCGGGATTTGATCGATGCCATCGGCAACGAACCGAAGCCGCAGCGCCGGCTCCTGGTCGTCGCCGAGCGCAAGTACGACCTGGATGACGTGCAGGCCCGCTGGGACTTCACCCGGCTCGCGTACTGCTCCGACCTGGCCACCGTCTGGAGCCGCGGCCGGCGGACCACCTATTTCGAGGTGACCGACAAGAGCAGAGCGACGTACTGGCTGCCGGACACCCTCAAGATCCAGTACTTCGACGCGATCGCCGCCAAGGGCTGGGCGGTCCCCGAGGACTGGCTCAGCGCCCCCTCGAAGACCCCCAAACCCTGGTGGCGCCGCTTCTAGACCGCAGGCAGCTTCTCCAGCGCCGCCGCGACCGAGGCCTGCAAGTCGGCGTCGTCCCAGGCCCGGTCGGTCATCGCGCCGGACAGATAGGCGTCGTACGCCGCCAGATCCAGATGCCCGTGCCCGCAGAGCGCCGTGAGAATCACCTTCGACTCGCCCGACTCCTTGCACCGCTGCGCCTCCTCGATCGCCGCGGCCAGCGCATGCGTCGGCTCCGGCGCCGGCACGATGCCCTCCGACCGCGCGAACAGCACGCCCGCCGCGAAACACTCCGACTGTGGCTTCGCGATCGCCTCGATCTCGCCCGTCTCGTAGAGGTGGCTGATCAGCGGGCTCATCCCGTGGTACCGGAGTCCGCCGGCGTGGATCGGATCCGGGACGAAGTCGTGCCCGAGCGTGTGCATCTTCATCAGCGGCGTCATCCCGATCGTGTCGCCGAAGTCGTAGGCGTACGTGCCCTGCGTCAGTGACGGACACGCGGCCGGCTCCACGGCCCGTACCACGGGAGACATCCGCCCCGCCCACTTCTCCCTGAGGAACGGAAACGCAAGGCCGCCGAAGTTCGACCCGCCACCGGTGCAGCCGACCAGTACGTCGGGAGTCTCGCCGACCATCGCGAGCTGCATCAGCGCTTCCTCACCGATGATCGTCTGGTGCAGCAGCACGTGGTTGAGCACGCTGCCGAGCGCGTAGTGCACGTCAGGATCGGCGACCGCCATCTCGACGGCCTCGCTGATCGCGATCCCGAGTGAGCCGGTGGAGTCAGGATTCTCGGCGAGGATCTTCCGCCCCGACTCGGTCAGGTCCGACGGGCTCGGGTGCACGGTCGCGCCGAACACCTCCATCATCGTCCGCCGGTACGGCTTCTGGTCGTACGAAGCCCGCACCTGCCAGACCTCGCAATCCAGCCCGTACTGCGCGCAGGCGAAGGCCAGCGCGGTGCCCCACTGACCAGCGCCAGTCTCGGTCGTGAGCTTCCGGACCCCCGACTTGGCGTTGTAGTACGCCTGCGGCACCGCCGTATTCGGCTTGTGCGACCCGGCCGGCGACACGCCTTCGTACTTGTAGTAGATCCGGGCCGGCGTATCGAGCGCCTTCTCCAGCCGATGCGCCCGATAGAGCGGACTCGGCCGCCACAGCCGGTAGACGTCGAGCACCTCACCGGGGATGTCGACGTACTGCTCCTGCGACACCTCTTGCATGATCAGGTCCATCGGGAACAGCGGCGCCAGGTCGTCCGGCCCCACGGGCTGCCCGGTGCCGGGATGCAGCACCGGCGGCGCTGGCGTCGGCAGATCGTGCAGCACGTTGTACCAGCGGGTCGGCAGCTCGTCCTCGGGCAGCAGGATCTTCGTCGGCGTCATGAACGCAAAGTAAGGCCTACAGCCCAGCCTTTTCCAGAGTGTCGACGCCGAGCCACGTGTCGATCTCACCGAGCAAACTCTTCTGTACTTCGGGAGGCGCCGTCGACGCGAGCACCGAGCCCTTCGCCAGGCCGGCCAGCTCGACGTCGGTGAAGCCGTGCACGCTCCGGGCCGTCTCGTACTGCTCCGCCAGCCGCGACCCGAACAGCAGCGGGTCGTCGGCCCCCAACGCGATCCGGGCGCCCGCCTCGTACAACTGCCGCAGCGGCACGTCCTCCGGTCGCCGGTACACCCCCAGCGACACGTTGGACGCCGGGCAGACCTCCAGCGCGACCTGTGCGTCGACCACCCGCTTCAGCAGGTCGGGGTCCTCGACGACTCGCACGCCGTGACCGATCCGGCCGGCACCCAGCTCGTCGAGGCACGTCCGCACGGTCGCCGGACCGCAGAGCTCGCCGCCATGAGGTGCGGCCAGCAGGCCCGCGTGGTGGGCGATGCGGAACGCCGGGGCGAACTCGGACGTAGTACCGCGCCGCTCGTCGTTGGAGAGTCCGAAGCCGACGACCCCACGGCCGACGTACTGCGCGGCGAGCCGGGCCAGGGTCCGGGCGTCGAGGGGATGTCGCGTGCGGTTGGCGGCGATCACGACCTGGACCGAGATGCCGGTGCTCGCGGATGCGTCGCGGGCTGCGTCGAGCACCAGATCGGTGAACTCGGTGATGCCGCGGAAACGGCTCGCATACCCGGACGGGTCGACCTGGATCTCGAGCCAGCGGGAGCCGTCGGCGCGATCGTCCTCGGCGGCCTCCCGGACCAGGCGGCGGACGTCTTCCTCGGTGCGCAGGACCGACCGGGCGACGTCGTACAGGCGCTGGAAGCGGAACCAGCCGCGCTCGTCGGCCGCGGACAGCTGCGGCGGCCAGTCGGTGCGCAGGGCGTCGGGCAGCCGGACGCCGTGCTTGTCGGCGAGCTCGACCAGCGTGAGGTGCCGCATCGACCCGCTGAAGTGCAGGTGCAGGTGGGTCTTCGGCAGCAGCCGCAGGTCCCGATCCGTCATTACAGAAGGTTACCGACAGACCGCCCGGAGAAGAAACCGGGCGGTCTGCCAGTGGTCGGCCAGGGGCCGGCCGGTGGTCAGCCGAGCAGCTTGGCGATCCGGCCGATGCCCTCGGTCAGATCCGCGTCGCCGAGTGCGTAGGACAGTCGCAGGTAGCCGGGCGCGCCGAACGCCTCGCCGGGCACGACCGCGACCTCGACCTCGTCGAGGATGATGCCGGCCAGGTCGGTCGAGGTGTTCGCGACCTTGCCGTTGATCTCCTTGCCGAGCACGCCCTTGACCGACGGGTAGGCGTAGAAGGCGCCGGTCGGCTCCGGGCACTCGATGCCGGGGATGTCGTTGAGCAACTGGACCATCAGCTTGCGCCGGCGGTCGAAGGCGACCTTCATCTCCTCGACGGCGCTCAGGTCGGCCGTCAGCGCCGCGATCGCGGCCCGCTGGGCGACGTTGCAGACGTTCGAGGTCTGGTGCGACTGCAGGTTCGTCGCGGCCTTGATGACGTCCTTCGGGCCGATCATCCAGCCGACCCGCCAGCCGGTCATCGCGTACGTCTTGGCGACGCCGTTCAGCACGACGGTCTGGTCGGCGAGCTCCGGTACGGCGACCGGCAGCGAGGTCGACTTGGTGTCGCCGTAGGTGAGGTGCTCGTAGATCTCGTCGGTGATCACCCAGATGTCGTGCTCCAGCGCCCAGCGGCCGATCGCCTCGATCGCCTCCGGGGTGTCCACCGCGCCGGTCGGGTTCGACGGCGAGCAGAACAGCAGCGCCTTCGTCTTCTCGGTCCGGGCCGCCTCCAGTTGCTCGACGGTGACCAGGTAGTTCTGGCTCTCGTCGGCGAGCACCTCGACCGGCACGCCGCCGGCCAGCTGGATCGTCTCCGGGTACGTCGTCCAGTACGGCGCGGGCAGCAGCACCTCGTCGCCCGGGTCGAGCAGGGTGGCGAACGTGTTGTAGACGGCGTGCTTGCCGCCGTTGGTGACGAGCACCTGGCTCGCCTCGATCTCGTACCCCGAATCCCGCTTCGTCTTCTCGACGATGGCCTGCTTCAGCTCGGGCAGACCACCCGCCGGGCTGTAGCGGTGGTTCTTCGGATCGCGGGCGGCCACGACGGCCGCCTCGACGATGTAGTCCGGGGTCGGGAAGTCCGGCTCGCCGGCGCCGAAGCCGATGACCGGCCGGCCGGCCGCCTTGAGGGCCTTCGCCTTCGCGTCGACAGCGAGGGTGGCCGATTCACTGATTGCACCGATACGTGCGGAGATGCGGGAGACCATGGGCCCCATCCTGGCACTGACCGGCCGCTGGTCACATCCGGGTATCGCCTGGTGACCGGAACCATGGTGGCCCCCCTGGCGTTGCAAGGGCGTGGAGACGGTAAGGTTCTGCCCGCAGTACGACGTCCGGCCCGAAGTCCACGGAGGTTCGCCGCCGTGGTGGGGACCCGGAGCAGCCTGGGGCTCAGTTCGACCAGGTGGCCCCGACCCCGTACACTCTTCTGGTCTGGGCGTTGATGGCCCTGACTCGGCATGCCCGAGATCAGGTCCGGCGGCGTTCGGAACTTTGCAGAGGGCACTAGCTCAACTGGCAGAGCATCGGTCTCCAAAACCGAAGGTTGGGGGTTCAAGTCCCTCGTGCCCTGCAAATCCTGATCGGTACAAGGCCGGTCAGGCCGCCGCTAGCGAAAGAGGTAGGTCGTGACGGAGACGCGCACCCCGGCACCGTCCGGCGCCGGCAAGCCTGCGGAGAGCAAGGGCGGAAACCGCCTGCTGCGCTTCTACCGCCAGGTGGTCGCCGAGCTCCGCAAGGTGGTCTGGCCGACCCGCAAGCAGCTGTCCACCTACTTCGTGGTCGTACTGACCTTCGTGGTGTTCGTCATCGCGATCGTGTCGGTGCTCGACCTCGCCTTCGGCTGGGCGATGTTCAAGATCTTCGGCTGACGCCACAGCCGCCGCCCGCACCACAGCCGGAGCCCACCCCGGTTCCACCACCCGATGCACAGATGACGGAGTACAACGTGTCCGACCAGCGCGACGACGAGGTCCTCGACGAGGACGAGTTCGACGTATCCGCTGACTCCGACGACGACCTCGATCTCGACTTGGGTTTCGACGACTCCGACGACGATGACGACGACGACCTGTTCAAGGACATCGAGGTCGAGGTCGGCGACGATGACGACGTGCCACTGGCCGCCGACAGCGAGTACGCGGCTGACGACGAGGCCGAGGACGGTACGGCCGACGAGGACGACTCCGACGACGAGCCGGTGGTGGTCGTAGCGGCCGCCGACGACGCGGAGGACGCCGAGGTGGTCACCGAGGCCGACATCGACGACGCCGCGGACGAGCTGGCCGAGGAGACCGCCGAGACGGCTCCGGACGACACCACCGAGGCGGAGCCCGAGGTCGACGAGGTCGTCTTCTCGTCCGCCGGTGACGACTCCGACTCGGCTGACGAGGACGAAGCCGAAGAAGAGGTCGAGCCGGCCGAGCCGGGCGACCCGCTGGAGGAGCTGCGCGCCACGCTGCGCTCCCAGATCGGCGACTGGTACGTGGTGCACACGTACTCAGGGATGGAGAACCGGGTCAAGGGCAACCTCGAGAACCGGATCAACTCCTTGAACATGGAGGACTTCATCTTCGAGATCGTCGTGCCGACCGAAGAGGTCGCCGAGATCAAGAACGGGCAGCGCCGGATGGTCAAGCGCACCGTGCTCCCCGGCTACGTGCTGGTCCGGATGGACCTGACGGACGAGTCCTGGTCGACCGTGCGGCACACGCCGTCGGTGACCGGTTTCGTCGGGAACAGCCAGAAGCCGGTCCCGCTCAGCCTCGAAGAGGTCGAGAAGATGCTCGCTCCGGCCGTCGTGGCGGCGGCCGAGGCAGCGGCTGCCGAGACCGGCGCCGCACCCACCAAGACCGCGGCCAAGAAGAAGGTCGAGGTCGCCGACTTCGGTGTGGGCGACTCGGTCATGGTCGTCGACGGGCCGTTCGCGACCCTGCACGCCACCATCACGGAGATCAATGCCGACGCCCAGCGGATCAAGGCGCTGGTGGAGATCTTCGGCCGGGAGACCCCGGTGGAACTCAGCTTCAGCCAGATCCAGAAAGTCTAAGGACCCGAGAGAATGCCTCCCAAGAAGAAGATCGCTGCCCTCGTGAAGGTGCAGCTCCAGGCCGGCGCCGCGACGCCGGCCCCGCCGGTCGGTACCGCGCTCGGTCCGCACGGCGTCAACATCATGGAGTTCTGCAAGGCGTACAACGCCCAGACGGAGTCCATGCGCGGAAACGTCGTGCCGGTCGAGATCACCATCTACGAAGACCGCTCCTTCACGTTCATCACCAAGACGCCGCCGGCGCCGGAGATGATCAAGAAGGCCGCGGGCCTGCAGAAGGGTTCGGCCGTCCCGCAGAAGGACAAGGTCGGCAAGATCACCAAGGACCAGGTCCGCGAGATCGCCACCACCAAGATGCCCGACCTGAACGCGCGCGACATCGACGCCGCGATGAAGATCATCGAGGGCACCGCGCGCTCGATGGGCGTCACGATCGAGAAGTAAGCACCTCTTTCCGGTTCACCTCGGTGAGCCAGCAGGAGTGGAAGGGCGATCAGTTCGCCCGTCAAGACCACATCGGACGACGAGTTGCCGTCCGCAAACAGGAGATTTGAAATGGCACAGCGCAGCAAGAGCTACCGCGCGATCGCGGAAAAGATCGACTTCGACCACCTGTACACCCCGCTCGAGGCGATCAAGCTCGCCAAGCAGGGTGCGACCGGCAAGAAGTTCAACTCGACCATCGACGTCGCGATGCGGCTCGGGGTCGACCCTCGCAAGGCCGACCAGATGGTGCGCGGCACCGTCAACCTTCCGCACGGTACCGGCAAGACGGCACGGGTCCTCGTCTTCGCCACCGGTGAGAAGGCCGAGGCCGCACTGGCCGCCGGCGCCGACTACGTCGGTGACGACGACATGATCAAGAAGGTCACCGACGGCTGGCTCGACTTCGACGCCGTCGTCGCCACCCCGGACATGATGGGCAAGGTCGGCCGGCTGGGTCGCGTGCTCGGACCGCGTGGTCTGATGCCGAACCCGAAGACCGGCACCGTCACCCCGGACGTGACGAAGGCTGTCACCGACATCAAGGGCGGCAAGATCGAGTTCCGCGTCGACCGGCACGCGAACCTGCACTTCATCATCGGCAAGGTCTCCTTCGACGAGGCCCAGCTGGTGGAGAACTACGGCGCCGCACTGGAGGAGATTCTCCGGCTGAAGCCCTCCAGCTCGAAGGGTCGCTACATCAAGAAGACCGTCTTCTCGACGACGATGGGTCCGGGCGTCCAGGTTGACCCCAACCTGACCCGCAACCTGCTCGAGGAGAACGTAGAGGCCTGAGCCTCCCGCTTTTCGTCTTCACCAGAACGCCCCGGTCTCCCGACCGGGGCGTTCTGCTGTCCCCACGCGCCCCGCGCCGCTCGCTCCTACGTCGCTCCCTGCTCCGGCGCTCCCGCCCGCCCTTTGCGAGCACATGCGTGCTGCGCCCGCTCTTCTGCGAGTGCGCGCGTGCTGCGCCCGCGTGGCGAGAGCTAGGTGCTGTCCCGCCCAGAGGCGACCGTCTGGGGTGATGCTGACCCCACGCGCCCAGCGCCGCTCGCTCCTACGCCGCTCCCTGCTCCGGGCGCTCCCGCCCGCCCTTTGCGAGCACATGCGTGCTGCGCCCGCTTGGTGAGAGCGAGGTCGGGCGTCGGAGGGCCGCCGGACGTCGTACCGGGTGGTGTGCTCCTGCGCCAGCTGGCTAGGTGTGAGCAGGACGGCGGGGTGCTCATGCTGCGGGCGAGTGTCCGGGGTGGTGCTGGGCGCGAGGCTGTTGTGTTGCTTGCTTGGGTCTGGGGCGGGGTTGATTGGGGTAGTTGCGGGCAGGTCGGGGCAGGTGGGATGGCCGGAGTGGTGGGGCGTTGTGAGAGACAGGTGCTGGTGGGGGAGCTAGCTGGTGAGGAGGTCTGGGGTTAGGTCGGTGAGGGTGCGGGCGCCGGCTAGGCGCATGGCGTGTTCTAGTTCTTCGGCTAGGTCTGTGAGTAGGCGGGTGACTCCGGAAGAGCCGTCGACTGTGAGGGCCCAGAGGGCGGGGCGGCCTAGTAGGACGGCTCGGGCGCCTAGGGCCAGGGCGGCGAGGATGTGTTCGCCTCGGCGGATTCCGCCGTCTACGTAGAGTTCGGTGGTAGTGCCGGAGAGGGCTGCGGCTACCTCGGGGAGAGCCTGGGCGGTGGGGATTGCTCCGTCCAGTTGGCGGCCGCCGTGGTTGGAGACGATGATGCCTGCGGCGCCGGCGTCTGAGCAGCGTTTGGCGTCGTCGCCTCGGAGTACGCCTTTGACCAGGACGGGGAGGCCGGTGCGTTCGGTGAGCCAGCCGATGACGTCGGGGGTGAGGTCGTCGGCTTTGGCCAGGTCGTCGTCGGCATAGTCGCCAGCGGGGAGGTTGGCCAGCAGGTGGTCAGTGGGGGCCACCGTCCAGACAGTCGGGCCGTCATCCTCTTTGCGTCCGACCACGGGTGTGTCAGCGGTCAGTACTACGGCCCGCGCGCCCCCAGCGACGGCAGCATCCAGCATCTTCAGCGTGATGTCGCGGTTCCGAACTACATAGATCTGCACCCACCACGGCGTACCGACCTCGCCGACCGCCGCGAACGTAGTACCGGCGTTGCTCGACACCGCGAGCGCCGACCCGGCCGCGCCGACCCCAGCGGCCATCGCCAGCTCGCCGTCCGGATCGGCCTGGCGCTGCAGCGTCGTCGGCGCCACCAGCACGGGCAGCTGGACCGGCGTCCCCAGCACGGTCGTCGTCAGATCAACGGTCGACACATCAGTCAGCACCCGCGGACGGAAGCGGTACGAACTCCACGCCGCCACCGCCTCGCCGACACTGATCCCGCCGGCGGAGCCCTGGCGGAAGTACCGGTGCACGGGCTCCGGGAGCTTCTCGCCAGCGGCCGCTTCCAGACCGTCGATCCATCGCATGCCACCGATCCTTCCACGCATCGGCGCGGTACCCCGGGCACCCCCAGCCAGCCTTCCGCGCCAACTCCAGTACCCGGTCGTCGGTAGTCTCTCGCCCACTTTGTGCTCGACCTGAGCAATTCCTCCGGCCAGATTGGCTCAGCTGAAGCACAAAGTGGCCCCGTCCCCACAAACCCGCCGCGTGGTTGGCGGCGGCAGGTAAAGTGGGGGGTATGAGGCAGTACGGGCAGCGATTTCTGCGCCCCGGCCGGCACAGTGGTGCCGACGGGGTGAGTCGCTGCTGCGCTCTCTCCTGAGGTGACCGCGGCCGGTCGGGGTGTCTGTTCCCCGGACCCGCTGCTCACAGGAGAGAACCGAAATGTCTGTACTGACCGCTGAAGAACTGAACGCCAACCTTGCTCTGCGCGACCTGGCCGACCCGGCCCAAGGCCCGCACGCGATCCAACTGGTCGTCGACCAGATCCGCACCGCGCTCGGCCAGGCCTGGCCGTACACGGAGATCTGGACGCGCCGGGATCACCCCGTCGTCACCCTGGCCGACAACTACGACAACCTCGGGTACGCCGCCGGCGCCGTCACCCGCGAGGAGCGCTACACCCGCTACGCCTCACCAACCCAAGTACTGCGAAGCCACACCTCCGCAATGATCCCGCCCGCCCTGCGCGAGCTGGCTACATCAGAGGCATCCGACGTGCTGATGGTCTGCGCCGGCATCTGCTACCGCCGCGACTCCGTCGACTGGCAGCACACCGGTACGCCGCACCAGCTCGACCTCTGGCGGATCAGCCGCAACGTCACGCTCGGCGAGCCCGAACTGGAAGCCATGATCGCCAAGCTCGTCGAGACCGTCCTCCCCGGCCAGACCTACCGCACAGTCCCTGCCGTCCACCCGTACACGATCCACGGCCGCCAGATCGACGTCCTGCTCGACGACCAATGGATCGAGATCGGCGAGTGCGGAGTCGCGGCTCCCGCGGTACTCCGCAAGGCCGGGCTGGACGAGAGCTGGACGGGACTCGCGATGGGCCCCGGTCTCGACCGGCTGCTCATGTTGCGCAAGGGGATCAGGGACATCCGCTTGCTCAGGTCAACCGATCCACGAGTCGCCGAGCAAATGCTGGACCTCACGCCGTACAAGCCGGTCTCGGCGATGCCCGCCGTACGCCGCGACCTGTCGGTCGTGGTCGGCCCCGACGTCGACATCTCCGACGAGGTGCTCGGCGACCGGGTCCGGCAGGCCCTGGGCGCCGACGCCGAGGCGGCGGAGTCGGTCGAGGTACGCGGCGAGACGTCGTACGACGACCTGCCCGCGGCTGCTCGCGAACGCCTTCAGCTCACAAAAGGACAGCGGAACGTGCTGGTCAGGCTGGTCCTCAGACCGCTCGACCGGACGCTGACCGATGCTGAGGCCAATCGACTACGCGATCGGGTCTACTCGGCGCTACACGAGGGACCCGTGCTGGAACTGATAGGCCGATAGTCACCCGCTCGGGACGCGGCCGGAGGGTCCTGCTGGCGAGAACGAACGCGCAGATCGCCAGCGGGACCTCCAGCACCAGGCCTTGGGCGAGCGCGAGTCGGTGGTCGAGACCGGGACCGGAGGTGTTGATGTCGAACCAGGCGTCCGCGATCAGCAAGGTCCCGGCCGCGACCGCGGTCAGCGCCGCGCGCGGATCGTGGCGGCGCAGGAGGAAGGCAGTCAGACCGGCGGTCACCGCGATGGCCAGGTCGAGCCCGATCCAGGCGAGGTTCCAGTTGTTGGCCTCGTAGGTCGACGGCAGGGTGGCGGCAAGGATCAGCACCCAAGGCAGCAGCACGACCGCCACTCCGCCCGCGACCAGGGTCGCGATGCCGACCGCGGATCGGCGCGGACGGATCTTCCCGTCCAGCCGCCCCTCGGCCAGGTAGTCGTCCAGCGCCTCGGCGACCCGGTCGTCGATGGCGTCTCCCAGCACGTTGTTCATCAGCGTCGTCATGCCCTCGAGAATTCCTCGATGTGTGCCATGGCACAGCCCGGCCAACCCACGAACCGGACCGGGGGATAACCCCCGGTGGGTTCGGGGGTTTCCCGGCTGCCGGGTGATCACCCAGCGCCGTAGGTTGTTGCCTGTGGCCAATACCCCCAGCGAGAGCGCCGTGCCCCGGACGCCGTGGGGGCTGTGGCGTTCGCCGTACCTGTGGCTGGCGACCGTGCACCTGGTACTGGACACGGCTGTCGTGGTCGGCGGGGGACTGCTGGTCCTGGCGTTGCTCTGCGTGGGGGTGCTCGGGTTGCCGCTGGCGTACCTCGGCCTGCCACTCACCGTCTGGGCGAACCGGGGCGTGTACGCACTGGGCGGCATGGAGCGGTCCCGCGCACTGCTGACCCGCAACCAGGTGATCCGCGGGCTCATCCCGCCGCAGCGGACCGGTTCGACCATCGCCGACGCCCGGGCCGCACTGTCCGACCGGGGGCTGTGGCGTCAGGTCCTGTACTTCGTACTGCTGCTCCCGCTCGCGATGCTCGGCCTGGCCGGGGTGGTCCTGGCCTGGTCGGTACCGCCGGTGCTGATGGCGCTCCCGCTGTACTTCTCCAAGTTCGCGGCTGCCCAGGCGCAGCTGGGTCCGTTCACCGTCGACGCGGCCGGCGAGGCGCTGAGCGTCGCAGGGGTGGCGCTGGTCTTCCTGCTGCTCGTCTCGCCGCTGCTGATCCGCGGGCTGTCGGCCAGGGATGCCCAACTGGCCAGGGCGTGCCTGGGCCGGTCCGAGACGGGTGAGCTGGCCGAGCGTGTCGATCAGCTGGTCACGAGCCGGCAGAAGGTCGTGGACTCGGCTGAGGCTGAGCGCCGCCGGATGGAGCGGGATCTGCATGACGGCGCTCAGCAGCGGCTGGTCTCGCTGGCGATGACGCTCGGCCGGGCCAAGAACAAAGCGGCTGGTGTGGATGGCGGGTTGCAGGAGCTGATCGCTGAGGCGCACGCGGAGGCGTTGCTTGCGATCGGCGAGCTACGGGATCTGACCAGAGGGCTGCATCCTCCGGTACTGACCGATCGCGGGCTCGACGCGGCGATCTCGGCGGTGGCGGCCCGGGCGCCGTTGCCGGTGCGGGTGGAGGTACAGGTGTCGCCGAGGCCGTCTCTGACGATCGAGGCGATCGCGTACTTCGTCGTCACCGAGGCGCTGACCAATGTCGCCAAGCACGCCAAGGCAGCCCGGGCGGAGGTCAGCATCCACCGCAACGACGACGTACTGCGCATCACCGTCACCGACGACGGCAAAGGCGGCGCCGACGCAGACCTGGGCACCGGCCTCCGCGGCCTCGCCGACCGAGTCTCCGGCGTCGACGGCAAGTTCGCCGTAGTCAGCCCCCTCGGCGGCCCGACCATCCTTACCGTCGAGGTCCCCTGTGGCCCGGACACACAGCCTGTGGAGGACCGATGAGAGTCGTGATTGCCGAGGACTCGGTGTTGTTGCGGGAAGGGCTGGTGCGGCTGCTGGACGAGCAGGACTGCGAAGTACTGGCTGTGGTCGGAGATGGGGACGGGCTGCTCAAGGCGGTCGATGAGCATCGGCCGGATGTCTGTGTCGTCGACGTGAGGATGCCGCCGACCTTCACCGACGAAGGGCTGCGGGCAGCATTGGTCATCCGCCGGCGGTCGCCGGAGATCGGGGTGCTCGTGCTCTCGCAGTACGTCGAGGAGCGGTATGCGAGCGAGCTGATCGGCAACAACCCCGGCGGTGTCGGCTACCTGCTCAAGGACCGCGTCGCGGACGTCGACCAGTTCATCGACGGACTCCGCCGAGTCGCGGCCGGTGGTGCCGCGCTCGACCCCGAGGTGATCTCCCAACTCCTGGTCCGATCCCGCAAGGCTGACCCACTCGCAGCCCTGAGCCCGCGCGAACAGGACGTCCTAAGAGCGATGGCCGAGGGACGTTCGAACGCCGGCATCGCGCAGGCGCTCGTGGTCGGCGAAGGCTCGGTGGAGAAGCACATCAGCAACATCTTCGCGAAGCTCGGCCTGGCACCCACCGACGGTGAGCACCGGAGAGTCCGCGCAGTACTGAAGTTCCTGGAGAGCTGATGAGTCTCACCGGAGCCCAGCGCAGGCTGCTCACCCTCGGCCTGATCCCGGTCATCGCCCTGGTCCTTGGCGGTGGTGCCGTCACCGTCGCCACGATTCGCGGCAAGGTCGACTACGACGTCTCCTCGGCCTACGCCCTGCCGCGCAACGGGGTCAGCATCGTCACCGACGTACCGGTCACGGTGACGCCGAGCACCGACGACAAGGTGCACGTCACCGTCGGCGGGACCTACACCAAGCTCGAGCCGTCGGTCGACGTGCGCAAGTCGGCGGGGGAGGAACTGCAGATCAGCACGGCCTGCCGCGGTTCGGGCTGCCGGATCGACCTGACCGTCCGGGTGCCGAGAGCCGCCTCGGTGAAGCTCACCACCTCGGGCGTCTCGGTCGACCTGGTCGGGCTGGCCGGCGATGTCCGGCTGGTCGTCGGCAACGGCTCGATCAACGCGGTCCAGCTGCAGAGCCAGCAAGTGTCGGTGAACGCCCGGAACGGCTCGGTGGATCTGTCCTTCGACAGCCCGCCGCGCAACGTCGTGGCGAACACGACGAACGGGTCGGTTCAGCTGCTCGTACCGACCGGTTCGTACGCCATCGACGCCGCCGCACTGAACGGCAGCACCCAGCTCGACCTGCCCAACGAGCTGGGTGCTGAACGTCAGCTCCACGTGCGCACCACCGGCGGCAGCATCACCGTGGCAGCGTCCGACTAGATGATCACCCAGAGCAGGGAGGCCATGCCGAAGCCGACCAGGGAGAGGATGGTTTCGAGGACCGACCAGGTCAGCAGGGTTTCCTTGACGGTCATGTTGAAGTACTTCGCGACGATCCAGAAGCCGCCGTCGTTGACGTGGCTGAGGATGATCGAGCCGGCGCAGATGGCCGCCGCGATCAGCGCGAGATGCGCCTGCGAGTAGCCGTCGGTCGTCAGCAGCGGGCCGACGATGCCACCGGTCGTCACGATCGCCACGGTCGCCGAGCCCTGCGCGATCCGCAGACCACACGAGATGACGTACGCGAGCAGCAGCACCGGAAGGCCAGCACTGGAAAGGCTCTTTGCCAGAGCGGCACCGACACCGGTCGCCGAGATGACCGCGCCGAAGAAGGCGCCGGCGCCGACGACGAGCAGGATCATGCCGACCGGCTTGAGCGAGTTGCTGCTCAGCTCGCTGAACTCCGCGTTCGTCATGCCACGCCGTACGCCGAGCAGGTAGTACGCAAGCAGGACGGCCAGCAACAGCGCCACAGCCGGGTTGCCCAGGAATGTGAGGAAGCTCAGCAGATCGCGATGCGGGTCGAGGATCAGGGTGCCGAAGGTCGCGCCGAGGATCAGTACCAGCGGCAGCAGGATGACCGCCATCACCAGCCCCAGTGACGGTTCGGGCTTCTCCTCGCCCTCGACCTCGGCGGCGATGAACTCGTCCGGCACGCTCACCGGCACCCGGGGAGCGATGTAGAGCGGCCAGACGATGCCGGCCACGGCGAACGCGGGCAGACCGCAGGCCAGGCCGATGATGATCAGCCAGCCCATGTCGACGTGCAGCAGTCCGGCGACGGCGGTCGGACCGGGGTGGGGTGGCAGGAACGCGTGCGTCATCGAGAGGCCGGCCAGGACCGGCAAGGCGTAGAGCACCAGCGACTTGCCGCCGCGCTTCGCGGCGACGTACACGAGCGGCGCGAGCACGAAGATGCCGATGTCGAAGAAGACCGGGATGCCGAAGATCAGGCCGACCAGGCCCATCGCGACCGGGGTGCCCTTCGGCCCGAACAGCTTCAGCAACCGGCGGCTGAGCACGTCGGCGCCGCCGGACTTCTCCAGCAGCGCGCCGAGCACGGTGCCGAGGCCGATGATGACGGCGATATGGCCGAGGATGCCGCCGAAGCCCTTCTCCAGCACGGAGTCGCTCGACTTGAGCGCCGTACCGACGATGGTCCGGACGTTCAGCCCGGCGGCCAGGGCCAGGAACAGGCCGGTGGCGAGCAGCGAGATGAACGGTTCGAGCTTGATCTTGATGATCAGGAACAACAGCAGCGCGATGGCCACCAGACACAGCAGCAGCAAGCCTGCGGTGTCATGGTGCAGCCAGTCGATGGCTCCGGACATGGGGACGCTCCGAGGGGTGGGGTGGGGGCGGAATGGGGGCGGGACTCAGCTCAATGCGGCGCAGAAAGCCTTGGCGTTGCTGGTGATCTGGGACCAGTTGGCAGCGGTGATGTCGGCGGGGGAGACGACGTCGGTACCGGCGCTGACCGCGAGCGCGCCGGCTTCGAGGAACTGCTTGGCATTGCCGGCGTTGACGCCGCCGGACGGCACCAGCGGCACGCCGGGGAACGGGCCGTTGAGGTCCTTCAGGTACTTCGGGCCGAGGTGGTGCGCGGGGAAGATCTTGACCGCGTCCGCGCCGAGCGCCAGCGCCGTCATCACCTCGGAAGGGGTGAAGGACCCGAGCACGATGGGGATCCCGGCGTTCTTCGAGGCCGCGACGATCGCCGCGGCCTCGGGGCCCTGCCCGGGCGTGACCAGGAAGGCCGCGCCCGCGTCGATGGCTGACTGAGCCTGCGCGGCGGTCTGCACGGTACCGGCGCCGACCACTGCTCCGGTATCACCGGAAGCGGCCCGCTCGAGGTGCCGGGGGAGGTCGGGGGTGGTGAACGTCAGCTCGATCACATGGATGCCGCCGGCAACTAGTGCGGAGCACAGGTCGCGGGCGTCGTCGAGGGCCGGCGCGCGTACGACGCTCAGCACCCGATCGGCGCGGAGCAGGTCAAGGGTGGTCATCTAGGTCCTTCCTCAGGGGCGGCAGGGCCGGCAGGCGCAGCGGGGCCGGCAGGGGCAACAGGAGCGGCGGGGGCAACGGGGGCGGCAGAGGCGACATCGGTGCGGCGGATGGCGCGGCCGGGCAACGCGTCGGTGCGGTGGCCGTTCTCGATGACGGGGACGCCGTCGACCAGCACCCAGGGGATGCCCTCCGCCTGCTGGCGGGGGTTGTCGAAGGTCGCGGTGTCCCGCACGCCGGCGGGGTCGAAGAGCACGAGATCCGCGTGGTACCCCTCGCGGACCAGCCCCCGATCGGTCAGCCGCAGCCGCTTGGCGGGCCGGCCGGTGAGGTGGTGGATGCAGTCGGCGAGCTCGAGAACGCCCAGCTCACGGACGTACTGGGACAGGTACCGGGGGAAGGTGCCCCATGCCCGCGGGTGCGGTTTGCCGCCGACCAGGATCGCGTCCGAACCACCCGTGTGCGTCGGGTGCTTCATGATCGCCTGCACGTTCTCCTCGTGGCCGACGTGCTGCAGGATCGTCGTCGCGAGATTGTCGCGGATCAGCAGGTCGAAGAAGACCCAGGACGGCGGTTTGCCGATCCCGGCCGCGATCTCCGCGACGGTGTTGCCGACCGCGCCGCTGAGCGTCGCGTTCTTGACCCCGCCGATCTCGATCGTGTTCCAGTCGGTGACGCAGCCGTGGCAGCCGTCGGTGCCGATCTGCTCCAGCTCGTAGGTGATCCGCTCGCGGTCGGCCGGATCGGCCAGCCGGGCGAGCAGCGCGTCCGAGCCGCCCTCGGCGCTCCAGCTCGGCAGGATCGCCGACAGAGTGGTTGCCCCGGGCAAGTATGGATAGGTGTCGGTGGTGATGTCGGCGCCGTCGGCGAGCGCCTCGTCGATCATCGCGAGCAGGTCGACGCCGCGGCCCTTGTTCGGCTCGAAGTTCATCGTCGCGTGAGTCAGATGCAGTGCGCAGCCGGACTGCCGGGCGATGTCGATCATCTCGCCGTACGCCTCCAGCGCGCCCTTGCCGTAGGAGCGCTGATGTGGGCTGTAGTAGCCGTCGTACTCCGCGAGCACCTTGCACAGCTCGACGAGCTCCGTGGTGTCGGCGAACATGCCGGGCGTGTAGGTGAGCCCGCTGCTCATCCCGACCGCGCCCTGCTGCAGCCCCTGGGCCAGGAGCCGCTTCATCTCGTCCAGCTCGGCTGGAGTGGCGGGGCGGTTCGCAGTACCGACCACCATCATCCGCAAGGTGCCCTGCGGGACCAGGTACGCCGCGTTGCAGGCGATGCCCTGGTCGAGCCGATCCAGGTAGCCGGCGACGGTCGACCAGGAGAAGTCGAAGTCGTCGGGCTCGCCGTTCCAGCCCGCGATCTGGCGTCGTACCGCGGTTCTGGTCGGGTCGTCGATCGGGGCGAAGGACAGTCCGTCCTGGCCGAGCACCTCGAGCGTGACGCCCTGGCTGACCTTGGCCGTATGGTCCGGGTTGGCCAGGATCTGCAGGTCCGAGTGCGCATGCATGTCGATGAAGCCGGGGGCCACGACCAGCCCGGTCGCGTCGATGGTGCGGCCGGCACTGACGCTGCCCGGCAGGTAGTCGCCGATGGCCACGATCCGGCCCGCGTCGACGACCACATCGGCCCGCACGCCCGGTGAGCCGGTCCCGTCGATGACGGTCGCGCCGGTGATCAGTAGGTCTGTCATGAGAAGAAGGTTCGGACAAGGTCGACGATCACGGGGTCATCTGCGGCGGGATCGTCGATGACCGGGATCAGGCCCCACTTGTCGAATGTAGTGCAGGGATGGGACAGGCCGACCCGCAACTCGTCGCCGATCACCAGGGGGATGTCCGATGGGAAGCGCAGGAAGCCGTGCTGGTCGTTCATCTTCGTCACGGTCATGCCCTCGACCGGCCGCACGTGCTCGTCGGCGGATCGCGGCCGCAGCAGCTGCGGCTCGGGCAGGCCTTCGTCGAATGGCAAGTCCCGCTTACCGGCATCGAAGATCGCCAACCCTGGTTCGGGTTGTGAGGTGACCCGGATCCAGCCGTGCATGGCCGGCACCAGCTGCTCGCCATCCGTCCGCGGGTCGAGGCCCAGCGGCGAGATCTCCCGGTAGTACCCGTCGTCGTGCGCGATGTAGGCGCCGGACCGCAGTACGACCCTTGCACCTTCCTTAGCCAGCGGAGCGAGCACCTGCGCCACCTGCTCGAAGTACGCGCTACCGCCCGCACTGACGACCGGTACTACGCCGTCGTCGTACTTGAGGCTCTGGTGCACAGCAGCCAGGTCCCGCAGATAGGAGCGGACATGCTCGAGCCCCTCGTCGGAGGCCCCGTGCGCGATCGCCCCTTCATAGCCAGCAACCCCCGCAAGCCGCAGCGTCGGGGCAGCTGCAACTGCAGCGGCCACAGCCAGCGCTGTCTCGGCACCACGAGCCCCTGTCCGCCCACCGACACCACCGACCTCAACCAGTACGTCGAGCTGCCGCGCCCCCGCATCGACGTGTGCTGCCCGCGCCGCCTCCATGATCTCGACAGTGCGCACCGAATCCGCCCACACCATCACGCTGAACTCGGGGTCGGCCGCGAGCTCGTCGGCGATCCACCGGAGCTGCAGCGGCGAGACCACCGAGTTGGCGACCATCACCCGGCTCACCCCGTAAGCCCGGGCGACTCCTAGCTGGAAGACGTTCGCCAGCGTGATTCCCCAAGCGTCTGCCTCGAGCTGCTTGGCCCAGAGTGCCGGAGCCATCGTCGTCTTGCCGTGCGGCGCCAACTGGACCCCGTGCTCGGTACACCAGCGGGCGAGCGTCTGGACGTTGTGCTGCAGGCCGGGCGCGGACAGGGTGAGCAGGGGAGTCGGCAGCTCGGACAATCGCGGCTTGCCGGCCAGTACGTCGGCGACGGTCCGGCCCCAGAAAGCAGGCGGCAGCGCCTTGTCCCGCCAGCTCACCTGCTGGTCGGCC
This sequence comes from Kribbella koreensis, assembly GCF_039525325.1. Lineage (NCBI taxonomy): Bacteria > Bacillati > Actinomycetota > Actinomycetes > Propionibacteriales > Kribbellaceae > Kribbella > Kribbella koreensis. The sequence continues at coordinate 687,549 of NZ_BAAAHK010000013.1, forward strand.
AGGGCTGCGACGGCGGCGGCATCGTACGAAGCTGACATGACGTCCTCTGCGCTGGTTGCGTTCTGCGCAACGCTCGTTGCGCATTCTGACGTCTCGGTTGTAGCATCACGCCAGAACTTCCGTCAACGACATCCCGCCCGAGAGGACTCATCGATGGCCGATCTGGTACCTCGGGCGGTCTGTCTGGGCGAGGCGATGATCATGCTCGCCGCCGAGACCGGTGCCCCGCTGGAGGATGTCGAGACATTCCGCCGGTCGGTCGGTGGCGCCGAGTGCAATGTCGCGGGTGGACTCGCCGCGCTGGGGATTCCGACGGGCTGGATCTCGCGACTCGGCGCCGACGGCTTCGGGCGGCACGTCTTGAGCGACCTGGAGAGTCGCGGGGTCGAGGTAGGCGGAGTAGAGGACGACCCGACCCGGCCGACCGGGCTCTACGTGAAGCACACGATCAACGGCCGGACACGGATGCACTACTACCGCTCCGGCTCCGCTGCGGCGGCTATGGATGCCGACTTCTTGGACCGGCCCGCAGTGCGCAACCGGTTGGTCGGTGCGGAGCTGGTGCACACCACTGGGATCACTGCGGCTATCTCTACGACGGCGGCTGCGTTGCTGGACCGGCTGGCCGCGCTGCGGGACACCCTGGGCTTCACCTTGAGCGTGGACCTCAACTGGCGGCCGGCGCTGTGGCGGGACACCGATCCTGCTCCACTGTGGCGACTGCTGCGGGCGGCTGACGTAGTGCTGATCGGTGCGGACGAGGCTGCTCTCTTTGCGGGCACCGGTGATCCCGACGAGCTGCGCGAGCTGTTCGGGGCGCGCGCGACCATCGTGGTGAAGTCGGATGCTCATGTGGCGCTCGCGCTGGAGCCGGGTGGGCGGCGTACCGAAGTACCGGCGCTCACCGTCGAGGTCGTGGAGCCGGTCGGTGCAGGGGATGCCTTTGCAGCCGGCTACTTGGCTGCGACGCTGCAGGGGTTGCCGATGGAGCAGCGGCTACGGCTGGGACACCTGAGTGCTGCGGCCGTGCTGGCTGTGCCGGACGACCATGCGACGCTTCCGGACGCCCGGGTGCGGCAGGCGTTGCTGGACTGCTCCGATGACGACTGGGCCAACACCCAAGTGGGTCCGGCCGGGATCAGGTCCCCAGCGCTGATGGGAGGTGTGGTGTGAGTCAGAGTTTGGCTAGAGCCCTGCAGATCCTGGTGAGCCTGGGGGAGGGGGACCGGTCGCTGGACCAGCTCGCTACCGAGCTCGACGTCCACAAGACGACAGTGCTCCGGCTGCTGCGGACCATGGAGGTCGAGCGGTTCGTTCGCCGCGATGAGGCGCACCGCTACCGGCTGGGGTCCCGGCTGTTCTCTTTGGCCGACTCCGCGAGGGAGCAGCACGTAGTACGGGCTGTTGCTGCTCCACATCTGCGGCAGCTCAACCAGCGGACCGGGCAGACGGTGCACCTGGCGGCATACGAGAACGGGCAGGTCATCTACATCGACAAGCTCGACAGTGTGCAGTCGGTGCGGATGTACAGCCAGATCGGCGTACCGGCGGCGCTGCACTGCACCGCAGTCGGCAAGGTGCTGCTCGCCGCGCAGCCGAAGCGCCAGCGGGAAGGCCTGCTGAACACCATCGAGTACCACCGGTTCACGCCGAACACGATCTCCGGCCCGGACGAGCTGCGCGACGAGCTCGACCTGGTCCGGTCGCAGGGATGGGCGCACGACCGGGCCGAGCACGAGTCGTTCATCAACTGCATCGGGGCGCCGATCACCGAGCGCTCCGGCCGGGTGGTGGGGGCCGTCTCGGTGTCGGTACCGGACGTTCTGCTCAACTATGAGCAGGTGCTGGAACTGCTGCCCGACCTGCTCGCCACCACGGCCGCCATCGGCGCCGACTACAGCAACTGACCTACGACAACTGATCGAGAGGAACCCTCGAAATGTCTGACAAGACCGCCATCTCCACCCCCGACGCCCCCGCGCCGATGCCGGTGTTCTCCCAGGGAGTCCGCAAGGGCAACGTGCTGCAGGTGTCCGGCCAGGGCTCGGTCGACCCGGAGAGCGGCGCGTTCGTCAACGAGGGCGACGTCAAGGCGCAGACCACCCGCGTCCTGCAGAACATCGAGGCGATCCTGAAGGCCGGCGGCGCCACCTTCGACGACGTCCTGATGCTCCGCGTCTACCTCACCACCCGCGACGACTTCGCCCCGATGAACGAGGCCTACGCCGAGTTCGTCACCCCGCGCACCCCGAGCGGCATCCTCCCCTCCCGCACCACCGTCTTCACTGGCCTCCCCCTCCCCCAGATGCTGGTGGAGATCGACGCCCTCGCCGTCCTCTCCTGACCCGGGCCGCTCCAGGCACATGGTGCTTATGCGATAGCACCATGTGCCGACTTCCGGCGATGATGGCCAGATGAGCGGACAGCCCGAGAGCACGCCATCTGAGTCGCCGATCGGATCCGGTGACCTTGCCTCCACCCCGCTGGGCGCCCCGCGCAAGTTCGTCTCGTGCCCTGAGTTCGCAGTGCTGTCCCGTTCTGCGCCGGATGTCGCGCTCGAAGCTTTCCGTGCTGACCAGGACACTCTCGTCAACCAGGAGTCAGACGACTTCCATCTGCCCAGAGACAAGGCCTGACCGCTTACTTGTGGAAATAGCTGTTTGTCTTCAGGTCTTCCAGGAGGGTTGGGCCGGTTGGGGTCCAGCCCAGGAGGGTTTGGGTGGCGGTGCTGGACGTTAGTAGGTCCATGGCGAAGAAGCCGCCGAGCCAGCCGAGGTGGGTGATTGCGTCCTCCGGGGTGACGGAGGTGGCGGGGAGGTTCAGGCCGTCAGCTATTGCTCCGGCGATTGCGTGGGTGCGGACGCCTTCCTCGGCGACGGCGTGCATGATGGCGCCGGCCGGGGCCTTGTTGATGCCTAGGGCAACCAAGCGGGCGGCGTCGGAGCGGTGGACGGCGGGCCAGCGGTTGGCGCCGTCGCCGACGTACGCCGAGAAGCCGGCCGCCCGGGCTCCGGTGACGAGCATCCGGATCAGGCCGTGGTCGCCGGCGCCGTGGACGGTCGGGGCGAAGCGTACGACGATCGGGTGCACGCCCTTGTCCTGGTAGGACAACGCGAGGTTCTCGGCTCCGCCGCGAGGGCTATCGGGGCCGTGGTGCGGGGAGCGGTCGGCCTCGGTCGAGGCGCGGCCAGGGACCGGGTTCATTCCGCCGGCGATCAGCAGCCGTCGCCCCGACCCGGCGAGTTCGTCGCCGATCGTCTGGACGGCGATCCGCTCGGCGTTGTTCGCGGCGGCGTCGAAGGTGTGTTTGTTCGCCAGGTGAATGACCGCGTCGGCGCCGGCCGCGCCGGTCCGTAGTACCTCGAGATCGTCGAGGTCGCCGCGCAGTACCTCCACGCCCTTGGCGGCCAGTGAAGCCGCGGAAGCGTCCGAGCGGGCGAGGCCGACGATCTGATGTCCGTCGGCGAGCAGTTCGTCGACGCTGGCGGAGCCGATCCAGCCGGATGCTCCGGTGACGAATACGCGCATGGGATTCTCCTCGGAAAAGTTATGTCAGTGGCTGACATCAACCACACTAGCTCGCTATGTCAGTCACTGTCATCAACTAGACTGTCCGCATGGTGCGATGGGAGCCGGGCGCGACGGATCGGCTGCGCGTCGCCGCGCTGGAGCTGTACGTCGAGCAGGGCTTCGAGCAGACGACGGTCGGCGAGATCGCCAACAGCGTCGGACTGACCGAGCGCACCTTCTTCCGGCACTTCGCCGACAAGAAGGAAGTCCTCTTCGACGGCCAGGACCAGCTGCGGCAGGCGTTCGTCGACGGCATCGCCGCCGCGCCGCCGAGCACCCCGCTGGGCCTGGTCGCCACCGCGCTGACCCAGGTCGCCGAGTACTTCACCGAAGACCGGCGTACCTGGTCGAGAAAGCGGCATCAGGTGATCCAGGCCAACCAGCCCCTCAAGGAGCGCGAGCTGCTGAAGCTCGCCGGCCTCGCGACCGCGGTCACCGAAGCACTCCGCAAGCGCGGCATCAAGGACCCGGCGGCGACGCTGGCGGCAGAGACCTGCGTCACCGTCTTCTCGATCGCCTTCGTGCAGTGGATCGCCGACGGTGAGACGCGATCGCTGGCCGAGGTGGCCCGGGATACGTTGAGTGAGTTCAGGATCCTCGCCTTGGAGACAGCCGAGCCTTAAATGGCAGACCCCGTCAGCCTCTGGAAGATCGCGCCTTCGGTCTATCTGCCGGCGCTGCTGTACGGCATCGGCTCAGGGGCGATCGCGCCCGTCGTCGCACTCTCCGCGCTCCAGCTCGGCGCTCCAGTCGCGGTCGCCGGTCTGGTCGTCGCCGCTGCCGGTCTCGGTCAGGTGATCGGCGACATCCCGGCCGGCACGCTGGCGACCCGTGTCGGGGAGCGCCGCGCGATGGTGCTCGCCACCGTCCTGGTCACCGCCGCGCTGGTCGGCTGCCTGGTCGTACCGACGGTCTGGGGTCTGGCGATCGCGATCGCCCTCACCGGGGTCGCCGGAGCCGTCTGGAACCTGGCCCGCCAGGCCTACCTCAGCGAAGCAGTGCCGCTGAACATGCGGGCCCGCGCGCTCTCGACCCTCGGTGGCGTCAGCCGGATCGGCTCGTTCATCGGCCCTTTCGTCGGCGCCTTCGCGATGAAGTTCCTCGGTACCGACGGCGCCTACTGGGTCCATCTGGTCGCCGCCGCGCTCGCCTGCGTGGTCCTGCTCAGCCTCCCCGACATCGAGTCCGTACGCCGTAAGCGCATGGCCAACCCAGTAGTCATGCAATCGACCGCCGCCGTCATCCGCGAACATCTGCCGGTACTGCGAACGCTCGGCTCCGGCGCACTGCTCGTCGGCGCGGTCCGAGCCTCTCGTCAAGTCGTGATCCCGTTGTGGGCCGAGCATCTCGGCCTGGATCCGCAGACCACCAGCATCATCTTCGGCATCTCCGGGGCCGTGGACATGCTGCTCTTCTATCCGGCCGGCTCCGTGATGGATCGCTTCGGCCGCAAGTGGGTCGCAGTACCGTCGATGTTCGTTCTCGGGCTGGCCCACCTGCTGCTGCCGCTGACCCACTCGGTCACCTCGCTGACGGCGGTCGCGCTGCTGATGGGAGTCGGCAACGGCCTGGGGGCCGGCGTGATCATGACGCTCGGCGCCGACGCCTCGCCACCCGTCGGCAGGGCGCAGTTCCTCGGCGCTTTCCGGTTGTTCGCCGACGCGGGGAGTGGGGCGGGACCGTTCATGGTCGCCGCGGTGACGGCGGTGGCCGGGCTCGGGCCCGCAGTACTCTTCATGGGACTGGTCGGCTGGGGCGCCGCGACCGCGATGAACCGGTGGATCCCGGCCCGTCCGCAGGCGCCGGAGTAACCGATTTGGTCGTCGTGTCACCGGCGGTTACTCTTGACTCTGCCGAAGACCGCTGGTCGTTGCTCCCGGAGCAACTGAAAGTCCCATGAATTTCGTGGGCGGCCCGCGCAGGTGACAAGTAAGTGAAGCAGTTTCTTTCACGCCCTTGCGCCTGCGCAGGGGCGTTTTCGATTTTCTGGGTCTTGGCTTGCGCGGCAAGAGAAGCCAACTCTGCGGATTCGCAGAGCGGAAGGAGACCCATGGCGAGGCCGGACAAGGCAGCCGACGTCGCGGAGCTGACTGAGAACTTCAGAAGCTCAGGCGCCGCCGTACTGACCGAGTACCGCGGACTCACCGTGGCGCAGTTGCGGCAGTTGCGCACTACGCTCGGTGACGACGTGCACTACGCCGTGGTGAAGAACACGCTGACCAAGATCGCGGCCAAGGACGCGGGTGTGGAGTCGTTCGACTCCCTGCTCGAGGGTCCGTCGGCCATCGCCTTCATCAAGGGCGACCCGGTGGTCGCGGCCAAGGGGCTGCGTGACTTCGCCAAGGCCAATCCCCTTCTCGTCATCAAGGGCGGTGTGCTGGACGGCAAGGCACTCGGCTCCGACGAGATCACCAAGCTCGCTGACCTGGAGTCGCGTGAGGTTCTCCTCTCGAAGCTCGCAGGTGCGATGAAGGCGGCCCCGCAGCAAGCGGTGTCGCTGTTCGCTGCTCCGCTCGCACAGGCTGCCCGCCTGTTCGCGGCGCTGCAGGACAAGCTGCCGGCCGACGCCGCCCCCGTGGCGGACGAGGCTCCGGCTGCGGAGACCGTACAAGACGCGGTCGACGCACCTGCCGAGGAGACGAGCACCGAGGAGACCGCTTCAGCTGACAGCTGACGCGTTCGATTCACTGCAGGACCCCAGTCAGTAATCACCTAGCAACACGTGAAGGAAGGACCGCCAAAATGGCGAAGCTCAGCACCGAAGAGCTGCTCGGTCAGTTCAAGGACCTCACCCTGCTCGAGCTCTCTGAGTTCGTGAAGGCCTTCGAGGAGGAGTTCGGCGTGACCGCCGCCGCTCCCGTCGCCGTCGCCGCTGCTCCGGGCGCCCCGGGTGCCCCGGCCGAAGAGGCCGCGGAGCAGGACGAGTTCGACGTCGTCCTGGAGTCGGCCGGCGACAAGAAGATCCAGGTCATCAAGGAGGTGCGTGGCCTCACGAGCCTCGGCCTGAAGGAGGCCAAGGACCTCGTCGAGAGCGCGCCGAAGGCCATCCTCGAGAAGGTCGACAAGGCTTCGGCCGAGAAGGCGAAGGAAGCCCTCGAGGGCGCCGGCGCCACCGTCACCCTCAAGTGACCTGTGCGGCCCAGCCGCACAACGAAGTGATACCAGTTGGAGGGCGGTCCTACGGGGCCGCCCTTCGGCATGTCTGGGGCGGGTCTAGGATTCCCAAGGTTCCGGTGCGTGACCGAAGCGTGACTCGTCGGTCATCGAACACTTGACACACAGGGGTTACGTAAAACCGTACTCGTGCGTAACCTAAGCAACCGCGCCCTCGTTGAACCGGCGAAAGCACGTCGGTCGGGGCTGCACGACGAACCCGTTGAGGAGGACCGGTGGGCGTAGAGGTCCGTGTCGAGGGACTGTCCAAGTCCTTCGGGAGCCAGCTGATCTGGGGCGACGTGTCCCTGACCCTGCCGGCCGGCGAGATCTGCGTCATGCTCGGCCCTTCCGGCACCGGGAAGTCCGTATTCCTGAAGACGCTGATCGGTCTGCTCAAGCCCGACAAGGGTCACGTGCACATCGAGGGCGTCGACATCGCGACCTGCTCCGAGCGGCAGCTCTACGAGGTCCGCAAGCTGTTCGGCGTGCTGTTCCAGGACGGCGCCATGTTCGGCTCGATGAACCTGTACGACAACGTCGCCTTCCCGCTGCGCGAGCACACCAAGAAGTCCGAGTCCGAGGTCCGCTCCATCGTGATGGAGAAGATGGAGATGGTCGGCCTGGTCGGCGCCGAGCGCAAACTGCCGGGCGAGATCTCCGGCGGCATGCGCAAGCGGGCCGGGCTGGCCCGCGCGCTGGTGCTCGAGCCGGAGATCCTGCTCTTCGACGAGCCCGACTCCGGCCTCGACCCGGTCCGGACGGCGTTCCTGAACCAGCTGATCATCGACCTGAACGAGATGACCCAGGCGACCTGCCTGATCGTCACCCACGACATCAACACCGCCCGGACGGTGCCGGACAACATCGGCCTGCTGTACCACCGGCACCTGGCCATGTTCGGCCCGCGCGAGATGCTGCTGTCCAGCGAGGAGCCGGTGGTCCGCCAGTTCCTGAACGCGCAGCGGATCGGCCCGATCGGCATGTCGGAGGAGAAGGACGCCGACGAGCTCGCGGCCGAGGCCGACCAGGAGCTGCCGCCGCTGCCCCCGATCCCGATCCAGCAGCTGCCCAGTTCCGGCGTACTGCGCCCGACCCAGCGCCCACCGGGCCAGTGGTGCGCGGACAACGGCGTGACGCCACCCCCCGGCTCCTTCGCCAGTGATGTGGTGACGACTCAGTGACTCCACTGAACGCCACGCTGCCGCGCGGCTGGTCACGGGGCTTGAACCCCCGCCCTTCCCTCGTCGCTTCGCTCCTCAGTCCAGGGCGGGGGGCCCCGTGACCGTCGACGCCACCGCCCCGCTGAAGCACGCAGGATCGCTCTTCGCTTTCGCGCTCGACACCGCTAGGGCCTCGGTCCGGCGGCCGTTCCAGCTGCGCGAGTTCCTGCAGCAGGCCTGGTTCGTGGCGAGCGTGACGATCATCCCGACCGCGCTGGTCGCCATCCCGTTCGGCGCGGTGATCGCGCTGCAGGTCGGCGGCCTGATCAAGCAGTTCGGCGCGCAGGCCTTCACCGGTTCGGCCGCGGTACTGGCCGTCGTCCGGGAGGCGTCGCCGATCGCGACCGCGCTGCTGATCGCGGGCGCCGGCGGCTCGGCCATCTGCGCCGACCTCGGCGCGCGCAAGATCCGCGAAGAGCTCGACGCGATGATGGTGCTCGGCATCGACCCGATCCAGCGCCTGGTCGTCCCGCGGGTGCTGGCCACCATGCTGGTCGCGTTCTTCCTGAACGGCTTCGTCAGCGTGGTCGGCGTGATGGGCGGCTACGTCTTCAACGTGGTCCTCCAGGACGGTACGCCCGGTAGTTACATAGCCTCCTTCACGGCGCTCGCCCACCTGCCCGACCTCTGGCAGGGCCAGGCGAAGGCACTGGTGTTCGGCTTCATCGCCGCGGTCGTCGCCTCGTACAAGGGCGTGAACGCCGGCGGCGGCCCGAAGGGTGTCGGCGACGCGGTGAACCAGTCCGTCGTGATCACCTTCATGCTGCTGTTCGTCGCGAACTTCTCGATGACGGCGATCTACTTCCAGCTCGTCCCGCCGAAGGGAGCCTGACGATGTCCTCGATCGTCGACACCCTGGTCAAGAAGCCGCTGAACTCGCTCGACCGGCTCGGTGAGCAGCTCGCCTTCTACATCAAGGCGCTGGCCTGGTCCGGCAAGTCGGTCACCCGGTACCGCCGCGAGATCCTCCGGCTGCTGGCCGAGGTGACGCTGGGCACCGGGGCGCTCGCCGTGATCGGCGGCACCGTCGGCGTGATCACCTTCCTGGCCTTCTTCACCGGCACCGAGGTCGGCCTGCAGGGCTACTCGGCGCTGAACCAGATCGGCACCTCGGCCTTCGCCGGCTTCGTCAGCGCGTACATCAACACCCGCGAGATCGGCCCGCTGATCGCCGGCATCGCGCTCGCCGCAACCGTCGGCTGCGGCTTCACCGCCCAGCTCGGCGCGATGCGGATCAGCGAGGAGATCGACGCCCTCGAGGTGATGGCGGTCCCGTCCCTGCCCTACCTGGTCACCACCCGGATCATCGCCGGGCTGATCGCGGTCGTGCCGTTGTACGTCGTCGGGTTGCTGTCCTCGTACTTCGCCACCCGGCTGACCGTGACCACCTTCTACGGCCAGAGCACCGGGACGTACGACCATTACTTCCATCTGTTCTTACCGCCGGGCGACGTGCTCTGGTCCTTCGGCAAGGTGCTCGTCTTCTCGGTCCTGGTGATCCTGGTGCACTGCTACCACGGGTACCACGCGACCGGCGGCCCCGCAGGCGTCGGCGTCGCGGTCGGCCGCGCCGTACGGACCTCCATCGTCGTGATCAACGTCGTCGACCTGCTGCTGTCGATGGCGATCTGGGGCACCACGACCACCGTCAGATTGGCGGGGTAGCCGATGACCAGACGACTGCTCGGTACCGCCTTCATCTTGATGCTCTGCTTCCTGCTCTGGCTGACCTACGCCTTCTACGCGAAGGTCTTCACCGCGACCGTCGACGTGAAGCTGCAGACCAGTCACATCGGCCTGCAGCTCAACCGGCACGCGGACGTGAAGTTGCGCGGCATCATCGTCGGCGAGGTCCGCGACGTCTCCACCGACGGCGACTTCGCCACCGTCCACCTGGCCCTGAAGCCCGACCAGGTGAAGGAGATCTCCGCCCAGGTCAGCGCGCGGATCCTGCCGAAGACGCTGTTCGGCGAGAAGTACGTGGCCCTGGTACCACCGCCCGGCCCCGAAGGCCGCGCGATCAAGGCCGGCGACACCATCTCGCGGGACAAGACCGCGGTCGGCATCGAGATCGAGAAGGTGCTGAACGACGCGCTGCCGCTGCTGCAGGCCGTCGACCCGGCCGATCTGAACGCGACGCTGAACACGCTGGCGACCGCGCTGGAGGGTCGCGGCAGCGAGATCGCCGACACCCTCACCCAGCTCGACGGCTACCTGAAGAAGCTCAACCCGAACGTGCCGAACCTGATCGCGGCGCTGACCAAGCTGACCCAGGTCGCCAAGATCTACGGCGACGTCACGCCCGACCTGGCCCGCGCGCTGCGCAACCTGACCGTCACCGGCAACACGGTGGTGGAGAAGGAGAAGCAGTTGCAGACGTTCTTCACCGACGTGCAGACGCTGTCGACGACCGGCAACGCCTTCCTCAAGGAGAACGAGGACCGGGTGATCCGGCTCGGCGAGGTGAGCAGGCCGGTACTGGACCTGCTCGAGCGGTACTCGCCGGAGTTCCCCTGCTTCCTCAAGGTGATGACCGACACCATCCCGACGCTGAGCGACACGTTCCGGGACGGCCGGCTGAACATCAACCTCGAGCTGATCACCAACCAGCCCACGCCGTACCAGCCGAACGAGACGCCGGTCTTCGGCGACCACCGCGGCCCGACCTGCGTCGGCCGCAACTACACCGTGCCGGGGGAGCACCCGGGTCCGTACACGCAGGACAACCCGGCGCCGTACGTGACGGGTGTGGACGGCGTGATCGGTGACCACGGCAAGAAGACCCGCTTCCCGGTCAACCTGCAGCTCAACCGCGCGATGCCCGGCTTCGCCAGCGACACCGGCGGCGCCGGTACGCCGGCCGAGCAGAAGGTGATCGACGCCGTGGCCGGCCCCGCGATGGGCATCCCGGCGGACGAAGTACCGGACCTGACAACCCTGATGCTGGGCCCCCTGATGCGCGGCGGGCAGGTGAATCTCAAATGAAGCTGCTGGACAAGAAGACCTCGATCGACACCGTGCGGCTGGCGATCTTCGTCGTCGTCACCACGGTCGCGACGGCACTGCTGGCCGTGACGATCGGCAACATCAGTTTCAACGCGACCACGAAGTACCGGGCGGTCTTCACCGACGTGGTCGGGCTGAACAAGGGCGACGACATCCGGATCGCCGGTGTGCGGGTCGGCCAGGTCGACAAGATCGCGATCTACCAGGACAAACTGGCGATGGTCACCTTCAGCGTCGACTCCGGCCAGGTCCTCGACACCACGACGCACGCGACGATGCGCTACCGGAACCTGGTCGGCAACCGCTACATCGCGCTGACCGAGGGCGTCGGCGGCGGTACCCGGATGAAGAAGAACGGGATCATCGACAAGGACCGAACCGCGCCCGCGCTGGACCTGTCGGTGCTGTTCAACGGGTTCAAGCCGCTGTTCACCGCGCTCACCCCGAAGGACGTGAACCAGTTCGCGTTCGAGGTGATCAAGGTGCTGCAGGGTGAGGGCGGCACGATCGAGAGCCTGCTGGCCCGGACCGCCTCGCTGACCACCACGCTGGCCGACTCCGACCAGGTGATCGGCGACCTGATCACCAACCTGACCTCGACCCTGCAGATCGTCTCGCAGCGGCAGCAGAACTTCTCCCAGCTGCTGATCAACCTGCAGCAGTTCATCACCGGGCTGAGCCAGGACATCAACCCGATCCTCGGCTCGCTCGGCTCGATCAACTCGCTGAACACCAAGACGGCCGGCCTGCTGCAGCAGACCCGGGTGCCGCTGAAGGCGGACCTCGACCGGCTGCGCGAGGTCTCGACCACGCTCGACGACACCCAGGCGATCTGGGTGAAGACCCTGCAGAACATGCCGAACAAGCTCGAGACGCTGACCCGGACCGCGTCGTACGGGTCCTGGTTCAACTTCTACCTGTGCGGCTTCGACGGCAACGTCACGCTGCCACTGGGGGTCCGCATCCCGATCAGCCACGACGTCAACTCCGCGAGGTGTGCGAAGTGAAGCCGTTCAGGGAACAGAACCAGGTCACCATCGGGGTGGTCGGGCTGACGGTGATCGGGCTGATCATGCTGGCCGCGTTCAAGGCGCAGGATCTGCCGCTGATCGGGGGCGGCACGAAGTACTCGGCGCAGTTCTCCGAGGCCGGCGGGCTGAAGCCGAACGACGAGATCCGGGTGGCCGGTGTCCGCGTCGGGCAGGTCCGCAAGGTGGAGCTCGAGGGCACGCACGTTCGGGTGGACTTCGTCGTCGACCGGGGTGTGAAGCTGGGCGACAAGACCGGCGCCGAGATGAAGATCAAGACGCTGCTCGGGCAGAAGTACCTGAAGCTCGACCCGGAGGGCGGGGGAGAGCTCAAGGAGGGCTCGGTGATCCCGCTGGCCCGGACCATCGCGGCGTACGACGTCGTGGACGCGTTCACCGACCTGGCCAACACCACCGAGCGAATCGACACCGCACAGCTCGCGAAGGCGCTCGACACCTTGTCGGCGACCTTCAAGAACACCCCGGAAGAGGTTCAGGCCTCGCTGACCGGGCTGTCCCGGCTGTCCCGCAACGTGGCCAAGCGCGACGAGCAGCTGAAGCTGTTGCTGCAGCACTCCGACGTGGTCACCAAGGTCCTTGCCGATCGCAACCAACAGCTGATCAAGCTGATGAAGGACGGCAACACCGTGTTCCAGGCGGTGCAGGCACGCCGGGCCCTGATCCATGAGTTGCTGGTCTCGACGCAGAAGCTGGCCGCGCAGGTCAGGGCGCTGGTGCAGGAGAACCGCAAGGACCTCGCGCCGACGCTGACCAAGGTGAACGCGGTGCTGGCGACGCTGCTGAAGAACCAGGACGCGCTCGACGCCAGCATCAAGGGGCTCGCGCCGTACGCGCGGGTGTTCACCAACACGCTCGGTACCGGGCCGTGGTTCGACACGTACGTGCAGAACCTGGTGCCGGTACCAGAGATCCCGTTGCCGCAGATCCCGATCCCGGGGCTGCCACCGATCCTCAGCGGACTGACCGGGGGTGCGGGCCGATGAAGGTTGCGTCCCTGTCCCGGCTGATCGCGTTCGGCGTGGTCGTGGTGATCCTCGCCGTCAGCGTCATCTCGTTGTGGCCGCACCCCGAGCGGGTGAGCGCGACGGCGTACTTCCCGCGCGCGGTCAGCGTCTATCCGGGCTCCGATGTGCGGATCCTCGGCATCAAGGTCGGCGAGATCGAGAGCGTGACGCCGGCCGGCCGCGCCGTGCGGGTGAAGTTCTGGTGGGAGGCCAAGCACAAGGTGCCGGCCGACGCGAAGGCGGTGATCGCGTCGCCGTCGATCGTCGCGGACCGCTACATCCAGCTCACCCCGGCGTACTCCAAGGGCGCCGTGATGGCCGACGGCGCGTCGATCCCGCTGGACCGCACGGCCGTGCCGCTCGAGCTGGACCAGATCTACCAGAGCCTCAACGACCTGTCCGTCGCGCTCGGGCCGAAGGGCGCCAACGACCAGGGCGCGCTGTCGCGGCTGCTCGACGTGTCCGCGGCCAACCTGAACGGCCAGGGCAAGAAGCTCAACCAGACCATCACCGACGTGTCGACGCTGACCACGACCCTGTCGAGCAACTCCAAGAGTCTGTTCAGCACGATCCGGCAGTTGCAGACCTTCGTCTCCGCGCTGGCCGCGAACGACGGCCTGGTGAAGCAGTTCAACGCGAACTTCGCCGGCGTCACGACGACGCTGGCCGGCGAACGCCAGGACCTCTCGGCCGCGCTGTCCACGCTGGCGGCGGCGCTCGGCGAGGTCGCGAACTTCGTCAAGGACAACCGGTCGTTGCTGAAGACGACGATCTCGGGCGCCACCGACGTCTCCCAGATCCTGGTCAAGGAGAAGGCCGCGCTCGCCGAGATCATCGACACCGCGCCACTCGGCCTGGGCAACCTGGCCCGCGTCTACAACCCGCAGTTCGGCACGCTGGACCAGCGGATCAACCTGGCCCAGCTGGACGACCCGGCGACCTTCATCTGCTCGCTGCTGCTCCAGGCCAACCAGCCGTTGTCGACCTGCTCGGCGCTCAAGCCGGTCTTCAACGCGTTGCCGAAGCTCCCGCTGCTGAGCGCCATCACCGGCTCGGGCGGCCCAGCCGGTACGCCGTGGGCACCGGCCCCGCAGCCCAAGCTCCCCAGCCCCGACCCCGTCGACGACACCCTCGGCGGCCTGGTCCCGGGTGGTTCGCGATGAGGCGCCGTACTACGAGAAGCGGCGGCGCGGCTCGTCGGCGTACCGGCCTGGTGGCGGGTGTCGTTGCGATGTCGACCCTGCTCAGCGGGTGCGACTTCAGCGTGTACTCCCTGCCGTTGCCGGGTGGCGCCAAGATCAAGGGGCCGTCGTACACGGTGACCGTGGAGTTCACCGACGTACTGGACCTGGTGCCGAAGTCGTCGGTGAAGGTCGACGACGTCACCGTCGGCACGGTCGAGAAGGTCTGGCTTGACGGCTACGTGGCCAAGGTCCGGGTCAAGCTGCCGAAGAGCCTCGACCTGCCCGACAACGCCCGCGCGACGATCCGCCAGACCAGCCTGCTGGGCGAGAAGTTCGTCTCGCTGGAGCAGCCGTCGGGCAGCGAGAAGCCGCACGGCAAGCTGGAGAACGGCGAGCTGATCCCGCTGTCCCGGACGACCAGCAACGTCGAGGTCGAAGAGGTCCTGTCGGCGCTCTCGCTGCTGCTCAACGGCGGTGGCGTGGCCCAGCTGCAGATCATCACCCAGGAGCTGAACAAGGCGCTGACCGGCAACGAGCCGGCCATCCGCAGCGTGCTGACCCAGCTGAACACCTTCGTCGGCACGCTGGACCAGAACAAGCAGAAGATCGTCACCGCGATCACCGCCGTCGACCAGCTGGCCAAGCAGCTGAACGCGCAGAAGACGACGATCGCGACCGCGATCGACTCGCTGCCCAAGTCGATCGCCACCCTGGACAAGCAGCGCGCCGCACTGGTCAAGACGCTGCAGGCGCTGGCCTCGCTGGGCAATACCGCGACCCGGGTGATCACCGAGTCTCAGAAGGACCTGGTCGCCAACCTGCAGTCGCTCTACCCACTGCTGACCAAGCTCGCCGAGGCCGGTGAGAACCTGCCCAAGGCGCTGCAGCTGATGCTCACCTACCCGTTCCCGGACGCCGCGACGGGTGCGGTCAAGGGTGACTTCACCAACCTGAACATCACCCTCGACGTGAACACGCAGAAGGCGCTGCAGGGCCTGCTCGGGCTGAACCTGCCGAACGTCGGCCTGACCCTGCCGACCACCGAGATCAGCCTGCCGCTGCACAACCCGCCGAAGTTCCCGACCAGCAAGCCGACGGCCGGCGGTCTGCCGCAGCTACCGGTCCCGACCGGCGCGGGGACCACCTGCGTGACGATCCTCGGCCTGCCGGTCTGTACGCCGAAGCTCAACCGCGCCGGGTTCGACCCGGAGCTCGCGAAGGTCCTGATGCCGGGGGTGGCCAAGTGATCACCAGAACGGTCCGGATCCAGCTGATGGTGTTCCTGCTGATCACCCTGCTCGGGGTCTCCTACGTGGGCGCCAAGTACGCGCAGGTCGACAAGCTGCTGTTCGACGACGACTACACGGTCAGCGCCAGCTTCGCCGAGTCCGGCGGCATCTTCTCCGGCGCCGAGGTGACGTACCGCGGCCAGCCGGTCGGCCGGGTCGGCGAGCTGAAGCTGCTGTCCGACGGCGTCGAGGTCAACCTCGACATCGAGAAGAAGACCAAGATCCCCAACGACCTGCTCGCGGTGGTCGCGAACCGGTCCGCGATCGGCGAGCAGTACGTCGACCTGCAACCGCGCCGCGACGGCGGGCCGTACCTGCAGAACAACTCCAAGATCAGCCGGCAGAACACCGCGCTGCCGATCGACACCACCGAGCTGCTGCTGAACCTGGACCAGCTGGTGAACTCGGTCGACAAGAACAGCCTGAAGACCACCGTCAAGGAGCTCGGCGACGCGCTCCGCGGCCGGGGCAGCGACCTGCAGAAGATCATCGACAGCTCCGGCGCGCTGATCAGCGACGCGGACGCCAACATCCTGCAGACGATCAAGCTGATCAACGACGGCAACACCGTGCTGGCCACCCAGGTGGCCAGCGGCGACGCGATCAAGACCTGGGCGAAGAACCTCGCGCTGCTGTCCGACACCCTGGTCAGCTCGGACGCCAGCCTGCGGGCCGTGATCGACAACGGCTCGGCCGCGTCGACCCAGCTGACCGCGCTGATCCAGGAGAACAAGGCCGACATCGCGGTACTGCTCGGCAACCTGCTGACGGTGAGCGAGCTGACCGCGGTCCGGCTGGACGCGGTCGAGCAGCTGCTGGTGGTCTACCCGGCGGTGGCGATGGGCGGATACGTCGTACCGGGCAAGGATCCGGGGACGGGGCACTACGACGCGCACTTCGGCCTCGTACTCGGCTTCAGCCCACCTGCTTGCCGGGCCGGGTACAACGGAACGGACAAGCGCGTGCCGCAGGACACCACCAACAAGCCGGCCAACGCCAAGGCGAGCTGTACGGCGTCGCCGGGGTCGGGGATCAACGTCCGCGGCTCGCAGAACAAGCCGACGCCGTCGACGCGGTCGTCCGACGCCAACCGGATCGGGTACGGCGTCGGGTACGACCCGGCCACAGGCGCTGCCGGTGGTACGGATGGAATGCCGTCGCTGGTGCTCGGCTCGACCGGAGGACAGGAAGAGATGCTCGGTAAGGACTCGTGGAAGGCCCTCATCCTCGGACCGGTGGCCGGCAAGTGACCGCGCCGCTCGTCACCCCCCGGCCGCCGGCCGAACGCCCGCGGCCGAAGGGCCCGATGATCGTGGCCTGGGCGCTCAGCGTGCTCGTGCTGGTCGCCCTCGTCGGCGCGACGCTGTCGGTGGTCGCGTTGCGTGGGCAGGACGCTCGCAAGAGTGAGCGCGAGGGGGCGATGAAGGCGGCCCGGCAGTTGGCGCTGGACTTCACGACGTACGACTACAGCACCTGGGACGCCGACGCGAAGCGGGTGCTGGACGACTCCACCGGGCAGTTCAAGGAGGAGTTCAAGTCGGGCTCGGACTCGGTCAAGACCGAGGTGGTCGCGAACAAGGCGACCTCCAAGGGCGATGTGAAGGAGGCCGCGGTGGTGTCGAACGACAAGGACTCGGCCCAGGTGCTGGTGATCGTGAACGCCGTCGTCACCAACACCGCCTCCAAGGACGGGGTGGAGCGCCGGTACCGGATCAAGCTCGACCTGGTCCGGGAGAAGGACCGCTGGCTCACCGCCGACTTCCAGGTGGTCGGCTGATGCCCCGCAAAATCGCCGGCCAACGCCGCCGCCCCGAAACCACCCCCGAAGTCAACCCCCAAACCCCACCAATCAAACCAGTGACTCAGGCCACACCGGGGCTTCCCGAGGCGCCTGCGGGGCGGTCACAGGAGACGCCCGCGACTACACTCGGTGACGAAATGGCCGCCGCCGGGCCCTCGGATCCGCACTCCGGAGCCGCCGACGAGCGGGCGCTCACCACCCCGGAAACCGACGCCGAAGGCGCTGATGCGGCCCCGGCGGCGGAGGCCGCGCGCGCCGACGCGGGCGCAGCTGCGATGGCAACGCCGGCAACTGCCGATGCGGGCTCTGCTGCCTCCTCCGCCCCGTCCGCGACCGCAGAGCGATCGCGGACGGCGGTGGTGTTGTCGGCTGCTCTCGGGGTTCTGCTGGTGGTGATCTTGGCTCTGACCGCGATTCTGGGTGTGAAGGCCTGGAAGGGGAAAGAGGCTGAGGATGCTCGGGATCAGGCGGCCGCGGCGGGGCGGAAGGCTGCTGAGACTGCTTTGAGTTACGACTACCGGACGCTGGACAAGAGCTTCGCGGCGGCGCGGGCGACGATGACGCCGGAGTTCGCCGGGCAGTTCGACGCGACCGCCAAGGTGGCCGGCGAGCTGGCCACCAAGACCAAGGCGACGGTCCGCGCCGAGGTCCGCGAGGTCGGCGTCCGCGACGGCGACGCGAACCGGGTGACGCTGATCATCTTCGTCAACCAGACGACCACCAGCACGATCACGAAGGGTAGTCCCCGGGTCGACCTGAACCGGACGAGATTCACAATGGTCCGAAACGGCGATCAATGGCTGGTCCAGGAGATCGCCGGACTGTAGTCTCTAGGTGACTCCGGAGAGGTCGTCCGGGCGGCTCGCAGGCTGGTTACCTGCTGGAGAACCCGGGTCGATTCTTGACGGAGTGGGTGGTCCGACGGCATAGTGTCGGACCCCATTGGACAGACTTGCCCAGATCGGGTAGCCTATTGCTTTGCGCTGCCTTTAACCGCACCCTTGTTCATCCTCAGAACTTGACGAGGGTCGTTTGGCATGCGCTCCCAGCACCGAAGTGCCGCTTCGAAGTTACTTTGCGAGCCCGTGGAAGGACGCCCCTTGGTCGCCTCGCGCAACCCCCAGTCCGACAGCACTACGAATGTTTCCGGCGCACCCCGTCGCATCAGCTTCGCGAAGATCTCCGAGCCTCTCGAGGTTCCGGATCTTCTTGCGTTGCAGGTGGACAGCTTTGACTGGCTGGTCGGAAACGAAACCTGGCAGGCCAGGGTGGCCGCCGCCGAGGCAGAGGGACGGACCGATCTGTCCTCCCCGTCCGGCCTCGAGGAGATCTTCGAGGAGATCTCCCCGATCGAGGACTTCAGCGGCACCATGTCGCTGTCGTTCCGCGACCACCGGTTCGAGCCCCCGAAGAACACGGTCGACGAGTGCAAGGAACGTGACGTCACCTACTCGGCGCCGCTGTTCGTCACTGCCGAGTTCATGAACAACGAGACCGGCGAGATCAAGAGCCAGACCGTCTTCATGGGTGACTTCCCGTTGATGACGCGCAAGGGCACGTTCGTGATCAACGGCACCGAGCGTGTCGTCGTGTCCCAGCTGGTCCGCTCGCCCGGCGTGTACTTCGAGCGCACGCCGGACAAGACCTCGGACAAGGACATCTTCACCGCCAAGATCATCCCGTCGCGCGGTGCGTGGCTGGAGTTCGAGGTCGACAAGCGCGACATGGTGGGCGTGCGGCTGGACCGCAAGCGCAAGCAAAACGTCACCGTGCTGCTCAAGGCGCTCGGCTGGACCGACGCGCAGATCCTCGAGGAGTTCGGCGAGTACGAGTCGATCCGGCTCACCCTGGAGAAGGACCACACGTCCGGCCAGGACGACGCGCTGCTCGACATCTACCGCAAGCTGCGCCCCGGCGAACCGCCGACGCGTGAGGCTGCCCAGGCGCTGCTGGACAACTACTACTTCAACGGCAAGCGCTACGACCTGGCCAAGGTCGGCCGGTACAAGATCAACAAGAAGCTCGGCCGGGACGAGACGCACGACACCGCGGTGCTGACGATCAACGACATCGTCGCCACGATCAAGTACCTGGTGGCGCTGCACGAGGGCAAGACCGAGCTGACCGCGCCGCAGGGCGAGATCGTCGTCGAAGAGGACGACATCGACCACTTCGGCAACCGCCGTCTGCGGACGGTGGGCGAGCTGATCCAGAACCAGCTCCGTACCGGCCTGGCCCGGATGGAGCGGGTGGTCCGCGAGCGGATGACGACCCAGGACGTCGAGGCGATCACGCCGCAGACCCTGATCAACATCCGTCCCGTGGTGGCGGCGCTGAAGGAGTTCTTCGGTACTTCGCAGCTGTCGCAGTTCATGGACCAGACCAACCCGATCGCGGGTCTGACCCACAAGCGCCGCCTGTCGGCGCTTGGCCCGGGTGGTCTGTCGCGTGAGCGGGCCGGCTTCGAGGTTCGTGACGTGCACCCGTCGCACTACGGCCGGATGTGCCCGATCGAGACCCCGGAAGGCCCGAACATCGGTCTGATCGGCTCGCTCGCGACGTACGGCCGGGTGAACCCGTTCGGCTTCGTCGAGACGCCGTACCGCAAGGTCGTCGACGGCCGGGTCACCGACCAGGTCGACTACCTGACCGCGGACGAGGAGGACCGGTTCGTCATCGCTCAGGCCAACGCGGCACTGACCGACGACGACGCGTTCGCCGAGGACCGGGTGCTGGTCCGCCGGCGCCACGGTGAGGTCGAGCTCGTGCTGGTCGACGACGTGGACTACATGGACGTCTCGCCGCGCCAGATGGTGTCGGTCGCGACGGCGATGATCCCGTTCCTCGAGCACGACGACGCCAACCGCGCCCTGATGGGCTCCAACATGCAGCGCCAGGCCGTTCCGCTGATCACCGCGGACGCCCCCCTGGTCGGTACCGGCATGGAGTTCCGTGGAGCGGTCGACGCCGGTGACGTGCTCGTCTCGGAGAAGGCCGGCGTCATCAAGGAGGTCTCGGCAGATCTGATCGAGGTCGCCGCCGACGACGGCACGTACCAGACGTACCGGCTGCAGAAGTTCCGTCGCTCGAACCAGGGCACCTGCATCAACCAGCGTCCGCTGGTCGACGCCGGGCAGCGGGTCGAGGTCGGCTCGCCGCTGGCCGACGGTCCGTGCACCGACGAGGGCGAGATGGCGCTGGGCCGTAACCTGCTCGTGGCGTTCATGCCGTGGGAGGGTCACAACTACGAGGACGCGATCATCCTCAGCCAGCGCGTCGTGCAGCAGGACCTGCTGACCTCGATCCACATCGAGGAGCACGAGGTCGACGCCCGCGACACCAAGCTGGGCCCGGAGGAGATCACCCGCGACATCCCCAACGTCTCCGACGAGATGCTGGCGGACCTGGACGAGCGGGGCATCATCCGGATCGGCGCGGAGGTCACCACCGGTGACATCTTGGTCGGCAAGGTCACGCCCAAGGGTGAGACCGAGCTGACCCCGGAGGAGCGGCTGCTCCGGGCGATCTTCGGTGAGAAGGCGCGCGAGGTGCGCGACACCTCGCTGAAGGTGCCGCACGGTGAGAACGGAACCGTCATCGGGGTCCGCGTCTTCGACCGCGACAACGGCGACGAGCTGCCGCCGGGCGTGAACCAGCTGGTCCGCGTGTACGTCGCGCAGAAGCGCAAGATCTCCGTCGGCGACAAGCTCGCCGGACGCCACGGCAACAAGGGCGTCATCTCGAAGATCCTGCCGGTCGAGGACATGCCGTTCATGGAGGACGGCACCCAGGTCGACATCATCTTGAACCCGCTGGGCGTGCCCGGCCGGATGAACGTCGGTCAGGTGCTCGAGACCCACCTCGGCTGGGTTGCCAGCCGCGGCTGGAAGGTCGACCCGGACAGCCCCGAAGAGTGGGCCCAGCGACTGATCAAGATCGGCGCCGGCGAAGCCGAGCCGTTCACGAACGTCGCCACCCCCGTCTTCGACGGCGCGCGCGAGGAAGAGGTCACCGGCCTGCTCGGCTCGACCCTGCCGAACCGCGACGGCGACCGGATGGTCAACAGCACCGGCAAGGCCAACCTGTTCGACGGCCGCTCGGGTGAGCCTTTCCCGCAGCCCGTCGGCGTCGGCTACATGTACATGCTGAAGCTGCACCACCTGGTGGACGACAAGATCCACGCCCGCTCGACCGGTCCGTACTCGATGATCACGCAGCAGCCGCTGGGTGGTAAGGCGCAGTTCGGTGGTCAGCGGTTCGGCGAGATGGAGGTGTGGGCCCTCGAGGCCTACGGTGCCGCCTTCGCGCTGCAGGAGCTGCTGACGATCAAGTCGGACGACGTGGTCGGCCGGGTCAAGGTGTACGAAGCGATCGTCAAGGGCGAGAACATCCCGGAGCCGGGTATCCCGGAGTCGTTCAAGGTTCTCGTCAAGGAAATGCAGTCCCTGTGTCTGAACGTTGAGGTGCTCTCGTCCGACGGAAGCCGGGTCGAGATGCGCGACAGCGAAGAGGATGTCTTCCGCGCGGCGGAGGAACTGGGAATCGACCTGTCCCGGCGTGAGCCGAACAGCGTCGAGGAGGTCTGAGCGGGTTGCCGCTTTCGATCAACAGTCAACTCACTCAGACCATTTTTACAATCGGGAGATAACACATCGTGCTCGACGTGAACTTCTTCGACGAGCTTCGGATCGGCCTGGCGACCGCGGATGAGATCCGCCAGTGGTCGCACGGCGAGGTCAAGAAGCCCGAGACGATCAACTACCGGACGCTCAAGCCTGAGCGTGACGGCCTGTTCTGCGAGAAGATCTTCGGTCCCACCCGGGACTGGGAGTGCTACTGCGGTAAGTACAAGCGTGTCCGCTTCAAGGGCATCATCTGTGAGCGGTGTGGCGTAGAGGTCACCCGTTCCAAGGTGCGCCGCGAGCGGATGGGCCACATCGAGCTGGCCGCGCCGGTCACCCACATCTGGTACTTCAAGGGTGTCCCGTCGCGACTCGGCTACCTGCTCGACCTCGCCCCGAAGGACCTCGAGAAGGTCATCTACTTCGCGGCGTACATGATCACCGACGTCGACGACGAGGCGCGGCACCGCGACCTCACGTCGCTGGAGGGCCGGACCGATGTCGAGCGCAAGCAGCTCGAGGGCCGGCGCGACAACGACATCGAGACCCGGATGAAGAAGCTCGAGGAGGACCTCGCCCAGCTCGAGGCCGAGGGCGCGAAGGCCGACGTTCGCCGCAAGGTGAAGGAAGGCGCCGAGCGTGAGGTCAAGCAGCTGCGCGACCGTGCCCAGCGCGAGATCGACCGCCTCGACGAGGTGTGGAGCAGGTTCAAGAACCTCAAGGTCCAGGACCTGGAGGGCGACGAGATCCTGTACCGCGCCATGAAGGAGCGGTTCGGCAAGTACTTCGAGGGTGCGATGGGCGCGGCCGCGATTCAGCGGCGCCTGGAGACCTTCGACCTCAAGGCCGAGGCGGACAGCCTGCGCGAGACGATCAAGACCGGCAAGGGCCAGCGCAAGACCCGCGCCCTGAAGCGGCTCAAGGTCGTCACCGCGTTCCTGGCCACCAACAACAGCCCGATGGGCATGGTCCTGGACTGCGTCCCGGTCATCCCGCCGGACCTGCGGCCGATGGTCCAGCTCGACGGTGGCCGGTTCGCCACCTCCGACCTGAACGACCTGTACCGCCGGGTGATCAACCGGAACAACCGGCTCAAGCGGCTGCTCGACCTCGGCGCGCCCGAGATCATCGTCAACAACGAGAAGCGGATGCTCCAGGAGGCCGTCGACGCACTGTTCGACAACGGCCGCCGTGGACGTCCGGTCACCGGCCCGGGCAACCGGCCGCTGAAGTCGCTGTCCGACATGCTCAAGGGCAAGCAGGGTCGTTTCCGTCAGAACCTGCTGGGCAAGCGCGTCGACTACTCGGGCCGCTCCGTCATCGTGGTCGGCCCGCAGCTGAAGCTGCACCAGTGCGGTCTGCCGAAGGCGATGGCGCTGGAGCTGTTCAAGCCGTTCGTGATGAAGCGGCTGGTCGACCTCAACCACGCGCAGAACATCAAGTCCGCCAAGCGGATGGTCGAGCGTCAGCGCGCCCAGGTCTGGGACGTGCTGGAAGAGGTCATCACCGAGCACCCGGTTCTGCTCAACCGTGCACCAACCCTGCACCGGCTGGGTATCCAGGCGTTCGAGCCGCAGCTGATCGAGGGCAAGGCGATCCAGATCCACCCGCTCGTCTGCTCCGCGTTCAACGCGGACTTCGACGGTGACCAGATGGCGGTGCACCTGCCGCTGTCGGCCGAGGCGCAGGCCGAGGCCCGGATCCTGATGCTGTCGACGAACAACATCCTGAAGCCTGCTGACGGCCGTCCGGTCACGATGCCGACCCAGGACATGATCATCGGCATCTACTTCCTGACGATGCTCAAGGAAGGCGAACTCGGTGAGGGCCGGGCGTTCAGCTCGATGGCGGAGGCCCTGATGGCCTTCGACCGCAAGGAGCTGTCGCTGCAGGCCAAGATCACGCTCCGGCTCGACCAGGCCGGCGCGCCGGCCGGCTCGACCGAGCGCCCGAACGGTGGGTTCTCGCTGGAGACCACGCTGGGTCGCGCCCTGTTCAACGAGGCGCTGCCGAGCGACTACACCTTCGTGGACACCGAGGTCGGCAAGAAGCAGCTGGGCTCGATCGTCAACGATCTGGCCGAGCGGTACTCCAAGGTCCAGGTGGCGTTCTGCCTGGACGCGCTGAAGGACCTCGGTTTCCGCTGGGCCACCCGCTCGGGTGTCACGGTGTCGATCGACGACTTCAGCACGCCGCCGAGCAAGCCGGAGATCATGGCTCGCTACGAGGCCCAGGCCGAGAAGGTCCAGAAGCAGTTCGAGCGGGGTCTGATCACCTCGTCCGAGCGGCGGCAGGAACTGATCGAGATCTGGACCGGCGCCAACGCCGAGGTCGGTAAGGCCATGGAGGAGAACTTCGCCAAGGCCAACCCGATCTGGATGATGGTGCACTCCGGTGCGCGAGGCAACATGATGCAGATCCGGCAGATCGCCGGTATGCGTGGTCTGGTGGCCAACCCGAAGGGCGAGATCATCGCCCGGCCGATCAAGTCCAACTTCCGCGAGGGTCTGTCGGTGGTCGAGTACTTCATCGCCACCCACGGTGCTCGTAAGGGTCTTGCCGACACCGCGCTGCGGACCGCCGACTCCGGGTACCTGACCCGTCGTCTGGTGGACGTGTCGCAGGACGTCATCATCCGCGAGGAGGACTGCGGTACCGAGCGTGGCCTGCCCAAGCAGATCGGCGAGGCCGGTCCGGACGGCAAGGTCGTGCACGCGGAGAATGTCGAGACGAGCGCCTACGCGCGGACCTTGGCGACCGACACCTTCGACGCCAAGGGCAACCTGGTCCTGGCGGCGGGCAGCGATCTGGGCGACGTGTCCATCGCGCTGCTGGTGGAGGCCGGGATCGAGCAGGTCAAGGTCCGCTCGGTTCTGACCTGTGACGCCAAGACCGGTACCTGCGCGAAGTGCTACGGCCGTTCGCTGGCGACCGGCAAGCCGGTCGACATCGGTGAGGCCGTCGGCATCATCGCGGCCCAGTCCATCGGTGAGCCCGGTACGCAGCTGACCATGCGTACCTTCCACACCGGTGGTGTCGCGGGTGATGACATCACCCACGGTCTGCCGCGTGTGGTCGAGCTCTTCGAGGCCCGTCAGCCCAAGGGCAAGGCGCCGATCGGTGAAGCCGCCGGCCGGATCGCCATCGAGGACACCGACAAGACCCGCAAGCTGGTGCTCACCCCGGACGACGGTTCCGAGGAGGTCGCCTACCCGGTGTCGAAGCGCGCCCGGCTGCTGATCGAGGACGGTCAGCACGTCGAGGTCGGCCAGCAGCTGACGCAGGGTACGCCGGACCCGCAGGAGGTTCTGCGGATCCTGGGCATCCGCAAGGCGCAGGAGCACCTGGTGGACGAGGTCCAGGAGGTGTACCGGTCGCAGGGTGTGGCCATCCACGACAAGCACATCGAGATCATCGTCCGGCAGATGCTGCGCCGGGTCACGGTGATCGAGTCCGGCGAGGCGAACCTGCTGCCGGGTGAGCTGGCGGACCGGCTGATGTTCGAGGCCGAGAACCGTCGCGTCGTGGCCGAGGGCGGTACGCCGGCCTCGGGTCGTCCGGTGCTGATGGGTATCACCAAGGCGTCGCTCGCGACCGAGTCGTGGCTGTCGGCCGCCTCCTTCCAGGAGACGACCCGGGTCCTGACCGAGGCCGCGATCCACGGCAAGTCCGACTCGCTGGTCGGTCTGAAGGAGAACGTCATCATCGGAAAGCTGATCCCGGCGGGTACCGGCATGGACCGTTACCGCAACATCCGGGTGGAGCCCACCGAGGAGGCGAAGGCCGCGATGTACTCGATGGTCGGCTACGAGTCGTACGACTACGACTTCGGCCCGTCCGCCGGGCAGTCGGTCCCGCTCGACGACTTCGACCTGGGCTCGTACCAGAACTGAAGTCAGCAACACCTGCCGAGGGCGGCACCCCACCAGGGGTGCCGCCCTCGGGCATTTCCGGGTGCCGCGGCCCGGCCTCGCCACCCGGGGCCGGGCCGCGGCACCGCCACCCGGGGCGCGGCTCGCACTCCGCCTTCCTTCGCTTCCTCAACGCCCTTGTTGCCCTTGGCAACAAGGGCGTCGGAGGTCAGATCGCCGTACCGGCAGGGGTTGTCGGGGAGAGCGTCGGTGCGACACGCCGAGGGTGGTCGATCGGCTGCGGAGTGTTGCGAGGGGTCGGCGTGGAAGTGTCGGCGGGATGCGCGAAGATGACGCGTATGACGGACCTCCCGCCCTACCTGCAACCGTTCGTGCTGGACGTCGAGCAGGGTGCGGAGCACCGGGTCGACCGGGTCGGCGAGCTCGACTTCCACCGGCCTGCCGGGACTGCTCGCACCGGCGCGATCCTGTTGGTCCACGGTGGTCCCGGACCTGCTGATCTCGAGGTGCCGCCGCGCGACTGGCCGGTGTACCAGGGCTATGCCGCGGCCATCGCTCAGCGCGGCCAGGTGGCCGTCGTGGTCGACCACAGCCTGATCCGTGGACTCGACCAGCTGGCCACCGCCGCGGACGACGTAGAGGCCGCTGTCGGCGTCCTGCGGGCCGATCCGCAGGTGGACCCCGAGCGGGTCGTGCTGTGGTTCTTCTCCGGCGCCGGCCTGCTGGCGGGGGAGTGGCTAGACAGCCGCCCCGACTGGCTGCGCGCCGTCGCCCTCACCTATCCCTTGCTCGCCACTCCGCCTGGTGTCGACGAACTGGTTTCCGCCGCCGAGGTAATCGGCAAACACAAGGACCTGCCGGTGCTGCTGACTCGGGTCGGGCGCGAGCGCGAAGAGCTCGCCCGACCGGTGGCGGAGTTCGTCTCCGCCGGTGGCGCCGCGCTGGACATCATCGACGTACCGAAAGGGCAACACGGCTTCGACATGCTCGACCACAGCGAAGAGTCCCGCGCCGCGGTGACCAAGGCCCTCGACTGGGCCATCGCCCACCTGGGCGAAGACCCCACCGCACCCACCCAACTCCCCATCCCCGCCGCCACCATCCCAGCCCCCCAACCCACCAAAGCCGCGGCAGCAGTAGCCGCGCCTCGTGCGTCAGCCAACCAAGCTGCCTCGGCGGCCACAGGTTTGGTAGCCCCTCCCGCCGCACGGGTAGAAGTACGTGCCGAGAAGGCTGCTGTGCCCGCCAGCCAGCAGAGTGCGCCGGCGACCAGCAGTACCCCCGCGACCACCACCAGTGCGACTGCGACCGCCTCTGCTCCGGCTGTGGTGCAGGAGGAGACTGCTGCTTCTCGGGTGGTGGCTCGGGAGCATGCTGCGTTTGAAGCTCATGACCTGGAGGCGTTCCTGGCGATGTACTCGCCGACGGCTCTGCTGCAGTTTGCTGATGGGCCGGTGATGCGGGGACGGCGTTCCCTGCGTGAGCACTACCGGCCGCAGTTCGAGGCGGGGGAGTGCAAGCGGGAGCTGGTGCAGCGGATGCTGGTCGGCGACTGGGTGATCGAGCAGACGATCACCAACCAGACCCCGACCGTCGCGCTGTACCAGGTACAGGACGGCCTGATCACCGAGGTCCGCTTCATCAGCTGAAACACGAAGCCTTGAAGTAGTTCGAGCGCACTGCGACCAACCGGACGCAGTGCGCTCGAACTGTTCAGGCCATGATGCCGAGCGGCGCCGGCTTCCAGCCCGGGAAGACCTTGCCTGCTTGCGCTTCGCTGAGCCCCAGCCGCCGCATCACGATCTCCGACAGCACATCGCGGTAGTCGTTGGTCCCCGGCACATCACCTTGATCCAGTACGCCGGGCGCCAACCCCTCCCACTTCCCGTGCACCCCGCCCTTGACGCCCCCACCAAGCACCAGCGCCACCCCACCGTGCCCGTGATCCGTCCCGCTGTTCGCGTTCTGCTCCACCCGACGCCCGAACTCGCTCATGGTCACCACCGTGGTGTTGTCCAGCTCAGGCCCGAGCTCAGCAGCAAAAGCGGCAAGCGCCGTCGCCACCGTCTTGAGCGAGTTCGTCATGTCACCACCGTCGACCGTGCCGAGATCCGTGTGCATGTCCCAGCCACCCAGATCCACCGTGGCCACCCGCACTCCGGCCTTGGCCTTGATCAACTGCGCCAGCGTCGCCATGGACGCCCCGAACTCGCCATCCGGATAGCCACGCTCCTTGGCCGGCTTCTCCTGCTGCTTGGCATACCCCTGTGCCTGCGCCGAAGCCTGCAAGGCATCCAGCCCCTGCACCCCCAGCGGATGGTCTATGCCCGTATAGAGCGTCTTCAGCGCCGCCAGCGTCTGCGGTGCCACGCCATCGATGCCCTTGACGGTGAAGTCCTTCAGCGAGCTGAGCATGATCGGGTTGGAGCTCCCCAGCAGCGACCGACTCATCCGGGTGCCAAGACCCAGCCCGCGGAACGTAGTACCGGGCCCTAGCTCCTGCAGGACTCTGTCGAGCCACCCGGACTGCATAGAAGACTTAGCAGCCCCACCACGCTCCAAGCAGTCCTGCGCCTGGAAGTGGCTGCGAGTCAGGTCAGGAGTAGACACAGCCGGTACTGCGGCCAGCCACCCCGTCGTCATCATCGGGACCAGCGGAGCAAGCGCCGGGTGCATGCCGAACCCACGCTGCAGGTTGAGCAGCGAAGCGGCCCGTACTGCGATCGACGGCCGAGCCTTGAGCAGCTCTGGATCGTCAGCCGGCACCAGCACGGACAACCCGTCCATACCGCCGCGCAGGAACACCACGATCAACGTGCCACCCGGCGCAGCGCCGGGAGCAGCCCACGAGACGCGAGTAGTCACCAGTTGAGTAGCAGCGACTCCGACTCCTAGGCCACCAGCCAGCAGACGACGCCGGGTGAACCCTCTGCTCCACTGCGACTCCCTGTCCTCCGCATCGGCCACTACAGCCGCAGCGCCGGCCCGCAGAGCGGCATCGGCCTGTGTCGGACCCAGCCGTCGCCAGTCCGGGCAGTCGGGATGCAGCGAGGCGAATGTGTCTCTCATAAGTCAGTACTCCTTCAACGAGCAAGGAACTGTGGGGAGTCGAGGACCAGGGCGACGACGTGTCCTGCCTGCCACTCCATCCGTCCCCGGTCGACCCGGGAGGTGAGCTTGGCCCCGACGAACGTCGCCAGAGCGCTGCGCTGCCGGGCGTTGGGCAGCTGGCCGAGCAGCTGAACACCGAGCCGGTCGAACCACTCCCGGTAGGTGTCGCCCTTACGGGGTTGCAGGGCGGCCGGCAGCTTCGCCTGCTTCATCCCCTCCCACCAGCCGTACGTCATAGCGCGGTGCATCGACCAGCGCTCGAGCATCTGGCCGGCAGACGCCCAGGCCGGTGCCACGTCCGGGTAGCCGTTGGGGGACGGCCAGGCGAGCGGTGCATGGCCAAGGTTGTTGAGCTCCCAGTAGACGGCCTCCAGGCCCTTGGGAGTGGCCGGCCCGAACGGTAGGTCGAGCGCCCGCGCACTGCTCACCACGTCTTCGAGTGGCCGCTTCGTCTTACTGCCAAGGGAGTCCCAGAACTCGCTACTGCGGAACAGGGCGGTCAGCATCGGCAGGATGGCCGTGTTGTTGCGCAGGTAGATCTGCGCGAGCCGGTTGACAAGCCCAGCCGGGGGAGAGTCGTCTACGAACCGTACGACGAGCTTGCGGGCGATCGTCTTCGCAGTAGCCGGGTGTTTGGCCAGGTAGTCGAGATAGCGGTCGCCGACGGCCAGGCCGCCTTTGCCCGAGCCGTTGGCCGCAGACCAGTCGAGGACCTTCACCCGGCCGGTCCGGTGCTTGTCGGCGTCGTACTCGAAGACACCGTCCTTGGTGGCGCCTCTGCCACTCAGTACATAGGCACTAGCTCGTACGTCCTTCTCTGTATAGCCGGACGACACCCCAACCGTGTGCAGCTCCAGCAGCTCGCGGCCGAGGTTCTCGTTGACGCTGTCGCGCGTGGAGGCGTCGTTGTCGAGGAACCGCAGCATCGCCGGATGCCGCATGGCGGCCTGCAACATATCGCTGTACCGCCCGAAGGCATGCCGTCTGATCACCGACACCGCGTACTGCGGCGCCACATCCCAACCGCGATCCGACGGCGTCGCGACATGCAGGTGGTTGGCGAAGACATCCACCACCACCTCGAACAGCTGCCGGCTGCCGAACACCTGCCGGCCGAGCGTCGCGATCCCGGTGTGGAACATGGCCTCCCACGAGTACTCATCAATGGACCTCCGGACAGTGGCGGGATCCGCGCCCGCCAACGGAACAGCACGCCAGACCCGGTCGCCGGCCGCATCCTTGGCAGTCGGCGACAACTGAGCCGCCAGCCACTTGTCGATCCCGAGCCGCTCAAGAGCCTGTACGTCGGATGGCCGCGGCCCGAACGTCACGCGATTGAGCAGATGCCGCCGGGCCTGGGCATCGGTCAGCGGACCGCTCTTGCCGGCCAGCAGGCCGGGGGAGGCACGGCCGGCCTTGGCCGCGGCCGCATAACCGGCGTACTCGGTGGGTCTACCGGTCTGCCCGGTGGCCTTGGAGCCCTTCCCGGCAACGAAGCTGGAGTCGCGGTCCTCGCCGTCGGTGGCCAGGCTGGGCTGCTGCGCGACCCGGGCGCGGGCGGCGACCGTGGTACCGGTCGGGTCGCCGGTGCGGGCAGAAGCCAGCACCCGGTTGCGGAGGGTGTCCGGGCGGCTGAGGATCTCGGCAGCCAACCCGCCGGCGGCCAGGGTGCCGGCGACGGCACTGATGGCCGCCCGGCGGGCCACCGGCGACAGGGTCCGTGGGGCGGGCGGACCCGGCGGCGGCTGCTCGTCCGCGGTGAGGCGGGGACGGTTCGAGGGGGCGGGACCGTGATCCACGAGCGTTTCTCCAGGCGAGAGCGGCGGCAACGACGGATCCCCGTTATCAGGCCGTTACACCCGACGGGCGTGACTATGCCGCAAAGTCCGCGGTCCCGAACCGGCTCCGGGCGATGTTTACGCCGATCAGACATAAGGAATCCGAATGGCCCGGTCCGGCCGCGGTGAGAGTGCCGTCAGGGATCCGGTAGACTGGCAGTGCGGCTGCGCCTCTGCACAGCGCGGTGTTCTGTTTTGACCGTGCTTGAGGCAGCCGCTAGTCTTAACGATCGTGCCCGGGTCATCCTGGGCCGTCATGCGTGCCCCTCGTACTTTTCGGGTCAGCGCGTGGCACGGGACTTCTGCCGACAGTCAGAAAGTTTATGACTCCGGCGTGTCCGTGCCCTCGCGACACACCCGACCGCGGGGGTCAGGTGCGCAGCAACCGACCGGACGACAGAAAGAGACCTACGCGGTGCCCACCATCCAGCAGTTGGTCCGCAAGGGCCGCCAGGACAAGGTGTCCAAGAACAAGACGCCGGCCCTGAAGGGTTCCCCTCAGCGTCGTGGTGTGTGCACGCGCGTCTACACGACCACACCGAAGAAGCCGAACTCGGCGCTTCGCAAGGTCGCTCGTGTTCGCCTCACCAGCGGCATCGAGGTCACCGCCTACATCCCCGGCGTCGGCCACAACCTGCAGGAGCACTCCATCGTGCTCGTGCGTGGTGGTCGTGTGAAGGACCTCCCGGGTGTCCGGTACAAGATCATCCGCGGTTCGCTCGACACCCAGGGTGTGAAGAACCGGAAGCAGGCTCGCAGCCGGTACGGCGCGAAGAAGGAGAAGAGCTAATGCCCCGCAAGGGTCCCGCACCCAAGCGGCCGGTCATCATCGACCCGGTCTACAGTTCCCCGCTGGTCACCCAGTTGATCTCCAAGATCCTGGTGGACGGCAAGAAGCAGATCGCGCAGAGCATCGTCTACACCGCCCTCGAGGGCACCCGGACGAAGACGGGCACCGACCCGGTCATCACGCTCAAGCGCGCCCTGGACAACGTGAAGCCCAGCATCGAGGTGAAGAGCCGCCGCGTCGGTGGCGCCACCTACCAGGTGCCGATCGAGGTCAAGCCCGGTCGCTCGACCACGCTCGCCCTGCGCTGGCTCACGTCCTACTCCCGGGCCCGTCGCGAGAAGACCATGTCCGAGCGCCTGATGAACGAGATCCTGGACGCGTCGAACGGTCTGGGTGCCGCGGTCAAGCGCCGCGAGGACACGCACAAGATGGCCGACGCCAACAAGGCTTTCGCCCACTACCGCTGGTGAGCCGGGGCCCGTTCCGGGCCCCCGCGTTCACTCTTTTGAAGCTAGACAGAAGCGAGAGGTAGACCACCGAGGTGGCCGTACAAATCACCACCGACCTGAGCATGGTGCGCAACATCGGCATCATGGCCCACATCGACGCCGGCAAGACGACGACGACCGAGCGGATCCTGTTCTACACCGGTATCACGTACAAGATCGGTGAGGTCCACGACGGCGCCGCCACGATGGACTGGATGGAGCAGGAGCAGGAGCGCGGCATCACCATCACGTCCGCCGCGACGACCTGTACCTGGAAAGACCACACCATCAACATCATCGACACCCCCGGGCACGTCGACTTCACCGTCGAGGTCGAGCGCTCGCTGCGCGTCCTCGACGGCGCGGTCGCGGTCTTCGACGGTGTCGCCGGTGTGGAGCCGCAGTCCGAGACCGTGTGGCGCCAGGCGGACCGGTACGGCGTACCGCGGATCTGCTTCGTCAACAAGCTGGACCGCACCGGCGCCGAGTTCATGCGCTGCGTCGACATGATCGTCGACCGGCTGGCCGCGACGCCGCTGGTTCTGCAGCTGCCGATCGGCGCCGAGTCCGACTTCATCGGTGTCGTCGACCTGATCGGGATGCGCGCGCTGACCTGGCGTGGCGAGACCACGATGGGCGAGGACTACACCGTCGAGGAGATCCCGGCGACTCACACCGAGCTCGCCGCGGAGTGGCACGACAAGCTGATCGAGACGCTGGCCGAGGCCGACGACGAGATCATGGAGATGTACCTGGAAGGCGAAGAGCCGACCCAGGAGCAGGTCATGGCCGGCATCCGCCGCGCCACGATCGCCTCCAAGCTGACCCCGGTGCTGACCGGTACCGCGTTCAAGAACAAGGGCGTCCAGCCCCTGCTCGACGCGATCAACGCCTTCCTGCCGAGCCCGCTCGACGTCCCCGACATCGAGGGTCACGACATCAAGGACGGCAGCGAGGTCGTGCTGCGCAAGCCGGACGACAGCGAGCCCTTCTCGGCGCTGGCCTTCAAGATCGCGGCCGACCCGCACCTGGGCAAGCTGACCTTCATCCGGGTCTACTCGGGCAAGCTCGAGACCGGCACCCAGGTGCTGAACCCGACCAAGGGCCGCAAGGAGCGGATCGGCAAGATCTACCGCATGCACGCGAACAAGCGTGAGGAGATCGCGTCGGTCGGCGCCGGCCACATCGTCGCCGTGATGGGTCTGAAGGACACCACCACCGGTGAGACGCTGTGCGACCCGGCCAAGCCGGTCCTGCTCGAGTCGATGACGTTCCCGGCGCCGGTCATCTCGGTCGCCATCGAGCCGAAGTCGAAGGCCGACCAGGAGAAGCTCGGCGTCGCGATCCAGCGCCTGGCCGACGAGGACCCGACCTTCCAGGTCCGGACCGACGAGGACACCGGCCAGACGATCATCGCCGGGATGGGCGAGCTGCACCTCGAGGTGCTGGTCGACCGGATGAAGCGCGAGTTCCGCGTCGAGGCCAACGTCGGCAAGCCCCAGGTCGCCTACCGCGAGACCATCAAGAAGAAGGTCGAGAAGGTCGACTACACGCACAAGAAGCAGACCGGTGGTTCGGGTCAGTTCGCGCGTGTGATCCTCACGATCGAGCCGACCGCGGTCGAGGCGGGTGGCGAGGGCGGTTACGAGTTCGTCAACGCCGTCACCGGTGGCCGCATCCCCCGGGAGTACATCCCGTCGGTGGACGAGGGCGCGCAGGAAGCCATGGAGTTCGGCGTCCTGGCCGGTTACCCGATGGTGGACGTCAAGGTCACCCTGACCGACGGCGCCTACCACGACGTCGACTCGTCCGAGCTGGCCTTCAAGATCGCCGGTTCGATGGCGTTCAAGGACGCGGCCCGCAGGGCGACTCCGGTCATCCTGGAGCCGATGTTCGCGGTCGAGGTCATCACGCCCGAGGACTACATGGGTGAAGTGATCGGCGACCTCAACTCACGCCGTGGCCAGATCCAGTCGATGGACGAGGGCCCCGGTGGCAGCCGGGCCGTGAAGGCCCTGGTGCCGCTGTCCGAGATGTTCGGGTATGTCGGTGACCTGCGGTCGAAGACCCAGGGTCGCGCGTCGTACTCGATGCAGTTCGATTCCTACGCCGAGGTTCCGAAGAACGTGGCGGAAGAGATCATCAAGAAGGCCCGCGGCGAGTAATCTCGCTCCGGACCAACCAACCCACAGCGCGTCGGCGTACGGCGTAAGTCAACATTTCCCAGGAGGGCCCCAGTGGCTAAGGCGAAGTTCGAGCGGACTAAGCCGCACGTCAACATCGGCACCATCGGTCACATCGACCACGGTAAGACCACTCTTACCGCGGCGATCACCAAGGTGCTGCACGACAAGTACCCGACCCTGAACGAGGCGTCGGCCTTCGATCAGATCGACAAGGCGCCGGAAGAGCGTCAGCGCGGTATCACCATCTCCATCGCGCACGTCGAGTACCAGACCGAGGCCCGGCACTACGCACACGTCGACTGCCCGGGTCACGCGGACTACATCAAGAACATGATCACCGGTGCGGCCCAGATGGACGGTGCGATCCTGGTCGTCGCCGCCACCGACGGCCCGATGCCGCAGACGCGTGAGCACGTGCTGCTCGCCCGTCAGGTCGGCGTGCCGGCGATGGTCGTCGCGCTGAACAAGTGCGACATGGTCGACGACGAGGAGATCCTGGAGCTCGTCGAGCTCGAGGTTCGCGAGCTGCTCTCCGAGCAGGAGTTCGACGGTGACAACGCGCCGGTCGTGCACGTTGCCGCCCACCCGGCCCTGCAGGGTGACGAGAAGTGGGGTGAGTCGATCCTGAAGCTGATGGATGCGGTCGACTCCTACATCCCGCAGCCGGTTCGCGAGATCGACAAGCCGTTCCTGATGCCGGTGGAGGACGTCTTCACCATCACGGGTCGCGGCACCGTCATCACCGGCCGGATCGAGCGCGGTGTGATCAAGGTCAACGAGACCGTCGACCTGATCGGCATCCGGCCGGAGAAGCAGACCAGCACGGTCACCGGCATCGAGATGTTCCGCAAGCTGCTCGACACCGGTGAAGCCGGCGAGAACGTCGGTCTGCTGCTTCGTGGCACCAAGCGCGAAGACGTGGAGCGCGGCATGGTCGTCATCAAGCCGGGCACCACGACCCCGCACACCAACTTCGACGCGTCGGTCTACATCCTGTCGAAGGAGGAGGGCGGCCGTCACACGCCGTTCTTCCAGAACTACCGGCCCCAGTTCTACTTCCGCACCACGGACGTCACCGGCGTCGTCACGCTGCCCGAGGGCACCGAGATGGTCATGCCGGGCGACAACACCGACATGTCGGTCGAGCTGATCCAGCCGATCGCCATGGAAGAGGGCCTGAAGTTCGCGATCCGGGAAGGTGGCCGTACCGTCGGCGCCGGCCGGGTCACCAAGATCCTCAAGTGATTTCATGAGGTCCGTGAGGG
This sequence comes from Kribbella koreensis, assembly GCF_039525325.1. NCBI lineage: Bacteria > Bacillati > Actinomycetota > Actinomycetes > Propionibacteriales > Kribbellaceae > Kribbella > Kribbella koreensis. The sequence goes on from NZ_BAAAHK010000013.1 coordinate 723,000, forward strand.
CTCGCATCTTGAGCCCTCACGGACCTCTGCTTTAGGCGGGATCCGCAGGCGAGATCGGCGGGGCAAGTCGGGGTCGGTGACTCCGGAACGGTCCCTCGATCAAGCGCGGTTTCTGCCTGAAGCCACCTCGATTGGCATTCCGATGCCGATCTCTGGCACAATATTCAGGTTGCTCAGGCGAGGTTGCCGGGGCGCGCCCCAGAGACGTTTTCTGGCTGGTGCGCCGGACCGGAGACCATGCCGAGGTGCCGGTCCGAGACCGGGCCCCGATCTCCATCCCAGGGTCGAAAGTGTGTGGTGACGCGCGTGCCGCGTCCGCGACACACCCGACCGCGGGGGTCGGAGCGACAAAGACGAAGACAAAGAGAAGGACGTAGCGAAGCGATGGCGGGACAGAAGATCCGCATCCGGCTGAAGGCCTACGACCACGAGGTCATCGACAGTTCGGCGCGCAAGATCGTCGAGACGGTGACGCGTACTGGTGCGAAGGTTGCTGGCCCGGTGCCGTTGCCGACGGAAAAGAACGTGTTCTGCGTCATCCGCTCGCCGCACAAGTACAAGGACAGCCGCGAGCACTTCGAGATGCGCACCCACAAGCGGCTCATCGACATCATCGACCCCACGCCGAAGACCGTCGACTCGCTGATGCGCCTCGACCTGCCGGCCGGTGTCGACATCGAGATCAAGCTCTGAGGGACGCGAACAGCCAATGAGCAAAACCAAGAACACGCGCGGTCTGCTGGGCACCAAGCTCGGCATGACCCAGACCTGGGACGAGAACAACCGTGTCGTCCCCGTCACCGTGATCCAGGCCGGCCCGTGCGTGGTGACCGAGGTTCGTACCTCGGCCAGCCACGGCTACGACGGCGTGCAGATCGCGTTCGGCGACATCGACCCCCGCAAGGTGACCTCGCCGATGCGCGGCCACTTCGAGAAGGCCGGCGTGACTCCTCGCCGCCACCTGCTCGAGCTGCGCACCGCTGACGCCAGCGAGTACACGCTCGGCCAGGAGATCAAGGCCGAGGCGTTCGCCGCGGGCGAGATCGTCGATGTCTCCGCCACCAGCAAGGGCAAGGGCTTCGCCGGTGTCATGAAGCGGCACGGCTTCCACGGCCTGCGCGCCACCCACGGTGTGCACAAGAAGCACCGCTCGCCGGGTTCCATCGGCGGCTGCGCGACCCCCGGTCGCGTCTTCAAGGGCATGCGGATGGCCGGCCGGATGGGCAACGAGAAGGTCACCACGCAGAACGTGACGGTCCACGCGATCGACGTCGAGCGCGGCCTGGTCCTGCTCAAGGGCGCCGTCCCCGGCCCCAAGGGCGGCCTCGTGCTGATCCGCAACGCCGCGAAGGGAGCTACCAAATGAGCACCGTTGACGTCGTCGTCGTGAAGGGCGACAAGGTCAGCAAGAAGGGCTCCGCCGAGCTCCCCGCCGAGCTGTTCGACGTCCAGGTCAACATCCCGTTGATCCACCAGGTCGTCGTGGCCCAGCTGGCCGCCGCCCGTCAGGGCACCCACAAGGTCAAGCGCCGTGGCGAGGTGTCCGGTGGTGGCGCCAAGCCGTACCGCCAGAAGGGCACCGGCCGCGCCCGTCAGGGCTCGACCCGCGCGCCGCAGTTCACCGGTGGTGGCGTCGTCCACGGCCCCACGCCGCGTGACTACAGCCAGCGGACCCCGAAGAAGATGATCGCCGCCGCCCTGCGCGGAGCGCTCTCGGACCGGGCCCGTGAAGGCCGCGTGCACGTGGTCGACCAGTTCGTCGACGGCGACGTGCCCTCGACCAAGGCCGCGAAGGCCGTCCTCGCCGAGGTGACCGAGTTCCTCAAGGTGCTCGTGGTCGTCGAGCGCGACGACGACGTCTCGCTGCTCAGCCTGCGCAACGTGCCGACCGTGCACCTGATCGCGGCCGACCAGCTGAACGCCTACGACGTGCTGTGCAACGACGCGGTCATCTTCACCAGCAAGTCGCTGGAGACCTTCGTCGCCGGTACGCCCAAGGGCAAGTCCGTCAAGGCTGTCGCGACGTCGACCGAAGCCGAGCAGGAGGTAGAAGCATGAGCCACGGAGTCAACAAGGACCCGCGGGACGTGCTGCTGCGGCCGGTCGTGAGCGAGAAGAGCTACGGCCTGCTGGACGAGCAGAAGTACACGTTCGAGGTCGCCCCGGACGCCAACAAGACCGAGATCAAGCTCGCGGTCCAGAAGGTGTTCAAGGTCCGCGTGACCAGCGTCAACACGATCAACCGCAAGGGCAAGCGCCGCCGTACCCGTACGGGCTGGGGCAAGCGTCCCGACACCAAGCGAGCGATCGTCAGCCTTGCCGGCGACGACCGCATCGACATCTTCGGAGGCCAGTCGTAATGGGTATCCGCAAATACAAGCCGACAACGCCGGGCCGTCGTGGCTCGAGCGTGGCCGACTTCGTCGAGCTCACCCGTTCGACCCCCGAGAAGTCGCTGCTGCGTCCGCTGCCCAAGAAGGGCGGCCGGAACAGCTCCGGCAAGATCACCACCCGGCACCACGGTGGCGGTCACAAGCGGGCGTACCGCCTGATCGACTTCAAGCGGTACGACAAGGACGGCGTCCCGGCGAAGGTTGCCGAGATCGAGTACGACCCGAACCGCACCGCGCGGATCGCGCTGCTGCACTACGTCGACGGCGAGAAGCGCTACATCCTCGCCCCGGCCAAGCTGGAGCAGGGCACCATCGTGGAGAACGGCCCCGCGGCCGACATCAAGGTGGGCAACAACCTCCCGCTGCGCAACATCCCGGTCGGTTCCACCATCCACGCCGTCGAGCTTCGGCCCGGTGGCGGCGCCAAGATGGCCCGCTCCGCCGGCGCCAGCGTTCAGCTGGTCGCCAAGGAGGGCCGGATGGCCACCCTGCGGATGCCGTCCGGCGAGGTCCGGATGGTCGACGTGCGCTGCCGCGCCACCCTCGGTGAGGTCGGCAACGGCGAGCAGTCGAACATCAACTGGGGCAAGGCCGGCCGGATGCGCTGGAAGGGCAAGCGCCCGACCGTCCGTGGTGTCGCGATGAACCCGGTCGACCACCCGCACGGTGGTGGTGAGGGTAAGACCTCCGGTGGACGTCACCCGGTGTCCCCCTGGGGCCAGCCTGAGGGCCGCACCCGCGGCCGCAAGGAAAGCGACCGCATGATCGTCCGGCGCCGCAAGGCCGGCAAGAAGCGCTGATAGGAGCCGGACAGAATGCCACGCAGCCTGAAGAAGGGCCCGTTCGTCGACCACCACCTGCTCAAGAAGGTGGAGGTGCAGAACGAAAAGGGCACCAAGAACGTGATCAAGACCTGGTCGCGCCGATCCATGATCATTCCGGACATGATCGGCCACACGCTCGCGGTGCACGACGGCCGCAAGCACGTCCCGGTGTTCGTCACCGACGCGATGGTCGGGCACAAGCTCGGCGAGTTCGCACCGACCCGGACGTTCAAGGGTCACGAGAAGGACGACCGCAAGGCACGGCGTCGCTGACCCCGGTCAGTGACTACGCGCAAGCAACCTACGGAGAGATTCGAACATCATGAGCGTTCAAGAGCGTAGGGCCGTCAGTGCCCGTCGCGAGAGCCTGCTGGGCGAGGAGCCCGGGGCCTTCGCGGTCGCGCGCTTCGTCCGCGTGACGCCTATGAAGGCGCGCCGCGTGGTCGACCTGGTGCGCGGCATGGGCATCGACGATGCACTCGCCACTCTGAAGTTCGCCCCGCAGGCCGCTGCCGCGACCGTGTACAAGGTCGTCGACAGCGCCGCGGCGAACGCCGAGGGCACCGAGCACCTGAGCCGGGCCGACCTGGTCGTGGTGAAGGCCTTCGTGGACGAGGGACCGACGCTGAAGCGTCACCGCCCGCGTGCACAGGGCCGGGCCACCCGGATCGACAAGCGGACCAGCCACATCACCGTCGTGGTCGGCCCGAAGGTCGAGATCGCGCCGCCGGTCAAGAAGGCGGAGGCCAAGAAGGCCGAGGCCAAGACTGACGACGCCAAGAAGGCGCCGGCCAAGAAGGCCACTGCCAAGAAGGCGCCGGCCAAGAAGGCGACCGCCAAAAAGGCTGAGAAGAAGGAGACCCGATAGTGGGCCAGAAGGTTAACCCGCACGGGTTCCGACTCGGCATCAGCACGGACCACAAGAGCCGTTGGTACGCCGACAAGCTCTACAAGGACTACGTGGGCGAGGACGTCAAGATCCGTCGCCTGCTGAGCAAGGGCATGGAGCGCGCCGGCATCTCCCGCGTGGAGATCGAGCGCACCCGTGACCGGGTTCGGGTCGACATCCACACCGCGCGTCCGGGCATCGTGATCGGTCGCCGCGGCGCCGAGGCGGACCGGATCCGGGGCAGCCTCGAGGAGCTCACCGGCAAGCAGGTGCAGCTGAACATCCTCGAGGTCAAGAACGCCGAGGTCGACGCCCAGCTCGTCGCCCAGGGTGTGGCCGAGCAGCTGTCCGGCCGCGTGGCGTTCCGCCGCGCGATGCGCAAGGCGATGCAGACCACCATGCGTGGCGGCGCCCTGGGTATCCGGATCCAGTGCTCCGGTCGTCTGGGTGGCGCCGAGATGTCCCGGTCGGAGTTCTACCGCGAAGGCCGTGTGCCGCTGCACACCCTGCGCGCGGACATCGACTACGGCTTCTACGAGGCGCGTACGACCTTCGGCCGGATCGGCGTGAAGGTCTGGATCTACAAGGGCGACCTGGCCGGCACCCGCGCCGAGCGCGAGGCCCAGGCAGCTGCCCGCGCCGCGACCCAGCAGCGTGGCCGTCCGGCCCGCCGTGACGGTGGCGGTGGCGACCGCGGTGATCGTGGTGGCCGTGGCGGCGACCGTGGTGGCCGTCGCGATGGTGGCGCCCCCCGCAACGAGGCTCCGAAGGCCGAGGCGGCTCCGGCTGCCGACAAGCCGGCCGAGACGACCGGAACGGAGAGCTGAACCGTGCTCATCCCCCGTAAGGTCAAGCACCGCAAGCAGCACCACCCGAAGCGCTCCGGCGCTGCCAAGGGCGGCACCACGCTGGCGTTCGGTGACTTCGGTATCCAGGCGCTGGAGAACCACTACGTCACCAACCGGCAGATCGAGTCCGCTCGTATCGCGATGACCCGGCACATCAAGCGTGGCGGAAAGGTCTGGATCAACATCTACCCGGACCGCCCGCTGACCAAGAAGCCGGCCGAGACCCGGATGGGTTCCGGTAAGGGTTCGCCCGAGTGGTGGATCGCGAACGTCAAGACCGGACGCGTGCTGTTCGAGCTGTCCGGTGTTCCCGAGGACATCGCTCGCGAGGCCATGCGCCGCGCGATTCACAAGTTGCCGATGAAGTGCCGCTTCATCACCCGAGAGGCAGGTGAGAACTGATGGCTACCCTGACCGCCGCCGAACTGCGGAACCTGGGAAAGGACGAGCTTCTGGAGAAGCTCGGTAACGCCAAGGAGGAGCTGTTCAACCTCCGGTTCCAGGCTGCCACGGGTCAGCTGGAGTCCCACGGCCGGCTGCGCGCCGTCCGCAAGGACATCGCCCGCATCTACACGGTGCTGACCGAGCGTGCGCTCGGCATCACCGAAGAGGTCGACGCACCGGTGGCCGCGGCTGACGCCGATGACACCGCTGAAGAGACCGCGGACGACAGCGAGAAGGCTGGGAGCAAGGCATGACCGAGAATGCAGCGAAGGACGAGACCGTGAGCACGACCCCGCAGCGCAGCAGCCGCAAGACCCGTGAGGGCCTGGTGCTGAGCGACAAGATGGACAAGACCGTCACCGTCGAGGTCGAGGACCGGGTCAAGCACAAGCTGTACGGCAAGGTCATCCGTCGTACCAGCAAGCTCAAGGCCCACGACGAGCAGAATGCCGCCGGGATCGGCGACCGGGTCCTCCTGATGGAGACCCGGCCGCTGTCGGCGACCAAGCGCTGGCGGATCGTGGAGATCCTCGAAAAGGCGAAGTGAACCGCGGCGCCTCGCAGTACCCAATCGAAATCATTCGTTCCGCAAGGCTCACCGAGCGTGAGAACCAGCGAGACAACCAGGAGATCAACAGATGATCCAGCAGGAGTCGCGACTGAAGGTCGCCGACAACACGGGTGCCAAGGAGATCTTGTGCATCCGCGTTCTCGGTGGCTCCGGTCGGCGCTACGCCGGTGTCGGTGACACGATCGTCGCCACCGTCAAGGACGCGATCCCGGGCGGCGGCGTCAAGAAGGGCGACGTCGTCAAGGCTGTCATCGTGCGCACCGTGAAGGAGCGCCGGCGTCCGGACGGCTCCTACATCCGGTTCGACGAGAACGCCGCCGTGATCCTCAAGGCCGACGGTGAGCCGCGCGGCACCCGCATCTTCGGGCCGGTCGGCCGGGAGCTGCGCGAGAAGAAGTTCATGAAGATCATCTCGCTTGCTCCGGAGGTGCTCTGAGATGTCAGGTAAGCCCCAGCAGAAGGTGCAGCGTTCGCTGCACGTCAAGAAGGGTGATCTCGTCCGCGTGATCGCCGGCAAGTCCAAGGGCCTCGAGGGCAAGATCATCTCGGTCCTGCCCGAGGCCGAAAAGGTCATCGTCGAAGGCGTGAACCGGGTCAAGAAGCACACCAAGGTGCAGCAGGCCCAGCGCGGCGGCACCACGGGTGGCATCGTCACCCAGGAAGCCCCGATCCACGTCTCCAACGTGATGCTTCTGGTCGAGGTCGAGAAGGACGGCAAGAAGCAGAAGGTGACCACCCGCGTGGGTTACAACCGCGTCGAGGTGCAGAAGCGGCGCCCCGACGGCTCGACGTACACCGGTTTCCGGAGCGTTCGGATCGCGCGGCGTACCGGCGAGGAGATCTGATGACCACCGCAGCCCCCGAGGCGAAGACGTTGCCCCGGTTGAAGACCAAGTACCGCGAAGAGATCGTGGCGAAGCTGAACGAGGAGTTCAACTTCGAGAACGTCATGCAGGTGCCCGGACTCACCAAGATCGTGGTGAACATGGGTGTCGGCGAGGCGGCTCGCGACTCCAAGCTGATCGACGGTGCCATCAAGGACCTGGCCGCGATCACCGGCCAGAAGCCGTCGGTGACCAAGGCCCGCAAGTCGATCGCGCAGTTCAAGCTGCGTGAGGGCATGCCGATCGGCGCGCACGTCACGCTGCGCGGCGACCGGATGTGGGAGTTCCTGGACCGGTTGCTCTCGCTCGCACTGCCCCGGATCCGCGACTTCCGCGGTCTTTCCCCGAAGCAGTTCGACGGCAACGGCAACTACACCTTCGGTCTGACCGAGCAGGTGATGTTCCACGAGATCAACCAGGACAAGATCGACCGGGTTCGCGGAATGGACATCACCGTGGTGACCACCGCCAAGAACGACGACGAGGGGCGCGCGCTGCTGCGGCAGCTCGGCTTCCCGTTCAAGGAGAACTGACGTGGCGAAGACAGCACTCAAGGTCAAGCAGGCCCGGACGCCGAAGTTCGCGGTGCGTGGATACACGCGCTGCCAGCGCTGCGGCCGGCCCAAGGCCGTCTTCCGCAAGTTCGGCCTGTGCCGGATCTGCCTGCGCGAGATGGCACACCGGGGCGAGCTGCCCGGCGTCACCAAGTCCAGCTGGTGACCATCCGCACTGCCAGCACGGTTCTTCTCACTACTCAAAATCTAGTCACCGTAGGTCGCCACGAGGCGAAACCACGGCGGGAAAGAGGCCCCAGGCCATGACGATGACCGACCCGATCGCAGACATGCTCACTCGTCTGCGCAACGCCAACCAGGCGTATCACGAGTCGACCCAGATGCCGTACAGCAAGATCAAGCAGGGCATCGCCGACATCCTCCAGCAGGAGGGTTACATCTCCTCCTACCAGGTGGAGGAGCCCAAAGAGGGCACCGTCGGCAAGACGCTCGTTGTTGATCTGAAGTTCGGCCCGAGCCGGGAGCGCTCGATCGCGGGCGTTCGCCGGATCAGCAAGCCCGGCCTGCGGGTGTACGCGAAGTCGACCAATCTGCCCAAGGTGCTCGGTGGCCTCGGCGTCGCGATCATCTCGACGTCGCAGGGACTCCTGACCGACCGGCAGGCCAAGAACAAGGGCGTTGGCGGGGAAGTCCTCGCCTACGTCTGGTGACGAAGAACCGGAAGGAGGACCACTCTCATGTCTCGCATCGGTAAGCTCCCGATCACGGTCCCGTCCGGCGTCGACGTCACGATCGACGGCCAGACGGTCACTGTGAAGGGCCCCAAGGGCCAGCTCTCGCACGTTGTTGCGGAGCCCATCGTGGTCGACCGCGACGAGGACGGCACGATCGCCGTCAAGCGTCCGGACGACCAGCGCAAGAGCAAGGAACTGCACGGCCTGTCCCGCACTCTGATCGCCAACCTGGTGACCGGCGTGACGGACGGCTACGAGAAGAAGCTCGAGATCGTCGGCGTCGGGTACCGCGTCCTGGCCAAGGGACCGACCCAGCTGGAGTTCTCGCTCGGCTACAGCCACACCATCACCGTGGACGCCCCTGAGGGCATCACGTTCGTGGTCGAGGCCCCGACGAAGTTCTCGGTGCAGGGAATCGACAAGCAGTCGGTCGGCGAAGTTGCCGCCAACATCCGCAAGCTGCGCAAGCCCGAGCCGTACAAGGGCAAGGGTGTGCGGTACGCGGGCGAGCAGGTGCGCCGCAAGGTCGGAAAGGCTGGTAAGTAATGGCGATCGGATTGCGTCACAACAAGCACTCCGCCAAGAAGACCTCTTCCCGGCTGCGTCGCCAGATCCGCGTCCGCAAGAAGGTCAACGGCACGGCCGACCGGCCGCGCCTGGTGGTCAGCAAGTCGTCGAAGCACCTGTTCGCTCAGGTCATCGACGACGTCGCCGGCGTCACGCTGGTCTCGGCTTCCACGATGGAGGCCGACCTGCGCGGTGCGGAGGCGAACAAGACGGACAAGGCCAAGACCGTGGGCGGTTTGATCGCCGACCGCGCCAAGGCCGCTGGCATCGACGAGGTCGTCTTCGACCGCGCCGGGAACAAGTACCACGGCCGGATCGCGGCCCTGGCCGACGCCGCCCGTGAGGGCGGCCTCGGCTTCTGACATGGCGACACAAAAGGAAGAAGGTAGTTCGAAATGAGCGGAGGCCAGCAGCGTCGCGGAGGCGGCGCCGGTGGTGAGCGCCGTAACCGCGACGGTGGTCGTGGTGCGGCAGCTGACAAGACCGCCTACATCGAGCGCGTGGTAGCCATCAACCGTGTCGCTAAGGTCGTGAAGGGTGGTCGTCGCTTCAGCTTCACCGCCCTCGTGGTCGTCGGCGACGGTGAAGGCACCGTCGGTGTGGGGTACGGAAAGGCCAAGGAGGTGCCCGCGGCGATCGCCAAGGGTGTCGAGGAGGCCAAGAAGTCGTTCTTCAAGGTGCCGAGGATCCAGGGCACCATCCCGCACCCGGTCCAGGGCGAGAAGGCCGCAGGCGTTGTGATGCTGCGTCCGGCCGCTCCCGGTACCGGTGTGATCGCGGGTGGCTCGGCGCGCGCCGTACTGGAGTGCGCCGGGATCCACGACATCCTGAGCAAGTCGCTGGGGTCGTCCAACGCCATCAACGTGGTTCACGCCACCGTTGCGGCGCTGCAGTCCCTGGAGACGCCGGAAGCCGTGGCCGCGCGCCGTGGCATGCCGGTCGAGCACGTCGCCCCGGCGGCGCTGCTGAAGGCGCGGGCGGAGGGGATCTCCTGATGGCACGCTTGAAGGTGACCCAGACCCGTTCCGGCATCGGTGGCAAGCAGAACCAGCGGGACACGCTGCGCACCCTGGGCGTCAAGCGGATCGGCGACACCGCCGTCCACGAGGACCGGCCCGAGGTTCGCGGAATGGTCCGTGCGGTTCGCCACCTCATCACCGTCGAAGAGGTTGACTGACATGGCGCTCAAGGTTCATCACCTGCGTCCGGCGCCCGGAGCCAAGACCGCCAAGACCCGCGTTGGTCGTGGTGAGGGCTCCAAGGGCAAGACGGCCGGCCGTGGTACCAAGGGCAGCAAGGCCCGTAACAACATCCCCGAGAACTTCGAGGGTGGCCAGATGCCGTTGCACATGCGGCTCCCGAAGCTGAAGGGCTTCAAGAGCAGGAACCGAGTGGAGTTCCAGGTCGTTAACCTGGACAAGCTCGGACAGCTGTTTCCTGACGGTGGCGAGATCGGCGTAGCCGACCTGGTCGCCAAGGGCGCGGTCCGTGACAGTCTCCCGGTGAAGGTGCTGGGCGACGGCGAGCTCACGGTTGCTCTGCAAGTTTCGGTGCACAAGTTCTCGAAGTCCGCCAAGGAGAAGATCGCGGCGGCCGGAGGAACCACTACCGAGGTGTGAGTACCCAGGGCTCGTGCGAGCCAGCGCTTGTATATTGTGCGCTGGAGTTCGGACGGGCCCTGGTTCGTCTCTTGCCCAGCTGCTTTGCTAGTGCCCTGCCCTGCCCGGGGCAAGGAAAACATGTGGGAGGACAGGGTGTTAGGCGCCTTTGCCAACGCGTTCAAGACTCCGGACCTGCGCCGGAAGATCTTGTTCGTGCTCTTCATCGTCGTGATCTTCCGGATCGGCTCCGTCGTGCCGGCACCTGGCGTCAACGTCAAGTCGCTGCATACCTGCATTGACGTGGGTAAGAACGGCGCGAACGCGAACCTGTACAACCTGATCAACCTGTTCTCCGGTGGGGCACTGCTGCAGCTCGCGATCTTCGCGCTGGGCATCATGCCGTACATCACCGCCAGCATCATTCTGCAGCTGCTCACCGTGGTCATCCCGCGGCTGGAGTCGCTGAAGAAGGAGGGCCAGGCGGGCCAGACCAAGATCACCCAGTACACCCGCTTCCTGACCGTCGGACTGGCGATCCTGCAGGCGACCGCGTTCGTCGCGCTCGCCCGCACCCCCGGCCGGCTCTTCCAGGGCTGCAGCGAACCGCTGCTGTACAAGGACGGCTGGTTCCCGGTCGTCGTGATGGTGCTCACCATGACCGCCGGTACCGGTGTGGTGATGTGGCTGGGTGAGCTGATCACCGATCGCGGTGTCGGCAACGGCATGTCGATCCTGATCTTCACCCAGATCGTCGCCACCTTCCCGACCCAGCTGTGGAGCATCCGCAAGTCGAAGGGCATCGGCACCTTCATCGTCGTGCTCGTCATCGGGTTGGTGATCATGGCCGCGGTCATCTTCATCGAACAGGCGCAACGCCGGATCCCGGTGCAGTACGCCAAGCGGATGGTCGGCCGGAAGATGTTCGGCGGCACCTCGACGTACATCCCGCTGAAGGTGAACCAGGCCGGCGTCATCCCGGTCATCTTCGCCTCGAGCCTGCTGTATCTGCCGGTGCTGGTCAGCCAGTTCCGGCAGGACAAACCATGGGCGCAGTGGATCCAGGGCAACCTGGTCAAGGGCGATCACCCGATCTACATGGTGACGTATGTCGCCCTGATCATCTTCTTCACGTACTTCTACGTCTCGATTACCTTCAATCCGAAGGAAGTTGCAGACAACATGAAGAAGTACGGCGGCTTCATTCCCGGGATCCGGGCGGGCCGGCCGACCGAGGAGTACCTCTCCTACGTTCTGTCCCGCATCACGTTGCCCGGCGCGATCTACCTGGCGATCATCTCGATGATTCCGCTGGTCGCCCTCGTCCTGCTCAACGCCAGCCAGAACTTCCCGTTCGGTGGTACGTCGATCCTGATCATGGTGGGCGTCGGTCTGGACACGGTGAAGCAGATCGAGTCGCAGCTGCAGCAACGTAATTACGAAGGGTTCCTGCGCTGATGAGAATGTTGCTGATGGGTCCGCCCGGAGCGGGTAAGGGTACGCAGGCAAAGGTGCTTGCGGACCGGCTCGGGATCCCGGCCGTATCCACCGGCGACATCTTCCGCGCGAACGTGAAGGACGAGACCCCGCTGGGTCTCGAGGCGAAGCGGTACATGGACGCGGGCAACTACGTCCCCGACGAGGTCACCAACGCAATGGTGCGCGACCGGTTGTCGGAGGCGGACGCGGGTGAGGGCTTCCTGCTCGACGGGTACCCGCGGACGCTGCCGCAGGTCGGCACGCTGGACGACATCCTGGCCGAGCACGGCCACCAGCTGGACGCCGTGGTCGCGCTGGTCGCGGACACCGACGTACTGGTCGACCGGATGCTCAACCGGGCCAAGGTGGACGGGCGCAGCGACGACTCCGAGGATGTCATCCGGCATCGCCAGGAGGTCTACACCGCCGAGACCAAGCCGCTGCTGCGGGTGTACGCCCAGCGCGGCCTGCTGGTCGAGGTGGACGGCGTCGGCGAGATCGAAGAGGTCAGCGAGCGAGTGCTCACTGCACTGAAAACCCTGGAAGGTTAAGAGCAGTTCAGTGATCTTCAAGGACCGCGGGATCGAGATCAAGACCCGCGAACAGATCATCTCCATGCGTGCGGCCGGCCTGGTCGTCGGCCGCACGCTGGAACTGCTCCGCGGCGAGGTCAAGCCCGGTATCACCACCGGTGAGCTGGACGCGATCGCCGAGGACGCGATCCGCTCGGCCGGCGCGACGCCCTCGTTCCTGGGCTATCACGGCTTCACCGGCTCGATCTGCGCGTCGGTGAACGACGAGATCGTGCACGGCATCCCGGGCGACCGGGTGCTGGCCGACGGCGACCTCATCTCGATCGACTGCGGTGCGATCGTCAACGGCTGGCACGGCGACGCGGCCATCACGGTCGGCGTCGGCGAGGCCGCTCCGGAGCTGCTCGAGCTGGCTCGGATCTGCGAAGAGTCGATGTGGCACGGGTTCGCTGCTGCCAGGCTGGGCGGCCGGCTGAGCGACATCTCGGCGGCAGTGGAGCGGCACGTGCGCGCCAACTCGGCGTACGGGATCGTCGAGGACTTCGTCGGGCACGGGATCGGGACGGCGATGCACCAGCCGCCGAACGTGCCGAACTTCGGCAAGGCGGGCAAGGGGCCCAAGCTGGTCGAGGGTCTCGCGCTGGCGGTCGAGCCGATGCTCACGCTGGGCAAACAGGACAACCACACGCTCGAGGACGACTGGACGGTCGTCACGGACGACGGGCTGGCCGCCGCGCACACCGAGCACACCTTCACCCTCACCCCGCAAGGGCCCTGGGTGCTGACCGCCCTCGACGGCGGCGAGGCCAAGCTCAAGGAGCTCGGCGTCACGTTCGGCCCGCTGGCCGACTGACCCACCGGGTCCACTCTCCGAGTGACTCCGCCATCCACCGGCCGGGGGACGCCGTGCGCTCCCGAGCTGAGGCACACTTGAGGCATGCCCAGTCAGTACCAGCCACACCAGCGGTTCACCGAGGCCGACCGCGACAAGATCGCCGGCCGGTTGCGGGACGCCTTCGCCGACGGCCGGCTGGATCAGCCCGAGTTCAGCTCGCGGCTCGACCAGTTGTACGCCGTCCAGACGTACGGCGAGCTGGAACCGCTGGTCCGCGACCTGCCGCCGGTACGGACGTACCAGACCCCTGCGGTGGTGCAGAACACGACGCCCGCGCCGGCTCCCGGTGACTTCCCCGAGCGGCAGCCGAAGAACAAGCGCGGGAACGGCCTGGTCGCCCTCGGTGGTGGCTTCGGCGGCGTCGTCTTGCTGAACGTGGTGATCTGGTTCGTGGTCGGGCTCGGCAACGGCGGGGACTGGCCGAAGTTCTGGCCGGTCTGGCTGTTGATCCCGTGGGCGTTCATCATCCTCGGCCAGCTCGGAAAGCGACGTTGACGGCGGCCCCGGTCAGCCGTCACACCCGGCGTCCACGGCTCCGGCCGGACTGGGTGTGGCAACTGCGGCAGGGGTCCGCGCTGGTCTTCGTACTCTGGTTCGCGATCGCGATCCCGCTGGTGATCGCCGGCCTGCTGGTCGAACCGCGCTGGGTCGGCTGGCTGGTCCTGGCCTGGTTCCTGGTCCTGGTGATCTTCACGGTCGCGATGCGGCTGTCCGACGGCAAGCAGCGGCGGGCCTGGGCGGAGACCGCCGAGCAGCTCGGCTGGCAGGTCGGCGCGGCCGACCCGAGACTGCTCGAGCGCTGGCCGTTCCCGCCGTTCAGCACTGACCTCGCGGCCGAGGTCTTCGACGTCACCACGGGGCGCCACCGCGGCCGCGAGCTGCTGGCGGGCCGCTTCCGGCACAAGGTCGGGCGGCGCCAGCTGGGGTTCGACTTCCTCGACCTGGCCGTCGACCGCCCGCTGCCGCCGTTGCAGGTGCTGCCTGCTCAGCTCGCTCCGGTCGCGGCGGCCAGCCTGCTGCCGATCAAGCTCCAGATCGAAGGGCTGCCCGGTACGTACCAGCTGTTCAACGGTCGCGAGGACTTGGCCAGCCAGGTCCTGCATCCCCGCGCCGCTGAGGCGCTGGCCCAGGTCCCACCCTTCGGCTTCAGCTCCGAAGGCCGCCGCTTCGTCGTCATCCTGCCCGCCTACCGCGACACCGGTACTGCGCTCGCGCAACTCGACGCGGCTTGCGACCTCCTCGACCTGATGCCGGAGCACGTGTGGCAAGCCGGCGAGCAGTGGCTGGCCACCGGATCCCTTTAGTTCTTGGCGAGTAGCCGCACCAGCACTGCCAGGTCCTCATCGCCGTGGCCCTCTGCGACGGCCCGGTCGAGCAAGCTGTGGATCGGCCGCAGCACCATCGGATCGACGCCCTGAGCCTCCGACGCATCGATGAAGTTGCCGAAGGCAGCGGCCTGCATCGCGAGGTTCGAGCCGGCCGCGCCCGATTCGGCGCCGTACTCGAGATCCTTGGCCAGCCTGGTGACCGAGCCGAGCATGGCGGTGAGCCAGGGGACCAGCAGGTCATCAGTGAACGCGGTCGGCGAGAGCTTCTCGCTGGAGACCATCGCGAGGGCGTGCGCGACACCGCCGAACATCCCGTACATCGCACTGAGCAACGCCAGGTCCTGCAGGGCAGCGAGCCCGGCGTCGGCACCGACGTACGTCGGTCTGCCCAGTACCGCGAGGTCGTCCCGGTGCTGTTCGAACGCCTCCGCCGAACCGCTGTAGAGGATGAACGCGGCCGGCCCGCCGATCATCACGGGGACAGCCATGATCCCGCCGTCCAGGTACTGCACTCCGTGCTGTGCGGCCCAGTCGAGGCCACGCCGGGCCTGCTCGGGAGTGCCGTTGGTGAGGTTGACCAGCGTCCGCCGCGAGAGCTCGGAGGCTGCCGGCTGGAGCGTGCTGCGGACCGAGGTGTCGTCCAGTAGGCAGACGACGACCAACGGGCTCGCGACGACGGCATCGACGACGCTCCTCGCGCGGATGACGCCCAGGTCGTCGAGCTCGGGGGAGCGGCCTGCGGTGCGGTTCCAGACGGTGGTCGGGTGGCCGGCGGCCAGGAAGGCCCGGGCGAGGGCGGTGCCCATCGCGCCGAGACCGAGGACGGTGACAGGTGTCTTCATGTGGTCCAGACTTGCCGTCAGACTATAAAGTCGACAAGTACCTACTAAATAGTCAGGTACTCACCAAAAGGTAAGGATGGGACGATGGCCGCGGTGCTGCCGTACACCTGTGGACTGGACGCCGCGGCGGATGTGATCGGCGGGAAGTGGAAGCCGAGGATCCTGTGGGCGCTGCACCACGGGCCGCGCCGGTTCGGGGAGCTGCGCAAGGACGTGACCGGGGTGACCGAGAAGATGCTGATCCAGCAGCTGCGGGAGCTGGAGAGCCGCAACATCGTCCACCGCGAGGTGTTCCACCAGGTTCCGCCCAAGGTCGAGTACTCTCTTACCAAGCTTGGTGAATCGCTCAACGTCGCGTTGATGCCCCTGGATCAGTGGGGCGCCGACCATCTGACCGAGATCGAGGCCTCCCGCCCCTGCTGAGGCGGTCCTGAGGCCCGATTGGGTTTTTCGTGGGTCGGTGGCGTAAACTCTTTCCTTGGCCCTTCGTGGCCTCTTCTCGTGCTGCCCAGTGCGGTGCGGGTCGGTAGTACCACCAATTCAGTTGTCGTCTACAGAAGTGCGAGGACATGCCCAAAAAAGAGGGAGTAATCGAACTCGAGGGCACCATCGTCGAGGCCCTGCCGAACGCGATGTTCCGTGTTGAGCTGTCCAACGGGCACAAGGTGCTCGCGCACATCAGCGGCAAGATGAGGCAGCACTACATCCGGATCCTCCCCGAGGACCGGGTAGTCGTGGAGCTGTCGCCGTACGACCTCACCCGGGGTCGCATCGTCTATCGGTACAAGTAAGACCACCACACCACCTGTCGAAGAAAGAAGCTCGATGAAGGTCAATCCGAGCGTCAAGAAGATCTGCGACAAGTGCAAGGTGATCCGCCGTCACGGCCGGGTCATGGTGATCTGCGAGAACCCGCGGCACAAGCAGCGGCAAGGCTGATACAAGCCGTACTCGAGCAGGACACAGCACTTTCGCATCACAGCGCGCATGCTCGTCCAGCACCGCAACAAGCTGGACGCTGCCCCCGGAACAGAGGCCGGGGCCTTGCCGGTGACAAAAAACTCACCGAGGCGGGCAAGGACGCAGCGCGCCACCACACCTCTGCCGACGAAAGGAACACCGCCACATGGCACGCCTCGTAGGAGTTGACCTTCCGCGCGACAAGCGCATCGAGGTCGCTCTCACCTACATCTTCGGTGTAGGTCGCACTCGCGCCCTGAAGACGCTCGAAGCCACCGGCATCTCCGGTGACAAGCGCGTCCACGAACTGGGCGACGAGGAGCTGGTGAAGCTCCGGGACTGGATCGAAGGCAACTACAAGATCGAAGGTGACCTCCGTCGCGAGGTGACCGCGGACATCCGCCGCAAGATCGAGATCGGGTCGTACCAGGGTCGCCGGCACCGCAGCGGCCTGCCGGTGCGTGGTCAGCGCACGCGGACCAACGCCCGCAGCCGTAAGGGTCGTCGCAAGGCGATCGCCGGCAAGAAGAAGAAGTGACCCGGATGACTTTCGACCACCCCAGGAGTATCTGACCTATGCCTCCCAAGAGCCGCACCGCGGCCGGCGCGAAGAAGGTGCGCCGCAAGGAGAAGAAGAACGTGGCCGCCGGCCACGCGCACATCAAGAGCACGTTCAACAACACGATCGTGACGATCACCGACCCGACCGGCGCGGTCATCTCGTGGGCCTCCGCGGGCACCGTCGGCTTCAAGGGCTCGCGCAAGTCGACCCCGTTCGCCGCGCAGATGGCGGCCGAGGCCGCTGGGCGCCGGGCGATGGAGCACGGCATGCGCAAGATCGACGTGTTCGTCAAGGGTCCCGGCTCCGGCCGTGAGACCGCGATCCGTTCGCTGGGAGCTGTCGGCCTCGAGGTCGGCACCATCCAGGACGTCACCCCGACCGCGCACAACGGCTGCCGCCCTCCCAAGCGGCGCCGGGTCTGACCCAGAGAGAGGCAGGTAACTAACAATGGCCCGTTACACCGGACCCATGACCAAGAAGTCGCGCCGTCTCGGGGTCGACCTCGTCGGTGGCGACAAGGCGTTCGAGCGTCGTCCGTACCCGCCGGGTATGCACGGCCGCGGCCGTCCCAAGGAGAGCGAGTACCTGCTCCAGCTTCGTGAGAAGCAGAAGGCTCGTTACGCCTACGGCGTGCTCGAGAAACAGTTCAGCCTGTACTACAAGGAGGCCTCGCGGCGTCCTGGTAAGACCGGTGACAACCTGCTGATCATCCTCGAGTCCCGCCTCGACAACGTCGTGTACCGCGCCGGTCTGGCCCGGACCCGTCGTCAGGCCCGTCAGCTCGTCGTGCACGGTCACTTCACCGTGAACGGCATCAAGGTGAACATCCCGTCGTACCGCGTTTCCGCGCACGACGTGATCGACGTCCGGCCGAAGTCGGTCGAGATGACCCCGTTCATCATCGCCAGGGAGACCCACTCCGAGCGAGTGGTTCCGGCCTGGCTGGACGCGCTGCCCGAGCGGCTGCGCATCCTGGTTCACCAGCTGCCCACCCGGGCGCAGATCGACACCCAGGTCGCCGAGCACCTGATCGTCGAGCTCTACTCGAAGAACTGATTCCGTCGCCGCCGCCGGCTGTCCAGCCGGCGGCGGCGCGGGTCGTTTCTTCGGTTCGCGACCTCAAATAGTGGTCGTCGCGGAACTCTAGAAGGAAGAACACACAGTGCTTATTGCGCAGCGTCCCACCCTGGCCGAAGAGGTCGTCGACGAGCACCGCTCGCGGTTCGTGATCGAGCCGCTGGAGCCGGGCTTCGGTTACACCCTCGGCAACTCCATCCGCCGTACCCTGCTGTCGTCCATCCCGGGCGCGGCCGTCACCAGCATCAAGGTCGACGGGGTACTGCACGAGTTCTCCACCGTCGCCGGGGTGAAGGAAGACGCCACCCAGCTGATCCTGAACCTCAAGGACCTGGTCGTCTCCTCCGAGCACGACGAGCCCGTCACCATGTACCTGCGCAAGCAGGGCCCCGGTGACGTGACCGCCGCCGACATCGCGCCGCCGGCCGGTGTCGAGGTGCACAACCCGGACCTGAAGATCGCCACCCTGAACGAGAAGGGCCGGCTCGAGATGGAGCTGGTCGTCGAGCGGGGCCGCGGCTACGTGTCCGCGATCCAGAACAAGTCCGCGGACGCCGAGATCGGCCGGATGCCGGTCGACTCGATCTACTCCCCGGTCCTCAAGGTCACGTACAAGGTCGAGGCGACTCGGGTCGAGCAGCGCACCGACTTCGACCGTCTGGTCGTGGACGTCGAGACCAAGCCGTCGATGCTGCCCCGCGACGCCGTCGCGTCGGCCGGTAAGACGCTGGTCGAGCTGTTCGGCCTGGCCCGTGAGCTGAACGTCGAGGCCGAGGGCATCGACATCGGCCCGTCGCCGGTCGACGAGCAGATGGCGGCCGACCTGGCCCTGCCGGTCGAGGACCTGCAGCTGACCGTCCGGTCGTACAACTGCCTCAAGCGCGAGGGCATCCACACCGTGGGTGAACTGATCTCGCGCAGCGAGCAGGACCTGCTGGACATCCGCAACTTCGGCTCCAAGTCGATCGACGAGGTCAAGCTGAAGCTGGCCGAGATGGGCCTGTCGCTGAAGGACTCGCCCCCCGGCTTCGACCTGCGCGCCGCCGCTGAGGCCTATGGCGACGACGCCGAGGACGAGGACGAGAGCTTCGCCGAGACCGAGCAGTACTGAGCTAGCAAGGCCCATCCCAAGGCCCGTACCCGGGCCTGAGATTTCTGGAGTAAAGACAGATGCCTACCCCTACCAAGGGCTCCCGCCTCGGCGGCAGCGCGGCGCACCAGAAGCTGATCCTCAGCAACCTGGCCACCTCGCTGTTCGAGCACGGCGCGATCACCACCACGGCCACCAAGGCCAAGCGCCTGCAGCCGCTGGCCGAGTCGATGATCACCAAGGCCAAGCGCGGTGACCAGCACTCGCGTCGTCAGGTGATGAAGCGGATTCGCGACAAGTCCGTCGTGCACGTGCTGTTCACCGAGATCGGCGAGCGCTACGCGGACCGTCCGGGCGGCTACACCCGGATCATCAAGCTCGGCCCCCGCAAGGGCGACAACGCCCCCATGGTGAAGATCGAGCTGGTCGAGGCGCTGGCCGACTCGCCGAAGGCCAAGGCCGCGGCGAAGAAGGCTGCTCCGGCCAAGAAGGCGACCGCGAAGAAGGCGGCCGCCAAGGACGAGGCCAAGGTCGAGGACACCCCGGCCGAGGAGACCAAGGTCCAGGACGTCGTCGCGGGCAAGTACGAGGGCTCCGCGGCTCCGCTGGACGGCGGCGCCGCTCCCGAGGGCTACACCATCAAGGGCAACGAGGACTCGATGAAGTACCACGGCACCGACTCGCCGTGGTACGACCAGACGGTCGCCGAGGTCTGGTTCCAGACCGAAGAGGCCGCTCAGGCCGCCGGCTTCACGAAGGCCGGCGAGACCGCCGAGGACAAGTAACTCCTCAGCAGCGCATCGGCAGCGCCCCTTCACCCGTTTTCGGGGGGAGGGGCGCTGCTGCGTTAGATTGCCCTGTGCGCTGGCGGATCGATCTCAGGTATGACGGCACCGAATTCCACGGCTGGGCCCGTCAGGAGGGCCTCAGGACCGTCCAGGGGGTGCTTGAGCAGGCGCTGGCCACCGTACTGCGGCAGCCCGAGCTCCCGTCCGTGACTTGTGCCGGCCGGACCGACACCGGCGTCCACGCCAGAGGCCAGGTCGTCCATGTCTGGCTGCCCGAGGGGATCGTCGCGCGGAACCTGGTCCACCGGCTCAACGGCGTACTGCCGGACGATGTCTGGGTGATCAAGGGCATGGAAGCTCCCGAGGGGTTCGACGCCCGCTTCTCGGCCCTGTGGCGCCGTTACGTCTACCGGATCTGCGACGACAACATCGCCCGGGATCCGCTGACCAGGAACCACGTGCTGCGCGTACTGCAGCCACTCGACGTGGACCGGATGAACGAGGCCTCTGCCCGGCTGCTGGGCGAGCACGACTTCGCCGCCTTCTGCAAGCGACGGGAGGGTGCCAGTACGGTCCGCGCCCTGCAGGAGTTCAGCTGGCGCCGTACTGCGCCCGGCCTGGTCGAGGCCACTGTGATCGCGGATGCCTTCTGCCACTCGATGGTGCGGGCCCTGGTGGGGTCGATCGTCCCGGTGGGCGACGGACGCCGTGACCTGGACTGGCCGGCCAAGGTGCTGGCAGCGAAGGTCCGGGACTCGGCAGTGACCGTTCTGCCCGCCCATGGGCTCACCCTGGAAGAAGTCGGGTACCCAGAAGACGACCAGCTGGCGGCGAGGGCCATCGAGGCTCGCAACGTCAGGGGAGAGGTTCACACGCGTGGCTGACCACTTTTTCACGGCAGAGCCGACCTCAGCCGACGTACGGCGTACCGTCGGCGCCCGGATCTGGGGACGTGAGTACACCTTCACCACGTCGAGTGGTGTCTTCTCCCGCGACCGGCTGGACCTCGGTACGTCGATCCTGCTGCGCGAGGCGCCCGTACCGACCACAGGCGGCACCTACCTCGACCTGGGCACCGGCTACGGCCCGATCGCGTGTGCCCTGGCGGTGGAGGACCCTGAGGCGCAGGTCTGGGCAGTGGACGTGAACAACCGGGCACTGGAGCTCACTGCCGAGAACGCCAAGGCTGCTGGGGTTGCTGAACGAGTGCACGCCAGCCTGGTGGAAGACGTGCCGGAGGATGTGCGGTTCGACCAGATCTGGTCCAACCCGGCCATCCACATCGGCAAGCCCGAGCTGCACAAGATGCTGCTGCACTGGCTCGCTCGCCTTGCCCCCGACGGCGTGGGATGGTTCGTCGTCGGCAAGAACCTCGGTGCGGACTCGCTGCAGCGCTGGCTGGGTGAGCAGGGCTACCCCTGCGAGCGGATCGCCAGCGCGAAGGGCTTCAGGGTTCTGCGGGTGACTGCAACGAACGAGGATCCAGCGCCGTCCTGAGGGTATGGAGGCAGCCTTGGCGGCAGCAGAGGCACAATCCAGCGCTATCGACTTCGAGTTGTGGGTGACGGAGAAGTCCGATGCGCTGCTGCGGTTCGCTTACGTCCTGACCGGCGACAAGACGCTGGCCGAGGATGCGGTTCAGGACGCCCTGACAACCGCTTGTGCGCGCTGGGGCCGGGTCAGCCGGGCGGAGGACCCTGAGGCCTACGTGAAGCGGATGGTCGTCAACGCGCACATCTCCTGGTGGCGACGCTTCCGCCGCCGGGAGGCCCCCGTGGAGGAGCCGACCAGGACTGCTGCCGCAGCTCCGGACGGTGCCGGCTCCAGAGCCGAGGCAGAGGCTGTGTGGGCGCTCTGCGCGACCTTGCCGGACAAGCAGCGCACTGCCGTGGTGCTGCGCTTCTACGAGGACCTCTCGTACGCCGAGATCGCAGACCTGCTGCACTGCGCCGAAGCCACGGCCAGATCGCACGTACACCGGGCACTGGCAGTACTGAAGAACACGCTGAGCAAGGAAGGAGCCGAGGATGCCTGAGCCGGACGAGCAGGAGCTCGGCCCGCAGATCGCGGATGCCTTCCAGAGCAAGGCCCACACGGTGCAGGGCTTGCGTAGTACCGGCTACGCCGCGGAAGCGCGCAGACGGGTCCACAGGCGGCGGCAACGGCTCACGATGGCCGCTGCGGCGGTAGTGGTCGTCGCGGCGATCGGGGGAGTGTGGGGGGTCATCGGCGGTCCGTCGCCGGTCACCACGAGCTCGACCGCCGGCTCCGCTGCGGACAACGGCTCGAAGATGGCGCCGGAGGCTCCGGCAGAGGCCACCGTTGTGTGTCCGGAACAGCACGCGATCCTCGCGGCGCCCACTCACGAAGCACTGCCGTCCGGCGACGGCCTGGATCTCGACCACGCCGTCGTCTTCGGCCTCGAGGCCTGTCGCTACCGCCTTGAGGGCGCGCAGATGCTGCTCGGGTCGGCGCATTTCAACGCGGCCACGGCCCAGCAGGTGGTCGACGCGATCAAGGTGCTGCCGGAGCGCAACCCGAGCCTGCCCGTCTTCAAGTGCACGCCGCAGACGGCCCGGCCGAAGGAAGCGATCGTGCTGCGCTTCGACACCGCGACGGGGATCCGCGAGGTCTGGGTCGGCTACGACGGCTGCTCGTCGGCCGGCTTCTTCACCGGCACCCGCACCTACGGCCTGTACGCCGCCCCGCTCAAACTCTTCATGACGGGCACGGTCCGCCCAGCCGGTGGCATCTACCTCGACCACCTAAAGGGATGGTGACTGCCCCTTCTCCGGCTTGGCCCGCAATGACCGCACGTTGTCGGGCGCGGCGCCGTCCCCCTGACCCCCGCGATAGCTCCCAGCCTGCGGCGGCGGTCCACCCAAGAACTTCCGCAAATGCTCCACCTCAGGCGACTGCTGCTGCGCCTGAGCGCCCGCATTCCGGTACTGCTCCTCAAGCCCGGCAGTCGTCGTACTCAGGGCCGTGACCGCCCGCTGGGCATGCTGATGTCCACCGATGCTCTTGGCGACGTCGGAAAGATTCCGGTCCCGTTGGGTGCCGACGACGTCGGCGATGGCGGGCCGCATGGACTGCAGTAGTTCGGTTCTGACCGTTTCGCGATCCTGCGGTGGCAGTACGTCGCTCAGCCGGTTCTCGATCACCAGATCGGCGGCCGCGCCCCAGCGCTGGGCTCGTGGGGCCTGGTCCAGTTGCTCCCGGACCTGGCTCTGGGACAGTCCGGTGACGTCGGCCGTACCGCGAACCAGTTCGTCGGTCGCGGCCGTGTACGCCGGGTAGGAATCAGGCGAGTCGACGCCGAGGAGTTCCGGTTGCACCCGGTCCATGCCGATGTCCTGGATGACGTCGTTGACGTTCTCGTGCGCCCAGGTCTCGGTCAGCCCCTCCTCGACCACCAAGGTGTCGGGGGAGTAGACCTCGGTCGCGCCGGGCCCGGACTCGTCGCCCAGCGCATTGGTGAGGTGCTTCGCCTCGTGGACCACGGTCAGGACGGCGTCCTGCGCATCGATCAGTTCTTCCGGGGTGAGCGGACGGCCCGCCGTGTACGCCTGGCCGATCGGCTTGAGCACCTCGTTGACCTTGAGCGTCATCCCGCCGTCGTCCCGCGCGCTCCCGGCCACGTTCGGCCGGGTCTCCTCGTACAGCTCGCCGTTCCACCGCGACGGCCGGCCGGAGAGCTTCTCCACCGACCGGATCACGCTCTGGACCCAGAGGTACTCGTTGCTGTTGCGGGGGACCGGCCGACCCTCGCTCATCCGGCCGTACTCCGGAGGTGGTCGACGAGCCGGATCAGCGGGCTGGACATCCGGCGGATCGCACCGGCCTCGCGGCGCGGCGCCTGGGTCGACAGCAGGCCGATCTGCTCGATCGCGCGCTCGATCTCCGCGATCCGGGTCTGCGCGGGTCCGTCGCCGTCGATCGCCTCGGCGAACAGGATCTGTGCCTGCCGGAACTGCTCACTGGTCGCCGGGGCCGGTCCGGCCAGCAGGCGCGGCAACTCCGCGGCGCGGAAGCGGGCACGTTCGCGGCCGCGCTCGTCCTGGACCTGCTCGGCCATCGCCTGCAGTCGCGCGGTCTCCGCCTCGACGACCTCGGGGGCGGCGCCCTTGAGATCCGAGAGCAGCCGGCGCATCTCGGCCTGGAAGGTCTCGTAGTCGGCCGGGTTGTCGGTCATCGTTCTCCCTGTTCGGTCAGGGAAGACGATAACCGGTCGCGGGCGGCTGGGGCGGGCCGTCAGACTGGGGGTATGGGTCACGTCGAGGTTGCGGGGATCGGGTTCGAGTTGCCGGACGGGCGGGTGTTGCTGGACGACATCACGTTCCGGGTCGGGGACGGGGCCAAGGTCGCCCTGGTCGGGGCCAACGGGTCGGGCAAGACGACGTTGACGAAGATCATCGCGGGCGATCTCAAGGCGCACAGCGGGAGCGTCGCCCGGTCCGGTGGGCTGGGTGTGATGCGGCAGTTCGTCGGATCGGTACGGGACGAGACCAATGTCCGTGACCTGCTGCTCGGCGTCGCGCCGGAGCGGATCCGGGCGGCCGCGGCCAAGCTGGACCAGGCCGAGCTGGCGATGATGGAGGCCGACGACGAGAAGACCCAGCTGCGCTACGCCCAGGCGGTCTCCGACTGGGGCGAGGTCGGCGGGTACGACGCCGAGGTGCTCTGGGACGTCTGCACGATGAGCGCGCTCGGGATCCCGTTCGACAACTGCCGCTGGCGTGAGGTGAAGACGCTGTCCGGCGGCGAGCAGAAGCGGCTGGTTCTCGAGGCGCTGCTGCGCGGCCCGGACGAGGTGCTGATGCTCGACGAGCCCGACAACTACCTCGACGTACCGGCCAAGCGCTGGCTCGAGGAGCAGCTCAACGCGACGCAGAAGACGGTCCTCTACATCAGCCACGACCGGGAGCTGCTGGCCAACACGGCGACCCGGATCGTCACTGTCGAACTAGGTGCCGCGGGCAACACCATCTGGACGCACGGCGGCGGCTTCCAGACGTACCACGAAGCGCGTAAGCACCGGTTCGAGCGGCTGGAGGAGTTGCGCCGCCGCTGGGACGAGGAGCACGCCAAGCTCAAGGCGCTCGTGCTGATGTACAAGACGAAGGCGGCCTACAACGACGGGCTCGCGTCGCGCTACAAGGCGGCGCAGACCCGGCTGGCCAAGTTCGAGCAGGCCGGTCCGCCGCAGGCGATCCCGCGCGAGCAGAAGGTCAGCATGCGGCTCACTGGCGGACGTACCGGCAAACGCGCCGTCGTCGCCACCGGGCTCGAGCTGACCGGCTTGATGAAGCCGTTCGATCTCGAGGTCTGGTACGGCGAACGCGTGGCCGTCCTTGGCTCCAACGGCTCCGGCAAGTCGCACTTCCTGCGATTGCTGGCCAACGGCGGGTCCGACCCGGACATCGAGCACCAGCCGGTCGGCGAGATGGTCATCCCGTCCGTCGCGCACACCGGCAACGCCAAGCTGGGTGCGCGGGTGCGGCCGGGCTGGTTCGCGCAGACGCACGAGCACCCCGAGCTGGCCGGCCGGACGCTGCTGGAGATCCTGCACCGCGGCGACGAGCACCGGGAGGGGATGGGCCGGGAGCTGGCCTCGCGCAAGCTGGATCGGTACGAGCTGGCGCACGCGGCCGAGCAGAGCTTCGACTCGCTCTCCGGTGGTCAGCAAGCGCGCTTCCAGATCCTCCTGCTGGAGCTGTCCGGCGCCACCTTGCTCCTCCTCGACGAGCCGACCGACAACCTCGACGTCGAGTCAGCCGAGGCACTCGAGGAAGGCCTGGATTCCTTTGACGGCACGGTTCTGGCGGTCACCCACGACCGCTGGTTCTCCCGCGGCTTCGACCGCTACCTGGTCTTCGGCAGCGACGGCAACGTCTACGAATCGCCCGAGCCGGTCTGGGACGAAGCCCGCGTCCAGCGGGCGCGTTAGTCCGTACCGCACCACGCATCGCGGTACGTCGCCCAGTGGTCGGGGGTGGCGGTGAAGTCGACGTAGAGGGCTAGGCCGAAGTTTTGGCGGGGGGAGGTGTTCAGGCCTAGTTGGGCGCCTCGGATGGCGGCTCGGACTGTTTCGGCGGAGCCTCGGTGGGAGAAGTTGTCTTCCCAGTAGAAGGGGAGGCCCATCAGTAGGTCGACGTGGGGTGGGGTGACCTCCAGGGCCATCTCGGTCTGGCGGGCGACGTAGCCGCCGTACAGGGATTCCAGTGGGGTCCAGGTGTCGTAGGACATCACGGCGATCTGCTCGACCCGGCTGGCGACGGCGCCGAAGTACGACTTGGTCCACCATTTGCTCTGGCCGCTGACGCCGACGAGCAGGCCGTTGAGGCCGGGTGCGGGGTTGAGTTGCGCTGCGGCGACTGAGAGCGGGACGTTGCGGGCTGAGGTCATGGCGTGGACTTGGTCCAGCAATGCCAGGAAGCCTTTGGAGCCGGAGCGGACGGGCTCCATGTCGAAGTGGATTCCGTCGAAGCCCTGCGCCAGCACCTGCTCGGAGGTCTCGGTCACGCGGGTGCGAACGGCGGCGTCGTCGAGGTCCATACCGGGGTTCTTCTCCGGTTGGAGGACGTCGCCGAGCCAGGCCTGGACGCGGAGCTTCGGCATTGCCTGGTGGACGGCGCCGGTGAACCACTTG
The DNA here is from genome assembly GCF_039525325.1 of Kribbella koreensis. Lineage (NCBI taxonomy): Bacteria > Bacillati > Actinomycetota > Actinomycetes > Propionibacteriales > Kribbellaceae > Kribbella > Kribbella koreensis. The sequence goes on from NZ_BAAAHK010000013.1 coordinate 749,473, forward strand.
GCCTTCGGCGAAACCTTTGCCAAGGGCAACGTTCCGTCGTGTTCGAGGGGGCCGGTGTGGACGTAGAGGTCGCGGATTCCGGTGCCCTGCAGCTGATTCGCGAGGACGGCGATGTCGGCGGCGGTCTTCCGGCCGTCGACCCAGGCGTGGCCGAGCCAGATCGCGTCTTGGCCTTTCGTCTTCGCGGTGGCTTCACCGGTGTAGGCAATGCGCAGGGAGACGGCCAAAGCGCTTAGTGGCAAGGGGATCAGCAGGACGAAGGCCAGCGCGAGGCTGAGGAGGACGCGTCGGCGGCGGGACCAGGATCGCCAGCGCCTCACGATCCCGCACCGGCCCGGAGGCCGTCGTACAGGAGGGCGAGCATGCGGTCGCGGGCGTCGGATTCGAGGCCGGTCGCGGTGGCCCCACGAGAGGCGCCGACCAGTAGGGCGTAGACCTCGGGGAAGGCGGCGTCCCGGCGTACGGCGCCTGCCTGCTGGGCCCGGTCGAGCAGGGACCCGAAGGCTTCGCGCATCCCTTGGCCTGCTGCCTTCGCCTCGTCGCCGGCGACGGTTCCCGACGCGCTCAGAGCCTCCGCGATGGCCAGCTTCGATGCCGATTCGGCGACCACCTGGCTGAAGAATCCGAAGAACGCGAGGCCGGCGTCGTCGCTGTCGGCCAGCTCGAGAGCACGGTCGCGCAGCCGTTCCAGCCGTTGCGTGAGGACCGCCTCGAGCAGCGCGACCTTGGTGGGGAAGTGCCGGAAGACGGTGGCGATCCCCACCTCGGCGAGCTTCGCCACCTCGTCGGTGGAGGCGGCCGGCGACTGTCCGAAGACGTCCTCCGCCGCGCTCAGAATCCGCATCCGGTTGTCCCGGGCATCCGCGCGCAACGGCCTCATCCCACTCCTAGCTGTCGTCGACCCCATCAGCGTAGGAGACGCCGGAAAGCAGCCAGAGGTTGTAACCGGGGTTGCGACTCCTTATATTCGGAGTCATGACTCCGGAACAGACTTTCCTCCGCCTGGTGCACGGCGTCGCCGATCGCGACCTCGAGGCGCTGCCGGCCCTGTACGCCGAGCAGACCGACGTCCGGCACCCGATGTCGCCGTACGGCGATCAGCCACTGCTCACCCGCGACGCGCTCCGCGAGCACTTCAACGGCCGTGGTCCGGCGGTGGCGGAGGTGGTGCGGTTCCAGCCGGACGCGATCCGGGTCCATCAGACCCAGGATCCGGAGGTGATCGTCGCCGAGTTCGACTACGCGGGGACGGTGATCGCGACGGGGGAGAGCTTCCGGGTGCCCTGCGTCTTCGTCCTGCGGGTCCGCGACGGCGAGATCGTCGAGTCGCGCGACTACATCGACCACGTGGCGATGGCGCGCGCCCGTGGGCAGCTGGACCAACTCATCGCGGTACTACGGGAACCGGTGCCGGCGCGGTCTGCGTCGTAGTACCCAGAAGCGCAGAAACGGCCCCGATCCCTGGCAGGTAAGCCGGATCGGGGCCGTTCCCAATGGTGCTACCGGTGTTTAGCGGTCGCCCATCGGGACGTACTGGACGCCGCGGGCGCCGGTGTAGATCTGCTTCGGGCGCGCGATCTTCTGGTCGGTGTCGCCGAGCGACTCCTTCCACTGCGCCAGCCAGCCCGAGGTGCGCGGGATGGCGAACAGCACGGTGAACATCTCCGGCGGGAACTGCAGGGCCTCGTAGATCAGGCCGGAGTAGAAGTCCACGTTCGGATAGAGCTTGCGGGAGACGAAGTACTCGTCCTCCAGCGCGATCTTCTCCAGCTCGACGGCGATCTTCAGCAGCGGGTTGATGCCCGTCACCTCGAACACGTCGTCGGCGGCCTTCTTGATGATCTTGGCGCGCGGGTCGTAGTTCTTGTAGACCCGGTGGCCGAAGCCCATCAGCCGCTCTTCACCGTTCTTGACGCCCTCGATGAACGAACCGACGTTGTCGACGGTGCCGATCCGGCGCAGCATCTTCAGCACCGCCTCGTTGGCGCCGCCGTGCAGCGGGCCGTACAGGGCCGCGATGCCGCCGGTGACCGCGGAGTACGGGTCGACCTGGGTGGAGCCGATCGCCCGGACCGCGTTGGTGGAGGCGTTCTGCTCGTGGTCGGCGTGCAGGATGAACAGGATCTCCAGCGCGCGCACCAGCCGGTCGTCGGCGGCGTACTTCGGCTCGCTCATCTTGAACAGCATCGACAAGAAGTTGGCCGCGTAGCTCAGCTCGTTGTCGGGGTAGACGTACGGCTTGCCCTGCGCGTGCCGGAAGGAGAACGCGCCCAGCGTCGGCATCTTGGCGATCAGCCGGCGGATCTGCAGGCCCCGCGACTCCTCGTCGAAGATGTCGCGCGACTCCGGGTAGAAGGTGGACAGCGCGCCCACCGAGGCGAGCAGCATGCCCATCGGGTGCGCGTCGTAGCGGAAGCCCTGCATGAAGGTCTTCAGGTTCTCGTGCACGAACGTGTGATACGTCACGTCGTGCACCCAGGCCTCGTACTGGGTCTTGTCCGGCAGCGCACCGTTCACCAGCAGGTACGCGACCTCCAGGTAGTTCGACTGCTCGGCGAGCTGCTCGATCGGGTAACCGCGGTACTCCAGGATGCCCTTGTCGCCGTCGATGAAGGTGACGGACGACCGGGTCGAGGCGGTGTTGACGAAGCCGGGGTCGTAGGTGGCCAGGCCACCGTCCCCGTCGGTTGCACTGATCTGCTTGAGATCGGCGGCACGGATGGTGCCATCGGTGATGGCAAGGTCGTAGTCCTTGCCGGTCCGGTTGTCCCGGACGGTGAGCGACTGTTCGGTCACAATGCCCTCTTCGGAAGCTGGCGCATCGCCGGAGTGAGTGAGGGTTATCGTCGCCGGCGGGACGCGGATCGGACTGCAATCTTCACCGCTAAACTAGTGCGGTCCCGGGTTGGTTCCAAGCCGGGGTCTCCGACCGGCTCAGGCTCGCTTTGACCCCGAGGCGTCCACGCCGGTATTCTGGGCTGCTGTTGTGCGTTCCTGGTCCTCGCCGGTGTGATTGCGGGCCGCTCGCCGACGTACCAGTTCTGATTTGTCAACCTCTGAGAAACGAAGGTCAACGACCGTGCGCACGTACAGCCCGAAACCTGCTGACGTCACCCGTGAGTGGCATGTGATCGACGCCACCGACGTCGTGCTCGGTCGGCTCGCCGTCCAGATCGCCACCCTGCTGCGTGGCAAGCACAAGCCGACGTTCGCCCCGCACGTCGACGGTGGCGACTTCGTCGTCGTCATCAACGCGTCGAAGATCGCCCTGTCCGGCAACAAGCGGACCGACAAGCTGGCGTACCGCCACTCGGGTCACCCGGGTGGTCTGACGGCCACGCCGGTCGGCGAGATCCTCGAGAAGGATCCTCGCAAGGCCGTCGAGAAGGCTGTCTGGGGCATGCTCCCGAAGAACCGCCTGAGCCGTCAGCTGCTTGGCAAGCTGAAGGTCTACGCCGGTCCGGAGCACCCGCACGTGGCCCAGCAGCCGAAGCCGTTCGAGATCACCCAGATCGCTCAGTAGTAGCGATCGCCGAGCCAGGTAAACGAGGATTCACAGCGTGAGCGACATCACCACCGAGACCGAAGAACTCGACACCGAGGTCCCCATCGACACCGAGGGCCCGGTTGCCTACACCTCCGAGACGAACCCGAGCCCGGAGCAGCGCGCCGAGTCCGGTCGCGTCGCGGTGATCAACCCGGCCGGTGCCACCGGCCGCCGTAAGGAAGCCGTTGCGCGCGTCCGGCTGATCCCGGGCACCGGCAACATCACCGTCAACGGCAAGCCGATCGACGTCTACTTCCCGAACAAGGTTCACCAGCAGCACGTGAACGAGCCGTTCGTGGTCGCCGGCCTCGAGGGCTCCTACGACGTCATCGCCCGGATCAACGGCGGCGGCATCACCGGCCAGGCCGGTGCCCTGCAGCTGGGCATCGCCCGGTGCCTGAACGCGGCCGACGAGGAGGCGAACCGTCCGGGTCTGAAGAAGGCCGGTCTGCTCTCCCGCGACGCGCGGATCAAGGAGCGCAAGAAGGCCGGTCTCAAGAAGGCCCGTAAGGCTCCGCAGTACAGCAAGCGCTGATCACCTGATGTCGCGTTTGTTCGGCACGGACGGAGTCCGTGGCCTGGCGAACGTGGATCTCACCGCGGAGCTGGCGCTCGACCTCTCGGTCGCGGCAGCTCACGTACTCGGCGAGGCCGGTGCCTTCGAAGGGCACCGGCCACGCGCCGTTGTGGGGCGGGATCCTCGGGCCAGTGGCGAGTTTCTGGAAGCAGCCGTGGTGGCCGGTCTGGCCTCCGCCGGCGTCGATGTCGTCCGGCTCGGCGTGCTGCCGACCCCGGCCGTCGCCTATCTGACCGGCTCGACCGGCTCCGACCTCGGGGTCATGCTGTCGGCCAGCCACAACCCGATGCCGGACAACGGGATCAAGTTCCTGGCCCGGGGCGGGATCAAACTCGACGACGTCATCGAGGACGCGATCGAGGTCCGTACCGGCGAGGAGTGGCAGCGCCCGACGGGTGCCGCCGTCGGCCGGGTGCTCGACGACGGGCAGGGCTTCGAGACGTATGTCTCGCACCTGGTCCGGTCGGCCCCGAACCGGTTCGACGGCGTCAAGGTGGTCATCGACTGCGCCAACGGCGCGGCCTCGCTGACCGCGCCCGAGGCATTGCGCCGGCTGGGCGCCGAGGTCATCACGTACGCCGCTGCGCCGGACGGTCTGAACATCAACCTCAACTGCGGTTCGACCCACATGGAGGGTCTGCGCCGCGAGGTGATCGGGCACGGCGCCGATCTCGGCATCGCGCTCGACGGCGACGCGGATCGCTGCCTGGCGGTGGATGCGGCCGGCGAGCTCGTCGACGGTGACCAGATCCTGGCCGTGCTCGCGTTGGCGATGCGCGACCTGGGCCGGCTGTCCAACGACACCGTGGTCGCGACCGTGATGAGCAACCTGGGCTTCGTCCAGGCGATGGTCCGGGAGCGGATCGCGGTCGAGCAGACCAAGGTCGGCGACCGGTACGTGCTGGAGGCAATGAAGGCCGGCGGACACAAGCTGGGCGGCGAACAGTCCGGCCACGTGATCCTGTCCGACCACGCGACCACCGGCGACGGCACCCTGACCGCGGTCATGCTGCTCGCCCGGATCGCCCAGACCGGCAAGTCACTGGCCGACCTGGCCGCCGTGATGACCCGCCTGCCGCAGGTCCTCGTCAACGTCCCCAACGTCGACAAGACCCGCGCCGGCACGGACGCCGAAGTACAAGCAGCCGTAGCAGCAGCCACCGCCCGCCTCGGCGACACCGGCCGCGTACTGCTCCGCCCCTCCGGCACAGAGCCCCTCGTCCGCGTCATGGTCGAGGCAGAGTCCTCCGCCACCGCCCACGAGGTAGCCCACGACCTGGCCGGCATCGTGGAAACGTCCCTCAAGCTCTGATCCGATGCAACTCCGCCTCCTCTGCCTGCCGTACTAAGGGAGACAGAGGAGAGTGGAGGGCCGATGCCTGATCAGGATCGGGACTACGTCGAGTTCGTCGTAGCGTCCAGTACGACGCTGCGCCGGACCGCCTACCTGGTCTGCGGTGATTGGCATCGTGCCGATGACGTGGTCCAGGACGCGTTGTACAAGCTGTACCTGTCCTGGTCGAAGGTGGATCGCGGCGGGAATCCTCTCGCCTACGCCCGCCGGATCGTCATCAACGCGGCCCTGGACATCGGTCGGCGCCCCTGGCGCCGGGAAGTGTCGACCGACAGTCCGCCCGAGTACGCCCGCAACGACGACACGGCCGATGTCTACGCCGAGCGCGACGAGGTCCTGTCGGCTCTGCTCCAGCTCGCGCCGCGTCAACGGGCCTGCATCGTCCTGCGGTACTACGAGGATCTCTCGATCGAGCAGACCGCCGAGATCCTCGACTGCACGCAGGGCACGGTCAAGAGCCAGGCCGCTCGCGGACTCGAAACTCTCCGTCAGACCATCAACCGGACCCGCTCGATCGGGCGGGTCTCGTGAAGGAGACGGACATGCAGGACGCCCCGGAGATCGGCGCCGAGCTTCACCGGCTGGCGAGCAGGGATCCACTGGCGCCGGTCGACGCGACCGGTCTGCTGGAACGCGGCCGCCGCGGCCGTCGCCGGCGCAGAGTCGCCGCCGTCAGTGGACTGACCGCGGCGGTGGTCGCGATCGGCGCCGGCCTGGCGTTGGTACCGGGCATTGGTTCTGCGCATCGGGAGTCAGAGGTCGCCGGCACGGCCGCTCCGCTGTTCACGCCGCTTCCTGGGGTGCCGCAGGGCGAGGCCGCGCTGGGGAAGATCACCCAGGCAGAGGCGGAGCGCCGCTGCACCGTCCGGTACGGCGTTCAGCCGCTGGAGAGGTTCCATCCCAGTGTCTACCGCGCCACGATGGGACTGATGAGCCCGCTGCCCGGGAAGAAGAACATGTTCGGGCCGGGGTGCATCGTCCCGGGTGACTCGAGGCCGACGGCCGCGGCGCTGGCGAAGGCGAAGGCGGATCCGATTCCGCAGACCGCCGACGGCCAGTTGCTCAACTGCTCGGTCCAGCTATGGCACGACCTGACGAAGTGGCGGGTCGTGGCGGCAGAGCCTGGCTATACGGGGATGAGCGAGGTGCTGAGGGTGCTGGCCGTATCGCCGACCGGCCACAGCGCGGCTACCTGCGACCTGGTCCCGTCAGGCAACGCAGCCCTCCAGGGGAAGTCGTCCAGGCCGAGCATTCTCACAGCGCAGGACGTGAGCCTGACGTCGCTGACTGGCGTTGCCGTGAACGAGGGCAGCGGCGAGGTCGGTTGCAAGGCGAAGTGCAGAGGCTGGACCTACATCGGCTATGGCCGGGTCGACCCAGCCATCACCCGCATCCACTTCAAGACGGTCAGCGGTGCCACCCACGACCTGACAGTCAGCAACGGTTGGTACGCCCTCTGGTGGTCCAACGGCGACCTCAAATCCCGCAGAGCGGCAACCGTCACCGCCTACAACGCCGCCGGCAAGCTGATCGAATCCGCTCATATCCCGGAGTTCAGCCTCAGGTGATCACTCACTGAACGGTGTGCCACCTCAGGCACACTGTTCAGTCGTCATCCGCCCCTGCCATTACCGCGCGCTACGGAGGTGGGGCGGTGGATTCGCCTAGGTGGAGTTTGGCGGGGATGAGGTGGGGTGGGGGGAGTGGGGTGGCACCCTCCAGTTGGCGGATCAGGGCTTCGGTGCCGAGTCGGCCGAGTTCGGGGCCAGGGGTTCGCATGATGGTCAGCTCGGGATTCGAGAGGGCTGCTGTGTCCGGGGCCATCAGCGAGAGCACCGAGATCTCGTCCGGGATGCGGCGGCCGAGGCGGTTCAGGCCGGACATCACGCCGAGTGCGGAGTACTCGTTCAGCACCAGGACGGCCGTCGTCTCCGGGTGATCTCGCAGCAGCCTGGTCGCCGCCTCCCGGCCCGCGCGGGTCGAGTCCGAGCACTCCAGCACGATGGTCTCGATGCCGTACCCGGCCGCGACCCGGCGATAGGCGGCCTCGGATCGCACGTACGGTCCGTAGGTGTGGAATCTCGGGTCGGCCAGGTCGCCGGAGACCAGCACCAGCCGGCGGTGCCCGAGGCCGTGCAGGTAGCCGACCGCGTCCTCGACCGTGGTGTCGAAGTCGATGTCGACGTGGGTCAGGCCTTCCAGGGCGGTGGTCCGGCCGATCAGCGCGAACGGTGTCCGGGTCCGCTGCAGCACCGCGATCCGTGGATCGTCGAGCTGGACCTCCATCAGGACGACCCCGTCGACCAGTGACTGCCCGACCAGTTCGGTCAGCTCGCCGCCGTCGTTCCCGACCGGCCAGAGCACCAGGTGGTAGTCCTGCTGGCGCGCCGCTTCGGCCGCACTGGTGAAGAACTCGGCTGCCGAGAATCCGAACCGGTGGTCCAGTGCCGGATAGGCCATCGCGATGATCCGGGTACGGCGGCTGGCCAGCGCGCGGGCGACCATGTTGCGGCGGAAGCCCAGCTCCGTCATCGCGAGCTCGATCCGCTCCCGGGTCGCCGGGGTCACCGGCTTGGTGTCGTTGAGCACGAAGGAGACGGTGGCGATGGACACGCCCGCCCGCTTCGCCACGTCCCGCATGGTCACCATCGGCCGTTGCCACCCCGCTCTCGTCTGCCGCCCAGCCTGTCACGAGGACCGTCCCAGGCCCTTGACAGTGGTGTGACGCAGGGCACATAGTCCCTGACTACGCGGCTAGTTAACCGCTTTGCCAGCCATCCCACAACTGAACGACGGCTTCCTTTCGTGATCATGGTTAAGCGCTTGACCAGCGCCGGGACGGTGGCTGTCGCCGACTCACCAAGGAGTGCAATGTCATGATCACGCAGCGGATCGCCGCGGCCCTGGCGGGGACGACTGCTCTGTCGCTCGTCATCGCCGGCTGCGGTGACAGCGGGAACCAGTCACCGTCCTCGTCCGGCGGCAGCGTCAGCAGCCTCTCGGTCCTCGACTACTACAACAACGACCCGGACAAGGCGCTCGTGCAGAAGGGGCTCGACTCCTGCGCGGGCAAGCTCGGGATCACGCTGCAGCGCGAGACGGTGCCTGGTGACACCTTGATCGCGAAGGTGCTGCAGCAGGCCTCGTCGAAGACACTGCCCGACGTGCTGATGCTGGACAACCCCGACGTCCAGCAGATCGCCGCGACCGGCGCGCTCGCGCCCTTGAACGACCTGGGCCTGAGCGGGGACGGGGTCATCGAGGGCATGAACGACGCGACGTCGTACCAGGGCAAGCTCTACGGACTGGCGCCGGTGACGAACACGATCGCGTTGTTCTACAACACGCAGCTGCTGCAGGAGGCCGGCGTCCAGCCGCCGAAGACCTGGGACGAGCTGAAGGCCGCGGCCAAGAAGCTCACCAAGCCCGGCCGGTACGGCATCGCCTTCAACGCCAACGCGACCTACGAAGGCTCTTGGCAGTTCCTGCCGGCGATGTGGACCAATGGTGGCGACGAGACGGACCTGAAGAGTCCGCAGGTCGCGGAAGCGCTGCAGCTGTGGGTGGATCTGGTGCAGTCGGGCTCGGCGTCGAAGAGCGTGATCAACTGGACGCAGGGCGATGTGAAGGACCAGTTCGTCGCCGGCAAGGCCGCGATGATGGTGAACGGTCCGTGGCAGATCCCGGCGCTGGCGAAGACCCCGAACGTCAAATGGGACGTGGTCACGTTCCCGCTGAACAAGCCGGACCAGACGCCGGTCGCACCGCTGGGCGGCGAGGCCTGGACCGTCCCGCTCAACAAGGACCAGGCCAAGCAGCAGAAGGCCGCCGACTTCGTGAAGTGCCTCAACTCCGACGAGAACGAGATGGCCTGGGCCAAGGCCCGCTTCACCCTGCCGACCAAGATCGCGCTGCTCGACCGGTACGCCGAGGAAGTGCCCTCGATGAAGGCGTTCGCCGAGCAGGTCAAGACCGCCCGGGCCCGGACCGGCAAGCTCGGCGAGAAGTGGCCCGACGCCGCCAAGGTGATCTATCAGGCGATCGCGCTGGCGCTGACCGGCAAGGCCTCGGCGCAGGACGCTTTCAGCAAGGCCTCCGGCGGGTGAGCTCTCGGGGACGGCGCCGTCGCGGTGAGGACCTGACCAAGGTCCTCTTCGTGGCGCCTGCCGCGCTGGCGATGCTCGCGCTGTTCGGGTACCCGGTGCTGAAGAACCTGATGATGAGCCTGCAGGACTACACCCTGCGGACGTTCTTCACCGGGCAGGCGCCGTGGGTCGGACTGCGGAACTACACGACGGTGGTGACCGATCAGATCTTCTCGCAGGCGATGGTGAACACGGCGTTGTTCACCATCGGCTCGATCGCCTTCCAGTTCGCCGCCGGTCTGGCGCTGGCGTTGTTCTTCCGCCGCCGGTTCCCGCTCAGCGGACTGCTGCGGTCGCTGCTCCTGCTGCCGTGGCTGCTGCCGCTGATCGTCTCCAGCGCGACCTGGCGGTCGATCCTCGAACAGGACAGCGGCATCCTGAACCGCACGCTGACCGGGCTCGGCCTGATCCGCGATCCGGTGCCGTGGCTGAACTCGCCGTCGGTGGCGCTGATCGCGGTGATCGGGGTGAACATCTGGATCGGCATCCCGTTCAACGTGACCCTGCTGTACTCCGGACTGGCAGAGATCCCGCACGAGTTGTACGAGGCCGGCCAGCTGGACGGCGCCACCGGCTGGCGCGCCTTCCGCCACATCACCTGGCCGAATCTGCGGGCGGTGGCCAGCGTGCTGCTGGTGCTCGGCGTCGTCTACACGATCAAGGTGCTGGACATCATCCTCGGCCTGACCGGCGGCGGCCCGGCCAACGCCACCCAGACGCTGGCGACCCAGTCGTACCAGCGCTCGTTCGTCGACTTCAAGTTCGGCGAGGGTGCGGCGCTGAGCAACATCCTGATCGCGATCTCGCTGTTGTTCGCGGTCGTCTACCTGCGCGGCACCCGCCGTGCCGTCGACGAATAGGAGGGGTACGACGATGTCCGACTCGGCTGTACGTCGTGCGATCTACACCGCGATCGGCGTACTGATCCTGTGCCTGATGCTGTTCCCGGTCTACTGGATGGTGAACGCCTCGCTGCAGCCGTCCGGCAACACCCTGACGGCCGGCTTCCTGCCGCTGGACCCGACCTTCGCCGGCTACCGGCGGGCGCTCAGCGAGCAGGGGCACAATCTGGTCACCAGTGTGCTCATCGCGGGCGGCACCGTGGTGCTCTGCTTGCTGATCTCGGCGCCGTGCGCGTACGCGTTGTCGCAGTTCCGGTCCCGCTGGGTGGGGATCGGGCTGCTGGCGATCCTGGTCTCGCAGATGATCCCGGGGATCGTGATCGCCAACGCGCTCTACACGGCCTACGAGCGGATCGGGCTGCTGAACTCGATCCCCGGCCTGATCGTGGCCAACTGCAGCAGCGGGATCCCGTTCGCGATCCTGATCCTGCGCTCGTTCATGCTCTCGCTGCCACCGTCGCTGGTGGAGGCGGCCCGGGTGGACGGAGCCGGCCTGTTCCGGGCGTTCGTCGCGATCGTGTTGCCGATCAGCAGGAACTCACTCATCACCGCCGGGCTGTTCACCTTCCTCTTCTCCTGGAGTGACTTCCTCTTCGCCCTCACGCTGACCACCAAGGGTGGCGTGCGGCCGGTCACGCTCGGGATCTACCAGTACCTGGGCACGCAGGTACAGAACTGGAACGCGGTGATGGCGACCGCCGTGCTGTCCGCGGTCCCGGCGATCGTGCTGCTGGTCGCCGCTCAGAAGTACATCGCCGCCGGCGCCATCGGTGGCGCCGTCAAATGACCCGACCCATCGATCAAGGACTACTGACATGACGCTTCGCGTACTCGTCTGGGGCGAGAATCGGCACGAGCAGGTCGAGCCGCACGTCGCCGAGATCTACCCCGACGGCATGCACACCACGATCGCGGAAGGCATCGCCGAGAATCTCGGTGACGCGGTCGAGGTCGCGACGACGACCCTCGACGAACCCGACCACGGGCTGACCGAGGAGGTGCTGGCGGGCACCGACGTACTGGTCTGGTGGGGCCACGCCGCGCACGGTGAGGTCGACGACAAGGTGGTCGACCGGGTGTACCAGCACGTCCTGTCGGGGATGGGCCTGCTCGTCCTGCACTCCGGCCACTGGTCGAAGATCTTCGGCAGGCTGATGGGCACCACCTGCACGCTGCGCTGGCGCAGCGAGCAGGATCGCGAACTGGTCTGGACGGTGAACCCGACGCACCCGATCGCGCGCGGCGTCCCCCATCCGATCGTGATCGAGCAGCAGGAGATGTACGGCGAGTTCTTCGACATCCCGGTGCCCGACGAGCTGGTCTTCGTCTCCACGTTCAGCGGCGGCGAGGTGTTCCGTTCCGGCTGCACCTTCCGCCGCGGTCACGGCAAGATCTTCTTCTTCTCGCCTGGCGATCAGGACTACCCGGTGTACCACCACAAGGATGTCCGCAAGGTGATCGCCAACGGGGTCGAGTGGGCCAGGACCGACCTGCCGGAGCGGGCGCTGCCGACGCTGCTGCGGTACGACACCGGTGACTTCTTCAACGGTCACGGGTACGCCGGGCCGATCGAGACCGAGTCCGATGAAGAGCGTGCCGATGCCTGAATCCCTCCGGCTCCTTCAGGTCGGCGCCGGTGGCATGGGCCGCGCCTGGCTGCGCAACATCAAGCAGAACCCGGACGTCGTCCTGGCCGGGCTGGTCGACCTCGACGTACCGCTGGCCCGGGCAGCGGCAGACGAGCACGGGTACGCCGAGGTCCCGGTGGCGGCATCGGTCGCCGAGCTGGCCGAGCGGACGGGTGCCGAGGCGGTGATCGACGTGACCGTCCCGGCGGCCCATCCGGCGGTCAGCGTGGATGCCTTGCTGCGCGGCCTGCCGGTGCTGTGCGAGAAGCCGCTGGCCGAGTCGGTCCGCGAATGCCTGACGATGGTCGCGGCCGCCGAGGCGAGTGGCAGGCTGCTGATGGTCTCGCAGTCCCGCCGGTACTTCCGGACCGGCGAGGCCTTCGGGCGGCAGCTGGCCGGGCTCGGCCCGATCGGGTCGTTGTCCTGCGAGTTCTCCAAGGCGCCACGGTTCGGCGGCTTCCGGGAGCAGATGGCCGAGCCGCTGCTCGTCGACATGGCGATCCACCAGTTCGACCTGGCCCGCAAGCTGATCGGCTCCGAGCCGTTGTCGGTGTACTGCGAGTCGTACAACCCGGACTGGAGCTGGTTCGCCGGGAACGCGGCCGCGGACGCGGTCTTCAGGTTCGACGGGGGAGCCAGGTTCGTCTTCACCGGAAGTTGGTGCGCGCCGGGGCTGGAGACCTCGTGGAACGGCCGCTGGCGGGCGAGTTCCGCGGACGGCACGGCGATCTGGGACGGCGACTCCGCACCGGTGGTCGAGAACGCCTCAGGGCCTGCTGTGCCGGCCGAGATCGGCACCGGGCCCGAAGAGATCGCTGGGTCGCTGGCCGAGTTCGTCCAGGCGCTGCGTACCTCCAGCACGCCGCAGACTGAGGTGCACACCAACGTGGTCAGCGTGGCGATGGTCGAGGCGGCGGTCCGCTCGTCGGCGTCGGGCGCCCCGGTCCGGATCGCCGATGTCGTCTCCGCTGCCTACGCCGAGGCGATCGAGACCACGCCGGCCGGGGTGCTGCTCGAGGTGCTGCGCTCCTGGTCGTCGGTCCAGCAGGTGGTCGGGCTGCCGGAGAAGTACTGAAACGATGTTCGATCGACAAGAACGTCGTTTCAGTGATGGACCAAACGCTTGAACGGTGCGGTTCGTTGTCGGGTGGGTGCGGGGAGTGTTGGATAGACGCGCGGTTCCCCTTGACCCAGGCGTGGCGCGTGGGTAACTTTCGCGTGCGGGGGCACGGTTGTAATTCAATTACCTGAGGGGTCGGTCATGTCCGCCTTGCGCCGTTTCGCCGTTGGCAGTCTTGGTCTTGCGATCATCGGGGCTCTGGTCCCGGGGAGTGCGGTGAGTGCTCCGCCGCCTGAGCCGGTCACGAATCTGCAGTTGGCCACCAAGGCGCTGCAGGGGATGACGCTCGAGGACAAGATCGGGCAGATGTTCGTCTTGTTCGCCTACGGGCCGGACGCGAGCAAGCCAGACGCCCGCAACACCGCCCTGTACGGCGTGGCGACGCCCGCCGAGGTGGTGGCGAAGTACAAGCCGGGCGGGTGGATCTACTTCAACGCCCGGGACAACGTGACCAGCCCGACCCAGCTGGCGACGTACTCCAACCAGCTGCAAGCGGCTGCCCTCAAGACCGGCCTGCATCTTCCGCTGACGATCGCGACCGACCAGGAGCAGGGCGTCGTGGTCCGCATCGGTCCGCCGGCCACGCAGTTCGGCGGCAACATGGCGCACGGGGCGACCCGCGACACCAAGGACGCCAGGACGGCCGCCGGTATCACCGGCCGCGAGCTCAAGGCGATGGGGATCCGGCAGGACTACGCCCCGGTCGCCGACGTCAACGTCAACGCGCTCAACCCGGTGATCGGCGTCCGCTCGTTCTCCAGCGACCCGAAGCTCGTCTCGGACATGACGGTGGCGCAGGTCAGGGGTTACCAAGAAGACGCCGGCATCATGGCGACCGCCAAGCACTTCCCCGGCCACGGTGACACCGTCGACGACAGCCACAACGCGCTGCCGACGATCAACCACACCCGCGCGCAGTGGGACGCGATCGACGCACCGAGCTTCAAGGCCGCGATCAAGGCCGGGATCGACTCGATCATGACCGCGCACATCGTCGTACCGTCCCTGGACCCCTCCGGTGACCCCGCGACGCTGAGCAAGCCGATCCTCACCGGCGTACTGCGCGGCGAGCTGGGCTTCAAGGGGCTCGTCATCACCGACGCGCTCGAGATGGCCGCCGTCCGGGCCAAGTACGGCGATGCCGAGGTGGCCGTCCGGGCGATCGAGGCCGGCGCCGACCAGCTGCTGCTGCCGCCGGCCCCCGACGTCCAGTTCAAGGCCGTCGTCGATGCCGTGAAGTCGGGCCGGATCAGCGAGCGCCAGGTCAACGAGAGCGTGCTGCGCGTCCTGCTGATGAAGCTCAAGAACGGTGTCCTCTTCCAGCCGTACGTCGACCCCGCGAAGATCTCGACCAAGGTCGGTACGCCGGCCAGCCTCGCCACCGCCCAGAAGATCGTCGACAAGTCCGTCACGCTGGTGAAGAACGACGCCAAGGCCCTCCCGCTGACCAAGGACCCGCGCAAGATCCTCGTCACCGGCTGGGGCGTCACCACCACCCAGTCGCTGGCCAACAGCCTCACCAAGCGAGGCGCGACCACCACCGTCGCCCAGACCGGCGCGGCCCCCACCGACGCCGCCATCGCCGACGCGGTCAGCAAGGCGCAGGCCAACGACGTCACCGTGGTCCTCACCCAGAAGGCGTGGGACACCAAGGTGGTCGACCCGGGCGCCAAGCAGCAGAAGCTCGTCAAGGACCTGCTGGCCACCGGCAAGACGGTCATCGTCGTGGCCGTCCGCGACCCGTACGACATCGCGTACTTCACCGCGGCGCCGACGTATCTGGCCACCTACGGCTACGCGGCCGTCTCGATGGAGTCGCTGGCCAAGGTCCTGTACGGCGAGATCGCACCGACCGGCAAGCTCCCGGTCGACATCCCGGTCGCCGGCGACCCCGCCACCCCGCTCTACAAGTTCGGCCACGGACTGTCCTGGTGACCCGTACTTCCAAAGGAGAACCGATGAAGCGCCGCAGCCTGCTCGCCGGTGCGGGAGCACTCGCCGCAGCCCCGCTGATCGACATCCAAGGAGCCGCCGCCGCGGAGCCTGCCAAGAAGAAGGGGGTGACGACCGGCGCGCAAGCGCTCGCGAAGGACAACTGGAAGGCGCTGGCCGGCCAGAAGGTCGGCGTGATCAGCAACCCGACCGGCATCCTCGACGACCTCAACCACATCGTCGACACCATGCACGCGTCCGGCAAGGTCAATGTGGTCGCCGTCTTCGGCCCCGAGCACGGCTTCCGCGGCAGCGCGCAGGCCGGCGGTTCCGAGGGCGACCACGTCGATCCGCGGACCGGGATCATGGTCTACGACGCGTACGGCGCGGCCGCGGCCAAGCTCGCCACGCTCTACACCAAGGCCGGCGTCGAGACCGTCGTCTTCGACATCCAGGACGTCGGCGCGCGGTTCTACACCTACATCTGGACGATGTACGAGGCGATGCTCGCGGCCGTCCAGACCGGCGCGAAGTTCGTCGTACTGGACCGGCCGAACCCCACTGGCGGCTCGGCGCGCGGCCCGATGCTGAAGCCCGGATTCACCTCGGGCGTCGGCAAGCGGGAGATCATCCAGCAGCACGGAATGACCGTCGGCGAGCTGGCCCGGCTGTTCAACGCCGAGTACCTGCCGCTGGACACGAACGGTGCGCGGCTCAAGGAGCTGCAGGTGATCGAGGTGAAGGGCTGGAAGCGCGACCAGCTGTACGCCGACACCGGCCTGACCTGGGTGATGCCGAGCCCGAACATGCCGACCCCCGACACCGCGTTGCTCTACCCGGGCGCGTGTCTGTTCGAGGCGACCAACATGTCCGAGGGCCGCGGTACGACCCGGCCGTTCGAGCTGATCGGCGCGCCGTACGTCGACTACAAGTGGGCGCAGGCGCTGCAGGCCAAGAACATCCCGGGCATCGAGTTCCGCGAGGCCTACTTCACGCCGTTCATCTCCAAGAACGCCAACGTGCTCTGCGGCGGTGTGCAGATCCAGATCACCGATCCGGACCGCGCCGAGGCGATCGTGGCGGCGACGCACATGATCGTGGAGGCCAAGAAGCTGTACCCGGGGTTCGCCTGGCGTACCGGTGACAACCCGCCCGGCCGCTGGATCGACCTGCTCACCGGCTCGGACCGCTACCGCACCATGGTCGACGGCGGCGCCACCGCCGAGGCGGTCGTCGCCGCCTGGCAGAGCGAGACCGACGCCTGGACCGCCCGCCGCGCGAAGTACCTGCTCTACAAGGGAGATCACCGGTGAAGAGAGCCTTCGTGTTCACGGTAGCCTCTACCCTCATGCTGACCATGGCCGGCCCCGCGGTTGCCTCAGGCAACAAGTCCGGACGTTTCGACCACCCGTACGACGGCTACGCGCCGAAGTCGACGCTGCTGCGCGACTCGACTCCGGCCAAGGCCGGTCTCGACCCCGCGCCGATCGACGCCGCGCTCGCCCAGGTGGCCGGCTGGACCCAGCCGTCCGGCACCACCAAACCCCTGTACGCCGGCGCCGTCACCCTGCTCGGCCACGACGGCAAGATCGTCACCAAGACGGCGACCGGGCTGGCCATCAAGTACTCCGACGGCAGCGGCACCGAGCTGCCCGCCGACCAGCAGATCCCGATGCGCACCGACACCATCTTCGACATGGCGTCGGTCTCCAAGCTGTTCACCTCGATCGTCGTGATGCAGCTGGTCGAGAAGGGCAAGGTCGGCCTGGACACCCCGATCGCGACGTACGTGCCGGAGTTCGCCGAGAACGGCAAGGCCGCGATCACGGTCCGGCAGGCGCTCACCCACACGACCGGGCTGCCCGCGTTCCTGCCGCTGTGGAGTGACCAGCCGACGCCGGAGCTGCGCCTGCACGAGGCACTCACGGCCAAGCTGAAGAACCCCGTCGGCACCACCTATCTCTACAGCGACCTCAACCTGATCTCGCTGGGTGAGGTCGCGCACCGGGTGACCGGCAAGACGCTCGACAAGCTGGTCGCGGACGGCATCACCAAGCCGCTGCAGATGCGCGACACCGGCTACAACCCGGACGAGAAGAAGAAGCCACGGATCGCCGCGACGGAGTACCAGACGGCCCCGCCGCGCGGGATGGTCTGGGGCTCGGTGCACGACGAGAACGCCTGGTCGCTCAACGGCGTCGCCGGGCACGCCGGGGTCTTCTCGACCGCGGACGACCTGGCCGTGCTGGCGCAGACGTTCCTCAACGGCGGTAGCTATCGCGGTGCGCGGATCCTCAAGACCGACTCGGTCACCGCGATGATCACCAACTTCAACCAGGGCTTCCCGGGCAACGACCACGGGCTGGGCTTCGAGCTGAACCAGCGCTGGTACATGGGTGGGTTGTCGGGTCCGCGGACGGCGGGGCACACCGGCTACACGGGGACGTCGATCGTGATCGACTTCGATTCGCGGTCGTTCGCGATTCTCTTGACCAACCGGGTGCATCCGAGCCGGAACTGGGGGAGTAACAATCCCGCCCGCAGGGCCGTAGTACAGGGCCTGGCGTTGTCGCTCGGGGTCGGGCCGCAGCATGGCAAGGATGCCTGGTTCTCGGGGACGACGGACGCCAGTACGACGACGCTCGCGGCCAAGGTCGCCGTACCGGCCGCCGGCGCGAAGGTGTCCTTCGACCTGTTCGTGGACACCGAGGACTCCGATCTGCTGTACCTGGAGAGCTCCGCCGACGGCACGACCTGGACGAAGGTGCCCTTCACGGTGCGCGATCGGGGGACCGTCATCGACACCGACGGCTCGATCAGCGGCTCGGGCGACCGGCACTGGCACCAGGTGACCGCGGACCTCGGGGCCGGTGACCAGACCTTGCGCTGGCGCTACACCTCCGATCCGCTCTACCAAGGCCGGGGCGTCTACGTGGACGGCGTGAAGATCACCTCGGGCCACGAGGTTCTTTTCGACGGTGAACGTACGCCTGAATCATTTGTCGCAACTGGTTGGAGACTTTCGCGTCGGTGACCCCGCTCGGTGCTTAATCGCCGTACGGTGGCGTCATGACTTCAGTTACCTCTCCAGAACCCACGGGGCCGCTGCTGGTCCGGGTCCGCGCGGTGATGCCCGCGCTGGCGCCGGCCGAGCAGCGGGTGGCGAACGCGGTCCTCGCGGACCCGGGCGGAGTGGCGGCGATGACGATCTCCGAACTGGCCGAGGTGGCGTCCACCTCGGAGACCACGGTCATCCGGTTCTGCAAGCAGATCGGCGTCCCCGGTTATCCGCAGCTCCGCCTGCAGCTGGCGGCTCAGTCGGCCACGGAGAACATCCGGCCCGAGGTCGGCGGCGACATCGAGCCGGGTGACTCGCTCGCCGACGTGGTCGGCAAGGTCGCGTTCGCCGACGAGAAGGCCGTCCGGGAGACCGCGCAGCAGCTCGACATCGAGTCCCTGAGCAAGGTCGTCGCCGCGGTCGCCAAGGCGCCGCGGGTCGACCTGTACGGGACCGGCGCCTCAGCGTTCGTGGCGCTCGATCTGCAGCAGAAGCTGCACCGGATCCGCCGCGTGGCCTTCGCCTGGTCGGACGTGCACGTCGCGCTGACCAGTGCCGCACTGCTCGGTGAAGGCGATGTCGCGATCGGCATTTCCCACACCGGTACCACCGCCGAGGTGGTCGAAGCGCTCGAGGAGGCCGCCAAGCACGGCGCCACCACGGTCGCGGTGACCAACTTTCCGCGGTCCCCGCTGGCCCGGACCGCCGATCTTGTGCTCACCACGGCCGCGCGCGAGACGACTTACCGTTCGGGCGCGATGTCCAGCCGGATCGTGCAGCTGATGGTGATCGACTGCCTGTTCATCGGCGTGGCCCAGTCGGTGC
Organism: Kribbella koreensis; assembly: GCF_039525325.1. Lineage (NCBI taxonomy): Bacteria > Bacillati > Actinomycetota > Actinomycetes > Propionibacteriales > Kribbellaceae > Kribbella > Kribbella koreensis. The sequence continues at coordinate 768,561 of NZ_BAAAHK010000013.1, forward strand.
TGCCGGACGCCCGCAAGGCGCTCGAGGAGACGGCCACCGCGGTCCGGAGTCACCGGCTGAAGACGTCTGTCAATGATCAACAGAATTGAAAATCCTTCAGTAGAAAACTAACATCGTATCTGTGATCACACCCACGGAGCAGCGCAACCCCAGGACGCTCGCGATCGATGCGGTGGGCACCACCGAGATACTCCGGCTGGTCAACGCGGAGGATGCCAAGGTGGCCGGCGCGGTCGCCGCGGTGATCCCCGAGCTGGCGCGGGCAGTGGACGCCGCCGTCGAGGCCGTGCGCAACGGCGGCCGCGTGCACTACTTCGGCGCCGGTACGTCAGGCCGGCTCGCGGTGCTCGACGCTGCTGAGCTGCTGCCGACCTTCCACACCCCCGACGACCTGGTGGTCGCTCACCACGCGGGTGGCATGGAAGCGCTGCTGCGCGCGGTCGAGAACGTCGAGGACTCCGAGGAGGGCGGTGCGGCCGACGCCGCCTCCGTCACCAGCCGGGACATCGTCATCGGACTCGCGGCATCCGGCAGTACGCCGTACGTCGCCGGCGCTCTGAAAGCCGCCCGGGCGGTCGGCGCCACAACGGCCCTGGTGACCTCCAACCCAGCGGCCCCGCTGGCCCCGCTGGCCGACATCGTGATCGCCGCCGACACCGGCCCCGAGGCGATCGCCGGCTCCACTCGCCTGAAGGCCGGCACCGCCCAGAAGCTCATCCTGAACAGCTTCTCGACCACCCTGATGATCAAACTCGGCCGCACCTGGTCGAACCTGATGGTCGACATGGTCGCCACGAACCAGAAACTCCGCGGCCGCATGCTCCGCATCCTCGGCGAGGCCACCGGCGCCGACCCCGAAGCCTGCGCCGCCGCCCTCGCCGAAGCCGACGGCGAACTCAAACCGGCCCTGGTGCACCTCCTGACCGGCTCTCCCATCGCTGACGCCCGCCGAGCCCTCTCCCAGGCCGGCGGCCGGGTAGCCGTCGCTCTGGGCCTGCTGAGCGCCTCCGCGTAAAACCGTTCGCCGGGTGGTCGCTGTCTCCCTAGAGTCGGGAGGGTGATCACTGAGCGCATCGACCCGACGGATTCGGCTGCTTTCGACGAGTGGCATGGTGCCCTGGTGGAGGCCTCGGCGGCGGGCCGGGAGTTCGCCATCTGGTGGCCGCTGGAGGAGATGCGGGTCGCGCTGACGCGCCGTACGCCGTACTTCGAGCGGGAGCTGTGGGCCGTGCGGGACGAGGCGGGGGCGATCGCGGGGGTGCTTTATCTGGATCTGCCGCAGAAGGACAACACCTCGCTGGTGTCGGTGGAGCTGGCGGTTGTGCCGGGGCGGCGGAGGCAGGGGTACGGGACGGCGCTCGCCGAGTTGCTCGATGAGCGGGCCGCGGTGCGTGGGCGGACGATCGTGCACACGATGGTGCATTGTCCGCTCGGTGGGGAGGCGCCGGGGCAGGCGTTCGCGCGGGCGCGGGGGATGACGATGGGGATCTCCGACATGCATCGGGTTCTTCAGTTGCCGCTCGATCAGGGATTCCTGGAGGAGCTGGCGGCTGAGGTCGCCGGGCATCATCGTGACTACCGGCTCGTGAGTTGGCGGGATCGTTGCCCCGACGACCTGGTGGACGCGTACGCGGCGCTCGAGGGCACGTTCAACGACGAGGCGCCGATGGGGGAGCTCGAGATGGAGGCCGAGGTGTACGACGCGGCCCGGATCCGGTCCCGGGAGGACCAGGCCCGGGCACAGGGCCGTCGGTCCTGGGTCACGGTGGCGATCGCGCCGGACGGAACGCTGGCCGGGCAGACCGAGCTGCATGTCTCCGGCAACGAGAAGGTCAACGCCTTCCAGTCGGGCACGTTGGTGGCGCGGGCGCATCGCGGCCACCGGCTCGGGCTGGCGCTGAAGGTCCGCAACCACCTCGAGCTGCAGCGCACCAACACCGAGCAGCTGGTGATGCACACCTGGAACGCCGAGGAGAACACCGCGATGAACGCGGTCAACGCCGCGCTCGGGTACCGGGCGGTCGAGCGGACCGAGGAGTGGCAGCGGAAAATCTGAAAAATTTCTGCCGCCGAAGTTGTGGATCAGTGCGGAATTCAAAGGATTGAATTCCGCGGGGGGAACCCTTCGCGGTCCGGATGTTGATCGTAAAAGCTAACCGGTCGGAGTCTTGATACCGGTTTTTGAGTTAGTCGGCTGTTTGACTTTTGCGGCGCGCAAAACGGAGCAGCATGGCTGATCGGGGACCGAAAGAAAAGCGATCTCGGCCACATAGCGAAGGGTAGCCTTCCCATCACTTTCGGTCCGTAGACCGACTGCGTGATCGTGTCGTATCGTCACGTCATCGCCAAGCCTTGGTGGGGGCTCTGGTGCTCTGAATCCTTTGTGTTCAAGGCAACCTCGGAGCTCGGATGACCATGGACGGTACTGTCGTGGTGCCCGGAACCACTATGGGCGCCCAGTGGGTCGATGAAGTGCTGCTGGCCGGTGCGGCCAGTGACATCTGTTTTCGGCTACCCACTCCAATTGATCGCGGAATGCTGCGCCGGCTGGTGCTGGAACGGCAGACCGAATTGGCGGAATCGGGTTTGCGCCCGGGTGGTGCCGCGGCATTGCGGTTACCTCCGTCAATGGCATTTGTGACGCATTTGCTGGCGGTCTGGCGGCTCGGTGGGCAGGCGATCTTGCTGGATCACCGGCTGACCGACTACGAGGTACGCCGGGCGGTCGAGCGGCTGGTGCCGCAGGTGGTGGTCTCGCCGGACGGGCCGGTCGCGGCCGGGTTGCGCACGTTCGTCGACGTCGAGACGGCCGTCGCCAGCTACTCGGGTCACCCGGCCAACACCTCGCATGCCGTCGTCCAGCTCAGTTCTGGGTCGACCGGGCCGTCGAAGGTGATCGGGCGGACCGCCGAGGACCTGATCGAAGAGGTTCACCGGTACACCGAGATCGACGGCGTACCGGTGCGGGGCGAGCGGGTGATCCTGCTGCCGTCGATGGTGCATGTGCTCGGTCTCGTGGGTGGGCTGATGTACGGCCTGCACGCCGGCGTCGAGCTGGTCCCGCCGGCGCGGTTGACCGGGGATGCGATCGTCGCGGCGATCGCCAGTGGCAAGAGCCCGGCGACGGTGCTCGGGGTGCCGTTCCACATCGGGTTGCTGGCGTCCGTCAACGAGCCGCGGCGGTTGCCGCAGTTCAAGCGGATGACGACCGGTGGCGAGCTGGTGCCGTCGGCGGTCTCGGGCGCTTTCGAGGACAAGTACGGCGTACCGCTCGGCAACATGTACGGGATGACCGAGGTCGGGGTCATCGGCACCGATCTGTTCGGCGCGCATCGGCCGGCGATCCAGCCGGCGCCCGGCATCGACGTACGGGTCGTCGATGGGGAGCTGCACATCCGCCGGCCGGAGTCGCCGTATCTGGGGTTGTCGGATCCGACCCGGTGGGCCGACGGGTGGTTGCGCACCAAGGACGCGGGTGTGATCGACCCGGAGACCGGGCTGGTGTCGATCAAGGGGCGGCTGGACTCGCAGGTGTCGGTCGGTGGGTTGAAGGTCGACCTGACCGAGGTCGAGTACACGATGAACACGCTGCGCGGCGTCGAGGCCGCGGTGGTGGTCCACGACGGGTCGATCACGGCGTACGTGCAGCTCAACGAGCAACGCGACGTGGCGCGGATCGAGGCCGATCTGGCGCAGCTGCTGGCGTCGTACAAGCGGCCACGCAGTGTGCGCGTGCTCGCTCAGTTGCCCCGGACAACCACCGGGAAACTCGTCCGCGACACCGCGGTACTCCGCAAAGCGGCGCCGTGATGCTCACACACCTCGACGGCCGGAGTACCGACCGGCACGACAACAGCCACGACCGCATCAGCCGCAACCGGCAGATGAACCAGCACAAGGTCCGGCGCGGAGGCGATCAGCCCGCCGACGAGCGGCTCACCCCGCCGAGCCCCAGCGGGCGCGGGGGCGGTGAGCAACGGCATCGGGCGGCGCAGGCCTCCGCTTCGGAGGCCGGTGCCGAGGGCCTTGCCTACCGCTTCCTTTGCCGTCCAGAGGTGCAGGAATGCCTCGAGTTCTTCGGGCTGGACGCGCATCCAGGCGAGCTCGGCCGGGGTGAACCAGCGCCGGGCCAGGGCGGTGACGGGTCGGCGGTAGCGGTCTTCGAGGTCTATGCCGACTGGGCCCGCCAGGCCGGCGACGACCGCGACCAGCCGCTCGCTGTGGCTGAGGCTCACGGCGAGCGGGTCGACGTGCGGACCGCCGGCGGCGTCGTGCCGAAGGACCGGCGCGCCGTCGCTGAGCAGGGTGGCGGCGAGGTCGAGGAGGAGGGCGTGGGCGGCGGATCGCTGGTCGCGCGCGACGGGTTTCAGCCAGACGTGCACGGGGGCCAGATCGGTGCCCGGACGCTCAGTCACAGGAAGAAGGTATCCCGATGAGGGAAGAGGTTCGCGAGTTCGTCCTCGCGCAGCTGCAGGACATGAACTACGACGTCGAGGGCATCGACGACGAGACGACGCTCGGCCCGGCCGGCGTCGACCTGGAGTCGCTCGCGCTGGCCGACCTGTCGGTCCGGGTCGAGGACAAGTTCGGCGTCCGGTTCTCCGACGACGAGTCCGAGGAGCTGGCCCTGATGACCGTCGGCGAGTTCACCACCGCGGTGGCCGGCCGGGTAGCGCAGCAGGTCTGATGAGCAGCATCCCCCAGCCCTCGGCCCAACCGTCCGCACTGCCCCCGCCCGGCAGGGCCGAGATCGTCGACTGGCTGGCCGCGCTGGGTGATCGCCAACCCGGCGAGGTCCGGGAACGGATCGACTCGATGGAGCTCGCCTGGCTCGTGCATCAGGTCGAGCAGCGGTACGGGCTGGAGCTGGACGACGACCAGCTGGACCGGATCAAGACCATCGACGACGCCGTCACCGTGCTCGCGGAAGCGCTGAAGAGCCATGTCTGATCAGGTCTCCGTCACGGGCTTCTCCGTCCTGAGCGCGCTCGGCCGTGGTGCCGAGGCGCAACTGGCGGCGGCCCTCCCCGGCGCGGCCGCTTTCGGTGAGGTACGCCGGTTCGACACCTCGAACCGGCGAGTGACCCGGGCGGCGACGGCTGTCGACGTCCGGTCGCTGGAGGAAGAACTGCTCGACGCGGTCATCGACGCGTGCGCCGACGCGGGCCTGACCGCGGCCCAGCGGGCGACGACACCGTTGTTCCTCGCGGTCCACGGTCGTGCCGGCGTCCGTGGGCTGGCGACCAGGGCCGCGAAGATCTACACCAGCGCATGCGTCTCAGCCAGTACTGCGGTCGCTGACGCTGCCGCGCTGATCCGCTACGGCTATGCGGAGCGGATCGTCGTGGCGGCCGGCTACCTGGTCGAGCCGGACCAGTTCGCTCTGTTCGACGCGGGCCGGGCCTTGTCGGACGACAGCACCGTACGACCGTTCAGCCTCGACCGCAGAGGACTCCTGCTCGGCGATGCCGTCGTCGCCGTCGTCCTGCAAAGGGGAGAAGGCAAGGCGGAGATCGCGGGTTGGGGACGAGCCGGCGACGCGCATCACCCGTGTCAGCCTGCGCCGGATGGTCAGGGGCTGGCGGCGGCGATCGAGGCTGCGTTGCGGAAGGCGGACCTGCCGTCGGACGTCGTCGGTTACATCAACGCGAACGCCACCGGGACGATCTTCAGCGACGCGTCGGAGGCAGCTGCGATCCGGACGGTGTTCCCGACCGATGTGCCGGTCAGCTCGACGAAGTCGGTGCATGGGCATGCGCTGGAGGCGTCGGGGTTGCTCGAGCTGGTGATGACGATGCTGGCGCTACGGGCCGGGAAGCTTCCCGTCAATGCAGGGTTCACGACTGCGGATCCGATGTGCCCCCTCGACCTGATCGTCGATGCGCCGCGGCCCGCGACCGCGCAGTACGGGCTGACCTTGAATGCTGCCTTCGGCGGCGCCAACACGGCTTTGCTGGTGCGTGCGGGATGAGCCACGCGGTCGAAATCCCCGAACTCCGTGTGATCACGGACAGTCACTGGCCGCAGCCGGGCGACGACGCGCTGGCAGGCCCGCCGGTACTGCCCGGCTTCATCGGGTCGACGTTCAGCCCGTTGGTCGCCGTCGTCGCCGATCGGTGCCTGCAGTCCCTGTACGGCGAAGTCCCCGCGAAACAAGGGGAAAAGGTCGGCATCGTGCTGGTCAGCAGGACGGGGGACCGGGCCTCGGCCGAGCAGGTCCGGCAACTCGTTGCTGATGGCAAGCGAGTCGGGCCGTTGTACTTCTTCCAATCCGTCCCGAACAGCGTGGCCGGGTACGTCGCGGCGCGCTGGGGACTGCATGGGCCGGTCGTCTGTCTGAGCCCGGCCGGTGATGCGCGGCAGGCCGGATTCGACCAGGCCGCGTTGCTGATCGCTGACGGGGACGCGGACCAGGTGCTGGTCGTGCTGGTCGAACAAGGAAGTCAGGGCGACACCGCCGTCGCCCTGCTGGTGAGCGGGGGAGAACCTTCATGAAGAGTCTGAGAGCTGCACTCGCCGCGGATCCGGCCATCGGAGCCGGCAACGTGCTGGCGACGGTGATCGCGCATGGTGCCGATCTGAACGGGCCGGGGCTGACGTTCGACACGGCGGTCGACGACTTCCCGGCCGAGCATCCGCTGACGCTCGGGGAGCTCGACGCGCGGGTGCAGGCGCGTACTGCGTGGTTGCACGGGCGCGGGATCGGTCGGCGGGACGTCGTCGCGATCTGGGCGACCGAGGCGGCCGACATCGTGCTGAGTTTCCTCGCATTGACCCGGATCGGGGCGATTCCCGCGTTGCTGAACGGCAAGATGGCGCCTGCGATCGCTGAGGAGTACATCCGGCGGCTGCGGGTGACCGGGGTGCTGGTCGACGAGGCGCACAGTGGGTTGTTGCAGGAGGCGCCGATCCTCGGGGCGCCGCGCGACTTGGGCACTGGAGATCCGGCGCTGGCGCCGGCGGCGTACCGGCATCATCAGGACGATCCGGTGGTGATCACGCACACGTCGGGGACGACCGGGGTGCCGAAGGCTGTGCTGCACAGCCACAAGACTCTGTACGCCGCGTTGAAGCACCTGCTGACGATGCCGCAGTCGCAGGGGACCGACCGGATTCTGAACGCGCTGCCGATCCCGCACACGGCGACGATCCTGATGGTCAATCAGGTGCTGGGGAACCGGGCCGAGATGTTGCTGCTGTCGACTCAGGACGCGTCGACGGTGCTGGCACAGATCGAGCGGTGGAAGCCGCACGGTGTGTATGGGTTTGCGGTCACCTGGGCGGGGCTGGCCCGGGAGGATTTGAGTAAGCACGATCTGGACTCGGTGCGGATGTGGTTCAACACGGGTGACTGTGCGCATGAGCCGCACATCCGCAAACTCGTTGCCGTCGGCACCCGGGAGACGGTGACGCGGGAAGGGCGGGTGACGGTCCGCGGCTCGCACTTCGTCGATGGGCTGGGATCCAGCGAGATGGGGCACAACGGGTTCCACATCACGCACACGATCGACAGCGATCACTACGGGCGATGCATCGGCAAGCCGTATCAGTTCGCGTCGGCGACTGTCCTCGACTCCACCGGCGAAGAGCTTCCGCCGGGCAAGGTCGGGTTGCTCGGCTTCCGGTCGCCGACTGTCTCGCCCGGCTACTGGAACGACTCGGTCAACACCTACAAGTTCCGGCTCAACGGCTGGTTCCTGACGGGTGACTTGGTCTACCGCGACGAGACCGGGCACTACTTCCACCTCGACCGGGTGCCCGACGCGGTCGCCGGCTTCGACGGTCCACAGCTCTACACGTCGATGTCGGAGGAACGCATCCTCGCCGCGTTGCCGGAGATCCAGGACTGCACGGTGATCATCGTCCAGGAGAACGGCCAGTTCCTCACCGACGTACTGCTCGAGGTCCCGGCTGATGCCGACCCGATCAAGGAACGCGACGAACGCATCCTCGCCGCGGTAGGCGAAGAGGTGGCGAGCACGATCCGCCGCATCCACGTGGTCGGTGAAGACGAAGTCCCGGTCACCGTCACCGGCAAGGTCCGCAAGGTCGCCCTCCGCACTGAGCGCCTAGCAGAGCAGAGTGTTGTGGGAGCCGGCCGATGAACGCCGTCACGATCACCGGCATGGGGCTGGTGACGCCTGTGGGGCGGGGTGTCGACGATGTGTTCGGCGCCTTGCTGCATGGGCGGTCGGGGATCAGCCGGCCGCCGGCGGGGCATCCGGTGGCTGACTCCGTTGAGTTGGCGGGGTTCTTGCCGGAGTTCGATGCGGGAGCCATTGCCGGCGGGCCGGACGGGAAGGTGATGGATCGGACCGTCATCTTGGCGCAGCTGACTGCTGAGGAGGCGTTGGCTGATGCAGGGCTGGTGGTTGGAGAGAACATCGAGCCGGAGCGGATCGGCATCATCATCGGCGGGGTCGGTGGGATGGCGACGCTGGAGAAGCAGGTGCTGGCGAGGGCCGAGCGCGGACGGGCTGCGGTCAGTCCATATCTGCTGACGGGGATTCTGCCGAACATGCCGGCCGCCCGGGCAGCGATCCGGTTCGGCATCCGCGGCTACACCTCTTCAGTCGGTACGGCCTGTGCCTCCGGCGCTCAGGCGATCGCCGACGGAGTGCGCCTGATCCGCAGCGGTGAGCTGGACGTGGTGATCTGCGGGGCCAGCGAGGCGCCGTTGTTCCCGACGTTCGCGGAGACCTTTGCCAATGCCCGGGCGCTGGCACGCGGGTGGGACGACCCGACCGAAGCCAGCCGGCCGTTCGACCCGCGCAGGAACGGGTTCGTGCTGTCGGAAGGGGCAGCGCTGCTGGTACTGGAGAGCGCCGAGCACGCCGACAAGCGCGGTGCGCGTGGATACGCCGACGTCGCGGGGTACGGCGTGAACGCCGACGCCCACCACCCGACGGCGCCGCGTCCGGACGGTACCGGCGCAGCCGCTTGTATGCGACTGGCGTTTGCCAGCGGTCACATCACCCCGGATCGAGTCGGCTACGTCAACGCCCACGGCACCAGCACGAAGCTCGGTGACGTCGCCGAGTCGACGGCGATCGGCCTTGCTTTCAAGGGATCCAGCCCGGCCGTGAGCTCCACCAAGGCGCTCACCGGCCACATGCTCGGTACTTCGGGAGTCGTCGAGGCCGCCGCCAGCGCGCTGGCGGTCAGCACCGGACTGCTGCCCCCGACGTACAACCTCGATGACCCCGATCCGGCCTGCCCGCTGGATCACGTGCGCAAGGAGCCGCGCGAGGCGCGTCCGGAGTACGCGCTGTCGAACTCGTTCGGGTTCGGCGGCCAGAACGTCAGCCTGCTGTTCGGACCTCCGAGCACAGAGATCAAGAGTGAGGGGAAGGCCTGGTGATGGAGATCTACGGGATCGACCACGTGGAGATGTACGTGGGCGACGCCAAGCAGGCGGCGTTCTACCTGGCGCACGCCTTCGGCCTGCAGGTGCACGGTCAGGGCGGACCGGAGACGGGTCTGGCCGGCCAGCGCTCGCTGCTGCTGCGGGAGAGCGCCGTACAGATCGTGTTGACCTCGGGGCTGGCCGCCACCCACCCCGCGGCCGAATACGTCCAGCGGCACGGTGACGGCGTCGCCGTGGTGGGCATCGAGGTCGACAACGCCTCGGTCGCCTACACCGAGCTGCTGAACCGCGGCGCCGTCTCGGTGAGCGAGCCGTCGACGTTCACCGACGAGCACGAGACCACGGTCGTGATCGCGGAGGTGGCCGGGTTCGGCGACGTGATCCACCGGCTGGTCGAGCGGCACGGGCCGCGGCGGGAGTTCCTGCCCGGCGCGTTCACGATCACCGAGCCGTCGAAGGGCCCGGACGAGAAGCTGTTCAGCGAGATCGACCACCTGGCGATCTGCGTGCCGTCGGGCGAGCTGAAGTCGACCGTCGAGTTCTACCAGAACGTCTTCGGCTTCGTGCCGATCTTCGACGAGTACATCGAGGTGGCCGGCCAGGGGATGGAGTCGACCGTCGTCCAGAGCCCGTCGAAGCACGTGACGTTCACGCTGATCGAGCCCGACCCGAACCGCCGGCCGGGGCAGATCAACGACTTCCTCACCTGGCACGCGGGCGCCGGCGTCCAGCACATCGCCTTGCGGACCAGCGACATCGTCGAGGCGGTCGGCACGCTGAAGGAGCGCGGGGTCAACTTCCTCGCCTCGCCGTCGGCGTACTACAAGGCGCTGCCGGACCGGGTCGGCGAGGTCGAGACGCCGATCGCGGACCTGGAGGAGCTCGGCATCCTGGTCGACAAGGACCACTGGGGCCAGCTGCTGCAGATCTTCACCGAGTCGATGCACATCCGCCGGACCCTGTTCCTGGAGATCATCGAGCGGCGCGGCGCGATGACGTTCGGCAGCGGCAACATCAAGGCCCTGTACGAAGCCAAGGAGCGCGAGCTGCAGGGGGTCGAGGTATGACCACTTTTGATACGAGCCCCACCCCACCGCCCCGCGCGCTCGAGTTCACCTTGTCAGCAGAAGAGATCGACCTGCTCCCGTCGGACGACGATGTCGCGTTCTACCAAGAACATGGCTGGTACCTGTCCAAGAAGCTGCTCACCGACGCCGAGACCGACGAGCTGGTCGACGCCAGTGAGCGGTACTACGCCGGCGAACGTGACCGCAACCTCCCCGTCGCGCCGCCCAAGCTCGCCTACTGGGACCCGTCCAAGGGCGACGTCCAGCGCCACAACGACTACGTGCACTACGAACACGACGGCCTCGCCAAGATCCTCGGCAAGCCGTTGATCGGCGCGGTCGCGGCCAGGCTGGCGCAGGTCGACGAGATCCGGATCTTCCAGTCCACGCTGATCTACAAGCCGCCGATCGAGGGCGAGCCGTCGAACATCGTGCCCTGGCACTTCGACAAGCACTACTGGTCGTCCTCGTCGTCGGACCGGATGCTGACCGCGTTCATCCCGTTCCACGACTGCCCGCCCGAGATGGGCACGATCACGATGGTCGACGGCTCGCACCGGTGGAAGGAGATCGGCAGCGACGACACCGTCGTGCGGCACTTCGCCGACCGGGACAAGTCGCAGCTCGACCAGATGCTGATCGAGAACGCGCAGTACAACGGCGTCGAGGTGGTCAAGCTGCCGATCACCATCCCGCGCGGCCACATGAACTTCCACCACTGCCGGACGTACCACGGCAGCGGTGCGAACGTCAGCGACCGCCCCCGCCGGGCGATCTCGCTGCACCTGCAGGACGGCGGCAACTCCTACCGGGAGTTCCCGCTCTCCGACGGCACCCTCGCGGCGTACAACCACGACGCGCTGGTCCGCCGGACCCCGGACGGCAGGCCCGACTACGCCGACCCGGACTTCTGCCCGACGCTCTGGGCCGACCGCTAACCAAGGAGAAGGACATGTCACGTTACGACTGGGGTCAGACCCACCCCGGCATCGAGCAGCTGGAGAAGGCCGTCTCCGAGGCCCGCGACAAGGTCGTCCAGCACCCGCTCTACGCCAACCTGGACACGCACGAGTCCCTCGTCACGTTCATGGAGCACCACGTCTTCGCCGTCTGGGACTTCATGTCGCTGCTCAAGTCGCTGCAGCGCGAGCTCACCTGCGTGACGGTGCCGTGGATCCCGACCGAGCACCGCAGCAGCCGCCGGCTGATCAACGACATCGTGATGGTCGAGGAGAGCGACGAGCTGGGTGGCGACGACGGCAAGCCGGCGTTCATCAGCCACTTCGAGCTGTACGTCGACGGGATGCACGAGGCCGGCGCCGACACGAGTGCGATCGACAAGCTGATCGGCCTGCTCCGCGACGGCAACCCGGTGGTCGAGTCGCTGGCCGCGGCCGGCGTACCGCAGGCTTCGATCGACTTCGCCGGTACCACCTGGACGATCATCGAGAGCGCGCCGGTGCACTGCCAGGCGGCCGCCTTCGCGTTCGGCCGGGAGGACCTGATCCCGGACATGTTCACCCAGGTCGTCGCGGTGAACGAGCGGTCGAAGAAGCTGAACACCTTCGTCGACTACCTGGAGCGGCACATCGAGGTGGACGGCGAGTTCCACACCCCGATGGCGATGCAGATGGTCGCCGACCTGTGCGGCGACGACCAGGACAAGTGGGACGCCTGCGCGGACACCATCAACACCGCGCTCGCCGCCCGCGCCCGCCTGTGGGACGCCATCCTCGCCGCGATCAAGGGCTGAATCACGGTGACCACCATCGATCTCTACCGGACCGTGCGGCTGATCCGCCGCTTCGAGGAGCGTGCGATCGAGTTCGTCCGGTCCGGCGAGATCGTCGGCGGTATCCACCCGTACGTCGGTCAGGAGGCGATCGCCGCCGGGGTGTGCGCCGCGTTGCGGGCCGACGACCTGATCACCAGCACGCATCGCGGGCACGGCCACGTGCTGGCGAAGGGGGTGAACCCGGCCCGGATGTTCGCCGAGCTGATGGGCCGGGAGTCGGGGCTGAACAAGGGTCGCGGCGGCTCGATGCATGCGGCCGACTTCAACCTCGGCATCCTCGGGGCCAACGCCATCGTCGGCGCGGCCGGGTCGATCGCGACCGGGGCGGCCTGGGCCCAACGCAGGCTGGGCAAGTCGACCGTCGCGGTCACCTTCTTCGGCGACGGCGCGGTCAACGAGGGGATGTTGCTGGAGGCATTCAATCTGGCGGCGCTGTGGAGTGTGCCGGTGTTGTTCGTGTGCGAGAACAACGGCTATGCGACGACGATGCCTGTGGACTCGGCGGTAGCGGGAAGCATCACGGGCCGGGCGAAGGCTTTCGGTATGCCTGCCTTCACGATCGACGGTCAGGATCCCGAGAAGGTGCTGGCGGCGACGACGGCTGCCGTCGAGCGGGCCCGGGCCGGCAAAGGGCCGACCTTCCTCGAGTGCACGACGTACCGGTTCGACGCGCACCATACGTTCGAGCACCGGGCGCGGCTGAACTACCGCTCTGATGAGGAAGTCGCTGCCGGATGGTCGCGGGATCCGGTGGAGATCCAGGGGGCTCGGCTGTCCGTGGACGACCGGGCGGCCGTCGACACCGAGATCGAGGCGCTGCTCGACGCGGCGGCCGGGATCGCGCTGGGCAGTGCTCATCCCGATCCGGACGCGGCTCTGCAGTATCTCTACGCGTCGCCGGAGGTGTTCAGCTGATGCCCAAACTGTCCTACCTGAAGGCTCTCAACCGCGCGCTGGGCGACGAACTCGAGGCTGACGAACGCGTCTTCGTGCTCGGTGAGGACGTGCGGGTCGCAGCCTCCAACCTGACTGCCGGGTTGTTCGGCCGGTTCGGTGCGGAGCGGGTGATCGACACTCCGTTGTCCGAGCAGGCCTTCACCAACTTCGCGACCGGCGCTGCGCTGGCCGGGCTGCGGCCGGTGATCGAGTTCCAGATCCCGTCGCTGCTCTTCCTGGTCTTCGAGCAGATCGCCAATCAGGCGCACAAGCTGTCGCTGATGTCCGGCGGGCAGTGCAAAGTGCCGGTGACGTACGTCGTACCGGGCTCAGGCTCGCGTACTGGGTGGGCCGGCCAGCATTCCGACCATCCCTACAGCCTGTTCGCGCATGTCGGGGTGAAGACCGTGGTGCCGGCGACTCCGTCGGATGCTTATGGGCTGCTGTTGTCGGCGATCCGTGACGACGATCCGGTCGTGGTGTTCGCGCCGTCGGGAGCACTCGGCTTCCGCGACGATGTCGACTTCTCGACCTTGGCACCGGTGCCGCTCGGGGTCGGGCGGATCGCGCGGCCGGGGTCGGATGTAACGGTGGTTGCCCTCGGCCACCTGGTGCAGGACGCGTTGGCGGTGGCCGACGAGTTGGCCGGTGAGGCGTCGATCGAGGTGTTCGATCCGCGGACGGTCTACCCGCTGGACGTTTCGGGGCTGGTCGCGTCGGTCGCGCGGACCGGGCGACTGGTGGTTGTCGACGACTCCAATCGGACCAGCGGGTTCGGGGCGGAAGTACTGGCTGTGGCCGCTGAGCGTTGCTCGCTCGTGGCGCCGCCCAGACGGGTGACGCGGCCGGATGGGGCTGTGCTGCCGTTCGCGCCGGCCCTCGATCGGGCGGTACAGCCGGGACGGGACGACTTGGTCGCGGCGATCCGCGGCGTACTGGGGAGGAATGCGACGTGACCACTCGACCATCGGCTGCCGAGCTCTGGCCGGTTCTGCCGGAGCCGGTCCGCGAGAAGTTGCTTGCCTACGGCCACAAGTACTGGCAGCAGGTCTACGACGACGTCGCGCTGCAGAACCAGAACTGGATCCCGCTCCGCTCGCCGGTCGCGACCCACGCCGGGTTCGCCGAGATGAACCGGATCACCGCGCGCGTCTCGCAGTTGGTGCTGGACGCCTGCCGGCGGCGGGCCCGGACGGCCGGTGAGCTGCGTCGGGTGTTGGGCGTGCCGGACGACCGGATCCAGTTGCTGGACGACAGCGAGCCGCTGACCGGGCGGCTGATCAACGCGATCCGCTCGGACCTGCTGCTCGAACGCGGGGTGCCGCGGATGGTCGAGTGCAACGTCGAGAGCGCGCTGGGTGGGGTGCTGGATGCCGATGGCGTGATCAAGCGATGGATGGAGGTCTATCGCGACGAGCCGATGTTCACCGCGATGGGCGCCGCCGCGCCGCCGTCGGCGATCGACGGGCGGTTCGACGCGATCCGCGCGGATGTCGGGCCGGGCAAGACGACCGGGATGATCTACGCCGCCGGCGGTGGCTATCCGCGCGCGGACGACGCGGAGTACATGATCAACCGGCTGCGGCCGTTCGCCGATCGGGGCCGCGAGCTGGGTGTCGATCTGATCGTCTACCCGCTCGAGTGGATCGTGCAGGACGCGGACGGCCGGCTGCTGGCGGGGGACCGGCCGCTCGACGCGGTCTGGCGGATGTTCGTGCCGACGTACGACGAAGGGTCCGCCGGGATGGCCGCGCTCAGAGCGGCGAACGCGGCGGGCAGCTTCCGGATGTTCCTGCCGTCCGCGGTCTGGTTGCTGAGCAACAAGACGATCTTCGCCTGGCTGTGGGACGACCTCGGCGAGCTGCCGGCCGAAGATGCCGAGATCGTTCGTGCGCACATCCCGCGGACCTGGCTGTACGGACCCGAGTTGCGGCAGCGCACGCTCGACGAGCGCGAGCGGCTGGTGTTCAAGCCGACCGACGACTACGGCGGTCACGGGGTGTTCATCGGGCCGCTGACCTCGCCGGAGGACTGGCAGGCCGCCGTCGACGGGGCCGAGGGGCCGCATCTCATCCAGGAGCTGATCGAGGCGGATCCGCTGACCATGCAGTTCCTCAAGCCGGAGTCGGGCGAAGTGGTCGAGGCGGACGTCTCGTACTGCGTCTCGACGTACCAGTTCGACCGGGTGCCGTCCGGTGGCTTCACCCGCTTCTCGCCGCCCGGTGCCGGCGGCGTCGTCAACCTGACCCAGGGCGCACTCACCGGCGGCCTGCTACTCGTGAATCTGGAGGAGCAGTGATGGACTTCGACTGGAGCGCGACTTCCTTCGACTACTGGGAGGAGTTGCCGCAGGCAACCAAGGACAAGGTGCTCGCGGCCGGGGCCGAAGACTGGAAGACGGTCGTCAGTGGGGTGCTGACCTTCAACAAGTCGTGGCGTCCGTTGCGGCCGGTGCTGATTCATCGCAAGACGTACGAAGCGCTCGGCGAGGTGATGGATCGGCTGCTTCAGTTGTTGCTGGAGACGGGGCAGCGGCGGGCGCGGACTGCTGGTGAACTGCGCAAGCTGCTCGGTACGCCGGATGGGTTGGTCGGCTATCTGGACGACGAGGAGGAGTTGGGTGAGCACCTGATCCAGTCCGGGCGGCCGGACATCCTGATCAGCGGTGGGGTGCCGAAGTTCGTCGAGTTCAATGTCGGGAGCGAGGCCGGGTGCGTCTGGGACACCGAGCGGGTGTCGACGCGGTTCCTGACGTCGTTCTCCTCGCACGGGCTGACGACGCTCGATGGTGCTTCCGGTCCTGTAGAGGTGCTGGCGCCGCCTTCGCCGGTGGACGGGCGGTACCAGGCGATCATCGACCTCCTCGGGCTCAAGCCGGGCGATCGGTTGACGACCGTACTGCGCACTGAGGGGGAGTACCCGGGTAGTGACAACCTGCCCGCGATCGTGCGATCGCTCGACCCGTACGTCGAACGCGGTAAGGCTCTCGGCATCGATGGGGACGTCGCGCCGCTGATCTGGCTGGAGACCGACTCGGAGGGGTTGCTGGTCAACCAGGGGCGGCGGGTGGATGCGGTGTTCCGCTTGTTCGTCTGCACGGATATGCCCGACGTGCCGGGTGAGGCGGCGCTTCGGGCCGCGGTCGAGTCGGGTCAGACGAAGCTGTTCACGTCGACGGCTGGGTGGTTGCTGGCCAACAAGATCATGCTGACCTATCTCTGGGATGACATCTCGTTGCTGTCGCCTGAGGACCAGGAGCTGGTGCGGCTGCATGTGCCGTGGAGTCGGCTGCTTACCGCTTCGATGCTTGAGGATGCTGTTGCCCAGCGCGCTTCGCTGGTGTTGAAGCCGGCTGACGAGTACGGCGGTGCCGGCGTACTGGTTGGGCACGAGACCGGCCCTGCCGAGTGGCGGGAGGGGCTCGTCGCGGCGGTGCGCGACGGTGGGTTCTTGTTGCAGGACTACGTACGGCCGGATCGGTTGACGATGGATCTCGCTCATGTCGAGACCGGCGAGCAGGTGCAGGTCTCGGTGCCGTACTCGGTGGGGCCGTACACGTTCGGGCGCAAGCCTTATGGGTGCTTCTTGCGGGTGGGGTCGCATGAGCATGGTGAGGTGCTCAACCTGAAGCGGGCGATCCATGTGACCGGGCCGCTGCTGGTGACGACGTGAGCGGTTACGACTGGGCCGGGCGTCCCGGGTTCGATGCTTGGGGCAACTTGTCGGCTGAGGTGCGGGCGGCGGTACTGGCGGCTGGTGCTGAGGGGTGGCAGACGGTCTTCGACGAGGTCGCGACGTACAACGAGACCTGGAAGCCGTTGCGGCCGGTGCTGATGAGCAAGCCTTGGCTGGAAGAGCTCTATGCGTTGAGCGATCGGATGCTGCAGCTGTTGCTGGAGTGTTGCCGGCGGCGGGCCGGCACTGCGGGTGAGCTGCGCAAGTTGTTGGGGATTCCGGATGGGCGGGTCGAGTTTCTGGACGACTCGGAGCCGCTGGGGGATCACCTGGCGATGTCTGGACGGCCGGACATCCTGCTGACGGGCGGGGTGCCGAAGTTCGTCGAGTTCAACGTGGGTAGCGATGTGGGGAGCGTGTGGGACTCCGAGAAGGTGTCCTCGCGTTTCCTGGAGCTCTTCCGTACATCCGGTGTGGCCTCGGTGCTGCCGGTTGAGGCGCCGCCGTCGGCTGTCGACGGGCGGTTCGCGGCGATTCGGTCGACGCTCGGGTTGGAGCCGGGGGCCCGGCTGACGATGGTGTTCCGGACTGACGGGGAGTATCCGGAGTCGCATGATCCGGAGAAGCTGGTCGCGTTGCTGCAGCCGTTTGTGGAGCGTGGCATCGAGAACGGCTTCGACATGGATGTGCAGCCGGTGGACTGGCTGACGCTGGATGCCTCTGGCTCGCTTGTCGGGCGTGGGCGGCGGGTGGAGGCGATTCTGCGGCTGTTCGTGTGTTCGGAGATGCCGCCGACGGTTGGGTTGCAGGCGATCAAGGATGCGCTTCGGGGTGGTACGGCGTCGCTGTTCACGTCGGCTGCTTCGTGGTTGATCAGCAACAAGCTTGTCTTCGCTTGGTTGTGGGAGGACGCTGCTTCGTTGCCAGCGGCTGATGCTGCGCTGGTACGGGCGCACTTGCCGCGGACGCGGATGCTGACGCCTTCGCTGGTGCCGTCGGTGGTTGCCGAGCGGGAGCAGTTGGTGCTGAAGCCGGCTGACGAGTTCGGTGGGTCGGGGGTTGTGGTTGGGCGGGAGGCGTCTGCTGGGGAGTGGCAGGGGCTGGTCGAGCGTGGGGCGGCTGAGGGGCTGCACCTGGTGCAGGACTACTCGCGGCCTGACCGGATGGTGATGGACTTCGTGCATCTGACGAGTGGGGAGCACGAGACGGCCGAGGTGCCGTTCTCGATCGGGCCGTATACGTTCGGGCGTCGCGGGTCCGGGTGCTATGTGCGGATCGGCAGTCAGGGCGAGGGGGAGGTCCTCAACCTCAAGCGCAATGTGCACGTCACCGGGTCGTTGCTGCTTGGCGGTGCCTGATGTCAGACGACGTACTCCAGCACGCGTGGGCCGGCCGTGGGGTGGTGGATCGCCTTACGGCTAAGGCCTGCGGCTGCGGCGACGTCGTCGTACTGCGCAAGGGTGCGCTCTCGGCCATGCCCGAGCACGAGCATCAGCAGATCCATACTGGCGAAGACGGCCGGCGTCGCGTCGGACGCCTCCAGGACGAGAACGGACCCATTGGGCTCGAGCGCCTTGCGGCACTTGGCGAGCGCCTCGACGGCCTGGTCGTCCTCGAAGGAGTGCAGCAGGTACCGCAGTACGAAGGCGTCGGCCCGCGGCAACTCCAACTCGAACAGGTTCCCACCGAGCACCCCGCAGCTCACTCCCGCTTCGACGAACTGTTGTTGTGCCGTGACGATGCTCGCAGGCAACTCCACGAGCGTGCCCCGGAGGTCGGGGAAGGTGGTCAGCAAAGCGATGAGCTGCGCCCCCGTACCACCGCCGACATCAACCACATGCTTGAACCGGCTCCAGTCGAGCACCTCGGCGAGCGCCGGCCCTTCCGCGCGAGCCCGCTCAGCCATCAGCTCGTCATAGGACCCGGCGGCTTCCGGGCTGAGACTCACCTTGTTGCCCGCAGCAACCGGCCCGCCGGCGCGAACCGTCCCGAGCAACTCGAAGAAGGCACGATCCATGTGCCCACCGAACCCCTCCAAATCCAACCACTTCCGAGCCGACCCCGGCGCCCCATCCAGCAACCACCTACCACCCTCACCCAGAGCAAACCGACCCCGACCGCCAGCCTCCACACCAGCGCGTCCGCCCCGACCTACGCCAGCGCCCGGCTCCACGCCAGCGCCTTCGCCTTGACCCACGCCGGGCTGACCAGATGCGCCTTCCTTCCGCTCTTCCTCGTCGCTCGTGGACTCGAAGAGTCCGCGGGCGACGAGATAGCGCATCAGGCGGCCGAGGGCTTCGGGGTCTGCTCCTGCCTTGGAGGCGAGGGCTGTTGCGGTGAGGGGACCATCCGCCAGCAGGTCGGCCAGGCGGAGGGTGGCGGCTACTCGGATGGCCATCGGCATGATCAGGTCGCTCATCGCGGCCAGCTCGGCCGGGCCGGGAGTGGGGCGGTCGGTCATCCTGCTTCTCCTGCGGGTCGGGCGGGTTCTGTGGCCAGGGGTTCTGAGGACGCTCGGCGGTATCTGGCGAGGGGGATCAGGGTCAGGGTCAGGAGGACGGCTCCGCCGACGAGGATGGTGGGCTTGAGGCCGGCGCTGGCTGCTGCGATGCCGGCCAGGGCGCTGCCGATGGGGATGCCGGAGACGGCGACCGCGGCGACGACGCCGAAGACCCGGGTCTGGAGCTCGACCGGGATGCGCTCGTACAGGATCGCGCCGACCACCGGATTCACGCTGGCTATTCCGAACCCGGCGAGGAATGTCACCACCAGGACGACCGCCAGGTTGTCGGTCAACCCCAGCACCAGGATTCTCGGCGCACCTCCGATCGCCGCGCCGATGAAAAAGGAAAGCATCTGCGGAAGCTTCGTCGAGAAGATCGTGAATACCACGTTCCCGGCCAGCGACCCGGCCGCGAAAACGCCGAGGATGATTCCGATCCTGGTCGGCGATCCGAAGACTTCCTGCACCCACAGCGGCAGCAATACCGTACTCGCCGCCTGCTGGAAGAAATTGATCAGGAACAACGTCGCGATCATCCCCAGCAGCAGCTTGTCCGTGCGCAGGAAACTGAATCCACCGCGCAATGCCTTCAGATACGGTTCCTTGGCCGGTGCGACCTCCTCCGGCTCCGGCGCCGGCCGCACCAGTGCCCACACGAGCACCGCCGCCGCCAGGAACGTCCCCGCGTCCAGCCAGATCGTGTGCCGCGCCCCGAGCGTTGCCACCAGGATGCCCGCGAGCGGCGCCCCGATCAGCCCCGCAGTGCGGTTCATCGCCTCATATGCGCTGGTCACACGGATCATCGGGATCCCGGACTCCGCCGTCACCGGTCGCAGCAACACGTGCTTGACCCTGTCCCCGACACCCCGCATCCCGCCGCTCACGGCGATCAGCAGCACCAGCTGCCAGAAGCCGAAGTCAGGTGCCGCGGCGACGATGCTCATCGCCACGGCCGAGCTCAGATCGCACGTGATCGATGTCCGCCGCATCCCGAACCGGTCCGCGATCGGCGCCGCCAGCACGCTCGTCAGCAAATACGGAATCATTTCCGCCGCCGCCACCAGGCCCATCTTCGCGGGACTGCCCGTGGTGATCAGTACCAGCCACGGAATGGCGACCACCGAGAATCGGCTGCCAAAGGCGGAGAACACGTCGGCGGTGAGCAATGCGTAAAGCCCGGCTCGCCGTTTCTGAATCACAGTCTCCCCCATGCTCGTCGCGTCCTCCCCCGAGAATCAGCGTACGGCACGGATTCAATGGGGGTAAGTGTTCCGCAGCAATCGTCAATGCCGCGGAAAGAAGGCAGGCAAGGCGATTTTGGCATGCCGGAATGTTGGGGGAGAAAATGACTTCGGACACAATCTTGCGGGCGCTGGCGTCGGGTGGGACCGACGATCCGTACCCGCTGTACGCCGAACTGCACCGGCTCGGTGAGGCGGTGCCGGTGACGGCGCCCGAGCTGCCGTACGCCGCGGCCGTCTTCGGCTACCGGGCCGTCGACCGGATCCTGCGCGACCCCGCCTTCGAGGTCCACGACGCGTACCGGCTGGAGCCGATGACGCCGGGCTGGCGCGACCACGCGGTGCTCGTGACGCTGATGAACTCGATGATGTTCAGCAACGGCGACCGGCACGGCCGGATGCGCGGGCTGTTCCGCAAGGTGTTCACCCCGCGCCGGGTCCAGGCGATGGAGCCGGACATCATCCGGATCACCGGCGAGCTGCTCGACCGGGTTGCCGAGTTGGGTGCCGATGGCAACGAGGTTGACTACATGGCCGAGTTCGCCTATCTGCTGCCCGCCCGGGTCGTCGGCCGGTTGCTCGGGCTGCCGGACGAGGACATCGCCTGGTTCCGCTCGCAGGTCGACCTGATCAACGACTGGCTCGACTTCCGGCGCAAGGGGTTCGACGTACTGGAGGCGGCGGATGAGGCCGCGATCCGGATCACCGACTACTACCTCGACCTGATCGCGCAGCGGCGGGCTTCGCCCCAGCAGGACTTGATCAGCGACCTGGTCCAGGCGGGCGGGCATGAGGTCACGGATCTGGAGCTGGTGGGCAACCTGCTGGTCCTGTTCAACGCGAGTTTCAGTACGACGATCCATCTGTTCGGCAACGCGCTGCCGCTGCTGCTTGAGCGCCCGGCTGTCCGGAGTACGCCGGAGTCGA
This sequence comes from Kribbella koreensis, assembly GCF_039525325.1. Classification (NCBI taxonomy): domain Bacteria; kingdom Bacillati; phylum Actinomycetota; class Actinomycetes; order Propionibacteriales; family Kribbellaceae; genus Kribbella; species Kribbella koreensis. The sequence goes on from NZ_BAAAHK010000013.1 coordinate 790,072, forward strand.
TGCCGGCGTACGTGGAGGAGGTGCTGCGGTTCGACACTCCCGCGCACGTGTTCATCCGGGTGGCCAGTGCTGACACGGAGCTACTCGGAGTACCGCTGCGGGAGGGGGAGCTGGTCGCAGTACTGACTGGGGCCGCCAACCGGGATCCGCGGCGGTTTGCCGCGCCGGACCGGTTCGATCCGGCGCGGGTGGACAACCAGCCGATCAGCTTCGGGGCGGGCGCGCACTACTGCCTGGGAGCTGCGCTGGCGCGGGCCGAGGCGCAGATCGCGCTGCCGATGGTGCTGGAGCGGTTCCCGCACCTGGCGCTCGGGAGCGCCGCGGTGCGGACCGACCAGCTGATCCTGCGCGGCTACAAGTCGCTGCCGATCACGGTGACCGACCGGGTGCTGGTCACGGCCGGGGGTACTGCTGATGCATCAGAGTGATGTCCTTCAGCTCCGCGTCGTGCGGCGTCTCCAGCACGTTGCGGATGGTCCGGGCCATCGTCTCGGGCTGCACCCACGCGTCCGGCACGTACTCCTTGCCCTCCTGGGCGTGCACCTTGGCCTGCAGCGGCGTCGCCACCCGGCTGGCGAAGATGCTGCTCACCCGGACGCCGGTCTCGAACTCCTCCAGCCGCAGCGTCTCGGCGAAGGCGCGCAGACCGTACTTGCTCATCGCGTAGCCGATCCAGCCGGGCCACGGGTACAGGCCGACGAGGGAGTTGACCAGTACCACGGTGCCGCGCGCTGCTCGGAGCGCGGGCAGGGCGAGGCGGGTCAGCTCGGCCGGGCCGACCAGGTTGACCTCGAGGTGCTCGCGGATCTGGGCGGGGTCGCTGTCGCTGAGCGTGCGGCCCTCGCAGATGCCGGCCGCGTGGACGACTCCTTTGAGCTTCCGCGGGAGCTCGAGGTTGCCCGCGAGGGTGTCGGCTCGGCCGATGTCGCCGACGAGTACTTCGGCGTCGGGGAGTTCGGCGGCGAGCTTGGCCAGGCGCTCTTCGTTGCGTCCGAACAGGACGAGGGCGCGGCCATCGGCGTACAGGGACCTGGCCAGCGTGCTGCCGATGCAGCCGGTGGCGCCGGAGATCAGGATCGGGTCGTTGTCGGCCATGGCCGGACTGTAGACGAAGTCACGACATTTCGGCAGTGTTCGGAAATCACCATCCGGGGAAGTCCGTGAGTGAGGAGCAGCCTGTGCCGAGTGCGCCAGACCCTGATGTCGTCTATCCATTTAATGATCGACGGCGCACTGTTTTTCTGAGACCCCTGATTACGGTCCCCTATGTCCAAATCGGGGAATTCACTTATTACGACGATCCGGACGATGCCGAGGGTTTCGAGCGGAACAATGTGCTGTATCCGTTCGGGCCGGAGAAGCTGATCATCGGCAAGTACTGCCCGATCGCGGCCAAGGCGACGTTCCTGCTGTCGTCGGCCAACCACCCGCTGGTCGGCGTCTCGGCGTACCCGTTCTTCATCTTCGGCGGCGCGTGGGCGGAGCAGACGCTGTCGCCTGCGCTGTCGGCTCCGCGCAAGGGCGACACGGTGGTCGGCAACGACGTCTGGATCGGCTACGCCGCCACGATCATGCCCGGCGTCACCATCGGCGACGGCGCGATCATCGCCACCGGGTCCGTCGTCACCACCGACGTCCCTCCGTACGCCGTAGTCGGCGGCAACCCGGCCCGAGTCCTCAAACACCGCTACTCGCCCGAAGACACCGCCCGTCTCCTCCGAGCCGCCTGGTGGCACTGGCCGGTCGACCTGGTCACCCAACACACCCACGCGATCTTCACCGGCACCCCCACCCAGGTCGAACAGATCGCCCTGGATCACGGCCTAACCACCGACCAGTAGCCCCCGTGTGGGCAGGCTCGTGACCACCGGCACCCGGTGAGCGGGTGGGGGGCTAGTGGGGGGCTAGGTGGGCTGCCAGGCGGCGGATTGTTTCGGCGGTGGCTACTGCGTCGCTTCGGGCTGTGCCGTGGCGGCCGTCGGGGGAGTAGAGGGTGGGGTCTGTGGAGAGGGGGTGGGTGGTTAGGTGGACGTGGATCGTGCCTAGGCGAGCGGCTAGGGCTTGGGTGCGTTCGGAGAGGGTGGTCATGCGGGTGCGGAGGCCGGGGCGGAGCCAAGCGGGGATGGCGGGGGAGTAGGAGACGTTGAACATGCCTAGGGTGATTACGTCGGCGCCGGCTGCCTGCAGCGCCTGCACCATCTCGGTTAGTTCGGTGTCTACTCGGTCTGGGTTGTAGCGGGCGGAGAAGGCGTCGTTGCCGCCGCCTACCACCAGGGCGAGGTCGGGGCGGAAGGCCAAGGCGGGGGCTAGCTGGGTGGAGCGGATCTCGTGGGCTCGGAGGCCGGAGACGCCTAGGTTCAGGTAGTGGGGGACGGCTAGTTCGGCGGCCAGGCGGTCGGCCCATTGGAGGTCGGAGTAGCCGGGCACGGGGGAGCAGAGGCCTTCGGCGACGCTGTCGCCTAGGACTACGAAGCGGCGCCAGGGGTGGCCGGCCAGGAGCTTGGCGGACTCGCCCTCGGACAGGCAGTACTCGTCGGTGGCTTCGGTGATCATGCTGCCTCCTTGGAGCGGTAGTTGGGGAGCTCTACCGGGTGGCGCCACCAGCGGTAGACGGGGATGAGGGTGACCAGGAGGAGGATCACGCCGGAGCCGATGACCGCGGGGCGCAGGCCGAACGTGGCGGCAGACCAGCCGGCCAGTACGCCGCCGATGGGGATGCCGATGAAGGCGATCGCGCCGGTCACGCCGAAGACCCGCGTCTGGAGTTCGGCCGGTACCCGTTCGTACAGGGTCACGCCCATGACCGGGTTGACCGCGGCGTTCGCGATGCCGCAGGCGAAGCTGACTGAGATGACCACCCAGAGGTGGTGTGACAGGCCCAGGGTGAACAGGCGCGGGGCGCCGCCGATCGCGGCGCCGATGACGAAGGACGAGTACTGCGGGAGGCGCGGGCCGAGCAGCGTGAAGATCACGTTCCCGAGCAGGGCGCCGGCCGCGAAGCCGCCGAAGAGCAGGCCGAGGGCTGCGGGCGACTTGAGGACCTGCTCGACCCAGAGCGGCACGAAGACCGCGGTGCCGGCCTGGTTGAAGACGTTCAGGAAGAAGATCATCACGATCATCCCGAGCAGCAGCTGGTCCTTGCGGAGATAGGCGAACCCACCCCGCAGCGCTCGGAAGTACGGCTCCCGCGGCGGTGCGGGGGTGTCATCGACGACGGCCGGCAGGCGTACCAGGAAGCCGATCAGCGCAGCGCAGACGACGAACGAGATCGCGTCGACGGTGATCGCCTTGTTCGGGCCGATCCAGCTGATCAGGAGCCCGCCGAGGGGTGCGCCGACCAGCGTCGCGGTACGGGTGAAGCCCTCGTACGACGAGGTCACGCGGATCATCTTGACCCCGGCCGCGTCCGCCATCGGCTTGAGCATGACGTGCTTGACCCGGTCGCCGCAGCCGCGCAGCGCGCCCGCGATGGCGACCAGCAGGCACAGCAGGGCGAAGGACGAGCCCGGCGTCAGTACGATCGCAGCCATCGCCAGGGCGCTCCCGAGGTCCGTCACGATCGACGTCCGGCGCAGCCCGAAGCGGTCGGCCAGGGGCGCGGCGAGCACGCCCGATACGACGTACGGGAGCATCTCGGCCCCCGCGACCAGGCCCATCTTCGCGGGGCTGCCGGTGGTGGTCAGGACGAGCCAGGGGATCGCCACCATCGACACCCGGTCGCCCAGCACCGACAACACATCCGCGCTGAACAGCGCGATCAGCCCAGCCCGACGCCGCCCGGACGCCTGCGCCGACGGCTCGCTCATGCCGGCTTTGCTTCGTGTCGGGAGCGCAGGGCCACCTTGTCGATCTTGTGGGCGGAGGTCAGCGGGAGATCGTCCAGGAACTCGATCTCGCGCGGTGTCCACATCTCGTTGAACTCGTTCCGGACCAGCGTCTGCAGCTCGCCGGCCGTCACCACAGCGCCGTCGTACCGGACCACGTACGCGTGCGGCACCTCCCCGAACGCCTCGTCCGGTACGCCGATGACCGCCGCCGCCCGTACCCCCGGATGCGACTGCAGCAGGTCCTCGATCGGCCGGCAGTACACGTTCCAGTTGCTCGACCCCGTGACGATCGTGTCCTGCACCCGATCGACGACGTACAGGTACCCGTCGGAGTCCAGATACCCGAGATCACCCGTCCGCACCCAGTCGTCGACGATGGCCTGCTCGGTCAGGTCCGGCCGCCCCCAGTACCCCGCGAAGCGGAGCCTGCTGGTCGCGTAGATCTCCCCGGTCTGCCCCGCCGCGACCGGTGCCCCATCAGGGGACCGGATCTCCACGCGGACGTCCCCGTACGGCGTACCGCTCGACCGTAGTCGCTCGGGATGCTCCGGGTCCTCGGTCAGCCCAGGCTGGGCCGTCACCACGATGACCTCGCTCAGCCCGTACACGATCCGCAGTACCGGCCCGAAGCGCTCGATGGCCTGCCGTAGCCGGGACGGAGCGGCGGGGCCGGCCCCCACGTTGAGCATGAACAGGCTGCTGACGTCAGTGGTCGGCAGGTCCGGGTGGTCGAGCAGCTGGTAGAGCAGGGGCGGCGACACGTACGTCGAGTTGATCCGCTCGCGCTCGATCGTCGCCAGCGCGCGGCCCGGGTCCCAGTCGTCCTCGAGGAACAGCACGCCGCCCATGAACAGGTTGAAGAAGCTGGTGATCTGCCCGCTCGCGAACGCCATCGGCGAGTGCGACAGGTGCCGCAGCACGGGCAGCCCGGCGGCCAGGTAGTCGTCGGCCAGCGTGAGGATCTGCTCGTAGAACGCCTGCCGGTGGTGCACCAGCTTGGGCTCCCCGGTGGTACCGCTCGTCTGCAGGCAGGTGGCCGGGGTCAGCTCCCCGTACTCCGGTTCGAACGCCGTGGCCGGTGGGGCCAGCAGATCCGGCCCCAACCCGCCTGCACCGAGGCAGTGCACCGGTACTGCGAGGCTGACCGCCAGCCGCTCTCCGATGACGGCCTTGGTGCGGGCGTCGTAGACGAAGACGTCCGCCTCGGACAGCCGCGCGAACGCCTCGATCTCCCGGCGGCCCGCGATCGGCGCGATCCACATCGTCCGGGCGCCGACCAGGTGCAGCGCGAGCTGGAGGGCCGGCAGCTCGATCGTGTTGCCGGCCAGCACGAGCACGCCGGTACCCGGGCCGACGCCGCGATCCTGCAGCGTCGCGGCCAGGTCGAGCACCTGCGCGCGCAGCTCGGCGTACGTCAGCCGCCGGCCGCCGGCGACGATCGCCTCGGCCTCGCCGTACCGCGCGAAAAGCCGGAGCGCAGCGACCACATAAGAACCGGACCGCTCCAGGTTCCGGTCCAGCACGAAATCGACCGACATGGCGCCCCACCCTTTCGGTATCCGGGGCGACTGTACTTCCGATATTTCCCGGCGGCCAGCGGTCGGGTGAATTCAAGCGAACAATTCAAAGCGCCCGTTGACGTGTCAGGAATCCGGAACTAGGTTTCCGTCACCGTCACCGCCACTCGCGCAGGGTATTTCTCACCCGTCGCGCGCCAACCCATTGGGGGGTTGTTCCATGCGCATTCCCAGTACCGTCAGATCGGCCGCACTAGCGGCCGCCGTTTCACTGGCCGGCTCGGCCCTGGTCTTCACCGGATCGTCGGCTCAGACGTCCGGCGGCCACGGCGACCGGTCCGAGTGGGTGGGCAGCTGGTCCGCCGGCATCGTCAAGCCCGAGACGGCCGGGTTCACCGCCACCGGTCTCAACAACCAGAGCGCCCGCTACGTGGTCCGGCCGTCCGTGGGGGGCGACAAGGTCCGGATCCGGTTCACCAACATCTACGGCGACCGACCGGTCCAGATCGGCGCGGCGACCGTGGCGTTCGGGGACACCTCGACGCCGGTACAGTCCGACATCGTGGTGGCGTCCAAGCGGGCGCTGACCTTCAACGGCGGCTCGCCGACCGCGGTGATGAACAAGGGCGCCGAGCTGCTCAGCGACCCGGTCAAGCTGACCGTGCCGGACCTGAGCACGCTGGTGATCAGCGTCTTCTACCCGACCGCGACCGGCCCGACCAGCTGGCACGCGTCCTCGGACCAGGAGAACTTCTTCGGTCCGGGCGACCTGACCAACGCGCCCGACGGGACCGGGTACGACCGGACCCGGGCCTGCTGCTGGACGTTCCTGTCCGGCGTCGACGTCCTGACCGAGAAGTCGGCGGGCTCGATCGTCGTGCTCGGTGACTCGATCGCGGACGGCCTGCTCAGCACGCTCAACGGCAACAACCGCTGGCCCGACCAGCTCGCCGAGCGCCTGGTCGCCGACCGTCACCACAACGCTCCCGGAGTGCTGAACGTCGGCGAGGCCGGCAACCGGCTGCTGCAGGACAGCGACGGTCTGATCCTCGGTGGCCCGAGCGGCACCGAGCAGCTCGGCCCGAACGCGCTGGCCCGGCTGAACGAGGACGTCTACGCCCAGACCAACGAGCGAACCGTCATCACCCACCTCGGCGTGAACGACATCTGGATGAACGGCGCCGGCTCGGACCAGATCATCGGCGCGCTCAAGCAGATCAACAGCCAGCTGCACGAGAACGGCATCACCAGCATCGGCGCCACCATCACGCCGTACGGCGGCTTCACCACGCCCGGCGGCTGGACGCCGGAGAAGGAGGCGACCCGGGTCGCGGTCAACAAGTGGCTGCGCAACCAGCACGAGTTCGACGGCGTCATCGACTTCGACAAGGCCGTTCGGGACCCAAGCGCGCCCGAGAAGCTGCTGGCTGCCTACGACGGCGGCGACCACATCCACCTGAACGACGCCGGCTACCAGGCGATGGCCGACTCGATCCCGCTGCAGCTGGTCCGGTGAGCCGCTGATGACCACCGCCGCCGATCAAGTGCTCAAGGGACTCTTCAGCGAAGCCGGTCTGGACGATCCATACCGGTACTACGCCGAACTCCACAAGCTAGGTCCAGTCTCCCTGCTGGGAGGCGATGGCGGATATGCGGCGGTGGTCACCGGCTACCAGGCAGCCGACGAGCTGCTGCGCGACCCGCGGTTCCATGTCGCCGACGACGTGTTCAGCGACGATCACGGTGGTCCCGGGTGGCGCGAGCATCCGCTGCTGGCGGTGCTCAACAACTCGATGATGTACAGCAACGGTCCCCGGCACCTGACGGCCAGACGCCTGTTCCACCAGGTGTTCACGCCCCGCCGGGTGACCGAGCTGGAGCCGGCTGTCGGCCAGTTGGTCGACGGCCTGATCGACCAGCTGGCCGAGCGGTTCGACCGGGACGGGGAGGCGGACTTCATGACCGAGTTCGCCTACCCGTTGCCGAGCAGCGTGGTCGCTGCGCTGCTCGGCATCCCGCAGGACGACCTGGCCTGGTTCCGGCCCAGAGTCGAACGAATCAACGACTTTCTCGATGTGGTCGGCAAGACCGACGAGGTGCTGGCGGCCGCCGACCAGGCGACTCGCGAGCTGTCCGACTACTACCAGGACCTGATCGTCGCGCGACGGAAGACGCCGAGCGACGACCTGATCAGCCAGTTGGTCGCGGCCATCGACGCCGGGCTGCACGAGGTGTCGGACTACGACCTGATCTGCAACCTGCTGGTGCTCTTCAACGCCAGCTTCGTGACGACGATCCACCTGATCGGCAACGGGATGTGGCAACTGCTCGACCAGCCCGGGCTTCGCGCGGCCGCCGGCTCGCCCGCCTTCGTCGAAGAGGTTCTGCGGTACGAGGCGCCGGTACAGTTCGTCGCCCGCTGGTCCGAAGAGGATGCCGAGATCGCCGGAACAGTCCTTCCAGCCAAGGAGATCGTGTTGGTGATGCTCGGTGCTGCCAATCGGGATTCGCTGCGGTACCCGTCGCCGGATCTCTTCGATGCGGGGCGGACGGACGTGAAGCCGTTGAGCTTCGGCGCCGGTCCGCACTACTGCCTGGGTGCGGCGCTGGCCCGGGCGGAGGCCCGGATCGCCTTTCCGCGGTTGCTGGAGCGGTTCCCGTCGTTGCGGGCCGCGCGGCCGCCGGTGCGGAATCCACAGCAGTTCCTGCGCGGGTACAAGTCGATGCCGGTGGCAACATGACCGCCGACGAGATCCTTGCGCTGCTGCAGACCGACGAGGGGCGGCGAGCGCCGTACCCCTTGTACGAAAGACTTCACGAGCTGGGTCCGGTCAGTTTGACACCGGCCAGTACTGCGTACGCGGCCGTGGCCAACGGGTATGCGGCGGTCGATCAGATCCTGCGTGATCCACGCTTCGTCAAGGGTGGTCCGCCGCCCGGGCCCGACGCCGATCCGGTGTCGACGGCGCTCGGGAACTCGATGATGTTCCGGACCGAGCCTGATCATGGGCGGATGCGGCGGGCGTTCCATCAGGCCTTCACGCCGCGGCGGGTCGCCGAGCTGGAGCCGGAGATCGTCGCGTTGACGGACTCGCTGCTGGATCGGCTCGGCGTGTTGGGTGCTGATGGGCCGGTCGACTTCATCGCGGAGTTCGGGTATCTGCTGCCTGCCGGTGTGATGAGTGCGTTGCTGGGGATCCCGGCGCCGGATCTGGAGTGGTTCAGGACCCGGGTGCAGCGGGTGGAGGACTATCTGGACTTCGGTGGGCGGACGGTCGAGAAGGTTGCCGCGGCCAATGAAGCTGCCGTGGAGATGTCGGCGTACTACCAACAGTTGATCGCGGACCGTCGTGTTGCCCCTGGCAACGACCTGATCAGCGGGCTGGTGCAGGTGATCGACTCCGGCGACAGCGTGCTGACCGATGAGGAGTTGGTCGGCAACCTGCTGGTGCTCTTCAACGCCAGCTTCGTGACGACGATCAACCTGCTCGGCAACGCGCTGCCGCCATTGCTCGAACGGCCGTCGCTGGTGAAGGCGCTGGCTGCTGATCCGGCGGTGGCCGAGGCTTGCGTCGAGGAGGTGCTCCGGTGGGACGGGACGGCGCAGGTCGTAGTACGGACTGCTTCTGAGGATCTGTCGGTGGGTGGGGTGACGATCCCTGAGGGTGGGCTGGTGCTGGTGATTCTGGGGGCGGCCAACCGGGATCCGGCGCGGTTTCCTTCGCCTGAGGTGTTTGATGCGGAGCGGGCGGACAAGCGGCACATCACGTTTGGGGCCGGCGCGTACTTCTGTATCGGGGCGGTGCTTGCGCGGGCTGAGGGGCGGCTGGCGTTGCCTCGGTTGTTCCAGCGGTTCCCGGAGCTGGCGCTGGCCGGGGCGCCGGTGCAGAGTGCCGGGTTTGCTCTTCGTGGGTTCGCGACCATGCCGGTCACGCTGACTTGAGAGGTGCTTGAGATGCCATTGGATCCTCAGGTCGAGGAGATGCGGGCGAAGCGGGCGGCGGACAACGTGCCGCAGCTCTACACGCAGACGCTGGCCGAGGCGCGGGCGGCTGATCTCGCGTCCATCCAAGCGGGTGGTGGCGAGGTTGAGCCGGTGCACTCCGTGCGGGATGTCGTGATGGAGGAGTCCGGGCTGACGTTGCGGATCTACCGTCCGGTGGGGGATGGGCCGTTGCCGACGCTCGTGTACTTCTTCGGTGGCGGATGGACGCTCGGCAGCATCGAGACCGCTGACGGGGTGTGCCGTCGGCTGGCCAACCTCGTCCCGTGCCAGGTCATCACAGTCGGCTATCGCCTGGCGCCGGAGAACCCCTTCCCGGCGGCGGTCGACGACTGCCACCGAGCAACCCAATGGATCGCGGCTCACGCCGTCGAACTGGGTGTGGACGTAGCCCGTCTAGCTGTCGGAGGCGACAGTGCCGGCGGCAACCTCGCGGCCGCAACCACCTTGCTGGCAAGAGATTCCGGCCCGTCCCTGGCTGCTCAACTCTTGGTCTACCCCAACACTTTGTATGGCTCCGACACCGCTTCCATGCGCGCCGGCGACGACCCCTTCCTCTTCAATCGCACCTCAGTCAACTGGTACTGGAAGCACTACCTGCGCGACGAGTCCGACGGCACCAACCCGCTCGCCTCCCCACTCCTGGCCCCCTCCCACGCCGGCCTCCCGCCGGCGCTGGTCATCACCGCCGAGTACGACCCCCTAAGAGACGAAGGCGAGTACTACGCCGAAAAGCTCTACGCCGCCGGCGTCCCCACCCAACTAACCCGCTACGAAGGCATGCCCCACGGCTTCTACACCATGTCCGGCATCCTCGACACCGCCCGCAAGGCACTGACCGACTCCGCCGACTGGCTAAGAAAGACCTTCGCCGATGCCTGACCTCCAGGCACCTCCCGCACCCGCGTTGTGTCTCGACGACTTCGAGGGGTTGGCGGCTGGGGTTCTGCCTGTTGAGGTGAGGGAGTTTGTTGCTGGGGGGAGTGGGACTGAGACGACTCTTCGGTTGAATCGGTCGGCGTTGGATGGGGTGACTGTGGTGCCTCGGGTGCTGGCGGGGGTGGCTGAGGCTGAGGTGGGGTGTCGGCTGGTTGGTGGACAGGTGGGGATGCCGGTGGTGGTGGCGCCGATGGCTTATCAGCGGCTGGTGCATCCGGGTGGGGAGTTGTTGCTGGCTCGGGCGGCTGCGGCGGCGGGGGTGCCGTATGTGATCAGTACGTTGAGCAGCTTCCCGCTGGAGGAGATCGCGGAGGTGGCGCCTTCGTGGTTTCAGTTGTATTGGCTGCGGGATCGAGCAGTGGTGGAGTCGCTGATCGATCGGGCGGAGGCTGCTGGGTGTGGCGCGTTGATGGTCACCGTGGATGTTCCGGTGATGGGTCGGCGACTGCGGGATGTGCGGAATGGCTTCGCGTTGCCTGCGGATGTGGTCGCGGCCAACCTGGTCGGGGCGCGGAGCGAGGCGCACGTCGGAGTACCGGGGTTGTCTGCTGTCGCGGCTCATACGGCATCGGCCTTCGAGCCTGCGGTGTCGTGGCAGGACCTCGAGTGGTTGCGATCGAAGACCAAGCTTCCGCTGCTTTTGAAGGGGATTCTCGATCCGCGTGACGCTGTGCGGGCGGTGCAAGTGGGTGCTGATGGCATCGTGGTGTCGAACCATGGCGGTCGGCAGCTGGACGGGGCGGTTGCCTCGGTCAACGCCTTGCCGAGGATTGTGGATGCCGTGGGCAAGGAGTGTGAGGTGTTGCTCGACAGCGGGATTCGGAGCGGTACCGATGTACTGCGTGCGCTCGCGCTCGGCGCCTCCGGAGTACTGATCGGCCGTCCGTTGCTCTGGGCACTTGCCGTCGACGCGTGCGGAGAAGCTTTGGAGCTGCTGCGCAAAGAGCTGAGCGACGCGATGCTGCTGGCAGGCTGTGCGAACGTCCAAGCTGCAGCGCGCCTCACCACCGGGAGGGCCTGATGGCCGATCTGAACGTCACCGACCTGCACGGTTCGCTCACCGACCGCGCGCTGAACTCGATGAACTTCCTCAACGAGGTCGCCAACCACTACCCCGACGCGATCTCGCTCGCCGCCGGGCGTCCGTACGAGGAGTACTACGCGCTCGAGGACCTGCACTCCTACCTCGACACCTTCGCCGAGTACCTGCGCGACGAACTCGGCTACGACGAGGCCGGCGTCCGACAGCAGATCTTCCAGTACGGCCGCACGAAGGGCATCATCCACCCGCTGGTCGCCCGCAACCTCGCCGCCGACGAGGGCATCGCGGTCGACCCGGACGCGATCGTGGTGACGGTCGGCTGCCAGGAAGCGATGGTCCTCGTACTCCGCGCGCTCCGCGCGACCCCCGCCGACGTCTTGCTCGCCATCTCCCCGGCCTACGTCGGCATCACCGGCGCCGCCCGACTCGTCGACCTCCCCGTCCTGCCGGTTGCCGGGGGCGACGATGGCGTCGACCTCGACGACCTGGTCGCCGTCGTCAAGCGAGCGCGAGCCGACGGTCTCCGCCCACGCGCCTGCTACGTCATGCCCGACTTCGCCAACCCATCCGGCCTCAGCCTCGACCTGGAGACCAGACGGCGACTGCTGGAGATCGCCGCCCAGGAAGACCTCCTCCTGCTCGAAGACAACCCGTACGGCCTGTTCCCCGCCGCCGGTGTCGACCGGGTGCCGACCCTGAAGGCCCTGGACACCGAGCGACGCGTGATCTATCTCGGTTCTTTTGCCAAGACCGCGCTGCCCGGCGCCCGGGTCGGCTACGTCGTCGCGGACCAGACCGTCGCCACCCCCGACGGCACCGTCGGTTTGCTGGCTGACGAACTCTCCAAGCTCAAGAGCATGCTCACCGTCAACACCTCAGCCGTCGCGCAGGCGGTGATCGGCGGCAAGCTCCTCCAGAACGACTGCAGCCTGGTCACCGCCACCCTGCGCGAACGCGACATCTACGCCACCAACCTCCGCGCCATCACCGACGGCCTGGCCGCCCGCTTCCCCGATGGGGACGTCGCCTGGACGGTCCCGTCCGGCGGCTTCTTCATCGTCGTCACCGTCCCCTTCCCGGTCACCGACGCCCTGCTGGAGAAGTCCGCCCACGAGTACGGCGTCCTCTTCACCCCGATGAGCCACTTCTACGACGGCGACGCCCCGCTCAACGCCCTCCGTCTCTCCTGCAGTTCAGTGACCCCGGCGCAGATCGACGCCGCATTGAACCGCTTGGCCGCCCTGATCCACGACCAGCTCTGAAACTGGTACTCCCTACGCCCCAAGAACTGGACCTGTAGACCAGACCGCTCTGCTCCTACGGTGAATCCATGACTACCTGCGAGCTCCCGGCCACCGCCGACCTACAGCCACCAGCGCCCGAGGCGAAATCGCCGGAGCGGTCGCCGGCAGCCGGATCGGCGCTGGTGACGCCGGCCTTTGCGCGGTTGCTGGTGATGGTGTTCGGGTCCGGGCTGAGCATGTACCTGCTGACCTCGGTCGTACCGCTCTACCTCGCAGCGAACGGAGCCGGCGGCATCGGCGCCGGCCTGTCGACCGGGGCGATGATGCTGGCGGCAGTGGGTGTCGAGCTGCTGGTACCCCGGATGCTCAGGCGGTTTGGGTATCGGGGGACGCTCGCGCTGGGGCTCGTGTTGCTGGGTGCGCCGTCACTTGCTCTGGTAGTGACCTCATCGCTCCCACTCGTGCTGGCCGTCTGCGTCGTTCGCGGCGCCGGGCTGGCGATCATGGTCGTCGGCGCGGTCGTGCTGGTCGCGGATGTCGCCCCGGCCCACCGACGGGGCGAGGCGCTGGGGATCTACGGCGTCGTCGTCGGGCTGCCCGCGGTGATCGGGTTGCCGTTGGGGATCTACCTCACCGGCGTCATCGGGTACGACGCGCTGTTCGTCCTCGCCGCCGTCGCGTCGCTGGCCGGCCTTGCGATGGTGCCGGGCGTGGCGGCGCGTAGTACCGGCAGTGAAGAGCAGCACGTGAAGGTGCTGGGCGGCTTGCGGGGCAGCGGACTGCTGATGCCGACGCTCGTCTTCGCGGCCGTGACCGTTGCCGCAGGCATCAGTGTGACCTTTCTGCCGCTGGGATCCAGCAACCACTTCGTGGTCGCCATCGCCTTGCTGATCCAGGCGATCGCCGCACCGGCCGCCCGCTGGCTGGCCGGGCGGGTCGGTGACCGCGTCGGACCGGCCAAATTGTTGCCTCTGGCCATCATCCTGGCCGCGCTCGGCGCCGGCGCGCTGGTCTTCATCGGCAACCCGGCCGCCGTCATCACCGGCGCCGCGCTCTTCGGGGTCGGCTTCGGCGCCGCCCAGAACCTCACCCTGGCGATCATGTACGACCGTTCACCGAAGTCCCGGTACGGCCAGGTCAGCGCGTTGTGGAACCTCGCGTACGACGGCGGCTGGGGCGCCGGCGCCATCATCTTCGGCTTCGTGGTCGCCGGGACCGGCTATCCACTGGCCTTCGCGCTGACCGCCGCCCTGGTCGCCGCAGCCACTCTTCCCACGCTGCGAGCTCACTCCAGGTAACGAACTGACTGCGGTCGATGCACGAACCGGCAGCAATCCATTGCACGAAGATGCAAATCTCACGCGCGTCGCCCGGTGGCGAAGTTACCGTCAGTTCGGTCCCGGGGTGCCCTGGACCGAACTGCTTTGCCGAGAGGATGACCTCAATGAAGCTGCAGCGCCTCGCAGTCGCCGTCGCCGCCGTCGGAATGCTCGCCGCCACGGCCGCGTCCGGACCGGCCCTCGCCACCACCCAGAACGACCCGGCGCCGTCCTGGGCGCAGCGGGCCGCCAACACCAAGGAAGCGGCGGCGAAGTCGGACAAGTCCGTCGCCGCCGAGGCCGAGTGCGTCCAGTCGCTGGTCTATCCCGAAGCCACGAACGTGACCGGAACGGTCGACGTCACCCCGGCCAAGCCGCCGCGGGTCGACCAGTACGCGCCGTTCAACTTCGGTGCTGCCCGCTACACGGCGACCTGGTACGCGGCGGCCAACGCCTCCGCCACCCAGTACTTCGCCTATGGGGTGTTCCTGACCGGCGACAACCTCTACCGGCACACGACCACCCTCCCCGCGACCGGCGAGCCGAAGACCACCAGGGTCAAGATCGGTTCCGGCTGGGCCACCTTCCGGGCGATCGCGACCTCGAACTACCAGGTCGCCGCGCCCACCCACTCGTACCTGTACGGCCTGAACACCAACGGATTGCTGTACCGATACGCCAAGAACGGCACCACCTCCACCTACAAGGCGCTCGGCACCTTCGGCGGCTACGCATCCTTCAAGTCGCTGGCCGTGATCAGCGAGACCGCGACCTACGACACGCTGCTGCTGAACACCAGGGCCGGCGGGCTCTACACGATCCGGATCCCGATCACCGCGTCGGCGAAGCCGGTCCTCAAGACCATCCGGTCCTCCGGCTGGTCGGCGTACGAGTCGCTCGCGACCCAGGCCTGCGGCAACCGCGGTGGCACCCTCGTCATCGGCGTCGACCACGACACCCAGACCGGCTACCAGTACGCCTTCGGCCACGCGAACGGCACAGCGACCGTGATCACGTCGTACGGCAAAATCCCGGCCGTCCTCGACGGCAACAACCACGCCCCCTTCACCTGGTACAAAGACAACCTGAACGGCGAGTAACACCTCGACCCGACCGGGGACAACCGTTGCGACGGTGTCCCCGGTCGGTCCTTTTACCGCCCTGGAGGGGGACTCCTGAGATGAAGCTGCAGCGCTTCGCACTCGTGCTTGCCGGTGCCGGTCTGCTGGCCGCCACCGCCGCGTCCGGACCGGCGTTCGGCGCCACCCAGTCCGGCCCGGCTCCGGCCAGCGGGCCGCCGTGCGGCAACCAACTCGTCTGGCCGACGGCCAAGGGCACGGTGGAGTCCGCGGAGGTCATCCCGGCCAAGCCGCCGCGGGCGCTGCGGTACGAGCCGTTCAAGTTCTTCGCCACCCGGTCCATGGCGACCTGGTACGTGGCTCAGAACAGCGCGGGCACCCGGGTCTACGCCTACGGCTTGTTCCTTCAGGGCAGCAACCTGTACCGGCACACGACCGTCATTCCGAATGATGGCAGCGCGCCGCGGCCGACCGCGGCCAAGGTCGGCTCCGGCTGGGGAACGTTCAAGGCCATCGCGACCTCCAACCACAGCGTCGGGGCTCCGAATCACGCGTACCTGTACGGGCTGAACGCCAACGGCCGCCTCTATCGCTACGCGAAGAGCGGCGCCGGCTACAAGGCTCTCGGGTCGTTCGGCGGCTACGCATCGTTCAAGGCGATGACCGTGATCAGCGAGACCCAGACGTACGACACGTTGCTGATGACCACGAAGGCCGGCGCGCTCTACACCGTCCACCTCCCGATCACGGCGAAGGCGACGCCGGTCGTCAAGCTGATCCGCAAGACCGGCTGGGCGGCCTACGAGTCGCTCGTCGTCGAGGGCTGCAACTTCGGCGGCTCCCTGGTCGTCGGCATCGACCACGACACCGACTCCGGCTACCAGTACGCCTTCGGCCACGCGAAGGGGACGGCCACCGCGATCACGGCGTACGGCAAGATCCCGGTCGTCTTCAATGGCATCAGCCACGCCGCGCAAACCTCCCACTACGTCCCACTAGAAGGCGAGTAACTGCCAATGAAACTGCAGCGCTTCGCGCTTGCGCTGGCTGGTGCCGGGCTGTTCGCGGCCACCGCCGTCTCCGGTACGGCCGTCGCGGCCGATCCGAACCCGTCGGTGAAGAGCAGGATCGCCGCCCTGAAGCAGCAGGCCGCCGCGAAGGCCGTGGCCGAGCCCTGCTCGAGCCTCCTCGGCGGGGTGACCGCCAACGGCGCCGTGAACTCGCTCGAGATCCTGCCCGGCAAGCCGCCGAAGGTCGAGCCGTGGTTCGATTTCAAGTTCTACGCCGCCAAGGCGACCGGCACCTGGTATCTCGCGCAGAACGCGTCGGGTTCGCAGCTGTACTACTACGGCGTGTTCATCCAGGCCGGCAACCTGTACCGGCACACGACCTACATCAACCAGGACACCGGTGCGGTGACGCCGAAGATCGCGAAGGTCGGCGGGGGCTGGGCAAGCTTCAAGACCATCGCGACCTCGAACTACAGCATCACGGCGCCGCGGCACGCCTACATCTACGGGCTGAACGCGAACGGCAAGCTCTACCGCTACTCGCAGGTCGGCACCGCGGTGAAGTCGCTCGGCAACTTCGCCGGCTTCACGTCGTTCAAGGCGCTGACCGTGGTCAGCGAGACCCCGACGTACGACACGCTGCTGATGACGACGACCGCCGGCGCGCTCTACACCGTGCGCATCCCGGTCGCGGCCAGCACCAAGCCCGTCCTCAAGCTGGTCCGCAAGACCGGTTTCGCGGCCTACGAGGCGCTGACCGCCCACAACTGCGGCGTTCGCGGCGGCACGCTGATCGTCGGCATCGACCACGACACCGACTCGGCGTACCAGTACGCCTTCAGCAAGTTCAACGGAACGGCTACCGCCATCACGGCGTACGGCAAGGCCCCGGCCGTGCTCAGCGGCGTCACCACAGCGCCGTTCACCACGCACTACGACCAACTGGTCGGCGAGTAACACCAGACGAACACCCAACCGGGCCAGGGCTTCCACAGCCCTGGCCCGGTTGTGCCTGCCAGGACCTTTGCGGGTGAACGCAATAGTCGCCGATCCGGACCGATCGCGTGGTTACCGTCGGCCTGACCTCGGTGCGACCGAGCCAGATTTGTTTCCTGGGAGGGGAATTCAATGAAGCTGCAGCGTCTCGCGCTCGCCATGGCAGGGGTCGGCATGCTCGCCGCCACTGCCGCGTCCGGACCGGCGATCGCCGCCACCCAAGGGGAACCGTCGCCGTCCTGGGCGGCCAAGGCGGCCGTCAAGCAGTCGGCGAAGGCCGTCGCCGCCGGACCTTGTATCAGCTCGGTCGCCTTTCCGACCGCCGCCAACACCGCCGAGGCGGTCGACGTCACCGCCGCCAAGCCGCCGCGCGCGGTGGCGTACGAGCCGTTCGACTTCTTCCCGGTCCGGACCGCCGCGACCTGGTACACCGCAGTGAACGCCTCGGGGACGCAGTACTACATCTACGGCCTGTACCTGCTGGGCGGTGACCTCTACCGGCACACGGACGTCCTCCCCGACTTCGACCCGCCGAAGCCGACCACCGCCAAGATCGGGTCCGGCTGGGGAGCGATGAAGACGATCGCCACCTCCAACTACAGCATCGTGGCGCCGCGGCACGCGAACCTGTACGGGCTGAACACCAACGGCAGCGTGTATCGCTATGTGCGCAACGGTGCCGGGTACAAGTCGTTCGGCTCGTTCCCCGGCTTCAAGTCGTTCAAGGCGATGACGGTGATCAGTGAGACGGCGACCTACGACACGCTGCTGATGACCACCAACGCCGGCGCGCTCTACACGATCCGGATCCCGCTCGCGGCCGGGTCGAAGCCGGTCGTGAAGCTGATCCGGAGCTCGGGCTGGGCGGCGTACGAATCCCTGGTCGTGCAGGGATGTGGCACCCGCGGCGGCTCGCTGGTGGTCGGTGTCGACCATGACACCGACTCGGGGTACCAGTACGCCTTCAGTAAGGCGAATGGGACGGCGACGGCGATCACGTCGTACGGCAAGATCCCGGCCGTCTTCAACGGTGTCAGCCACGTCTCGTTCGTCACGCACTACGACCAGCTGGTCGGCGAGTGACTCGGGGCCGTTGCAAGTAGCTGCAATTGATGAGGGTTCAGGCCGGTCGGGCCGCTACGGTCTGCTTGACCTCGGTGCGACCGAGCCAGATCCTGTTTTTCCTGGAGGGGAATCTCATGAAGTTGCAGCGCCTCGCGCTCGCCGTGGCGGGTGCCGGCATGCTCGCCGCCACCGCCGCATCCGGACCGGCTCTCGCCGCGACGCAGGGGGAGCCGACGCCGTCCTGGGCCAAGTCCGCTGCCCAGCAGCCCTCGGCGAAGGCCGTCGCCGAGGCCTGCGTCAACACGGTCATCTGGCCGACCGTCGCGGGCACCGTGGGGGTGGCCGAGGTCACCGCTGCCAAGCCGCCCCGGGCCGACCAGTACGTGCCCTTCAATTTCGCTGCGGACGTCCGGTCCATGACCACCTGGTACCTGGCGTCGAACTCCTCGGGCACCCAGGACTTCGCCTACGGATTGTTCCTGCAGAACGGGAACCTGATGCGGCACACCACCGTCTTCCCCGACGAGGGTGACCCGCGGGTGACGACGACCAAGGTCGGGGCCGGCTGGACGGCCTTCAAGGCCGTCGCGACCTCCAACTACAACGTCGCGGCGCCCGTGCACTCGTACCTGTACGGCCTGAACACCGACGGCAAGCTGTACCGGTACGCCAAGAACGGCACCGGCTACAAGAACCTCGGCAACTTCGGTGGATTCGCGGCTTTCAAGGCGCTGACCGTGATCAGCGAGACGCCGACCTACGACACGCTGCTGATGACCACGAAGGCCGGCGCGCTCTACACCATCCACATCCCGATCACGGCGGCCGCGAAGCCGGTCGTCAAGGTGATCCAGGCCTCCGGCTGGTCCGCCTTCGAGTCGCTGGTCACCCAGCGCTGCGGCGTCCGCGGCGGCACGCTCGTGGTCGGCATCGACCACGACACCAACACGGGCTACCAGTACGCCTTCGGCAAGGCGAACGGCAAGGCGACCGTGATCACCTCCTACGGCAAGGTCCCGGCCACCTTCGACGGCGTCAGCCACGTCGCCGCCACCTGGTACAAGGACCAACTGATCGGCGAGTAACCCAGCAGGTAGACGGCGGGCCATCGCACAAGCTGCAATGGCCCGCCGTTCTGTTGGTCAGCTCGACGTCTTGGCCGACTGTGGTGGGTTGTCCCACGCGGCCTGCGCCTACCCGCTCCTGCATCGCGTGCGGCTTCGGTCGCGTGGGGGATTACCTGCGTGGGGGATTCAGTAGTTCAGAGTTTGCGGAGGCGGACCCAGCGGACTGCGTGGTCGGCGCCTTTGCGGAGTACCAGGGTTGCTCGGGAGCGCGTCGGGAGGATGTTTTCGCGGAGGTTGGGGCCGTTGATGCCGTCCCACAGGGACTCGGCCTTCGCGATCGCCTCGGCTCGGCTCAGTTCGCCGTAGCGGACGAAGTAGGACTCGGGGTTGCGGAAGGCTGTTTCCCAGAGTTTCAGGAAGCGGTGGACGTACCAGGAGCGGATGTCGTCCGCAGCGGCGTCGACATACACGGAGAAGTCGAAGAAGTCGCTGACCGCGAGGCCGCTCTTGCCGTCCGCGTGCCTAGGCGCGGGCTGGAGGACGTTGAGGCCTTCGAGGAGCAGGATGTCGGGTTGCTCGACGGTGGTGCGGACGCCTGGCATCCGGTCGTAGTGCAGGTGGGAGTAGACCGGCGCCTCGACGTTGTCCATGCCGGACTTCACCTCGACGACGAAGCGCAGCAGGGACTTGCGGTCGTACGACTCCGGGAAGCCCTTGCGCAGCATCAGGCCGCGCCGCTCGAGCTCCGAGTTCGGCCACAGGAAGCCGTCGGTGGTGACGAGCGCGACGCGGGGGTGCTCGGGCCAGCGGGCGAGCAGTTCGCGCAGCAGCCGGGCGGTGGTGGACTTGCCGACGGCAACGGATCCGCCGATGCCGATCACGAACGGGGTCCGGGTGGCGGCCGGTTTGCCGAGGAACGCCTCGGTGTCGGAATGCAGCGCCCGGGCGTGCCGTACGTAGAGTGACAGGATCCGCGACAGCGGCAGGTAGACCTCGCGGACCTCGTCGATGTCGATCTCGTCACCGAGACCGCGCAGCCGCTCGACCTCCTCGGCGGTCAGCGGTGACTCGGTCGTCTCGGCCAGCTGGGACCAGGCGGCGCGGTCCAGCTCGGTGTACGGGGTCACCTCCCGCGACGGCTGCAGCATGGGGCCCATTCTTCCCACACCTGGCGGGGATACGCTGACCGGCATGTGCGGCAACGAGACTGTGGGTGTGGCAGTTGTCACACCAGGGACCCCATGATCGTCGGCGTGGGCATCGATGTGGTCGACGTGGAGCGGTTCATGAAAACGCTCGAACGGACCCCGATGCTGCGTGATCGCGTCTTCACCGAGGCGGAGGCGAAGAAGCCGCCCGCGTCGCTGGCGGCCCGGTTCGCGGCCAAGGAGGCGCTCGCCAAGGCGCTCGGCGCGCCGGCCGGGATGCAGTGGCACGACGCCGAGGTCTGGACCGACGAGACCGGCCGGCCGTGGCTGGAGATCACCGGCACGGTCGCCGAGCAGGCCGCGCGGCTCGGCGTACAGAGTCTGCATCTGTCGCTGAGCCATGACGCCGGCATCGCGTCGGCGGTCGTCGTACTGGAGGGCTGAGATGCGCCGCGCTCACACCGTCGACCAGGTCCGCGCCGCCGAGGCCGCGCTGATGGCGAAACTCCCCGAGGGCACGCTGATGCAGCGCGCCGCGACCGGGCTCGCCGTTGCCATCAGCAACTTCATCGGGTTCACCTACGGCGCCCGGGTGGTGCTGCTGATCGGCAGCGGCGACAACGGCGGAGACGCCCTGTACGCCGGTACGCACCTAGCTCGTCGAGGCGCCGAAGTCACCGCGGTGCTGCTGTCCGACAAGTACCACCGCGAGGGGCTGGCCGCCCTGCTCAAGGCCGGTGGTCGCGTGGCCGACGGGGGAGGGGCAAGCGCCGATGGGCAGCCGGTTGCGGCTCGGGCGATCGCCGTGGCTGATGTTGTTGTCGACGGCATCGTCGGGATCGGCGGCCGGCCAGGCCTCAAACCCGAAGCGCTGGCGGCGGTGAAGCTCGCCGAGGAGCACCAGGTGCCGATCATCGCCGTCGACATCCCGTCCGGCGTCGACGTGGACACCGGTGAGACCCCCGCCGAGCACGTCAAGGCCGCACTCACCGTCACCTTCGGCACGCACAAGATCTGTCACCTGATCGACCCCGCCGCGGCCGCCTGTGGTCCGGTTCACCTCGTCGAGATCGGCCTCGACCTACCTCCGGCACCGGTCGAATCACTCCAGGATCCCGACATCCGCGCCCTGTACCCGACCCCCACCGGCGAATCCGACAAGTACTCACGTGGCGTCCTCGGCCTGATGGCCGGCTCCACCCAGTACCCCGGTGCCGCCGTCATCGCCACCTCCGGAGCGCTCGCCGGCCCGATCGGCATGCTCCGGTACGTCGGCCCCGACCCCGTCGCCGAAGCAGTTCGCGCTCAGCACCCCGAGGTGGTGGCCGGTGAAGGCCGCGTCCAGGCCTGGGCGATCGGCTCCGGCCTCGGCGACGAACTCGACGTCGACAAGATCCGCGAGCTCCTCGACGCCGAAGAGCCCGTACTCCTCGACGCCGACGGACTGAAGGCGCTCGACGACTCAGGCGACCGGGCCAACGTCCTGATCACCCCCCACGCGGGCGAGCTGGCCCGGCTACTCGGCGTCGAACGCCATGAGGTCGAGGCAGAACGCCTGAAGCACGCCCGCCAGGCGGCAGAGCGCTTCGACGTGACGGTCCTGCTGAAGGGCTCGACCACCGTCATCGCCGCCCCGGACGGCCAGATCCGCGTCAACACCAACGCCGGCGCCTGGCTCGCCACCGCGGGCGCGGGTGACGTACTGGCCGGCCTGACCGGAGCCCTCCTGGCCGGCGGGCTGACCCCGATCGACGCGGCTGCTGTCGGCGCCTACCTGCACGCCGCCGCCGCCAACCTGGCGTCGAGGGGTGGGCCGATCACGGCGATGCAGGTTTCTGCCAACGTTGCAGAAGCGACCCGGCAGGTCTTGCTTGAAGAGTGAATAGCCGGGTAGGACGAGAAGTGCCAGTGCCTCCACCGCCCGAGGAGATCGCACATGAAGCGCACGCTCGCCCTGCTCGCCGCTGTCCTGCTCCTCACCACGGGAGTTCAAGTCCAGGCGCAGGCCGCACCAACAACAGAAGCCGGTACGTACGTCGCCGACAAAGCGACGAAGATCGACGTGATGGGCGAGTGGGCCCACCCCGATGACGACACCAGCATCATCGGGCCGTGCGGCGTCTGGCATCAGCGCTACGGCACCAAGTGCGGGATCATCATGGTCACCCGCGGCGAGGGCGGCGGGAACTCCGCGGGCAACGAGCTCGGTCCCGCCCTCGGCCTGCGGCGGGAGAACGAGGACCGCGTCGCGCACTACCGCTCCGGCACCGTCGACATCTTCAACCTCGACCGGGTCGACTTCTTCTACAACCAGAGCGCCCCGCTGACGCAGTACTTCTGGGACGAGCAGGAGACCCTGCGCCGCGTCACCCGGGTGATCCGGACGACGCAGCCGGAGATCTACATCGGCTTCACGCCCACCCTGCAGGCCGGCCACGGCAACCACCAGCAGGCCGGCCGCCTGATCTGGGAAGGAGTGCTCGCCGCGGCTGACCCGACCAAGTTCCCCGAGCAACTCAAGGGCCCGAAAGCGCTGAGCACCTGGCAGGTCAAGAAGGTGTTCTCGGGCGGCAGTACTGCGGGCACCGGCGGCACCACGACAGCTGCCAACTGCACCACCGGCTTCGTCCCCACCGGCCTCGACCCGGTCGCGGGCGTCTGGACCGGCTACGACTCGCCCTACAAATGGCCGGCCGGAAACCTGCAGGGCCAACCAGCCGGTACGCCGAAGAGCTGGCAGCAGGTGGCCGACGAGGGACGCGCGGCGTACCCGACCCAGAGTCGCGTGATGTACAAGGGCGTTTCGGCGCCCGCCTGTCCCCGCTTCGGGATGACGCAGTCGTTCGTACCGTTCCAGCCGAACACCAGCCCTGCGGCCGGTCAGGACGACGCGATCCTGTTCGGCGCGACCAAACAGGATCCGGGCGGCCTGCCGAAGGGCACGCTCGAGTACCTGACCTTCTCCCGCTTCTTCAACGTCGCGGGCGAACCCTTCCAAGCGACCCTGCATCTCAAAGGTTCGCTACCCAAGGGGCAGGTCGCGCTGACCGTGCCGGCCGGCTGGACAGTGAGTGCGCCGCAGAAGACCGGCAAGATCAACGGCAGTAAGGAGCTGACCTTCACGGTCACGCCCAGCAGCACCGCCGCGGTCAACCAGAACTTCAAGATCTCCGCCCTCTTCACCAGCGACGACGGCAAGTCCGGCTACACGGACAGCGTGATCAGGATCGTCTCGCCGGCCGAGGGCCGGTTCCAGCGCTGGGGGAACTGGCAGGAGTACGACCAATGGCTCGCCAACACGGCGCCGCAGGCGATGAGGCTGGGCAGATCGGCGGCGATCCAGTCGATGGCGGTCGGAAGCACGATCGCGCTGCCGGTTGTCGTCCACAACTGGTCGAGCCAGCCCCAGAGCGGCACAGTCGGCCTGGCCCTGCCTGCCAACTTCAGCGCCGACGCGACCAGCAAGCCATACCCAAGCATCCAGCCCGGCGCCGAGACGACGGTGACGTTCCAGCTCACCAGCACCGACACCAGCCTGCCGCCGACACAGAACGTCTCCATTCCGATCACGACGACCTACAGCGCTCCGTCCGGCTCCGGCAGCGAGACCCTGACACTGTCGCTTGTCCCCGCGACAGCGATCGCCCATGCCGCTGCAGCGCCAGTTGTCGACGGTGTGGCGACGCCAGGGGAGTACAGCGGCGAGACGCTCGACATCGGGAGGGTCTGGCAGGGTGCTTGCTCGGATGCCAACGACTGCGGCGCCGGGAGTACCGCGAAGGTCACCTGGTCCGACGACGCGCTCTACTTCTTCGTCCACGTCCGGGACGAATACCAGTCCTATGCCGTCACCCCGCAGGAATGCGTCGGCCACTGGCAGGCCGACTCGGTGGAGATCCTGCTCGACCCCCGCGGCACCGCATCCCAAGTCCTCAAAGACACCGCGAACACCTTCAAACTCGGCATCTTCCCCTTCACCAACGACCCCGCCAACGCCAACGGCCCCTGCTGGGAGCGCGACGCCGACAATCACCAGGGCTACTCGTCCGGCCCGCTCAGCATCGGCAACGCCCCGGGCGTCCAGGTCGCGACGACGGCCAAGTGGGTCGGCAGCAACGAGACGACCACCCCGCACGCGTACGCCGGTGGCGGCTACGACCTTGAGGTCAAGATTCCCCTCTCCGCCCTCCCGGCCGCCGTCGACCCAGCCCGGCTCGGGCTCAACATCACGCCGTACGACAACGACGACACCTCAGCAGCCGGTACGACGACGTTGCGCCACATCGACATGAGCACCCGCACCGGCTGGTCAGCCCTCGGCTCGGTCCAGTCCGACCCGTACCGCTGGGGCCAGGCGACGCTGACCGGCTACACCCCACCCGCCGATCGCCCGACCACGCCGGCCCCGCCCAACGTGTCCAACCCCAACCTCGACGGAGCACTGTCGCCCCAGACGATCGCCCGGTCGGCGCGTACCGGCGTACCGATCTCTGGTCGCGTACCGACCAAGGACCTCAAGCTCCTGTACGCCGAACTCGGCCGCAACTCACTGGAGCTCTACACGTTCGCCAAGACCCCAGGGACGGCAAGGCTGTTCCTGTGGACGGGCGCGATCGGCGCGATTCCGGTCT
The DNA here is from genome assembly GCF_039525325.1 of Kribbella koreensis. Classification (NCBI taxonomy): domain Bacteria; kingdom Bacillati; phylum Actinomycetota; class Actinomycetes; order Propionibacteriales; family Kribbellaceae; genus Kribbella; species Kribbella koreensis. The sequence continues at coordinate 814,959 of NZ_BAAAHK010000013.1, forward strand.
ACACGACGAGCTGCTCGCCCGCCGCCGACCCAGCACCCGACTACGGCCTCACGCCCTGCGCCGTCACGGATGGCGGTTATCCGCCGTGGTCGCCGGACATGAGCGGCCATGTGGTGAAGCAGGCCGAGCGGCAGCTCGCCAACGGCGTGAAGCACCTGTCCATCCCGTTGACCGCAGCGCAGCGAGCGAAGCTGGCGGCGGACGGCCGACTTCTGGTGTCCTTCGAGACAGCGCAGAACGAGGTACAGGCGTTCGACGTACGGCTCAGCGGGCGGTGAGGTCGAGGCCGTTGCCGTCTGCGGCGCGAAGCTGCAGGCGGTTGGCCTCGATGGTGTAGGTGACCTGACCCTTCAACGTGGTGACGAAGGCCTTCTCGAGCTTGCCGTCGTCGCCGGCGCAGGCCTTCTGGGTGCTCACCAGGTCGCTGAAGGTCAGCTGGTTGCCGGTCGTCGCGACCACGCCCTGGAAGTCGTTGCAGCCGGTGAATCCGGTGATCCGCTCGCCGCTGATCGTCAGGTGAGCCTTCTCGGAGCCGACCAGGTGCCACTCGGTGTCGCCGCCTTCGACGACGGTCTCGAGCGACCATCGGGTGCCGTCCAGCACCTTGTCGGGTTGCACGACCTTGCGATCCTTCAGGACCACCGTCGTGGTGCCGCGGGTGAGAGTGAGCGTGTCGGCGTCGAGCTTCCAGGTGGGCCGGTCCTTCAGGAGCTGCTCGACCCAGTACTGCTGCTCCTGCCGAGGTGTGTCGCAGCCCATCTCGGTGCCGCCGAGGACATCGATCGTCAGCTTGCCGCCGGCGGTGGAGACCTCGCCGCCGACCTCGTTGCAGCCGGTCTCCGCATGCACGTTCCCGTCCGCGAACCGCAGCCCGATCCGGGTCTTCGGTGCCAGCTCCTTCGGCTTCCCGTCCTCCGTCACCGACACGGACAGGAAGGACCGCCCGTCGAGCGACCCACCACCGCCAGGCGCACTGCTGGCCGACCCGCTGCTGGTAGGCCCGCTACTGGTGGACCCGCCGCCGCCTGGTCCGCCCGTGGACGGCTCACTCCCGCAAGCCGTCAGCATCATCACTCCGGCCACCGCCGCCACTACTATCCGCATCCTCACAATCTAAGGACGCCGCGGGGCGTCCAGGCGTTGCAGGTGAACACCTCGGATGCCGGAAGCAAACAGTCGCCAACGCTGGTTTCGGCGCGGCGTTCGTAGCACCATGCTCCTCGGTGGGAATCAATCCGATCTAGGTGGGGGAACATTCAAGTGGCACATTCCAGAGCGCGCCGGCGCATTGTGGCGGCAGCGTTACCGCTGGCCGTCATCACGGCGATGGTGGGGCTGCCCGGTACCGCGAACGCCTTGTCGACCGACGTGGTCATCTCCGGCGTCTACGGCGGCGGGGGTAACAACCTGGCGGTCTTCAAGAACGACTACATCGAGCTCGCGAACCTGAGCGACAGCCCGGTCAGCGTCGCCGGCTGGAGCGTCCAGTACGCGTCCGCCGCAGGCGCCGTCTTCCAGATGACGAACCTGACCGGCAGCATCCCGGCCCACGGCAAGTACCTGGTCCAGCAGGCCGCGGGTGCGGGTGGCACGGTCGCCCTGCCGACACCCGATGCGACCGGCTCGGTCCCGATGTCGGCGACCTCCGGCGTCGTCGCCCTGGTCACCGCACAGATCCCCTTGGTGGGCTGCGGGATCACCTGCTCGACCGCGCCGAACGTCAAGGACCTGGTGGGCTACGGCGCGACGGCGAACGTCGAGACGCTCGCGGCTCCCGGCCTCACGAACACCACGGCCGACGCCCGCAGCGGCGCGATGATCGACACCGACAACAACTCGGTCGACTTCACCTCCGGCGTACCGAAGGCGACCAACAGCGCCGGTACGACGGTCAGCGCCGGAGACCCGGGCGACCCCGGTGACCCGACCCCCGGTACCGTCCGCATCCACGACATCCAGGGCACCGGCCGGATCTCGCCGATCGTCGGCACGTCCGTCACCAACGTCCCCGGCATCGTCACCGCGGTCCGTACCACCGGCTCCGCGCGCGGTTACTGGTTCCAGGACCCGACCGCCGACGCCGACCCGCTGAGCAGCGAAGGCATCTTCGTCTTCACCGGCACCACGACCCCGGCGGTCGTGGCCGGCGACTCCGTGCTGGCCACTGGCCGGGTCACCGAGTTCCGCCCGGCCACCGGCGCCCAGTCGCTGACCGAGATCGGCGGCCCGGTCAACACGATCAAGCTGACCAGCGGCAACCCGCTGCCGGCGCCGGTACCGGTCGTCTTCCCGGACGCCTACACCAAGACCGGCTCCCTCGAGGCGCAGCCGCTGGAGCCGAACAGCTACGTGCTGGACTGGCTCGAGACGCACGAAGGCATGCGGATCTCGATCGACCAGGCCACCCGGCTGGTCAGCCCGGTGAACACCCAGTTCGGTGAGCTCTGGGTGACGCTGAAGCCGGGCCAGAACCCGACCCCGCGCGGCGGCACGATCTACAAGTCGTACGACGACCAGAACGGCGGCCGGCTGATGATTGCCTCGCTGATCGGCGCTCCCGCGGCGAACGTCGGCTCGACGCTGGCCGCCGGCACCGCCGGACCGCTCGACTACCAGTCGTTCGGCGGCTACGCGCTGATGGCGACCCAGCTCGGCACGATCACCGAGGGCGGTCTGAAGAAGCAGATGGTGCTGCCGCCGAAGAAGGCCGGTGACCTGTCCGTCGCGACCTACAACGTGGAGAACCTGGCCGCCACCAACCCGGACTCCAAGTTCGCGAAGCTGGCCCAGGCGGTCGTCAGCAACCTCGGCAGCCCGGACATCCTCGCGCTGGAGGAGATCCAGGACAACAACGGCGCCACCGACAACGGAGTGGTCGCGGCCGACCAGACCATCGCCAAGTTCATCGCCGCGATCCAGGCGGCCGGCGGACCGACGTACGACTGGCGCTCGATCAACCCGAACAACGACACCGACGGCGGCGAGCCGGGCGGCAACATCCGCCAGGTGTTCCTGTTCAACCCGGCCCGTACGACGTTCGTCGACCGTCCCGGCGGTGACGCGAACACGGCCGTCCAGGTGGTCCGCGCGCGGCCGACCAGCAACCAGGTCTCGCTGTCGGTCTCGCCCGGCCGGATCGACCCGACCAGCGACGCGTGGCCGTCCAGCCGCAAGCCGCTCGTCGGCGAGTTCCTCTACGACGGCAACAAGCAGCTGTTCGTGGTGGCCAACCACTTCAACTCCAAGGGTGGCGACTACCCGCTGTCGGCCGCGGTCCAGCCGCCGGTCCGCAGTAGCGAGGTACAGCGGCAGAAGCAGGCCGCCGAGGTGAACGAGTTCATCTCCGACCTCAACACCAAGTCGGCCGGGCGGGCCCGGGCGATCGTGCTGGGCGACCTGAACGACTACCAGTTCAGCCCGGCCGTCCAGACCCTGACCGGCAACGGGACGGTGCTGAAGACGCTGATCGACACGCTGCCCGCCGACCAGCGGTACAGCTACATCTTCGACGGCAACTCGCAGGTGCTCGACCACATCGCGGTCAGCCCGGCGATCAAGGGCTACTCGTACGGTGTCGTGCACATCAACGCGGAGTTCTCCGACCAGGCCAGCGACCACGATCCGCAGATCGTCCGCATCCTGACCGGTTGTGACGTAGACCCCCTCCCGACCCGCTGCCTCCCCGGCAGCCCGGTGGTCGACGTCCCGTAACACCTGGCCTCACCACCATCTCGGGGGTTAACCCCCGAGATGGTGGGTTGCCACCCGTGGTTCTCGGGAGGCAACCCACCAGGTGAGGGGTTAACCCCCGAGATGCCGCGGTGGGGGCGGCCGGGGGTTGGCGGGGTGTGCGTAGGGTCGCGGTGTGAGCAGACCCGGATTGGTGATCTTCGACAACGACGGCGTGCTGGTGGACTCGGAGCGGCTGGCCAACGGCATCCTGGCCGAGTTGCTGACCGAGGCGGGGCTGCCGTACACGTTCGAGGAGACCGTGCGGGACTTCATGGGCGGCAGCATGGCGTCGATGCGAACGATGGCCGAGGCCAAGCTCGGGTCGCCGTTGCCGGCTGATCTCGAGGACCGGTACCACGAACGGCTCTTCGCCGGATTCGCCCGGCTGGAGCCGATTCCCGGCGTACGGGAGGTGCTGGATCAGCTCGATGCGGAGGGCATCAGGTACTGCCTGGCGTCATCGGGAACGCATCGGCGGATCCACACGGCGTTGACCGCGGTCGGCTTCTGGGACCGTTTCGAGGGCCGGATCTTCAGCTCGGAGGACGTCGCGCACGGTAAGCCGGCGCCTGATCTCTTCCTGCACGCCGCGGCCACGATGGGCGTCGCACCGGCCGGCTGCGTGGTCGTCGAGGACAGCCCACTCGGCGTCGCCGCCGCCAACGCGGCCGGCATGAGAGTCTTCGGTTTCGCCGCGATGACCGACCCGGCGAAACTGGCCACCGCAACCCAGGTTTTCCACAAGATGACCGACCTCCCGGAGCTTATCCACCAGGCCTGATGGACACTGGTAGGGCTATGTCAGAGCTTGAAGCCCCCTCGAAGGTTCGTGCTGTCGCGGTCGTGGACCTCGGCGCGATCCGCCACAACGTGGCCACGCTGCGTGCGCGCGTGGGCTCGGCGCAGGTCATGACGGTGGTGAAGGCGGACGCGTACGGGCACGGGATGATCCCGGTCGCCAGGGCCGCGCGGGAGGCCGGCGCGGACTGGATCGGTGCGGCCGTACTCGATGAAGCGCTCGAATTGCGGGCGGCCGGGGACACCGGGCCGATCTTCTGCTGGCTGACCACGCCGGGGGAGCCGCTCGCGCGGGCCATTGCCGCGGGCATCGACCTGTCGGCGTCCGCGCCGTGGGAGATCGACGAGCTGGCCGCGGGTGTGGACGACCGGCCGGCCCGCGTGCACCTGAAGATCGACACGGGGATGAGCCGCGGGGGCGCCGTACCGGAGGAGTGGCCGGCCCTGATCCGCGCCGCGCTGGCCGAAGTGGCGACCGGGCGGATCGAGATCGCGGGCATCTGGTCCCATCTGGCGTCGTCGGACGAGCCGAAGAGTCCGGTCAACGAGGCGCAGCTGGCGACGTTCAGGCATGCCGTCGAGGTGGCGGAGTCGTTCGGGGTCGACCCGGGGCTGCGGCATATCGCGAACTCGGGTGGCACGCTGGCGCTGCCGGAGACTCATCTCGACCTGGTGCGGCCTGGCATCGCGACGTACGGGCTGTCTCCGTTCGGGCACGACGTGCCGTCGGGGGAGCTGGGACTGCGGCCGGCGATGACGTTGAAGGCGCGGTTCGCGATGGTGAAGCGGGTGCCGGCCGGCGTGGGCGTTTCGTACGGGCTGACCTGGACCGCGCCGCGGCCGTCGACGCTCGGACTGATCCCGCTCGGGTACGGCGACGGCCTGCCGCGGCACGCGTCGAACGGTGCGCCCGTCCAGGTGGGCGGCGAGCGTCGTACCATCGTCGGCCGGATCTGTATGGATCAGTGCGTGGTGAATCTCCAGGACGACCAGGTGGCCGCGGGCGACGAGGTCGTGCTGTTCGGCCCCGGTGCCGACGGAGAGCCGACCGCGGACGACTGGGCGGATGCGGCAGGCACCATCAACTACGAGATCGTGACCCGGCTGGGAGCTCGCATCCCCCGCCGGTACGTCGACAGCGGGAGGTGACCGGGATGGCGAAGGTAGGACGCACTGCCGGTCTGATCGGCGCCGCGGTCGGTGTGCTCGCGGCAGGTGCTGCCGCCGGCGTGGCCGTCGAGCGGCAGGTGATCGGGCGCCGGTCGGGACAGCGCGCGCAGCTGGAAGCCGAGCCGTTCGGCTCGCTGCGCGGTACGCCGCACGTGTTCACGGCCGATGACGGGGTCGAGTTGTACGTCGAGGTCGACGCCTTGAAGCGATCGCGCCGGCCCGAACCGCCGCCACGGCGACGGCTGGGTCGCAAGGTGCCGCCGCCGATGGAGGATCTGACGCTGATCTTCCTGCACGGCTACGGGCTCAACATGGACTGCTGGCACTTCGAGCGCCGCGACCTGGCCGGGATCGGCACGATGGTCTTCTACGACCAGCGCTCGCACGGGCGGTCCGGGCGGTCGCCCAAGGAGAACGTCAGCATCGACCAGCTCGGGCGGGATCTGTACGGGATCCTGGAGGAGTTCGCCCCGACGGGTCCGGTGATCCTGATCGGGCACTCGATGGGCGGCATGTCGATCATGGCGCTGGCCGGCGAGCACCCGGAGCTGTTCGGGGATCGGGTGATCGGGGTCGGGCTGTGCTCGACCAGCGCCGGCGGGCTGGACGACGTACCGATCGTTTTTCCCGGTCGGGTCGGCATGCTCGCGCGGGCTTTGGCGACGCCGACGGTTGCGGCGCTGGCGCGGATTCCCGATGTGGTCGAGCGGAGTCGCAAGGCTGGTACGGACATCAGCTATCTGCTGACCCGGAAGTACTCGTTCGGGTCGGAGGTACCGCCGGCGTACACCGAGTTCGTCAACGAGATGATCGCGGCGACGCCGATCTCGGTGATCGCGGAGTTCTACCCGATCTTCGCGCTGCACGACAGGTACGAGGACCTGGAGCCGTTGCAGAAGGTGGAGTGCGTGGTGATCGGTGGGGACTCCGATCATCTGACTCCCTTCGAGCACTCCGAGGAGATCGTCCGGCACGTGCCGGGAGCAGAACTGGTCGAGGTACCGAACTGCGGTCACCTCGGCCTGATCGAGCATCATCGTGAGTTCACCGCGGCCCTGCTCGGCATGATCGAGCGCGCCGAACTAGCCCTGGGACAGAGATGACCCGGCCCAGCTCTCGGACAGACACGACCGCACTAGCCCTGGGACAGAGATGACCGACCTGCACGTGGTGGACGCGACTGCGGAGCACGTGGACGAGATCGTTGCGGTGATCCATCACGCGTTCGCCGCCCGCCGCACCCTCGACCCGCCCTCCACCGCGCTGGAGGAGAACGCGACGACGGTCGGCGAGGCAGTCTCGACGTACGGCGGCCTGCTGGTCCGCATCGACGGCGAACCGGCCGGCGCGATGCTCTTCGAGATCTCCGGCGACGTCCTCGGCCTGCGCCGGGTCTCGGTCGACCCACGCTTCCAGGGCCGTGGCGTGGCGTCCGCGCTGGTCGGTTGCGCCGAAGATGCCGCGCGCGCACGCGGACTGCGCCGGGTGCGCTTGATCGCCCGGGTCGAACTCCCCGACACGGTCGAATTCTGGCGCCGCCGCGGCTACTCCGTCGTTGCGCAGGAGGGCCAGAACCTCATCTACGCCAAGGCGATGCCCGTCTTCCTCACCGTCCCCACCGCCGATGACATGCGCTCGATCGCCGAGGAACTAGCCGGCCAGCTACGCGCCGGCGACGTACTGGTCCTCTCCGGCGACCTGGGCGCCGGCAAAACCACCTTCACCCAGGGCCTGGGCGCGGGTCTGAAGGTCCGAGGCGACATCACCTCCCCAACCTTCGTAATCTCCCGAGTCCACCCTTCTCTGTCCGGCGGCCCCGCCCTGGTCCACGTAGACGCCTACCGCCTAGGCGGCTTCGCCGAACTGGACGACCTGGACCTGGACGCCTCCCTGGAAGAAGCGGTAACAGTCGTCGAATGGGGCCAAGGCCTAGCCGAAGCCCTAGCCCCCGACCGCCTGGACATAGTCGTCACCCGAGGCGACAACGACACAGACGAAACCCGCGAACTCCGCATCACCCCCGCAGGCCCCCGCTGGGCGGAGAGCGGCATCCACCTGACTGCGCCTGCCCAGCCGGCAGCAGATCTGCCGGCGAGCGACAGCACGGCGCAGCCGGCTGCCGATCAGAGCGTGGACTCGCCCTCCGCGAGCGCCGCCGGAGGTGGCGCGGTGCGGAGTGCCGACGCTGGGCATGAGGAGAACTGACGATGCTGCTTGCTTTTGACACCTCCAGTGCTGCCGTGACTGTGGCGCTTGCCGACCCAGTGACCGGGGCGACCGTTGCTTCTTCTTCGACGGTGGATGCTTTGCGGCATGGGGAGTTGTTGGCTCCTGCTATCGAGCAGGCGTTGGCTGCGGCGGGGGCGACTCCGCGGGATCTTACGAAGATTGCGGTGGGGGTTGGGCCGGGGCCGTTCACCGGGTTGCGGGTCGGGTTGGTTACTGCCCGGACTATGGGGGAGGTGCTGGGGGTCGAGGTTGTCGGGGTTTGCAGTCTTGATGTGTTGGCTCGGCAGTCTTCTTTGCAGTTGCCGGTAGCGGTGGCGACGGATGCTCGGCGGAAAGAGATCTACTGGGCGTTGTATGACGGGCCTGCGGCGGATGGGAGCCGGCGGCGGCTCGAGGGGCCGGCGGTGGACAAGCCGGCGGACGTTGCGCACGTGCTCGCCGGGTTGCCGGTGATCGGGCGTGGGGCTGTTTTGTACGGCGAGGCGTTGGGGCTCGAGACGAGCGACGTGATCGAGTACCCGTCGGCTGAGGTACTCGCTCTGGGAGTTGCGACCGGCACGCTGCCGATCGTCGCGCCCGACCCGCTCTACCTCCGCCGCCCGGACGTCACCATGTCGGGCGGGCCCAAGAGCGTGCTGCCGAAGTGAGACCAGCGATCCGACCAGCGAAATCAGCCGACCTCGATGCGCTGGTTGCGCTCGACAAGGTTTGTTTCGGCGACTCCGCGTGGAGTGCCGAGTCGTGGGCAGCGGAGTTCGCCCGGCTCAGTACGGACCGGGTCGTGCTCGTGGCGGACGAGGGAATGCAGGTCGGGTACGTCGTATTGCTGATGCCGCCCGCACCGGAGGACCCGGTTGACCTGCTCCGGATCGCGGTCAGCCCGGCTGAACGGCGTACCGGGATCGGTGGGCAGTTGATGACCGCCGCGTTGCAACGATGCACCGGCCGGACGGTCCTGCTGGAAGTTGCTGCAGGCAACGAAGGGGCCGGGGCTTTGTACCGCGGCTACGGTTTCGAGGAGATCAGCCGGCGGCGCGGGTACTACGCCGGCGGCGAGGACGCAGTGATCATGCAGTGGCAGGAGAAGGCTTGATGAGTGACAACGAACCGCTGATCCTCGGGATCGAGACGTCGTGCGACGAGACCGGGGTCGGCATCGTCCGCGGTCAGACGCTGCTCGCCGACGCGATCGCCTCCAGTGTCGAGGAGCACGCGCGGTTCGGCGGCGTCGTACCGGAGGTCGCCAGCCGTGCGCACCTCGAGGCGATGGTGCCGACGATCCGCCGCGCCTGCGAGACGGCCGGGATCAAACCCACCGACGTCGACGCGATCGCCGTCACCAGCGGCCCCGGTCTGGCCGGCGCGCTGCTCGTCGGCGTCGCCGCCGCCAAGGGCCTCGCGCTCTCCCTCGAGAAACCCTTGTACGGCGTCAACCACCTCGCCGCGCACGTCGCCGTCGACACCCTCGAACACGGTGACATCCCCAAGGGCGCGATCGCGATGCTCGTCTCCGGTGGGCACTCGTCGCTGCTCGCGGTCGAGGACATCACCGTCGGCGTCGAGCCGATGGGGTCGACCATCGACGACGCGGCCGGCGAGGCGTTCGACAAGGTCGCGCGGGTGCTCGGGCTGCCGTTCCCCGGAGGTCCATATGTCGACAAGGCGGCACGGGATGGCGGAGACGCCCTGTACGTCCGCTTCCCGCGCGGGCTGACCAGCCAGAAGGACCTGGAGCGGCATCGCTTCGACTTCTCTTTCTCCGGGCTGAAGACGGCCGTCGCGCGCTGGGTCGAGGCGAAGCGGCGCGACGGTGAGGAGGTTCCGATCAACCACGTCGCGGCGGCCTTCCAGGAGGCGGTCTGCGATGTGCTGACCCGCAAGGCGATCGACGCGTGCAAGGACCGCGGCTACGAGCACCTGCTGATCGGCGGCGGCGTCGCGGCCAACTCGCGGCTGCGGGCGATGGCCGAGGAGCGCTGCGCCGCGGCAGGCATCGCAGTACGGGTTCCGCGGCCGGGGTTGTGCACGGACAACGGGGCGATGGTGGCCGCGCTGGGGTCGGAGCTGGTCCGGGCCGGCAAGGAGCCGTCGCCGTTGGGGTTGCCGGCCGACTCGTCGATGCCGATCACGACGGTGCTGAACTCATGAGGTGGCAGCACGACGGCGGGTTCGTCGCCGATGACGACGCGGCCCGGATCGATGTCGATGTGGTGCACGGGTTCCTGCGTACGGCGTACTGGTCGCCGGGTGTGCCGCGGGATGTGGTCGAGCGGGCGATCGCCGGGTCGTTGAATCTCGGTGTGTATGACGAAGCGGGCGCGCAGGTGGCGTACGCGCGGGCGGTGACGGATCGGGCGACGTTCGCGTGGATCGCCGACGTGTTCGTGCTGGAATCGCAGCGGGGGCACGGACTCGGCAGGTTCGTCGTGTCCACGCTGCTGGAGCACCCGGAGCTGCGTGGGTTGCGGCGCCTGATGCTGGCGACAGCCGACGCACACGACCTGTACCGGTCCTACGGCTTCCATGACCTGCCCGACCCAAGCCGGATGTTGGTGGTCCAGCAAGACCCAGCCACGCTGTACGGCAGCCACGCGTGAGTTTTCCGAGGATTGATCTGCTGGTGGCGCCGTCGGAGGCGACCGAGCTGATCCTCCTGGCACACGGCGGTGAAGAGGACTCGCGGGAGCCGGCGGGTGCTTGGCGGGCGGCGATCCTGCGGATGTGGCCGTTTGCCCCGGCTGCTCGGGCTGGTGCGCCGGGAGCTGCCGTCGGGCTGATGCGCTATCGCTACCGCGGCTGGAACGGCGCTGACGCCGATCCCGTGGCTGACCTCCGGGCGGTGCTGGATCGATTGCCTGTACGGATCACCCGCGTCGTGCTGATCGGGCACTCGATGGGCGGGCGCGCCATCGTTGCTGCGGGCAACCACCCGCTGGTCGACGGGGTGCTGGCGCTCGCGCCCTGGCTGCCGGACGGCGAGCCGCTGGTGCAGTCGCGCGGACCGGTCGTGTTCGCCCATGGCACGGACGACCGGATCACCGCCCCGGCGCAGACGGCCGCCTACGCCAAGCGGTTGCGGGCTTCCGGAGTACCGGTTGCTCTGTTGTCGGTGGCAGGCGAAAACCACACGATGCTCCAGCGCAGCCCGGACTGGAACGCGCTGGTACGAGACTTCGCCGCCGGTACGTCGTACGAACTCAGCCTCGACTCCGATCGCGTCGACCCGCTGCCGCACTCGAAGCACGCGGACAGCGCGCTGCGCGGCGTACTCGACATCGCCAAGGCGCGGCTGACCCATCGGGTCGTCGGGCGTCTGTAGAAAACTGCGGACCAAAGTGCACCGCTAGGTCCCCAGTAACGGCCAGCGGTAGGCCGGTTCTGAGGATCAGCCTGCCTCGACAAGGTGAACATCCTCCTGCGTCCGCATGACGCCGAGCTGTCGAACGACGGCCTACTGCTTAGTGGCGGGCTCCTGGCCGGGGCGGCGGCAACGGACGCAGCACCTCGTCCGTCGGCGAGCCGGCCAGGAGCCCGCTCGTGAGATCGATCATATGTTCGAATCTCCTGCGAATGCAAGTCAAGGGCGGGCGACCCGCCGGCAGGAGTACGCGACGGCGTCCCGGCCGATCCGGGTGACGATCAGGGTGGCGCTCGCCGCGCCCTTGGGGGCCAGCTTCTTGCGCAGGACGGCCGGGTCGAAATCCACGCCGCGCTTCTTGATCTCCAGCGTCCCGATGCCCTGTGTGCGCACCCAGGACCGCAGCGCCTTCTCCTTGTAGGGCAGCTCCTCGACCACCTCGTACGCCGATGCCAGCGGCGTCGCCACCAAGCTATCGGCGCTCACATAGGCGATCCGCGGATCAAGCAGCCACCCGTCGACGGCTTCGGCCACTGCGGTGACCAGACCGGCCCTGACGACGGCTCCGTCGGGCTCATAGATGTACTGGCCGACCGGAGCGCTGTCGACCTCCGGTGCGGACGTCACTGTCGCTCCACTGGGGAGGAGGGTCGCACGGCGCGTAGTACCGGCGTAGAGCTTGCCGGACCAAAGCGCTGCCTCTTTGACCTCGCCTGCGTCGCTGACCCACTCAGCCTCGACGCCGTCCGGGACGGCCTCGTGCGGGATGCCCGGGGCGACCTTCACGCAGGCAGTGCCCGCCAGTAGATCGGTAATGAAGGACCACGGCGGCGAATAGGCGTTGTGGTCGAACACCCGCTTCCCGTCCGCCCGCCGTGCCGGATCAGCAAACACCACCTCGTACTGCGAACAGTCCTGCGCCTCTGCATCACCCACCAGAACCTGGCCGGGCAACTCCAGGGCGGCAAGGTTCGCCTGAGCCGCTGCAGCCGTCGCGGGATCCCGCTCGACACCGGTGACTCGCAACCCGGCCCGTGCCGCGCTGATCAGGTCGCCCCCGATCCCACAGCCGAGGTCGACCACAGTTGCTCCCGGAAGCGTCGCACCGATGCGAGCGGCCCGGTGCACCCCGACCGTCGTGCGCGTGGCCTGCTCCAGGCCGTCCGGGGTGAAGTACATGCGTGCTGCATCCTCGGCACCGAACTTGGCCACCGCCCGATGCCGCAGAGAAGCCTGCGTGACAGCAGCGGTGACCACAGCAACGTCGTACCGGCGTCTGAGCTTCTCGACCAGGCGTAGTTCGCCTCCTGGCGTGAAGCCGGCGCAGGCCTCGGCTAGTACTTCAGCTCCGGCCGGCGCCAGCAACAGCGAGATCGAGTCAGGTGTCACCCGGCACAGTCTGCCCCGCCGCTCAGAGCGGGCTTGCGCAGGTGTTGCTCCAGGCGTGCTTCTGCAGCGAGTACATCCGCCAGTTCATCGCAGACCTGGTCTTCGGGCCGTAGATGCCGTCGGCGGTGATCTTGTGCTTGCGCTGGACCTTCAGCACCGCCGCGCGGGTCTTGCTGCCGTACTTGCCGTCGACGGTGAGCTTGCTGCCGTAGCAGAAGTTCAGGTCCCGCTGCAGGGCCTTGATCGCCGACGCGGGATCGCCGACGTAGTCCGGGCCGTAGCGCCGCGGGTTGTCGCCGTACTTCAGGTTGCAGTTGGTGGAGGTGTCCTCCCAGCCGCCCGGCACCTGCACGGCCCAGCCCTTGCCGACCGGCTTCATCAGCGCGGACAGACACTGCTCCAGCCCCTTGACCCTGACCGGTGCGGCATCGGCCGTCGTGGTCGCGACCACTGCGCCGCTGATGGCCATCACGGCCGTCGCGCCGACAGTGACTGCGGTACGTAGAAATCCCATGGTGTGCCCCTCGAGTATCCGATCCCCCCTCCGGGATCGCTTGCTCGTTGAGACTGCGCCGGCTGCCCTTTTGTTCGTTGCAGTTGGTTGCAGGAAGTTGCAGCGGGTCAGAGCGGGCTGGAGCAGTTCTTGCTCCACGTGTTGGTCTTGGTGGCGTACAGGCGCCAGTTCATCGCCGAGCGGGTCTTGGGACCGTAGATGCCGTCGACGGCCAGCTTGTGGCGCCTCTGGACGGCCTTGATCACTCCACGGGTGTTGCTGCCGTAGATGCCGTCCACTGTGAGCCTGTAGCCGTAGCAGTAGTTCAGGTTGCGCTGAAGGACCCGGATGGCGGTGTCCGGGTCGCCTCTGTGGTTCGAGCCCCGGAACGGGTCGTCGCCGTACATCAGGTTGCAGGTGGTGCTCGGGCTGTTCCACAGCGACGGCATCGGAATGCCCCAGCCGGTCTTGCCGATCGGTACGACCCGGGCATACAGGCACTGCGGGGTCGCGGCGGCCGCCTGGGCCGCGGCTGTCCGGTCAGCGGTCTCTGCGGCCGCGTCCTTGGCCTTGAGCTGTACTGCGGGCGCGGCGCCGCCAGGGGCCGCGTTGCCGGGGTGGCCGGAGGAGGAGTCGTGCGCGCCTTTGGCCGCGAGGCCGGCGACCGCGAACGGGCTGATCACCAGCAGTGCGATCACCACCGTCTTGCGGGTGGTCAGCTTCGGCAGTGACGGGAGGTGGAGCGCCATGGTTCTCTCCTCGGGCGGTCGGTCCCGGGGCGGCCGGGATCCCTACAGAGACGACGGTCCCACGAGCGGGCGGGGTTCGCCCAGCCCTTGATGGCAGAAAGCGTCGAGGCGGACACGGGCGGTACCTGCGTTCGCCGGTGGCGAGAATCTGGCACTCGAGTTGACCGAGTGCTAATCGCGGCCTAGATTCTTTATTGGCACTCTCCACTCGAGGGTGCCAGCGGCCCGGCCTCTGATCCCCGCGACGGCAGAGGTGGAACGGCCGCTCGCAGCACCCCTTGAACACACAAGAACTCGACCGTGGAGGTCAGCAAGTGTCGGTCACGATCAAGCCGCTCGAGGACCGTATCCTCGTTGCGCCGCTCGAAGCCGAGCAGACCACGAAGTCCGGCCTGGTGATCCCGGACACCGCCAAGGAGAAGCCGCAGGAGGGCGAGATCCTCGCCGTCGGCCCCGGCCGCATCGACGACAACGGCAACCGCGTCCCGCTGGACGTCAGCGTCGGCGACAAGGTCATCTACTCCAAGTACGGCGGCACCGAGGTCAAGTACGACGGCCAGGACTACCTGATCCTGGGCGCCCGCGACATCCTCGCAGTCGTCACCAAGTGACGATCGCTCGTTCCTGACCGACACCGCTCCGGCGCCGACTCGGCTCCGGAGCGGAGTCGTTCGGGTCGCGGGCATCATTGTTGAAACTCAGAGAGGGACTTGTTTTTTATGCCGAAGATCCTCGAGTTCGACGAGAACGCGCGGCGCGCGCTGGAGCGTGGCGTCGACAAGCTCGCGAACACGGTGAAGGTGACGCTGGGGCCCAAGGGCCGCTACGTCGTGCTGGACAAGAAGTGGGGCGCCCCGACCATCACCAACGACGGTGTCACCGTCGCGCGTGAGGTCGAGCTGGACGACCCGTTCGAGAACCTCGGTGCGCAGCTGGCCAAAGAGGTTGCCACCAAGACCAACGATGTCGCCGGTGACGGAACCACCACCGCGACCGTCCTGGCGCAGGCGCTGGTGCACGAGGGCCTGCGCGCCGTCGCCGCCGGCGTCAACCCGATGGGCCTGAAGAAGGGCATCGAGGCCGCCGTCGAGGCCGTCTCGAAGAAGCTGATCGAGACCGCCCGTCCGGTCGACGACAAGGGCGACATGGCCCACGTCGCCACCATCTCCGCCCGTGACGCCGAGATCGGTTCGCTGATCGCGGAGGCGTTCGACAAGGTCGGCAAGGACGGCGTCATCACCGTCGAGGAGTCGAACACGTTCGGCACCGAGCTGGACTTCACCGAGGGCATGCAGTTCGACAAGGGCTACATCTCGCCCTACTTCATCACCGACGCCGAGGGTGGCGAAGCGGTGCTGGACGACCCGTACATCCTGATCAACCAGGGCAAGATCTCCGCGGTGTCGGACCTGCTGCCGTTGCTGGAGAAGGTCGTCCAGTCCGGTAAGACGCTGCTGATCATCGCCGAGGACGTCGACGGCGAGGCGCTGTCGACCCTGGTCGTGAACAAGATCCGCGGCAACTTCACCTCCGTCGCCGTCAAGGCGCCGGGCTTCGGTGACCGCCGCAAGGCGATGCTCGAGGACCTGGCTGCCCTCACCGGCGCCCAGGTGATCGCGCCCGAGGTCGGCCTCAAGCTGGACCAGGTCGGTCTCGAGGTGCTCGGCACCGCCCGCCGGATCGTCGTCACCAAGGACAACACCACTGTTGTCGAGGGTGCCGGCAAGTCCGACGAGATCGAGTCCCGGGTCAACCAGATCAAGGCCGAGATCGAGCGCACCGACTCCGACTGGGACCGCGAGAAGCTGCAGGAGCGGCTGGCCAAGCTGGCCGGCGGCGTCTGCGTGATCAAGGTCGGCGCGGCCACCGAGGTCGAGCTGAAGGAGAAGAAGCACCGGATCGAGGACGCGGTGTCCGCGACCCGTGCGGCCATCGAGGAGGGCATCGTCGCCGGTGGCGGTTCTGCTCTCGTCCACGCCGCCGCGGTGCTCGACGAGGGTCTGGGCCTGGAGGGCGACGAGCTCGCCGGTGTCCGGATCGTCCGCAAGGCGGTCGTCGAGCCGCTGCGCTGGATCGCCGAGAACGGTGGCTACGAGGGCTACGTCGTGACCGCCAAGGTCGCGGAGCTCGAGGTCGGCAGCGGCTTCAACGCCGCCACCGGTGAGTACGGCGACCTGCTCGCCCAGGGTGTCCTGGACCCGGTCAAGGTGACGCGTTCCGCGCTCGCCAACGCCGGCTCCATCGCCGCTCTGCTGCTCACCACGGAGACGCTGATCGTCGACAAGCCCGAAGAAGAAGAGCCCGCCGCAGCCGGTCACGGCCACGGTCACGGTCACTGACCTCTTCGTACTTGGCACCACCAGAACTGCCCGGCCGGTCCTCGGACCAGCCGGGCAGTTCTTTGTCTGGGTGCCCCTGGGCGTGGCTACCGTCTGGGGTGTGAAGTACTGCTGCGAGTACGCCTACGGCTGCCCTGAGCGGGTGGCGGTGGTCTGTTATGTCCACGGAGGTGAGGACCCGTGCTGCCTCGACGAAGGGGCGCACGAGTGTCTGGAGGACATGTACGGCAGCGAGGACGGGCTGATGCTCGGGGACGGGTTCGTCTGCCTGCGGTGCGGGAACTACGAGATGGTCGGGCTGGCGCATGGCCCGGCCACGGAGCCCGGGTTTCCGCGCAAGCAGGGATTGCCCAGGGAGCACTGGCTGGAGGTGCCGGCTGAGGTCGCGCCGGTCGTGTTCTCGGTCGAGGAGGTCTTCGACCTGGACTCGCGGGGTGGGTTGCTGGTCGCAGGACAGCTCGTCACGGGCAAAGTCGCGGCGGGGTCGGTACTGCGGACCGCCGACGGCCAGGCGGTCAAAGTGCTCGGGCTGGAGCTCACCGGGGTGGGTGGCGGACGGTTCACGCTGCTGGTCGAGCGGAGCGGCGTACCGGCGCTGGCGGCGGGGGCCGTGCTGACCTCGTAGCGGCGATCACTGTTCGTGATGAAAAAAGCTCGGTTCTCACCTATTGCCACTAGGCAAAGGGGGGCCGGCGTCGTATTCTCTTGCAGGCTGGTCAGTCCGTGAACTAGGGGGGCGAGGGGTGACCGAGGTCCAAGTGCCGCACACCCAGGATCGCGTTGAACTTCGTGATCTCGCCGCTTTGGCGAGTGCAGGCGACCGGAATGCCCTGAACGACCTGCTCACCCGGGTCCGGGCCGTTGCTCACCGCTACGTGCGGTCACGGCTGTGGACATACCCCGGTGGCGCCGACATGGTCGATGACGTCGCTCAGGAAGTGTGTGTCGCGGTGTTCGGCGCGTTGGGCCGGTACCGGGACGAGGGGAGGCCGTTCGAGGCCTTCGTGTACGGCATCGCAGCCCGTAAGGTGGCCGATGCGCAGCGTGCGTTCGCGGTGGCGGACTTGTCGACGCCGGATCTTCCGGACGGAGCGGACGAGTCGCCGACGCCGGAGGAGCACGCGGTCAGACATTCAGAGGTCCAGCACATCGTGGGGCTGCTGGACAGATTGCCGGAGAAGCTGCGGGAGATCCTGCGGCTCCGGGTGGTAGCGGGGATGTCAGCCGAGGAGACCGGCCGGGCACTGGGGATGACACCGGGGGCGGTGAGGGTCGCACAACATCGGGCGTTGAACACGCTCAGGGGGTTTGTGGGGCATGAAGCAAAGGCGCAACGAGAGGCAGGGGAGGAGTGACCATGGCTGACCGTTTCGATCTAGACGCGATTGAGGCCGATGACGCACTGCTCGACCTGCTCGCAGCCGGTGGGGAGTCCGCCTGGCAGGCGGGCGAGCACGACCCGGCCCTGATGCTGCTGGCCGATCTGCGGCTGGCGGTCGAGGTCGAGGGCGAGCTCCCGGTGGAGTCGATCGACGATCCGGAGAGCTTCCTGGCGCGCTGTGCCGCCTTGAACCCGGTCACCGACCCGTTCGCCCGGAAGCTGGCCGCGCGCGGCCTGGCGCTGGGTGTCGCCGCGGTCGCGGCGCTGTCGGTGTCGGGTGTGGCGGCGGCCGTGACGGGCAACCCGCTCTCGCCGTACGAGAAGGTGATCGAGAAGATCGCCGACGGGCTGCGGCCCGAGACCAGCCTGCCGAAGGAGCAACTCGACGGGCTGCCCGCCTTCGACAAGACGAAGATCGTCAAGGTCGGCAAGGACTTCCGCGCCCACCAGGAACAGCGCAACGACGGCCAGCAGACGGCCTCCGCCACCGACACCGACGATTCGACCAACGCGCCGGCCCAGTCCGTCGCACTGCCGAAGCCGCCGTTCCTGGTGCAGCCGGTGGTCGACAAGACGTCGCCGATCGAGACGACGCCGGCCGCGCCGCCCCCGCCGGTGGACCCGAAGCCGGCCGACCCGGAGCCGACGGACGCCAACCCGCCCGCGCCGGTGGACCCGCAGCCGAGCCAGCCGACGACGACCGAGCCGACGCCGCAGCCGACCGACGGCCCGACGACGACCGAGCCGACGCCGCAGCCCACAGACGGCCCGACCACGACCGAGCCGACGGAACCGCCGGTCACGACGCCGCCGACCACGCCGGCTCCAGGGCCGGGCGACAACGGCTCGACCGGCAACCCGGGAGACACCCCGCCGCAGGGCCCGGGAGACACCCCGAGCGCTCCGGTCACGAGTGAGCCGCCGATCACGCTGCCGAACACCGGTCCCGGCGAGACGAGCACGGGTACCGACACCGAGGACCCCGGGACTCCGCCTGCCGGCGACAACGGTGGGGACAACCAGACGCCGCCGGGTGGCCAGACGGGTGACTCGAAGCCCGACGTGCCCGCAGGCGACCAGCCCGTCAAGGATCTGCCCCTCCCGGACCTGCCCATCGTCCCGGTCGGCGACCAGAGCGGGGAAGTGAAGGGCGACCCGATCTCCGAGGTCGTCGAGAACGTGCTGCCGGTGGCGCTGTCGACTCGGACCGCTGCGCCGGCCGAGGAGCCGGCCCGGCTGCCGCAGTACGTCGGCAAGGGGTTCACCGGCCACGGGAAGCACTCCAGCGGCAAGCCTGCGCTGGGCTACGCCAAGTCGGAGTACGCCAAGGGCAAGCACTCCACCGGTCACTACGCCGAGGGCAGGCACGCCGCGTTCACCCGGGCCCACGGCTCGATGGCGCCAGTCACCATCCGCCAGATCCTCGGCGTCCTCAACACCCCGATGTCCGACCGCTGACCGCAAAGTGGTCCCCCGCGATGGGGACCACGCGGTCGGCTGTAGAGGACCGATTCGGGACGGTGGGCAGGGGCGGCTTACGATGGGAGCCCGTTCTCGCCGTGCAAAGGTGCTTGCCTTCCTCATGGACATCACACCCGCTGGAGTTCCCGACAAGTTCGCCGTGCTCGGACTGACGTTCGACGACGTGCTACTGCAACCGAACGAGTCCGACGTGATCCCGTCGGAGGCCGTCACCAAGTCGCGGGTCAGCCGCAACATCGAGGTGAACATCCCGCTGGTCTCCAGCGCGATGGACACCGTGACCGAGGCGCGGATGGCGATCGCGATGGCCCGCCAGGGCGGTCTCGGCGTGCTGCACCGCAACAACTCGATCGAGGACCAGGCTCAGCAGGTCGACCTGGTCAAGCGTTCCGAGTCCGGCATGATCGCCCAGCCGATCACCATCGGCCCGGACGCCACGATCGGCGAGGCCGACGCGCTCTGCGGTCAGTACCGGATCTCCGGCGTGCCGGTGGTCGACAACGCCGGCGTCCTGGTCGGCATCGTCACCAACCGTGACATGCGCTTCGAGAACGATCCGTCCCGGCCGATCCACGAGGTGATGACCCGCCAGCCGCTCGTCACCGGCCCGCAGGGCATCAGCGCCGACGACGCGATCAAGCTGCTCAGCCAGCACAAGATCGAGAAGCTGCCGCTGGTCGACGAGTCCGGCAAGCTGACCGGCCTGATCACGCTGAAGGACTTCGTCAAGCGCGACCAGTTCCCGCTGTCCACCAAGGACTCCGGCGGCCGCCTGGTCGTCGGCGCCGCGATCGGCTTCTTCGGTGAGGCCTGGAAGCGCGGCATGACGCTGATCGAGGCCGGCGTCGACGTGCTGGTGGTCGACACCGCGCACGGTCACTCGCAGGCCCAGCTCGACATCATTCGCAAGCTCAAGGCCGACCCGGCCACCCGCGGCGTCGACATCATCGGCGGCAACGTCGGCACCCGGGCCGGCGCCCAGGCGCTGGTCGACGCGGGCGCGGACGGCGTCAAGGTCGGCGTCGGACCGGGCTCGATCTGCACCACCCGGGTCGTCTCCGGCGTCGGCGTCCCGCAGGTCACCGCGATCTACGAGGCGTCGCTGGCCTGCAAGCCGGCCGGCGTCCCGGTGATCGGCGACGGCGGCCTGCAGTACTCCGGTGACATCGCCAAGGCACTCGTCGCCGGCGCGGACACCGTCATGCTCGGCTCGCTGCTGGCCGGCTGCGAGGAGTCGCCCGGCGACCTCGTCTTCATCAACGGCAAGCAGTTCAAGGCGTACCGGGGGATGGGCTCGCTCGGCGCGATGCAGTCGTCCGGCGGTCTGCGCAAGTCCTACTCCAAGGACCGGTACTTCCAAAGCGACGTCGGCAGCGACGAGAAGCTGATCGCCGAGGGCGTCGAGGGCCAGGTCCCGTACCGCGGCCCGCTGTCCGCCGTCGCCCACCAGTTGATCGGCGGCCTGCGCCAGTCCATGTGGTACTGCGGCTCCCGCACCGTCCCCGAGCTGCAGGAGAAGGGCCAGTTCGTCCGGATCACCTCGGCCGGCCTGCAGGAGTCCCACCCGCACGACATCCAGATGACGGTCGAGGCGCCGAACTACTCCGGCCGCTGAGCTCCGCCAACACCGAAGGATTCAGATGACCGAGATCGAGATCGGCCGGGCCAAGCGCGGCCGGCAGGCCTACGCGTTCGACCACATCGCGATCGTGCCGTCGCGGCGGACGCGGGACCCCGAGGAGGTCTCGGTCGCCTGGCAGATCGACGCGTACCGGTTCGAGCTGCCGATCCTGGCGGCGCCGATGGACTCGGTGATGTCGCCGGCCACCGCGATCGCGATCGGCAAGGCCGGCGGGCTCGGGGTGCTCAACCTCGAAGGTCTCTGGACCCGGTACGACGACCCGACCTCGCTGCTGGAGGAGATCACCAGCATCAGCAAGGACCAGGCCACCACCCGGTTGCAGGAGATCTACTCGGCGCCGATCAAGCCCGAGCTGATCTCCCAGCGGGTGCAGGAGATCCGCGACTCCGGGGTGACCGTGGCCGGTGCGCTGTCGCCGCAGCGGACCAAGCAGTTCGCCAAGCACGTCGTGGACGCGGGTGTCGACCTGTTCGTCATCCGCGGTACGACGGTGTCGGCCGAGCACGTCTCGGGTCAGGCGGAGCCGCTCAACCTCAAGCAGTTCATCTACGACCTCGACGTACCGGTCATCGTCGGTGGGTGTGCAACGCATCAGGCCGCGCTGCACCTGATGCGGACGGGCGCTGCCGGCGTACTGGTCGGCTTCGGTGGCGGTGCTGCGCACACGACGCGCAAGGTGCTCGGTGTGGCGGTGCCGATGGCGTCGGCGGTCGCGGATGTCGCGGCGGCCCGGCGGGACTACATGGACGAGTCCGGCGGCCGGTACGTACACGTCATCGCCGACGGCTCGGTCGGTCGCTCCGGCGACCTCGCCAAGGCGATCGCTTGTGGCGCCGACGCGGTCATGGTCGGCTCCCCGCTGGCCCGCGCGAGCGATGCCCCCGGTGGCGGCTTCCACTGGGGTGCCGAGGCCTGGCACGCAGACCTGCCCCGCGGCGAGCGCGTCGAGGTCGGCGTCAGCGGCACGATGGAGCAGATCCTCTTCGGCCCGTCATTCGTCCCGGACGGCACGATGAACCTCGTCGGCGCCCTCAAGCGCGCGATGGCCACCACCGGTTACACGGAGCTCAAGGAGTTCCAGCGGGTCGAGGTCGTCGTCGGGTGACCACCGGGGTCCTGCTCCTGCATGGCTCGAGCGGGCAACCGGGTGCCGATCGCATCCGGATCCTGGAGGCAGCGGGGTACGACGTCGTCGCGCCCCGCTGGTTCGACGGGCCGATCAGCGAGATCCCGCTGGAGTCCTTCCCCTTGGACGAGCTGGCCGCCCGCAACGACCGGCTCGTCGTGATGGGCATGTCGTACGGCTCCTTGGCAGCGTTGCTGCTGGCCAGCTTCGACGAGCGCATCGACGCCGTCGTCGCGATCGCTCCGAGCGCACACGTGTGGGCCTGGATCGGGGACGGCGAGCAGACGTCGATGTTCAGCCAGCAGGGTCAGCCGCTGCCGTTCGTACCGTTCGACCTGGACTGGCAGCCGGCCGACGATCCGCCGAGCTACCTCGGGCTCTATCGCCAGTCGTTGGAGCGGTACGCCGAGCAGGCCGACGCGGCACAGATCCCGATCGAGCGGTTCAAGGGCGACCTGCTGCTGCTCGCCGGTGGTGACGACCAGACCTGGCCGTCGGCGCAGTTCGCGGAGCAGCTCGCCGCCCGACGAGGCAGCCTGCCCACCCGAGTGCTCATCTCCAGCGCGGCCGGACACCGGGTGGTGTTTCCCGGCGAGGAGGTCAAGACGAGCGGACAGCGGATGGCTCGCGGCGGGAGCGAGGAGGCCGATCGGGCCTTCGGCGGCCTGGCCTGGCCAGTTGTCGATCGGGTGCTGTCGGGGACGCGCTGAGACGACCCCGCTTTGCTGAGTCTGCAAGGATTGGGGCATGGGACTGTTCAGCAGCCGCCGTACCGAGGTTGACAATGTCGTGCTGGCCGAGGCTCGTGGCCGGCTCACGTCGGAGGATGTCGATCAGATTCGTTTCCTTCTGACGACGAAGAAGACGGTCTTCGCGGTCAAGTACGTGATGGACCGGACCGGCATCCAGATGAAGCACGCGAAGGACATCGTCGAGGACATCCGGCTCGGCCGGTACGTCCCACCGGTGACCGACACGCCGGTACTACGGAGGCCGGGCAACAACCTGGCCGAGCGCACCCGTGCCTTGAAGGCGGCCGGCGAGCTGCACCAGGCGACCGCCCTGGTGGTCAGCGAGACCGGCATGACCGAGCTGGAGGCCGGCCTCTTCGTCGGCGCCCTCCGCGCCGAGAACCACTCGACCCAGGACTCCTGAAGTTCAGCCCTTCACGTAAGAGAGCTTCTCCGCGACCTTGCCGTCGCGCAGCCGCATCACGTCGACGCCGCGCACATGGCCGCGCTCGCCGTCGTCGCCTGAAGCCCACGAGAACTTCCACCGGACGATCGCCCGGTCACCGCGCACGACCCATTCCTCGGTCTCGAAGAGCGGATCCGGCGTCTCCGCGAACAGCTTGCGCCACTGCTCCCGTACCGCCTCCGCGCCCTCGTACCGAGCCCCGTCGGGCGCCGGCGAGGTCGACTCGAAGACGCAATCGTCCGTCATCTGCGCCATGATCGCGTCAACATCACCTGCCCCGAAAGCCGCACCGAGCAACGCGACCGCCGTATGACCAGGCGTCCAGGCAGGATCGCGACCGAAAGCGCCGATCAGCGAATCCGAGGCGCTGGAGAACCCGTCGACCCGCGCCCCGATCGCACCCCCACCGCGATAGAGCTCCTCCCGGTCCTTGAACCACGCCGACACCGCCTCGACCACCTCAGGATCGAGCTGAGCCGTTCCACCGATCGCGACGGCCAGATCCCACCCATGCACCAGATGGTCGGCCGCCAGCTGATACGCGTACTCCGCGGCCGACTCCTCGCCGTACGAGAGCTGCACGGTCGCATCGCGCGGGATGCCCTCGGCCAGCGCGTCCTGGGCCGCGCGGGCCGCTTGATCCGCAGCCGCGGCCGGGTCGTCGCCGAGCAGGTCACCGTCGAGCGACGAGCCGACTTCCGAGATCGTCCGGCCGGCCATCAGCGGTACCGTCCAGCGCTCCTCGCCGACGACATGGTTGACCAGCTCGCGCACATCCCAGTCCGGGCACGGGGTCGGAGCGCCCCACTGATCCGCCCGCACCGCAGCCACTTGCCGGACGAATTCCGCGACCGCCCGGCGATGAAGTTCCACAACGTCCATGACAACCTCCCCCAAGCGTCAGAGTGCGCCTGGGGGACAACCAGGTCAATGGTTACAGCTGGGCGGCCGCCTCGTGCGCGTGCTGCGAAGCGGTGAAGTCACCCTTCGCGGCCAGCAGGTCACCGTGGTGGCGCAGGCAGTCGCCGGCCAGGATCTTCATCTCGAGATCCGTCATCGTGAACGGGATCAGTGCGGTCGCCACCTCGGCGCTCCAGCCGGCCAGGTCGAGCGCCATCTCGGTCTGGCCGCTCGCGTGGTACGCCCCGGAGATGTCGAGCAGCACCTTCGCCCAGACCGGCGCATAGGTGCTCGTCTCGTAGCGCATCCGCTGCGACTCACGCTCCGACGAGATCGCGAAGAGGTAGTGCGCCTCCAGCCCGAGCGTCAGCGCCGTCTCGGCGTCGTGCGCGAGCAACGGACGGACCAGCTCGGCGAGCTCGGTGGCCCGTACCGCGGCCGACTCCGGATCGGTCCGGCCGGACACCGTCGCCAGCGTCATCCCCGGCGCGGGCTGGCTCAGGGCGAGGAGTCGGTGGTACTGCTCGTACGGACCGAGCTTGATCTCTGCCGTCTCCAGCGCGGTCGTCAATGACGGCGGTACGCCGCGCTCGAGCTCCTCGGTGACGAGCGCGGCCGTCGTCGGGTCGGTCGCGAACGCGGTCCGCACGCAGTTCTCGCCTTCGAGCACCCGGCCGGCGATGGCGAGGTGCTTGCCCTTGCGGGTCAGGGCGGAGACGAGGGTGCGCAGGTCCGTCGCCGACTCCGAATCGGCCAGGGTGTCCGCGGTGCTCAGCCCGATCTCGTCGGCCTCCAGCGCGAGGTCCAGCCGACCCTCAGCGGCATGGATGTCGGCCGAGACGGCTGCCGCCGAACAGAGGTAGCGCGCGTATGACAGGGACTGCGAGCTCGCGTTGATCTGATCGGCCAGTTGCAGGAACAACTGGGTCGCCGCGTCGGCGGATGCGACAGCGAGGTCGGGATCGCCGTACCGGCGCAGCACGAGCGCGTTCATCGCGAGCACCCGGGCGAAGTCCGGTTGGTGCAGGAGGCCGTCGGGACCGCCGACCAGCTGGCCGTACGCGATCACCGCGCCGTCCATCTCCAGTACCGCGGTCGCTCCGTACCCGCGATGCGCCTGCGTCATCGCGCGTCGCGCACGCACGTCGGCGAGGAACGAGGTGCAGTCGAGTACGTCGGCGTCGCTCAGCTCCGTGTAGCCCAGCTGGGCCTCGTGCAGAGCGGCAAGCGCTTCCTCGTGCCGGCCCGAGGCGTTCAGCGACCCGGCCAGCTCGTACTGCGTCGCCGCCATCAGATGCTTGGCCTCGTAGTGATCCGGGCGATCCCCGGCGCGCTCCCTGGCCAGCTCGATGACGCGTTGCTGGTACGGCCCGGCCTCGTCGGCGCGACCCTCCTCGATCAGCACCTGGGCCGTCTGCAGAGCCTCACCGAGCTCGTCCTCAGGGGGCGTCCAGAGCCCCCCGCTGTCCACCATCTTTACGTTCCACCCCTTCACAGGTTCAATCGCTCACCCTAGCGCCAAACGCCCACCGATCGCGCACGTTCGCGACCGTTACATGGGTGCCGTGGCAAAGTACTGACACATCTCATTACCGGCAGGTAGCCTGGGTGGATGAGCGAGCAGACCTCGATCCCTGCCGACCCCGAGCTCGACCCGACCGCGTCGTACGCGACCGACCAATCGGTCATCCGTCGGCTGGCCGGTCTGTTGCGCGCCACGGCGGGTACGCGCACCTCCTATGCGCCGGCGACCGGGCAACCGGTTGCCGAGTTGCCGGTGTCCGGTCCGGACGACGTGGTGCGGGCGGTCAGGTCCGCGCGCAAGACGCAGCGGAGCTGGAAGGGCACGTCGATCGCCGACCGTTCGGCCATCCTGCTGCGGTACCACGACCTCGTCCTGGACCACCGCCACGAACTCGTCGACCTGGTGATCACCGAGTCCGGCAAGGCCCGCAAACAAGCCTTCGAGGAGGTCGCGCACGTAGCGCTGACCGCCCGGTACTACGGCCGCAAGGGCGCCGAACTGCTCGCCCCACAGCGCAAACTCGGCATGTTCCCGGTGCTCACCCGCGCCGAGCAGCGGTTCGTCCCCAAGGGTGTCGTCGGCATCATCTCGCCCTGGAACTACCCGCTCAGCATGGCGATGGCCGACGGCATCCCGGCGATCATGGCCGGCAACACGGTCGTCCACAAACCCGACAGCCAGACGCCGCTGACGGCTCTGCGCGCGATCGAGCTGCTGTACGAAGCCGGTCTCCCACGTGATGCCTGGCAGCCGGTGAACGGCGACGGCCCGACCGTCGGCGGCGCGATCATCCAGAACACCGACTACGTCTGCTTCACCGGCTCGACCAAGACCGGCAAGCTCGTCGCCCAGCAGGCCGGCGAGCGCCTGATCGGCTGCAGCCTCGAGCTGGGTGGCAAGAACCCGATGCTCGTACTCCGCGACGCCGACGTCCACCGAGCAGCCGAGGGCGCCGTCCGGGCCTGCTTCGCCAGCGCCGGCCAACTCTGCGTCTCGATGGAACGGCTCTACGTCGCCGACCAGATCTACGACGCGTTCGTCACCGCGTTCATCGACCGGGTGAAGAAGCTCAAGCTCTCGGCCGGCACCGGCTGGGACGTCGACATGGGCTCGCTCATCTCCAAGGCCCAGCTCGAGACGGTCAGCCGGCACGTCGACAACGCCCGCGAGCACGGCGCCGTCGTACTGGCCGGTGGCAAGGCGCGGCCGGACATCGGCCCGCTCTTCTACGAGCCGACCGTGCTGTCCGGCGTGACGCCGGAGATGGAGTGCTTCGACAACGAGACCTTTGGGCCGCTGGTGTCGGTCTACCGGTTCTCCGACGAGGCGGAGGCGATCGAGCGGGCCAACGAGGGCGAGTACGGGCTGAACGCGAGCGTCTGGACCAAGGACGGCCGCCGCGGCCGCGCGATCGCTGCCCAGCTGGTGGCCGGCACGGTCAACGTCAACGAGGGCTACGCCGCGACCTTCGGCTCGATCGACACCCCGATGGGCGGCATGCGCTCCTCCGGCCTGGGCCGCCGCCAGGGCGCCGAAGGCATCCGCCGGTACGTCGACCCGCAGGCGATCGCCACCCAGCGCGTCCTGCCGATCGCCGCCTCGCACGGACTCAAGGACGAGGCCTACGCCGAGCTGATGACCGGCGCCCTGCGGGTGCTGAAGAAACTGGGTCGCGCATGAGTTTCGACCACGACGTCCTGATCATCGGGTCCGGTTTCGGTGGCAGTGTTTCAGCGCTGAGGCTGGTCGAGAAGGGGTATGACGTCGGGGTCCTGGAAGCCGGCGCGCGGTACGAGGACCAGGGGTTCGCGAAGAACTCCTGGGACAAGAGCCGGTTCCTGTTCGCGCCGAAGCTGGGCTGGTACGGCATCCAGCGGATCAGCGCGCTGCGCGACGTGATCATCCTGTCCGGCGCCGGAGTCGGCGGCGGCAGCCTCGTCTACGCCAACACCTTGTACGAACCGCTGCCCGCCTTCTACGCCGACAAGCAGTGGGCGCACATCACCGACTGGAGGACCGAGCTCGCCCCGTACTATGACCAGGCCAAGCGCATGCTCGGCGTCACCACCTATCCCGGCTTCACCCCGGCCGACCAGGTGATGAAGCAGGTCGCGGACGACATGGGCGTCGGCGACACCTTCCACCCGACGCCGGTCGGCGTGTTCTTCGGCGAGCCCGGCGTCGAGGTGGACGACCCCTTCTTCGGCGGCGCGGGACCCCGGCGTACCGGCTGTATCGACTGTGGCGAGTGCATGACCGGGTGCCGGCACAACGCGAAGAACACGCTCACCAAGAACTACCTGTACCTGGCCGAGAAGGCCGGCGCGCAGGTGTACCCGATGACCACGGTGACGTCGGTCGAGGAGCTGCCCGGTGGCGGCTACGCGATCGAGACGCGGCGGACGTCGAACAAGAAGGCGACCCGCAAGTTCACGGCCCAGCAGGTGATCTTCGCTGCCTCCGCCCTCGGCACCGCGAAGCTCCTGCACCGGCTGCGTGACGAGGGCAAGCTGCCGCACCTGTCCGACCGGCTCGGCGTACTGACCCGGACCAACTCGGAATCGTTGCTCGGGGCAATCGCCCGGGACAAGTCGGTCGACTACACCAAGGGCGTGGCGATCACCTCGTCCTTCCACCCCGACGACATCACCCACATCGAGCCGGTCCGGTACGGCCGCGGCAGCAACGCGATGTCGCTGTTGCAGACCGTGCTGACCGACGGCGGTGGCGACAAGCCGCGCTGGCGGACCTGGCTGCGCGAGATGGCGCTGCAGCGCAAGAACCTGCGCCGGCTGTACGACCTGAAGCACTGGTCCGAGCGGACCGTGATCGCGCTGGTGATGCAGACCGCGGACAACTCGATCACCACCTACGGCAAGCGCGACCGGCTCGGCCGCTGGAAGCTGACCTCGAAACAGGGCCACGGCGCCCCGAACCCGTCCTGGATCCCGGTCGCCAACGAGGTGGTCCGGCGGATGGCGAAGCTGATGGGCGGGACCCCGGGCGGCACGATCGGCGAGCCGTTCAACGTGCCGATGACCGCGCACTTCATCGGCGGCTGCGCGATCGGCGACTCGGCCGCGACCGGCGTGGTGGATCCGTACCACCGGGTCTACGGGTACGACGGGCTGCACATCGTCGACGGCTCGACCATCTCGGCGAACCTCGGGGTGAACCCGTCCCTGACGATCACCGCCCAGGCGGAGCGGGCGCTGGCGTTCTGGCCGAACAAGGGCGAGGAGGACTCGCGACCGGCCCTGGGTTCGGAGTACCAGCGGCTGACACCGGTCGCACCGGCCAACCCAGTGGTACCCGTCGACGCCCCGGCGGCACTCCGCCTGCCCATCGTCACCATCACCCACCCTGACAAGCCAGGCGCCACCACCACCCAGCCTGACAAGCCGGGCGCCACCACCACCCGCTGACCCACGCCGGGCGGACGCGGGTGCCCACCCCCTCCGCGCCAAAGGGACTTGGCCGACTGGGGAGGGAAATGCACCGGGATCGGGCTATAACACTCCCCACTCGCGGACAAGTTCCTCCCCGGGGACGGTTAGGCGGGCCGGTCGGGGGTGCTGGGGCAGCGGGTTGTAATGAAACCGTGACGCAGTGATGACAAAGTCCCGTGACCAGAGATGGTCGCGGGACTGGAATGCACTGGGGGGAAAGTGAAAAACCCTCAGAATGAGGTTCTGAGGGTTTGGTTGGTGCCGTAAAAGGGAGCAAGCCCCTCGGGAACGTTTCCGCCCAAATCGTTTCCCGAGGGGCTCACTCAAGCCGGGGTGAGGCGCCCGGCGCTTTGGGATCGGGTCACCGACCATAGCCGGCGACCCGAGTTCGTGGTCCTCACTCTACTACCGATCCGAGCCATTTTGACCTGCTCGCGGTGACCGTAATCACTCTGCGTGCTGTTCGTAATGTGCGACCTTGCAGTCGCTCCTCGTAACCGGAAGCGGTGTTCTTGCGATCACCGCCTCTGCACACATCAACGAGGCCACTCACAAGGGGTTACGAGATTGGCCAAAAGTTTTTTCTGCGGGGTGATACCGCTCGCAGCGGCCGGTGGGGACCTGGCTTACTGTGGGCCGACCGTTCGATGAGGCAGGAGAACCATGAACGACATCCTCGATGTGGCGCGTGAGCAGGTTCTGGAGCGAGGGATCGGCCTCACCCAGGAGCAGCTGGTCGAGGTCCTGCGATCGCCGGACGAGCAACTCGACGACCTGCTGGCGCTCGCGCACGAAGTACGGGTCAAGTGGTGCGGTGAAGAGGTCGAGGTCGAGGGGATCATCTCCCTGAAGACCGGCGGCTGCCCGGAGGACTGCCACTTCTGCTCGCAGTCCGGCCAGTTCACCTCGCCGGTCCGCTCGGTCTGGCTGAACATCCCCGAGCTGGTCGAGGCCGCGAAGGAGACGGCGAAGACCGGCGCGACCGAGTTCTGCATCGTCGCCGCGGTCCGTGGCCCGGACGCCCGGCTGATGTCGCAGGTGAAGGCCGGCATCGAGGCGATCAACGCCGAGGTCGACATCAACATCGCCTGCTCGCTCGGCATGCTCACCCAGGAGCAGGTGGACGAGCTCAAGGCGATGGGCGTGCACCGGTACAACCACAACCTGGAGTCGGCCCGCTCGTACTTCGGCGACGTGGTCACCACGCACTCGTTCGAAGAGCGCTGGGACACCTGCCTGATGGTTCGCGAGTCCGGCATGGAGCTGTGCTGCGGCGGCCTGGTCGGGATGGGCGAGTCGCTCGAGCAGCGCGCGGAGCTGGCGGCGCAGCTGGCTGAGCTGGAGCCTCACGAAGTACCGCTGAACTTCCTGAACCCGCGTCCGGGCACTCCGTTCGGCGACATGGAGATCATGGCGGGCAAGGATGCGCTGCGGACGATCGCCGCGTTCCGGCTGGCGATGCCGAAGACGGTACTTCGGTACGCGGGCGGCCGTGAGCTGACGCTGGGCGACCTCGGCACCCGCGAGGGCCTGCTCGGCGGCATCAACGCCGTCATCGTCGGCAACTACCTGACGACCCTGGGCCGCCCGGCGACCGCCGACCTGGATCTGCTGGCCGACCTGAAGATGCCGGTGAAGGAACTCCAGAAGACGCTATGACCACTCTGCTCTACTGCGGCCACTGCGGCCGTGACGCCGCCGACGGCAGTCACTCGGACTGCCGTCGCGCGCTGGCGATGGAACCGCCGCGGTACTGCGCGGAGTGCCGGCGGCGGATGATCGTCCAGGTGCACCCGATGGGCTGGACCGCCAAGTGCTCCGTCCACGGCGAACTGGCGGGTTGACCTATGTGGTCGGCTGAGGAAGTGCTCGGGCGGGATGCGGCGACGTTGTGGCATCCGTACTCGTCGTTGACGGAGCCGGCGCCGATGCACCTCGTGCGCGGGGCGTCCGGGGTGCGGCTGCAGCTGGATGACGGGGCCGGTGGGACCGTCGAGGCGATCGATGCGATGGCTTCGTGGTGGTGCATGATCCACGGATATCGGCACCCGGTGCTGGATGCGGCGCTCAAGGCGCAGGTCGACTCGTTCAGCCATGTGATGTTCGGTGGGCTCACGCATGAGCCGGCTGTGCGGCTGGCGGACCGGCTGGTGGAGATCGCGCCGGAGCCGATCCGGCATGTGTTCTTCTGCGACTCGGGGTCGGTGTCGGTCGAGGTCGCGATCAAGCTGGCGCTGCAGTATCAGGTTGCGCGGGGCAACAACGGGCGGACGCGGATGCTGACCGTCCGAGGTGGGTATCACGGGGATACGTTCGCGCCGATGAGCGTGTGCGATCCGGTGAACGGGATGCATTCGCTGTTCACGGGGGCGCTGAAGGAGCAGGTCTTCGGGCCGCAGCCGCCGGCTGGATTCTTGCGGGCGGAGGATGACCCGGAGTACTTGGCCTGGGCTGCTTCGATGCGCGCGCTGGCTGCGGAGTACCGGGATCAGGTGGCGGCGATCATCGTCGAGCCGATCCTGCAGGGGGCGGGTGGGATGTATCCGTACAGCCCTGCTTGCTTGAAATTGCTGCGCGAACTGGCCGACGAGCATGGCTTCCTGCTCATCCTCGACGAGATCGCCACCGGCTTCGGCCGCACCGGCACTCTCTTCGCCTCCGAGCATGCCGATGTCGCCCCCGACATCCTCTGCATAGGCAAGGCCCTTACCGGCGGCTACCTCTCCATGGCAGCCACCCTCTGCACCACAGAGGTCGCTCACACTGTCTCGAGTGGTCCCGGCGGCGCCCTCATGCACGGCCCCACCTTCATGGCCAACCCCCTCGCCTGCGCGGTGTCGTTGGCGAGCATCGACTTGCTGTTGTCCCAGGACTGGGCTGAGCGGGTGGGGGAGATCTCCGCCGGTCTGACCTCCGGCCTCGCCCCAGCTGCTGCGTTGCCTGGCGTGAAAGACGTCCGGGTGCTCGGCGCCGTCGGTGTCGTCCAGCTGGCCGGCCCGGTCGACTTGAAGCGCATGACCGACGCGGTACTGCGTCGAGGCGTCTGGGTCAGACCTTTCCGGGATCTCGTCTACACGATGCCGCCGTACGTCAGTACCGATGAGGACATCGCCACGATCACCTCCGCGATCACCGAAGCAATTGCCGAGGGCAACTGATGTTGGAGGACTGGCTGGCCCCGAAGGCGGCCGCTCTCGAGTCCCGCGGCCTGACCCGCCGGCTCCGCCCGCGGCCGGCTGACGAAGTACTGATCGACCTGGCCGGCAACGACTATCTCGGCCTGGCGCGTGACCCACGCGTGGTGGAGGCGGCCGTAGCTGCCGTCCGCGAGTGGGGCACCGGCTCAACAGCCTCCCGACTGGTGACCGGTACTACGGAACTGCACGCCGAACTCGAGTCGGAACTGGCCGCCTACACCGGCCACGAAGCCGGCCTGGTCTTCTCCTCCGGCTACTTGGCCAACCTAGGCATCATCACCGCACTGGGCGGCCCCGGCACCCTGCTCGTTTCCGACGAGCACGTCCACGCGTCGATCGTCGACGCCTGCCGCCTGGCACGCTCGCGAGTGGAGGTCGTCCCCCACAGCGACCTCGACTCCATCGGCAAAGTACTAGCCGAACGCAAAGAACCACACGCCATCGTGCTGGTCGAATCCGTCTACAGCGTCCTGGGCGACGCTGCACCCCTTGAGGCCTTGGCCGCCCTGGCCCTCAAGCACAACGCGCTCCTACTCGTAGACGAAGCGCACGGCCTAGGCGTCACTGGCAACGGCCGCGGCTCAGTAGCAGCCGCAGACCTAGCCGGCCTCGACCACGTCCTGGTCACCATGACCTTGTCCAAAGCCATGGCCAGCCAAGGCGGCGCAGTCCTGGGCCCCACCATCCTGCGCGACCACCTGATCAACCGCGCCCGCCCCTTCATCTTCGACACCGCCCTTAACCCAGCCGCCTGCGCCGCAGCCCTAGCCGCCCTGAGGATTCTGCAGGGCGAGCCCGCCCGCCCCCGACGGATCCACGAGACCGCGGCGCGACTGGCCGAAGCATGCGAAGTCATGCCGTCTTCGGGGGCCGTCGTGTCCGTACCGATGCCCGGGCCGCGAGAGGCGGTCGCGGCCGCAGAGGTGTGCCTCGCAGCCGGCGTACGGGTCGGGGTGTTCCGGCCACCATCGGTACCCGACGGCATCAGCCGCCTTCGGCTGACCGCCCGTGCGGATCTCTCGACCGCGGACGTCGACCGGGCCTGCGCCATCATCAGCAGCGCGATCCGCTGAGCCCGGCCGACTGACCGACCGGGCTCCAGCGGCCAGGGGGCCAGTTCAGAACGCCACTGAGTCGAGGTTGAACGAGCTGTCGTAGCGGATCTTGGCCAGCGCGGTGTGCACCTTGGTGCCCGGCCGGTTGCCGACCGGATCGCCACCTTGTGCCCAGTTGCAGGTCCCGTCCTTTGCGACGAACAGGTATCGGTTCGCGCCGCTCCACGGCTGATACCAGGTGCCCTCGACCCGGTCGCCGCTGTCCCGGTCGTAGTAGCCGCCTGGCTCCTCGCCACTGACGCCGTCGAATACGACCCGGCGCGACCAGGTGTCGTAGCTGTCGTCCGACACGTTCTCGGCGGTGAAGTAGAACGCGGCGTTGGTGCCGGCCTTGGTCCGCTTCTCGACCTTGCCCACGACGGTGCCGATCCGGGCCTTGAAGGCGGCGTGCACGTTTCGGCCGAACATCCCGCCGTTCCCGGCAGGCTTGGTGTCCGGCACGATCCAGACGAACGAGCGGCCGAGGTGGTCGGTGGCGGGAATCTCCACGTCGGCTTGGGGATCCCCCGCGGGAAGCGGGATGAACGTCCGGTCCATCGCGTACAGATGCCCTCGGGCACCACTGACCAGCCGGACCAGCCAGCAGGGCTGACCGTTCAGCTCGCCGGTCAGCTGCCGCGACAGAACCGTCTCGACCCGGACCCCTTCGTCCGTCGTCGTCGGGCAGGTGGGTGGTCCGGCCGTCGCCTTGCCCTGCGGCAGCGCCCGTTTGAGCGCGCCGGTGATCGCCTCGATCCGGCCGTAGAGCTTGCCGCCGTCGACGTCCTGGGCCGCGGTGGCCGGGATTGCCGACGCGATGATCTTCGCGATCCGGCCGGCCAGCGCGCGGATCGCCGTACCGGCCGCCAGCTCCACCGGGTTGAGTAACGTGAAGACGTTCGAGGTGATGGTCTCCTCGAGATCGTCGAGCATCCCCTCGCCGGTGTCGCCGACGATGCCGGCCAGCCGCTTGGCCGATTCCTCCAGCGTCAGGTCGGACCAGTCCGCCTCCTTCTCTTTCAGCCCGAGCTTGACCTTGGCGATCTCGATCCGCTTCTGCTCGTGCTCGTCGACCGTCTTAACGATCGTCTCCCGGATGCCCTCCCACAACGTGGAGACCACCATCGGCGGCGCGAACGGGGCCAGCTCCCGGATCACCGGGTCGGCGACCTTGCTGAGCACGTAGTCGGCGTCGCTGACCCGCTTGCGGGCGAGCATCTCGGCGATCAGCATCGGCTTCTTGTCCAGCGCGATGTAGGCCGCACCGACGTTCTCCTTCTTCTTGTACTGCGCGACGTCCAGACTCGACGCCGACGACTTGACCAGCCGGTCGAAGTCGACCTTGAGCACCGTCAGCACGCTGACCGCCGCGGCCAGCCCGACCGAGGCGGTCTTGACGTGGGCCTCTGGCACGTCCGCCATCACGTCGGAGGTCGTCTCCAGGGCGCCCATCCCGTTGTCGGTGATTTTCAGCCCGGCCTTGGCGCTGTCCTGGTAGGTCTGGTACTTCGGGTTGTCCGGGTCGGTGACGATCGCTTTCATCGCCTCGAACTCGAGTGCTTCCTGGGCGTCTTGCTGGCTGGTCGCGATCTTGCCGGCGATGTCGACCGCGATCTCCTTGGCCTCCCGCCAGTACCGCGCGTAGGCGACCCGGGCGTCCGAATCCGGATCCGGCTGCTCGCCTTCGGCGGTGATCGCCTTGACCAGCCTGGCCGCCTTCCCATGCCATTTGGTCGTGTCGCCGCGGACCTGGCTGAGATAACCGACCGCGATGAGCAACCCGCGGCCGTGGCCGGTGTCCTGTACCAGCTCGAGATCGGACAGACCGCGCAGTGCCTTCGTCAGCTCGTCGAGCACCCTGTTCTGCAGGGTGAACAGCGCCATGTGGCCGGTCAGATCGTCGAGGATCTGCTGCCGGGGGACTGGCCGGCCACCCTCCAGGTCCCCGGTCTTCACCGTATGCTTGATCGACTGGTGCCGGTAGATCTCCTCGATCCACTCCTCCTTGTCGGCGGCGCCCGCCGAGATCACCCGGCCCATGTTGAGCGGCCCGACGATCCGGATGAAGTTCTTGAGCTCGAAGCCGGTCCTCCCCATGGCTTCCTTCAACTGGGCCTTGATCTTCTGCTTCAGTTCGGCCTTGGCCTCCTCGGTGCCGACCGGAGCTTCCAGCGTCGTGTGGTCATTCATGCTGCTCCACCCATCGTGAGTTCATCGGTTCAGTTCTCGGCCTCGCTGAGCTCTTCCTCGAAGATCTCAGCGAGCACCTGCTCCACCTCGGCTTGCGACAGTTCGGTGACGAGCGAGCGGTCCAGTTGCTCCAGCGAAGGAACGAGCAGGTCGGCGACGAAGGTGTCGACGACCTGGTCCAGGTCGGCGGCGCTGTCGGGCGCCAGGCGCAGAACGCTCAGGACCGTGGACAGCCACTCGACGAGTACCTCGTCAGGTTCCGACTGCCAGCCCGGCCAGCGCTGGTCCAGCTCCTGCGGTACCCATTCGTGCCAGTTGCCGCGGTCTTTGGCGAGTTCGTCCAGCTGGACCAGTTGTTCGTCTGTCACCCAGTCGAGCTGACGAGTGCCGGCGGCCGTGATCTCGTCGACCACCGTGCCTTCCACGCCGGTGTCGCCACTGGCCGCGGCGGCTTCGGCTTCCGATGTGTCCTCGGGGGCGAGGGCGAGTAGGGCTTGGTCTAGCCAGGGGGTCAGTTGGGATGGTGGGGCTTCGGTCCAGCCGGGCCACCAGGTGTCTAGTTGGAGGGGGAGCCATTGGCGCCAGTCGCCTCGGGTGGGGGTTAGGGAGTCGAGGTGGGTTTGCTGGTCTGGGGTCAGCCAGTCCAGGGCTCGTGGGTCGGAGGTGGGCTGGGTTGGGGTGAGGCTGGGGAGGGCCTGGGTTAGCCAGGGGGTTAGTTGGTCGGCGGGGGCGGTGCTCCAGTCGAGCCACCAGGTATCCATCTGGAGGGGGAGCCACTGGTGCCAGTCGCCGCGGGTGGGGGTGTGGACCTCCAGTTGCGCCGCCTGTTCGGCGGTAACCCAGGTCAGTGCGCGGGCATCGAACGCCGCCTCCTGCTGGGGAAGGAGGCTGGGGAGCGCGCTGTCGAACCAGTTCGTGAGTTCGGTGGGCGCGGCCTTCGACCAGTCGGGCCACCACTCGTCGAGTTGGCGGGGCAGCCATTCGCGCCAGTCGCCTCGGTCGGCGGTCAGCGGGTCGAGCTGCGTCCGCTGGTCCGGGGTGAGCCAGCCGAGCGCGATCGACTGGATGCGTTCCTGGACCCAGTCCTGACGAGTCTCGTCGCCCTCGTTCTCCCAGCTGGGCCAGGTCTGGTCGAGGTACTTGCCGAAGTACTCCGGCCACTCCCTCTCCCAGGCCGAGCTCTGGCTGTCCTCGAGCTGTTGCCGCTGGTCGTCGGTGAGCCAGTGGAATGCTTCCGCGTCGGTCACGGGGTGCTCCCTTCGGTCGAGATCCGCGCGCTGCGGGC
Source organism: Kribbella koreensis (assembly GCF_039525325.1). Classification (NCBI taxonomy): domain Bacteria; kingdom Bacillati; phylum Actinomycetota; class Actinomycetes; order Propionibacteriales; family Kribbellaceae; genus Kribbella; species Kribbella koreensis. The sequence continues at coordinate 851,684 of NZ_BAAAHK010000013.1, forward strand.
CGCTCCGGGCGGCATGAATCACTATCGGCAGGCAGGCTGGACCGACGGGGAAGACGTCGGACCGGAGATCGTGCACGCACGGATGCCCGATGGGGCGGACGGCCGGGCCGGGCGGTCAGAAGAACTTGCGGAGGTCCCGGCGGGACGAGATGCCCAGGCGCGTGAAGACGTTGCGGAGGTGGTACTCGACGGTTTTCGGCGTGATGTGGAGGGTCGCCGCGATCTCGCGGTTGGTGCGGTTGTCGAGGACCAGGTCGACGACCTCGCGTTCGCGGGCGGTGAGCTGGGGAGACGGGATCGCGGCGGGGTGGGTGGTGAGGATCGCGAGGTCGGCTCGGGCTCGGTCGCGGTAGGGGGTTGCGAGCAGGGCGGTGAAGCACTGGTCTGCGGCGGTCAGCCACTGGGTGGCAGCAGATGTGTTGCCTGCTTGGAGAAGGTGCCGGGCGTGGGCGTGGTAGAGCTGGCCGTCAGCTAGGCGGGGGCGGCTTTCCATGGTGGTGGAGAGGTGGCGGGCGGCTAGGGCGATTGCCTCGGGGAGGTTGCCTTCCGCAGCGGCTTGTTGGGCGGAGAGGCGGATGACGGTGGAGGCGAGGACCACGCTGGCGGTGGTGCGTTTGCGCAGGAGGGAGAGTTCGGAGGCTGCCTCGCGGAGTTGGCCGGTGGCTTGCAGGGCGTCGATGAGGAGTGGTTGCCACCAGGGGCTCCACCACTCGTGCAGGCCGGAGGTGCCGCCGTTGCGGAGGTTGGGGACGGCGCTGAGCGCTCGTAGTACGCCGGAGTGGTCGCCGCGGGCTTGGTGGAACAGCGCGGCCGCGATCGCGGCGTACTTGAGGTCCTGGGGACCGCCGACTCGTTGAGCAGCGGTGACGGCGGTTCGGACCAGTTGGTCGGCCGTGTCCCAGTCGCCGCGGGCGGACGGGACGATCGAGGCGACGAAGGAGAGGATGACGTCGTTCATCGCCGGCTGGTCGTCGTCCGCGAGCATCGAAGCGCGACGCAGGGTCCGGACACAGGCGTTCCACTCGCCGAGCTGGTACTGGACCGCGGCCAGGTAGCAGTGCGGGGTCACACCGGACAGCATCGGAGCGCCGGCCTCCTGACGGCGTACGACCTCGGCCAGGTCTCGCTGTGCCTCCTCCACCAGGCCGACCATCGCCCGCAACGCCCCGCGGCAGGACAGCGCCTCCAGGTGGCGGGAGGGGATGTCGGCCGCATGCTCGGACAGATACCGGAACTCCTCCAGCCCGGCCGGCAACCCGTCCTTCCTGGCCCGGGCCACCCCGCGCAGGCAACACACATAGTCCCGCAGGGGAGCCGGTACGCCGACCGAGCCGAGCGCGAGTTCGGCGTAGACGAGGGCGTCGTCGTCCTGGCCACGCCAGACGCTCACCCCGGCCATCCCGGCCGCGGCCGAGCCGTGCACCCAGGTGTCCTCTCCGGTAGCTCCGAACGCATGCAGGAGATGGCGCTCGGCGGAGCTGCGGTCGCCGGTCATGTACAGGTCGCAGAGCCCGAGAGCCAACGAGCGGAGAGCGCTCGGGGCACAACGGTAGGCTCGCTCGCGCAGCTGTTTGGCCCGGCCCCGGCGCGAGCTGAGCATCAGATGGATCATCGACCTGAGCAGCAGTTGCTCGCTGCGCGGACTCCAGGGCGTCAGGCCGGCTGCCCAGTCCAGGAAGGTCGCTGCCGTTCCGTGGTCGCCGTCGGCTGCCTCGTCCTCGGCGGCCTGCTCGAGCTGAGCAGCGAGGGTGGCGTCCGTGGTTCCGGCGGCGGCAACTCGGTGCCGCCAGGCGAGGAATGGTTCGACGGTGGCCGCGGCACGTTCGTGCAGCTGGCTTCGACGGGCCGGTGACATCGCGCCGTAGATCGCTTCGCGTTGCAGGTCATGGGTGATCGCCACCGGGCCCGCGGGTTCTGCGGGGGACCAGGTGGCCAGCCCGGCCTCGATCGCCGGGCCGAGCGCGTGGTGGGCGGATCCGAGCCCTGCCACGTCGGCAGCCTGGGACAGCAGTGGCCGGCCACCTAGGACGGCCAGTGCCTCCAGCAACGACCTGGAGGCGCTGGGCAACTTGTCGAACGTCTGCCGGATCGCGGTGTCGACCGAGGGCGGCACCGCCAGCCGCCAGTCCATGCTGCTGAACCGCTGGGACGAGATCTCGTTCAGCATCGTCCGCAGCATCAGCGGATGCCCACCGGTGTAGGAGTGGAATCGCCGAGCCACTCCGGCGGGCACCTGCCGCCCGGCCAGCGCCCTCGCCAGATCGCTGACGTCCACCAGGTCGAGCCCGGCCAGCTCGAGCGACAGATCGGCCGGGATCCCGCGGATCAACCGCTCCAGCGCCGGATCGGGGGACTGGTCTGTCCCGGTCCGGGTGGCCAGTACGACGATCAGCCGCTCGGTCCACAGCCTGCGAAGTACGAACCGGAGCGCTTCGAGGGAGGAATGGTCGGCCCACTGGACGTCGTCGACGACCAGCGCCACGGGGCTGCGGCGCTGGAGCTCGCCGAGCGCGTCCAGTAGCTGGCTGCCGACCGCGAGCGGGTTGGCGCCGGCCGGTGCGCCGGAGCCGAGCGATGCCGTGCGCGCGCGGATGTCCGCGGGGGTCTGCAGCAGCAACTGGTCGATCACGCCCAGATCCAGCAGCGACTCGGCCGGATCGCCGGTGGCCGACAGGACCGCGAAATCGCCGATGGTGGTGAGGAACCGGCGGATCAGGCTGGACTTGCCGATCCCGGCCGCGCCCTGGATCACCACGGTCGCGTGCTGGCCGAACCGGACCTTGCCGGCCAGGTCGGCGAGCAGGGCGATCTCATCCGTGCGGCCGACGAAATCTCGGTCCGCACGCTGCGCGGTGCCAGGGGTCATGGGCGCCTCAACTCCATGAGGGAGCAACCGACCGGCCGCCTGCGCCCCCGAAGCGACACGTCATTTGATCAACTATCGAGAGTGCCCGGAAGTTACGCGGAATCCCGGAGAAAATCTCGATGGCCCCGGCCGAAGCCCCAGGCAACGGTCCCGGGGCTCTGGGCAACGACCTCGGAAGAGGATCAGGTCCAGGCCGGTATCAACCCAGCAGGACCTGGCCGGTGGCAACGATCGTGCTGGTCGGAGCGGGCGCGGGGTCGTTGCAGGTGAGCACCTTGTCGCCGGCCCGGGCGAGCGGCTTGCCGTTCACCAGGACCAGCACACCGGTGGCGATCAGCGTGCCGCGGTTGTCCGGCTGATGGGCGAAGGTACCGCCGGTGGGCACGTGCGGCGGCTGGTTCACCGCCACGCTGCCGTGGACGGCGGCCGGCTTCCCCTCGATCAGTACGTCCGTGCTGCACCCGGTGAGGATCCGCCCGGTGAACGGCATCGAGCGGGGCGTCGGGACCGAACCGCCCGACGCCGGGACCAGCACGATGTGGATGTCGGTGCCGATCACCTGATCACCCAGCTTGGCCGCCGGCTGCGGCATCGCGACTCCCCTCCGTGATCCGGCCCATCGGCCGTCGGGGCACCCGGTCCGGACTGTCCGCCGGGTTGTTGCCGACGGCAGCGGATCCGACCCCCAGATCGATGATGTCGGGCGGTCCCGCGATCTCGGTGATGACGACGGGCGCCACCGGCGCCGTGACGACGAGGTCGAGGAACGTCCGGGGGCGGACCCCGAGGGCCGGCCAGATCTCGGACGCGGCGGCCGGCGTACCGGTCCGGCCGATCGTGATGGTGACCGGGCCTTCGGCGTCGGCCAGGGTGCCGGCCAGCAGTTCGCCGGGGACGGTCGGATGGTGCGCGACAGCGCGGAGTACGCCGCCGAGCAGGTTCAGCTCACGCTCGTAGCTGGCTGCCCACGCGGTGACGAGATAGCAGAGGTCGTACCGCCGTTCGGCCGCGGCACGACGGATCACCCGGCCGGTGTCGTCGCGATCCTCCGACCAGCCGCGGATCGCACCGTCGGCATGGCTCTCCCTGACCAGGTGCAGGAACAGCCCGACGCAGCCGGGGCCGTCGTCGCCTGCCAGTTCGCCGGACCAGGTGTCGCAGGGCGGCTCGGTCCGGAGCAGCGTTCCGGCCGGCAACTGCTCACTGAGCAGCGCGCCGACGGCCTGTTCCACCTCGTCCAGCATGCAACCCACTGTTCGGCCCGGCCGGGCAGCCACCCAGATCCTTCCGAGCAGCGGTCCGGGCGTCCGGATTGGCCCGATCAGGCATCCATTCGTGCACCGGCTCTTATGGCGGCCGGACTCCGTGGCGGCGCACGCTGACGGCAGATCGATCCGTCGGTCCGCAAGCCCAGCCAGCCAGGAGGTCCGGATGCCGTCGTACCTGTCCCCAGGGGTCTATGTCGAGGAGGTCTCCTCGGGTTCGAAGCCGATCGAGGGCGTCGGGACCGCGGTCGCGGCCTTCGTCGGGTTCGCCGAGAAAGGCCCGCTCGACGAGCCGGTACTGGTCACCAACTGGACCCAGTTCGTGGAGACCTTCGGCCAGTTCACCGAGGGCGCGCTGCTGGCCCACTCCGTCTACGGCTACTTCCTGAACGGCGGCGGCACCGCGTACGTCGTCCGTGTCGGTGGTGGCCCTGGGCAACGATCCGGGGAGCCGGTGGAACCGGCCGCGCGGGGTACCGAGCTGCCGAGCAACGGATCCGGCAAACCACTCGTCGTCCGGGCGATCGAAGGCGCCGCGGGCGGGCCGCTGACGGTGGAGGTCCAGGAGGCGTCCGAGCCGGCCGACGAGACCTTCAAGCTGGTCGTCCGATCGGGCGAGGACGAAGAGGTCTTCGACAACATCACCACCCGGCGTGGACCGGCCAACGTGGTCACCGCACTGCGCAAGTCGCGCTGGATCGCGGCCGAAGAGGTCAAGGGCGGCGCTCTGGCCGTACCGGAGACCGGGAGCCGGACCACGGTTCCGCGCAACGAACCGGTACGCCGGACCGCCGGCGCCGCCGAGTACATCGGCGACGCGGAGGAGCGAACCGGGTTCTCCGGTCTCGAGGCCGTCGACGACATCACCATGTTGTGCGTCCCCGACCTGATGACCGCGTACCAGGCCGGCACCCTCGACCTCGATGGCGTCAAGGCGGTCCAGTCGGCGATGATCGCGCACTGCGAACTGATGTCCGACCGGGTGGCGATCCTCGACCCGCCACCGGGACTGCGGCCCCAGCAGATCAAGGACTGGCGGCTGAACGTGGCCGGCTACGACTCGAAGTACGCCGCCCTGTACTGGCCCTGGGTGAAGGTCTCCGACCCGCGCAGCGGCAAGCCGCTGATGATGCCGCCCAGCGGGCACGTGGCCGGCGTCTGGGCGCGCAACGACGACACCCGCGGGGTGCACAAGGCGCCCGCGAACGAGGTGATCCGGGGCGTGCTCGACCTGCAGTCCTCGCTGACCCGTGGCGAGCACGACCAGCTCAACCCGATCGGGGTGAACTGCCTGCGGTTCTTCCCCGGCCAGGGCATCCGGATCTGGGGAGCGCGCACGCTGTCCAGCGATCCGGAGTGGCGCTATCTCAACGTCCGCAGGCTGTTCAACTACCTGGAGAAGTCGATTCTCGGCGGGACCAACTGGGTCGTGTTCGAGCCGAACGACCCGTTCCTGTGGTCGTCGGTGGAGCGCATCATCGGCATGTTCCTGCGCCGGGTCTGGCGGACCGGGGCGCTGTTCGGGCGGACCCCGGAAGAGGCCTTCTACGTGAAGTGCGACGCCGAGAACAACACGCCGGAGAGCAGGGACGCGGGCATCCTCACCGTCGACATCGGGGTGGCGCCGGTCAAGCCCGCCGAGTTCGTGGTCTTCCGGCTGGCGCAGTTCGCCGAGGGAACGGAGCTGCAGGAATGACGGGCACCACTTTCGCGACGGTCGCCGGGAAGGCGCTGAGCCCGCCGGTCGTCAGCGCGCCGCGGTTCTTCGTGATGTGCGAGGGATGGACGGCCGGGATCGGGTTCTCGAAGCTGGCCGGCTTCACCTCCGAGGTGGAGATCCAGGAGTACTCGTACAACGGGCGGCTGGGCAACGTGCACAGCAAGCAGTTCGGCCGGGCCAAGGCGCCCACGATCGTGCTCGAACGCGCCCTGGACCGGACCGGGTTCGCTCAGCTCTACGGGTGGCACGTGCTGGCCCGGGCGAACAACCCGCTGGCGAAGCTGCCGGCCTCGTTCGACATCTGTGACAGCTCGGGCGAGCCGGCGATGGCTTGCCTGCTGGAGAACGCGTGGTGCTCGAAGCTCGAGCTCGACGCCGCCCAGGCGGGCGGCGCGGCCGTGCTGATGATGCGCGCCACCCTCAGCTGCGACTCAATCATCCAGCTGTGACCTCGCTGCGACGAAAGGATCGATGAGATGGCGACCAACGAGGGAATCGTCAGCGCCGCGAGATTCGTGGTCGACTTCCCCGGCGCGATCGGGCGGATGGACTTCTCCGAGCTCGGCGGGATCAACTCCAAGGTGGCGTCGCAGGAGTACATCTTCAGCGACCCGCAGGGCCAGATCGTGCACACCAAGCAGTTCGGCAAGACCGAGCCGCCGACCATCAGCCTCAAACGCGCCGTCGACAAGACCGGTACCAACGCCTTGCTGGTCTGGCACGAACGAGCCCGCAACGGCGATCCGGGGGCCAAGGTGGACGGCACGCTGAGTGTCTTCGGGCCCAGCTCGCAGCAACCGACGGCGGTCTACATCCTGCACAGCGCCTGGCTGATGGAGGTGAGCATCACCGCGTTGAAGGCCGGCGCCTCGGACGTGGCGATGATCGACTGCAAGCTCACCTGCGAACGGATCGAGGGCAAGCAGTGAGCGTGGCCGGGGTGGTCGCGCCGGCCGGGCTGCGGACGGAGTACCCGTTCGTGCTGCCGCGCGGGTTCGTCGACGAGCAGGGTGTCCTGCATCGCGAGGGCGTGATGCGGCTGGCGACCGCCCGGGACGAGATCAGCACCCAGACCGACCCGCGGGTGCGGCAGAACCCGTCGTACCTGACCGTGCTGCTGCTCGAGCGGACGCTGGTCCGGCTCGGGGCATTGCCGATCGTGGACACGCTGGTGGTCGAGTGCTTGTTCGCCTCCGATCTGGCCTTCCTGCAGGACCTCTACCGGCGGATCAACCAGAGCGGGCACACCGAGGTGGACGTGACCTGTCCGTCCTGCGGGCACGACTACGTGGTCGACATCGCCGGTGATCTGCCGGGGGAAGCCTGACGACGTACCCGGCCGAACGCCTCTGGGAAGAGGTCGTGTACGTCGCCTACTACCTGCACTGGTCGCACGCCGAGATCCTCGATCTCGAACACGGCGTCCGGGCCAAGGTGATCGAGGGAATCGGCAACATCCACACCAGGCTCGACTGAATCGGAGGTAACCGATGCGCTGGCCGTTCACCCGCAAGCCCGCCACCCCACCGGCCGCCCCGGCCCTGTCGACCGCGGTGCCGGTGGTCAGCGACCTGGCGCGTCCGGGGGCGAGGCGAGCCTGGGTGGGTGTGCCGGTCCTGGACCCGGCCGTGTCGATGCGCCCGCCGATTCTCGTTCCGCTGCTGGAGGCGCCGGAGATCGCCGGCGCCCGTCAGCTGGCACGGCAGCCGGAGGAACTGCTCGGCATCCGCCCGGAACCCCTCGGAGTCGAACTGCTGAGAGGACCGGACCACGGACGAGGAGCACCGGCTTCCCAGCCAGGTCCGCCTGGTACGCCGCGCCGCGCCGCGCGACTGGCGCCGCCCCGACGCCACGCCGTCGGCCACCCACACGATGAGCTGGACGGTTCGAGCGGTGTGCCCGACGGGGCGAGCGATGAGCTGGACGGTTCGAGCGGTGAGCTCGGCGGGGCGCGCGATGGGCTGGGCGCTTCGAGCGGTGACTCGGGTGACGGGAGCGCTCGGCGTGGCCGGGTGACGGACAGAGCCGGACGAGCACGCGGGGAGAGCGAGCGGCTCGGCGGGGAGAGCGAGGAGTTGGCCGGGGGGAGCGAGGGGTTCGGCGGTTCGAGCGGTGACTTGGGTGACGGGGGTGCTCGGCGTGGCCGGGTGACGGACAGAGCCGGCGGGGCGAGTGAGGGGTTTGGCAGGGCGAGTGAGGGGTTCGGCGGAGCGAGGGACGGGGGCGGTGCGGAGGGGGACGGGGCTGGTGGGGTGTGGGACGGGGATGGGGCGGAGTTGGGGGGTGCGGGGGTTGAGGTTGTCGGGGTGCGGCGGGCGCGGGTTGTACTGCGGGGGGCGGGGGACCGTGGCGTGTTGACGCGGGTGACGGCGGAGGCGGTGGGGGTGCCGCGGGAGCCGGATCGGCCGTTTCGGAGTATCGGGGAGTACGAGCGGATGCTGGCCGAGTTCGAGGCGAACGATGTGGCCGGCCTGGCGATGCTCACCGGGTTCTCGTCGGTCGCGGCGCCACCGCCGGTCACGCCGGTCGCTACCACGGGGTCGGAGGTCCGGCAGTTGCCGCGCCCGAGCCTGGCAGAGAGCCGAAAACGAGGGCTCAAGGCAACCACTTCCACCGAACCCGATCCCACCGAACCCTCACCCCACCCGCCCACCACCCCAGACGGAAGCGCGCCCACAGGCCACAACGGGCCTCCAGACCGGAGCGGGCCCACGGACCGGAACGCGCCCACGGACCGGAGTGCGCCTATGGACTGGAGTGGGCCTACGGACCGGAGTGCGCCTATGGACTGGAGTGGGCCTACGGACCGGAGTGCGCCTGTGGACTGGAGTGGGCCTACGGACCGGAGTGCGCCTGTGGACTGGAGTGGGCCTACGGACCGGAGCGGGCCCATGGACCGGAGCGGTGTGGTGGGCCGGGGGATCCCGCGGGAGCCGTCTGAGCTGCCGTTGGCGGCCGAGCTGCCGTTGCCGCTGGAGGTGCCGTTCGCGCTGGGGGTGACCGAGCCGGCCGAGTCGGCGGGATTTGGTGGTTCAGCTGTGCTGCCTGCCCGGAGCGAGGCTGCTTCAGGTGGCTCGGGACCAGCCGATCCGTCCCATGAGTCCAGCGAGTCCGGCCGGGACTGGTGGTCCGGAGATGGCGGTTCATCAGGCGGGGCCGACGGGCCAGGTTCGGCCGGGCGGGCCGAGTTGATTGGTCGGAATCGGGCGGTGCAGGCCGACACGGTGAGGCGGGCGAGGTCGGAGGAGGTGGTTGGGCTTCGGTACGAAGGGCGGCTGGCGGTTGGGGTGGCGCCGGATTCGTTGGCGGAGGCAAGCGTGGGTCAAGAGGTGATGCTGCGACTTGGTGGAGGTTGGGGCAGCACCTCCGGGGAGGTGCCGGTACGACGGGGACCGGCGGTGGGGGTGCGGGCGAACGAGCTTGGTGCGCGGGCGTTTACGGCTGACGGAGTGGTGTATCTGCCGGCGGAGGCTGGTGAGCCGAGCGACCCGGCTGTGCAGGGCCTGCTGGCTCATGAGTTGACTCATGTTGCTCAGCAGCGGGTTCTCGGGACGAACCTACCGTCGGCCGACTCAGCGGAGGGGCGATGGCTGGAGGGGATGGCGGTCCGAGCTGAGCAGCGGCAACGGTCGTCGGGGGTCGCGATTCCCCTTGTACACAAGCCGATCGAGCATCCGTCCGCCGGTCCAGCACCAACAGAGCGCATCCAGGCGGCACCGGTCGGCGCAGAGCTGACCTGGTCGATGCCGGACCACTTCCTCGGTGACAACCAGCTGCTTTCAGAGCCCGCCGGGAGCGAGTTCACTCAACCCCACGATCCGGGCGAAGGCGTACCGGCAGCACAGGACCCGTCCGACGGTTGGTCGCCGGCCTGGCAGCGGCCGACCGCGCCGGCGGCGACGACCGATCCGGGCGTGCTCGACCGACTGGATCGGCTGGAGGTCACGCTGGACGAGATCCAGGACCGGTCCGGCCCGGACCTGACCGACCTGGAGGTCAGGCTGGACGATCCGTCGCTGCTCAGCCGGCTCGCCGAAAGGCTCTATGCCAACTTCCGGCATCGGCTGCGTTCGGAGTTGCTCATCGACCGCGAGCGCCATGGCGCGCTCGCCGATCCGCGGTAGGAGGAGACGCCATGACACCGTCGCCGTTGTCGGCCGGCAAGGGACTGGAGCAACTCACCGGCCAGGTCGGTATGTCGCACCGGTACGTGATCGACATCGACAAGTCCAGCTATCAGCTCGGCTCGTGGAGCAAGGCCGCGGGCCTCGGCGTCAGTTGGCAGAAGCTCAGCTACCGGCCGGGCAACGCGACCCACGAGACCATCGTGCCGGGCAACGTCAGCTACCCGAACATCAGCCTCTCGCGCGCGGCGGGCGCCGATTCCGAGCGGGTCCAGGACTGGCTGAAGTCGGTCATCCGCGACCGGAGCCCGTTGAGCGGCGCGATCTACCTGGTCGACTTCCTCGGCCTGCCCGTCGTCACCTGGCAGCTCAAGGAGTTCTTCCCAATCGGCTGGCGGCTGGCGGAGTTCGACTCGGCCGGTTCGCGGCCGGCCCTCGAGACGCTCGAGCTGGCCCACACCGGGTTCTTGAACGCCGAGGGGCGGTTCGGGCGATGAGCGTCCCGGGCGTTTCGATGGTGGGCGGTGTACTGGGCACCGCGGAGACGCTGATCCCGCGGCAGCCGGTCACGAAGCAGCGGGGCCCGGCCCCGGGCGTGACCATGTGGTTCAACGTGTGGGTGTCGAGACTGGACCACTCGATGTCGCTGGGTACCTGGTCGGCGTGCTCGGGGCTGGAGGTCCAGCTGACGCCCGAGGGACCGTTCGACGAGGGCGGCAACTACGCCGTACCGCACTATCTGCCGGGCAAGGTCAGCTACGGCAAGGTGACGCTGGAACGAGCGATGACGTACGCCGGTTCGCGAAAGGTGCGGGAGTGGCTGGAGGAGCAGGCGGCGGAGTGGAGCGCCGGCCGGGACTCCGAGGTGCTGAAGAAGAGCGCCACCACGACCGTCGTCGTCGAGTTGCACAGCGGGCCTGGCAAGAAGGACCAGCTGATCCATAGCTGGAAGCTGACCGAAGCCGTCGCGGTGGGCTGGACGGTGCCGCCGTTCTCGACCTCCGGCGGCGGCATCGCGATCGAGAAGCTGACTCTGGTGCACGGTGGCTTCCTGGACGGAACCGAACGGCAGCCGGTCAAGCTCAGCCTGGTCGACAAGGCCGATGAGAGCGAATCGCTGACCTTCGAGTACAACCCGGCGAAGATCACCCTGAACCGGAAACGGCAGGTCGACACCGGACGGAGCACGGTCGACAGCTCCGCCCCGATGGTCGATCCGAACGCGGTGGCTATCACCCTGGCGGACCTGCGGCTGGAGGGCACCGAGACGGTCAAGACCTCCGTGAAGAAGCTCAGGAAGTGGATCGAGCTGCGTTCCGACCGGTCGTCGTCCGCGGGACCGACGCCACCACCCGCGACACCAGGCACTCGCCCGGTCTGCGAGGCGTGCAAGCGACTGGAGCCGTCCCCCGACAGTGACACCGCCCCCGGATCACCGGTGGTGCTGAAGCTGCTCTGGGGAGCGGGTGGGGGCGGTCTGCCCAAGGAGATGCTGCTGAAGGGCTTCGACCTGCACTTCGTGCGGTTCACCTCGGCCGGCGTACCGAGCCGTGCGACCGTCACGCTGACGCTGGAGGAGTACAAGGGCGCCAACACCGCGGGTGGCGGGCTGAGCAAGGGCCGGTCCGCGCCGGGGCGGTCTCGATGACCATCGTGGCCGAGCGGGAAGAGCCTGCTGCCGTCCGGCCGACCGTGTACTGCGGGCCGGCCCGGCAGCCGCTCGCGCAGGACCTGGCCGACTGCATCATGCGGGTGGTGGTGGACCAGAGCCAGCGGCTGCCCGACATGTTCGAGATCGTGTTCGACGACCGGGGGCTGCTGGACCAGCTGTTCGCCCGGCTCGCGATCGGTACCGAGGTCGGCATCGCTGCCGCGTCGCCGTGGCGGTCGGGCGATCCGCGGATGCTGATGACCGGTGAGGTGACCGCGATCGAAGCGGAGTACGGCGAAACGGCGTTCGTCACCGTGCGCGGCTACAGCCAGGACCACCGGCTGCAGCGGGTCCGCCGGACCAGGACCTTCGTGAACATGTCCGATGCCGACATCGCCCGCAAGATCGCCCGCGAGGCCGGGCTGACGATCGGCGAGATCACCCCCGGCCGGGTTGTCGAGGAGCACGTCGGCCAGGTCAACCAGACCGACTGGGAGTTCCTGACCGCGCGGGCGGCGGCGGCCGGCGCCGAGGTCGGTGTCGCCCAGGACAGGTTCTTCTTCGGGGCGCGTACGCCGGCGCCGCCGATCGCCTTGCTGATGCTGTCCAACCTGCGCGCGTTCGCGCCGCGGATCACGGCCGGCAATCTCGCGCCGGAGGCCGAAGTGCGGGTCTGGGATCCGCTGGCGGCGACCGTGGTCAGCGAACGGGTCAAGCTCGCGACGGCCGATACCGTGGTCGGCGCCGGGCTGGGCGAAACAGTTGCCAAGGTCAACGATCGCCCGGCGGCGCGGGCGGCGGCGAGTGGTGAATGGGGTCCACCGCCGTCGGCCGAAGCGACCGTCCTGGCATACCGGCCGCTGTCGTCAGGTGCCGGGATCAGGCCGGCTGCCAGGAGCCGGGCCGGCGGACTGGCCGAGCGGCTGGCCGGCACCTTCGCCGAGGCGGTCGGCGAGAGTGTCGGCGACCCCTGGCTGGCCGCCGGGCAGCTTGTCGAGGTCTCCGGCGTGGCCGCGCCGTTCGCGGGCCGGTGGACGGTGACCAGAGCGCGACATGAGCTGGAGCACGGCCGGTATCGGACCAGGTTCGAGGTGAGTGGCGGGCACGATCGCAGTCTGCTCGGGCTTGTTCGTGGTGGTCAGGGCGCCGACGACCGGATCGCCGGCGTGGTCTGCGGCATTGTGAGCAACAACCTCGATCCGCTGGGGAAGGGCCGGGTCAAGGTGATCCTGCCGTGGTTGTCGCCCGACTACGAGACGGGCTGGGCCGCTGTCGTCCAGGCCGGCGCGGGTGAGCGCAGCGGCGCGCTGTTCCTGCCGGAGACCGGTGACGAGGTGATGGTCGGCTTCGAGTTCGGCGATCTCCAGCGGCCGTACGTCCTGGGTGGAATCGTCAACAACCGCAGTACGTACGGACTCGGCGCGCCGGCGATCCAGGCCCAGGGCAACAGTGCGGCCGTGCAGTGGCGCGGGCTCGTCGCACCGTCGGGATCCCGGTTGGCCTTCCACGACGAGCTGACCGGGCAGGCCCGGGTCGACCAGGCCGAGATCCTGCTCGGCAGCGGGGACGGGAACCTGACGCTACGGATCGACCAGGTGGCCGGTGTGGTCGCGCTCCGAAGCGTGCCCGGGCAGTTGACCCGGCCGGGAGAGAAGGGCCGGTTGGTGATCGAGTGCGGTCCCAGTGGCGCGATCGACATCGTCGCCGGGGCCGGCGGCGCGGTCACCATCGACGGTGGCGCGGCGCTGAACCTGAAGGCCCAGCGGCTGAATCTCGAAGGCGCGCAGATCACCGTGAACGGGACCGGGCCGGTCGAGATCAAGGGCAAGCCGATCAAGCTGAACTGATGGCCGGAGGAGACTTCATGACGACCCAGGCTGTGGCCGGGCTCCGGTTCCCGCTGGAGGGCGCGACCGGACGACTGGGTTTCGCGCGCGGGATCGACAAGCTCGAGCAGTGCATCCGGCTGGTCCTGCTCACCTATCCCGGCGAGCGGGTGATGCGCCCGGACTTCGGCTGCCGGTTGCGCGACTTCCTGTTCGAAGCGGCCACCCCGGCCACCATGGTCAGGATCGCCGACGAGGTCGAACAGGCGATCGCGGCGTGCGAACCGCGGGTCGAGGTCCGGCAGGTCGAGGTGACCCCCGACGAGGCCGTCGACGGACTGCTGCACATCGCGATCCACTACCGGCCTGTCGACGAGAGTGAACCGGTCGTGATCGTGGTCGACTTCGCCACGGATCGCCACCCGGCCGCGGCGGAGGTGGCGTGATGGCGCTGCCCGCCCCCGACCTGGACGACCGGCGCTTCGGCGATCTGGTCACCGAAGCGCTCGACATCGTCCGCCGGTCCTGCCCGGAGTGGACCGACCAGAGTCCGGCCGATGCCGGCGTGACGCTGATCGAGGCGCACGCCTATCTCATCGACGGCCTGTACCAGCGGTTGAACCGAGTGCCGGACCGGCTGCAACTGAAGTTCCTCGACCTGATCGGTTTGCGGCTGGTACCACCGACGCCGGCCACCGCGCCGGTCACCTTCTGGCTCTCGGCGCCGGCCCGCGCGCCCCTGACAGTTGCCCGGGGCACCGAGATCGGCACGATCCGGTCCGGGTCCGAGCCGGCGGTCGTGTTCACCTCGACCGCCGACCTGACGATCTCTCCGTGCTCCGTGGTCGCCTTGCTGACCAGGACCGAGGAAGAGCCGGACCCGGTCGAACACGACCTCGGCGCCTCGGCCGCCGTGGCCTTCTCCACCCCGCCGCGAGCCGGTGACGAGTTGCTGATCGGCTTGGACGGCGCCGCCCCATCCCTCGCTGTACGGCTCGAGTACGGCGGGCAGACCGAGGGGCTCGGGATCGATCCGGACGATCCGCCGCTGGCCTGGGAGGCGTGGACCGGCTCCTCGTGGACGGCCTGCGACGTCGATCGGGACGAGACCGGGGGCCTCAACCGGTCGGGTTCGATGGTCCTGCATCTGCCGGCGGGACATCAGACCAGCGTCATCGGTGGGCAGCCGGCGGGCTGGATCCGGGCGCGGGTGGAGGAGCCGGGCGATGGCCAGGCCGGCTACACGGCTTCCCCGTTGGTCCGCCGGCTGGACGCGTGCAGTGTCGGGGGTACCGCGGACGCGGTCCACGCGGAGCTGGTGTTCGACGAAGTACTGGGCGAATCCGACGGAGTACCCGGCCAGGTGTTCGCGGTCGGTACCGCGCCCGTTCTGGCCGGGATCGCGAGTCCGGTGATCGAGGTGAGTTCGGAGCATGGCTGGACGGAGTGGAGCGAGGTCGACGACTTCGCCGCCAGCGGGCCGGAGGATCGGCACTTCCGGCTGGACGCGGTACCGGGTGAGGTGTCGTTCGGCCCCGCGGTCCGCCTTGCTGACGGCGGTTTGCGGCGGCACGGCGCGGTACCGGCCAAGGACGAGATCGTGCGGATCCGGGGCTACGCGACCGGTGGTGGACTCCGCGGCAACGTGCCCCGGGCGGCGATCGTGAGCCTCCGGTCATCGATCCCGTTCGTTTCGGCGGTCGAGAATCGGGTGGCGGCGCAGGGTGGTACGGACGGCGAGAGCCTGGCCGAGGCACGGGACCGGGCGCCGATGTTGCTGCGCACCCGTGGCCGGGCGGTGACTGCCGAGGACTACGAGGCGCTGGCACGGGAGGCGGTGCCGGAGGCGGCGAGGATTCGCTGTATCACCGCGGGCGATGCCGAGTTGGCCGGGACGGTGAAGGTGCTGGTGGTGCCGGCCGCGGCGCAGCGGGACGGAGAGATCATCTTCGCCGACCTGGTGCCGCCCGTGCCGCTGCTGGAGAAGCTGGCCGAGCGGCTGGAGCAAGTGCGGTTGATCGGGACGCGGGTGTCCGTCGAGCCACCCCGGTACCGCGGAGTGACGGTGGTGGCGCGGTTGGTGGCCCGGCCGCGGGTCGATCGCGACCGGGTTCGGGCGGAGGCACTGGCGGTGCTGTACCGGTTCCTCAATCCCTTGCCTGGTGGGGGTTTCGACGGTTCAGGCTGGGAGTTCGGGCGGTCGGTGCGGTCGGGCGACGTGTATGCGGTGCTGCAGGCGGTACGCGGGGTGCAGGCAGTGGAGGACATCCGGCTGTTCAGTGCCAATCCGGTCACCGGTGAACGTGGTACGGAGCAGGCGCGGATCGATCTCGAGCGCAACAGTCTGGTCTATTCGTTCGAGCACCTGGTCAAGGTGGAGGACCACTGATGCTGATCTGTGGCGAGTGCGGACATCACAACTCAGGACGCGACACCTTCTGCGGCTCCTGCGGCGAGTTCCTGGAATGGAACGCCCAGCGGGTAGTCCCGCCAACCCCGGTAGCCGAACCCGCTGACCCCGAGCCGCTCCCGCCGAGACCCGGCTTCCTGACCCGCCTCTCCCGAGCCACCGCCGAACTGATCGGCGGCCCACCCCTCCTCGAAACCACCCCCGCCGCCACCGCCCCCGG